>CANMVX010000051.1 GCA_947501115.1 Haliscomenobacteraceae bacterium
GTTTTCAGTATTTCCAGATCTTAAACTCATATCTAAGGTTCCACTTCCGGCATTTCCATAAGAAATGGGAGGCAGACCAGTATAAAAGGCAGTATTGTCAAGTAACTGCATACTAATCATGCTCACGCCCCCTGCATTACCTGTTACTCTGTCTGAGAAAGTTCCTGCATTAGCGGTATGATTTGGATTTATTATTTCTGCACCCCATAATCTCCAATTTACGCCATTGGGAGAAAAATTTCGAATGATTAACCCATTCGCCTGGTCATTATCATTGGTTACTCCGGGCATAGCTGAGGCTAATCGGGCAGGGTCATAAAATGTAGCAGGGTATCTTAGGGTCATTTCCTGGGAAAGCAGATTTAACTGTCCAAGGCTTTGTCGCGGTAAAGATTCGCCATTCAACACTATTTCAGGAAGGTCGGTATGTAATTCTTCCAAAATAATATCCAGGACGGTTTCTTTTCCCGACTCAATCCATAAATCGGGGGATACCCAGGTGGAATAACCAGTTAGAAAACAAGATAAGTAATGCCTTCCAACTTGAATATTTCCCATTCTGAAGCGTCCGGCTGAATCGGTAGTTACTCCTTTTGTACCGTTATCAAGTACAAGATAAGTTCCTGCCAGAGGTTTCCCGCTCCATTTATCTTTAACTGTCCCGCGAATCATTTGATTAGTCTGGGCAGTCATTTGCTGTAATGAGAAAAAAGCCAAAAGCACCAAAACGATGCTTTTGGAAATTGAATATATCATGTTATTTTTTTATTAACTCTTATTGGATACCCAATAATTTTTTATTGAGCGCCTCATCACTTGCTCCACCAGCAAAATCGTCAAAGGCTCTTTCAGTAACCTGTATGATATGATCTTCAATAAACATAGCGCCTTCGGTGGCTCCCTGCTCTGATGATTTTATACAGCACTCCCACTCAAGAACAGCCCAGCCATCATAGCCATATTGGCTCAAGCGGCTAAAAATACCACTAAAATCGACCTGTCCATCTCCCAGGGAACGGAATCTTCCGGCACGATTTACCCAGGATTGGTAACCACCATAAACGCCTTGTTTTCCTGTCGGATTGAATTCTGCGTCTTTTACGTGAAAAGCATAAATGCGGTCATGGTATAAGTCAATAAATTGTAGATAGTCAAGGCACTGAAGGATAAAATGACTTGGATCGTAGTTAATTCCCGCTCTAATGTGTCCTCCAACCTGTTCAAGGAACATTTCAAAGGAAGAACCGTCATATAAATCTTCCCCTGGATGTAGTTCATAGCCGACATTTACGCCACACTCATCGAAAACATCTAAGATGGGTTTCCAGCGACGTCCAAGCTCTTTAAAGGCAGTTTCAACTAATCCATCGGGACGTTGCGGCCAGGGATAAAGGAAAGGCCAGGCTAAGGCACCACTAAAGGTAACATGTGAGGTTAAGCCTAAATGTTGGCTTGCTTTTGCCGCATGTTTTAACTGTTCTACCGCCCATTGCTGGCGTGCTACAGGATTTCCCTGAACGGCAGCAGGGGCAAAATTATCATATTGGGTATCATAAGTAGGGTGAGAAGCTACCAGTTGACCTTGTAAATGAGTAGAAAGTTCTGTGATTTGCAGACCATGATCGGCTATTTTTCCTTTTAGGTCATCACAATAGGTTTTACTGGATGCTGCTTTTTCCAAATCTATCAACCGACCATCCCAGGTAGGTATCTGAATGCCTAAGTAGCCCTTATCAGCAGCCCATTCACAAATACCATCTAACGTATTAAATGGAGCTTCATTGCCCATGAACTGAGCTAAGAATACGGCAGGTCCTTTTATAGTTCGCATAAAAATAGTGTTTTTAATGGTGAAATTATTTCCGAAATTACATCATTTTAATAAAAGATTTGACCTATAAGTTGGTTTTTATCTTAAAAAGAAGCATTTTCCACAAAAATATACGGCTTATGTTACGAATGGCTTTATTATCAATATCTCTGTTGCTTTTATGTTTTGATTTGTCAGGTCAGCGTCCGGCACCTGGACCAAAAACTATGGAAATTAGGGAAGTTGTGTCAGGCGATAATAATTCTTTCTTTACTTTCTCGAGTAATCATCCTGAAAAACCAGATAAGGCAGAAATATCCCTGTTTAATTTTAAGCAGGAAATGCTGGCCAGCAAAGAAATTACCTTTGAAAGAAGCCCTTTATTGGCTCAATTTGAGGCTATTTTCTGTTGGGATAATAAAATTAATGTGCTGTCCTCTCTGTATTATCCGGGACCAAAAAGAAATCATCTTTTATTATATCAATATGATGTCAATGATTTGTCTGAGGTGGGTTCCGATATTATTTCAGAAGCTTATACGCCAGAATTATACAGAGTACCCTTTGGCTATAGTTTGTCACCCGATAAAAAATACCTTGCGCTGTATGCATGGACATATACTCTTCCAAAAGATCCTGCAAGATTAAAAATTAATGTTTACACCGCGGGTATGACGCCGGTATGGTCCGGGGAATATCAACTCCCCATTATGAATGAAGGACTTTTTTTATATGATTGTAAGATAAATAATAACGGCGAGTTGTATATGCTGGCAGAAAATTATCTGGGTAAACCGGGCCCGCAGATTGATGAAAGAAAAATTCAGTACCTGGCATTAGCTTTTAAACAAGATTTAAAAGAGCCTCTTGCTTATTATCTCAATAACCCATTAGATAAATTAACCGGCGTTAAATGGGATTTGGCAGATAACGGAGCGTTGATCGCCGCTGCATTTTTTACTGAAAAAGGAAAGGTTTTACCAGCTGGATATATTACCTATCAGGTGCAAAGCCCGGGTGCCGAACCTAAAATAGATCGCTTTTATTTAAGTGAAACTTCCTATCAGTCGGCTTATCCATTTTCTTCTCCCGAACCAAGGGATAATGCCAATAGACGTCGATTTGATCAATTTCTTTTTCAACAGATTGAAAAAGATTCAGTTGGAAATTTACTGCTGGTCGCTGAACAAAATATTTTTGATCCTATCAATGGTCTTTTAGAGTATAACGATATACTTGTTATTCGACACGATAATCTTGACAAACCTGTTTGGATGAAAAGAATTCCTAAAAGGCAGCAGGGCTATAGTTATATACCTAAGTTAACTTATGGATATCAATCCTTTTTTTATAAAGATAATCTTTTCTTCTTGTTTAATGATGCACTGAATAACCAAAAAGGTGCGGGTAACCAACCTGAAAGAGATTTATATGAAGGAGGAAATGAGGCGGTACCTATCTATGTATTAGATGCTAACGGCAAATTAAATAGGTTTGACGCCACACCTTTACTTAAAAATGCAGGGATTGGTGCCATCGTCCCAGAGAAAATATGGCAAGTGAGAAAAAATTACCTTCTCGTAGGATGTGTTCCCCTTCAAGTTGAAACACCTGGCATACGCTTAGTAGGCATAGATTTAGGGGCGGTTATAAGATCGATGCAGTAATCACATTTTTAATACCCATCCCTCAGGATCAACAATGGGTGCCTCTTTTCCATCGAAAGGGATACTTATTCCTTTCGATGGAATTTCAATGCGCTTCCATTCTTTCCCTGTCTTTATACTTATTGGCATAGGAAATAGCAGTTGATCTGGTGTTTTCCACTTTAAGAACAGCACATTATTTTCAATGGTTTTTTCTAATACGGGTAGAGCTGCCTGCCTGACATAAATATCAAAAAACCAGGTTAAATTTAATCCAGATTCTTCTTCGCATATTTTTATAAAGTCTGAGGTTTGAACAAATCGACAGGCAGAGCCATCGGATGATGCTTCCATTTCAGCATTAGGATAGGCCATTTTGCGCAACACTTTAAAAAATGTTTTATCTCCCAATAAGTATCTTAGCGAATGTAATGTCCATGCACCCTTATTGTAAATAGGGGCTCTATAAATTTCTTTGGCAGTCTTAACTTCATTTGGTGCAATGGGTAAAACGTTGGTAAATCGACGCATACCATGAATATACTCAAGATAAGCGTCTTTTCCTAATCGATCTTCCTGATAGAGCGCTTGCATATAGGAACAAAAGCCCTCATGTATCCACATATCTTTCCAATCGGCATTGGTCACTAAATTTCCCCACCATTCGTGACCCAGTTCATGATGATGTAAGGCGTCAAAGCCCCAATCTTTACCTCCTGTCATGGAACCATTATTAAATTTAGCGCCATAAGCGATGATGGTTTGGTGTTCCATGCCTAAATGAGGCGTTTGAGCAACCCCATATTTATCTCTGCGAAACGGATAAGGGCCCAGATATTTTTCGTAAAATTGAACATGAGCAATTATTTCGGGGAATAGCTTTTTTGCTTTTTCAACATCTTCAGGTAAGGCGTAAAATACCACTGGAAACTCGTCACCGGCGACACTTCGCATTTTTCCATCCACTATCATATAAGGTGCAATATTTAGCGCCACATTGTAAACATTAATAGGAGTGGAAACAAACCAGTGGTAGGTTGACGTTGAATCTGAATGTTTTTCAATGGAGGTTAATTTACCATTGGATGCAACAACCAATGGATTTGGAACCCTTATATTGATTGACATAGAGTCAGGTTCATCGGAAACATGGTCTTTTACCGGCCACCAAAGATCAGCGCCGTTAGTTTGACAAGAGGTAGCTATCCAATGGGCACCCGACGGTGTTCTGGCAAAAGTGAAGCCGCCTTCCCAGGGAGGATTTGGCGCTATTCGAGGTTTTCCTCCATACCATACCTCTAATTTTATGTTTTCACCCGGTTGAAAAGTATGTGTTAAAGAAATGACAATTTTTCCATTGATATGGCTGAATGGTACATTTTGAAATGTCTTGGAGGAGGTTATTTGCCTAACCATTTCCACTTTCAACAGACTATCTAAATCTAAAACAAATTCGCTTAATGGTTGAACTATAGTAGCATCAACCATTAATTTTCCCGAAATATGTTTTTCGTCAGGGTTAATCTGCAGGCTTAAATCGTAAAACTTTACATCGACGCTTGCCTGAGCACCAGATAATTTTCCTCCGGAATCTAAAATGTCAGTTTGTCCAATAACACAAGTTATTGATAATAGGCAAGTAAGCAAAAATGAAAAGCAAAATGTTTGTGTATTTACCATTTTAATAAAATTATATGCTAAATGTAAGGAAAAAATCATACATTTGTGAAAATCTACTAATCCTATGGGATTTTATAAGTATTATCGACACAGCATGGAGAACTGGAATAAAACCTTTCCATCATTAAGCCATGAGGAGAGACTTGTTTCTTTATATGAAATATTTTCACCTCAGGAAATTTTGGTTACCTCGTCATTTGGCGCTTCTTCTGCCCTTCTACTCCATTTAATTGCTGAAATATGTCCAACTCAGCCCATTCATTTTCTGGATACTACTTATCATTTTGATGAAACGTTAGCCTTTAGAGATCAATTAATTGAAAGATATAAATTAAATGTAGTCAATATATTGCCTGACAGTAGTAATAACGAATTAACCAAAGAAGAGCAATGGTGGTTTACCAAACCTGATGCATGTTGTGCGGTAAATAAGGTCAAACCTTTAGCTTCATTGAAAAGTAAATACAAAGTATGGATATCAGGAATTATGGGATTTCAAACGCCCCAAAGGTCTAATATGAATATTTTCGATGAGCAGAACGGTCTTTTCAAGTTTAATCCTTTTATCGATCTTACGGAAGGTGAATATTTATATTGGTCATCCTTATATAAACTTCCTGAACATCCTTTAACCGCAATGGGATTTGAATCAATAGGTTGTATGCCTTGTACCTCCAGGGGACAGGGTAGGGATGGCCGTTGGGCAGGAAGAGGTAAAGTAGAATGCGGGATTCATTTGTAATAAGGTAATTTTTGTATCAAGGATTAAATCATTTTCCAATGACCAATTTGTCTGTCATCACTGGCAGAAATGAGAGATTGCTGAGTGTCTAACCAAATTAGCCTGTTGACTGAATTTTGGTGCCCCTCATTTTTTGTTCCATTTATGGAAACGAGGAGTTTAAAATTCAAGGCATCCCATACCCGAATCGATTTATCACGGGAGGCTGTAAACAATACATTTCCGGTGGTATTTAGTATTAGATGATTAATAGTAAATCGGTGAGCGGGTACGACATGAATCAGTTCTCCATTTTTTCTATGCCATACTTTTAGAAGGGCATCTCTCCCTCCACTTATTATTCGTTCATTATCGGGGTGGAATACTAAAGAAAAAACAGAAGGCAGATGGCAGGTTGACCAACCCGATGTTACCATAAAAGACGTTCTGTCTAAAAAATAAATAGCACCGTCTGAACAGCCCAACGCAAATTCATCTTTCTCCTTATTATAGGCAACAGAGCGAATGGCTTTAAAGCTAATACGAATACTCTCTAAAGGAGTTTGGTGGTCGATGGACCATTTAGTAAAAACCCCATCTCCTCCAGCGGTTAACAGATGGTCTCCAATGTATAATATTGAAAAAACACCTTTTTTATGATGGGCAAAGGCTTTAGGGATTATTTTAGGGTTATTCAGGTCAAGCCAATAAACAACACCATTCAGATCGCCTACAACACATATATTAACCCCTGGAATGTAACAGATGGAAAGAATCTGACCTGGTATTGTGGCCAGATTAATCCCTAATGCCGGGTTGTCTAATGACCATTTTACAAGCCAGCCGTCACTCCCTCCTGAAAGAAATGACGTTGTATTTTCCATTTGGTGCAAGGTATAAATAGCTCCCTGATGACCATTAAAGAAAGGATAACTTTTAAAATGCATTTAAAAAAATTATATTTAAAGTTTAATATTAGGAATTTAATAGGAATATTGGCCTAATAGTTCTAAAAATAGGTGATTATGCCATTGATTTTTAAAGAAAACCTCCTCAAAATCGATATTTGGGGAATATGGGAGATAAAGGAAGAGGAAGATTGGTTTTTTAATCAATGGCAGTTATCTCCCGAGGAGAATCTGCATTTTAATAAATTAAAAGGTCGAAAGAGATTGGAATATTTGAGTGCCAGGCATTTGGTACATCTTTTAACCGGACTAGATCACAGAATGCCGATACATACCGATCTTGCCGGGAAACCTATTTTCCTTTGGGACCCAACCTTACATTTATCCATTAGTCATTCGCATCAATATGCGGCAGCCATTCTTTCAAAAACCAGTAAAGTAGGTATAGACATTCAATTGATAGTGCCACAAATGCGAAAAGTGGCGAAAAGAGTATTTAGTTCAACGGAGTTATCCTTCGCATCGACGGAAAACGAACTGGAAATGCTCCATATTTTATGGGGAATTAAAGAGGCTGTATATAAAGCTTTCGGATTAGGTGGTATTGATTTTAAAAATCTGATAAGTGTTCATCCATTTAATTTTCAGTATCCAAAGGGTAGTTTTAAGGCTGGTTTGATAAAGGAAAACCAAACAATTACCTATAGTGGAACATACCAATTTTTACCTGAGGGTTATGTTTCCGTTTATCTAAATGAGGAGGGGTGAGTATGACAATAATCATTTAATAAGCTGATTCAACTCACTTAATACAGCATCACCATCCAATATCTTTGGGGTATCAAACAGTAAAAAATTACTTATGAACCTCAAAAATTTCACAACATTTGGCCTATTCTTTCTGGCTGTTATAAACCTTACAGCACAGACCTACAAGTTAAAGTCAAAGGATATTTCAGTCAGTGGTACTTCCACTCTTCACAAATGGACTTCCCAGATAACGCAGGCAAGCGGACAGGGCGTTTTTCAATTTGAGGAAGGCCAGCTTTTAGCTATAAATGCCATGGAAATCACTTTTCCAGTAAAGGGTATAATCAGTACAAAGGGAAAGATAATGGATAATAAAACGTGGGAATCCTTAAAGTCAGATAAGCATCCCAATGTAATTTATACTTTTCAGTCCACCGAGTCCATTACCAAAACATCCAGTGGATATTCCATAAAAGTCAAAGGAAATCTTCAGATCGCTGGCGTAAAAAAAGCTATTACCATGCAAGTTGATGGTAATATGGATAGCACCGGCAAATTACACTTCAAAGGAAAACATGCTATTGTACTCCCAAACTATAATATAGAACCACCAAAAGCTTTGATGGGAACGGTGGTAGTTGGAGAGGAAGTAACGGTTTCATTCGACGTCACTTTAGAAAAAAATTAAATGGTGAACAGCACCTTGATAATCATAACTTTAAATTTACAATGATGAGAAAGTATTCTAAACACCTTTTTACAAGCCTTTTAGGTTTATTCTTCTTCGGATTTATTTCCGCGCAAAGCACTGAATTACAGTATTATCGCTTTTGGGATCAGAGAGGAATAAATGTATTTGAGCCTTCAAAAAACAATACGGCTACTTTTAATGGATTACATGTAAGAGTGGGAGGTGGATTTACCCAACAGTTCCAGGGTATTTCCCACAGTAATAAGGCCGACGCTTCTAATTTTACGTCTGGAGGTAAGACATTTAACGCCAATGCTTTGTATCCATTAGGCGTAGGTTTTAACCTGGCAACGGCCAATTTGAATTTTGATATTCAGATTGAAGATGGGATTCGTATTTCTTTAGAGAATTATATGTCCTCACGTCACCACAATGAATTTTGGGTAAAAGGCGGGTACATCCAAATAGATAAGTTGCCAATGTTTAACTCTCCTGACTGGTTTACTAACAATTTCAGAGTTAAAATAGGACATTTTATGCCTAATTATGGCGATCAGCAATTTCGTCGCACAGATAATGGCAATGCTATGTTCAATCCTTTTGTTGGTAATTATATAATGGATGCCTTTACCACAGAAATTGGAACAGAAATATATGCTTTTCCAATGGATAATGTAATGCTAATGGCTGGTATGACCGGAGGTTTAATTAGTGGCGACATAAAGGATTATTCTACAACGACCACAAAAAAGAATCCGTCTTTGTATTTTAAAGCTGCTTACGACAAACAATTTACGGACCTACGTTTCCGTTTATCCGCTTCTTTCTATCAGAATTCAGGTACCGTAAGAAATACTTTGTTTGCTGGCGATAGAACAGGATCAAGATATTATTTTGCCATGGAACCTGAGTTTATTAAAGGCGCAACGGGTTTGGCTGAGGCGGTAACACCTGCTACCAGGCATACTTCAGGTAGAATAAATCCTGGTTTTTCTAACGAATTAATGACTTTTCAAGTATCTCCTTTTGTGAAATATAAGGGAATGGAAGTATTTGCAACCTATGAAAGAGCGAGTGGAAAAACCAATGCAGAAACCGATACCAGAACATTCAGTCAAATGGCTGTAGAGGGGGTTTACAGATTCCTTCCCAAAGAGCAGGCATTTATTGGTGCGCGCTATAACACAACAGGAGGAAGACTTCAAGGATTTGCGGCGGATATAAGTATAAAGAGGACTTCTTTCTCAGCGGGTTGGTTGCCAAGCAAAAATCTAATGTTAAAAGCAGAACTGGTAAATCAAAAATATATTGATTATCCAAGTTCACATGTTTACTCAGGTGGCGAATTCAAAGGTGTGATGATAGAAGCGGTTATAGGTTTCTAATTTTTAACATGATTACTATAGCCAGTTCCGCATCGAAAATAGAACCCGGTGCGGAATTTTTATTTTTAAAATATGAAAAAGATAATAATACTAATCTTTGTTTATCTCTATTTTAGCCACTTAGTCCCTGGACAATTCATAAAAGTAATGGTTCATCCACAAAGTATGCTACAAATACAAGGAAAAACCAATGTAAATTCTTTTCAATGTTATTGCGCACCGCCCAATGCTGTCGTTGGCTTTAATGCAGAGAGTTCTTCAGAAACCCAAAAGATAAATTTCAAAAAGGCAGAGTTGACGGTTTTAACCAAAAGTTTGGATTGTAGGCACAAGATTATGAATAGGGATATGTATCAGACGCTTAAAGCGGAACATTATCCAACGATTACGCTGAGTATTTCCCAGGTATTGATACCTTTACATAACATAAATGCGCGCTGGAAACTGGAAGGTCTGTTAACTACGGAAGCCTATTTGACATTGGCAGGAATGAAACGAAAGATAGATTTGCTAGTTACTATTTCACAACCAATTAATAATGTTTACCGATTTACGGCAAAGAAAAGTTTGTTGTTAACAGATTTCGGAATTACACCACCGACAGTTCTAATGGGCATGGTAAAGGTGAAAAATGAGATAATTTTAGACATTGATTTGTATATATCAGCTTATTCGCCCCCAACCTCTTAGTGCCTCTTTTGTTTGATTAAGAGTATATTTAAGGCCTTTATGTTCTATTTGCGAGAGCGTAGGATCTATGTTTAAAATGGCCAGAGCTTCTTCACGCGCGATATCCAATATGGCTCCATCTTTAGAAAGGTCTGCCAACTTTAATTGAATGGTACCACTCTGCTGTTTGCCGTCCAAATTTCCCGGACCTCTTAATCTTAAGTCTGCTTCAGCAATGTCAAATCCGTTATTTGTTCTCACAAGGGTATTAATTCTTTCCCTGCTGTCTGCTGATAATTTAAATGAGGACATAAGAATGCAAAATGATTGATCAGCTCCTCTGCCAACACGACCTCGTAACTGATGAAGCTGGGAAAGTCCAAAACGTTCGGTATTTTCAATAATCATGACAGAGGCATTAGGAACGTTTACCCCCACTTCAATTACCGTTGTAGCTACCATGATTTGATTATTTCCCTTTACAAATTGCTGCATTTCCCATTCTTTATCAGCGGGCTTCATTTTGCCGTGAACCATGCTAATACCAAAATGAGGATTAGGAAATTCTCTGGAAAGAGACTCGAATCCTTCCATTAAATTATTTAGATCCATTTTTTCAGATTCCTCAATAAGAGGATAAACCACATAAATTTGTCTTCCCGCTTTGATTTGTTCTTTCATGAAACCTATCAACCAAAGTCTGTGGTTTTCATTTTTATGTACGGTTTGTATGGGTTTTCTGCCTGGTGGTAAAGTATCAATAACAGATATATCGAGGTCGCCATAAACGGTCATAGCCAGCGTTCTTGGAATAGGAGTGGCTGTCATAACCAGCACATGAGGAGGGTATGGTTTACTTTTATGCCATAATTTACTTCGCTGTTCTACACCAAATCGGTGCTGTTCGTCCGTAATGGCCAAGCCTAAGTTTTTAAAGCGAACAGGATCTTCCAATAAGGCATGTGTTCCAATAACTATGGCAATGTCCCCATTTTCAAGGCCTGCTAATATTTCATTTCGCTTTTTCCCTTTTACACTACCTGTTAAAAAGGCTACCTGAATACCCAGTTGTTCTCCGTAAATGGATAAACCTGCGTAGTGTTGTTGAGCTAATATTTCGGTAGGGGCCATTAATAAGGCTTGAAAACCATTATCTAAAGCCATAAGCATGGTCATAAATCCAACGACGGTTTTTCCAGAACCTACGTCGCCCTGAAGTAATCTATTCATTTGTTTGCCCGTCGCTAAATCCCGCCTTATTTCCTTTAGTACTCTTTTTTGGGCATCTGTTAATTCGAAAGCTAACATCTGGTAATAAAAAGTATTAAAATAATCACCAATTTTAGTAAAATTATAGCCAATAACAGTTTCTCGACGGTTGAATTTTAGTTGAAGCAGGCTTAATTGTAAAAAAAATAATTCCTCAAACTTTAGTCTTGCTCTGGCTGCGTCCAACTCACTTTGATTCTTTGGAAAATGAATCCATTCAAAAGCGTGAAGGGATGATATTAAATTATGATTTTTTATAATGTGATAGGGAAGGACTTCTTGTAATGAATCTGTGTATAATCGTTCAATAATTCCTTTTATAACTTTCCTTAAAAACCGATTATCAATGCCAATTTTCGAGCTTTTTTCTGTGCCAGAATACATGGGGTAAAAAGAAGAGGGTAGCGCTTGATTTTCAGTTACCAAAGGTTCCATCTCGGGGTGAGAAATAGAAAATTGATCTCTAAAAGATTGAAGTTTTCCGTATATGATGTATTCCTGACCGATAACAAATTGTTTGTAGAGGTATGAAATGCCGGTAAACCAAATGAGATCTATAGATCCGGTTTCATCTCTTAATACACCTACTAGTCTTTTTTTAGACCCTTCACCGAGTTGTTCAAGCCTTCGGAGTATACCTTTAATCTGGACAAAAACCCCTTCTTCCCTGCAATCTTTTATGGATATAATCTGCGTTCTATCAATGTGTCTGTATGGATAAAGTTGTAATAAATCCTGAATTCGGTGTATTTCCCATTCCTTACTCAACCAGGAGGCGCGTTGCGGTCCTACTCCTCTAAGAAAGGCGATGGGGCTGGAAAGGAATTCTGTCATAATAGATAAATTGAGGTCAAAAATAGGTTAAAATAAAGATACATCACATCGAAATTCAGAAAATACTTATTTTTGCAAAATGGAAACGATAAAACAACAGCAAACGGGAGAACTGGTTAAGAGAAATTTTAGCCAAATACTTCAGCAAGAGGGAAGTTACATATATGGGAGCACCATATTAGTTACGGTTACTCAAGTAAAAATGACGCCTGATCTTGGCTTAGCAAAGATTTATCTAAGTATTTTTAACACAGAGCATAAGCAAGAACCATTATTATTGCTTGAGGAGGAAAAAATCAGACTCAGACAAGCACTGGGTTCAAGGATTAAAAAATGGGTAAGGAGAATTCCCGAAATCGATTTTTATTTAGATGATACATTAGATGAAATGTACCGACTCAGCGAGTTATTCCATAAAATGGAAGAGGATAACCAGATGGGTAAGCCTGAGGAAGAGGGTTGATTATTCCAGCTATTAGAAAATAATTGGGTCTTTATAATGTTTTAACAAATTATATAAAAAATAACCGCTTGGTTTGTTTAGTTTTGTCCTGCGTTCTTAAATAATGACAATATGGGACAGGTTCTCCCGGGGAGTTTACTTACCGAGTATGATATTTATCTTTTCAAATCTGGAAAGCACCACAAGACTTTCGACAAATTTGGAAGCAAAATACTCAGCGTTGACGGCGTGGCGGGTGTCCAATTTACCGTTTGGGCTCCCAATGCACAACAGGTTTCTGTTATTGGGAATTTCAATTATTGGAATACGCAAAGTCATTTATTATTCCCAAGATTAGATAGTTCGGGTATATGGGAGGGGTTTATTCCTGGTATACAAAAGGGAGATTTATATAAATATGCCATTGTTTCTGCAGAGGGTCGTCGACTTGAAAAGGGTGATCCCTATGCTTATTTCTGGGAGATTCCTCCAAATACTGCGTCTGTAGTTTGGGACTTAGAGTATACATGGAATGATAATCAATGGCTTGAACGTAGAAAGGAAATTGCAAGAAATCCTCAACCCTGGTCAATTTATGAATTACATATCGGATCATGGAGAAAGTCTTCAGATTATTTATTCTCACTTAGTTATAGAGAATTAGCGGTCGAACTAGTCGATTACGTAGTTGAAATGGGTTTCACTCATGTTGAACTGCTTCCCGTTATGGAACATCCATATTTCCCATCGTGGGGCTATCAGGTTACCGGATATTTTGCACCAAGCAGCCGCTTTGGGACGCCGCAAGATTTTATGTTTTTAGTTGATTCTTTGCATCAAGCTGGTATTGGAGTTATTTTAGATTGGGTTCCGTCCCATTTTCCAACCGATGCACATGGATTAGCCCAATTCGATGGGTCTCATTTATATGAACATGCCGATCCCCGACAAGGTTTTCACCCAGACTGGCGGAGCGCCATCTTTAATTATGGTCGCAACGAAGTTCGTAACTTTCTTATTTCCAATGCGTTGTATTGGATGACGTATTATCATATTGATGCTTTGAGAGTCGATGCTGTAGCTTCTATGTTGTATCTGGATTATTCCAGAGAAGAAGGCCAATGGTTGCCAAATTGTTACGGAGGAAAAGAAAATATCGAAGCCATTGCATTCCTCAGAGAGTTTAATGAAACGATTTATAGGGAATTTCCTGACACACATACGATTGCCGAAGAGTCAACAGCTTGGCCAGGTGTTTCAAAACCTACCTTTTCTGGAGGTTTGGGCTTTGGACAAAAATGGATGATGGGTTGGATGCACGATTCTCTCGATTATTTTAAAAAAGATCCTATCTATAGAAAACATCATCATAGCGAACTTACTTTCTCTATGGTTTATGGTTTTACAGAAAATTTTCAGCTGCCCCTGTCCCATGATGAAGTGGTTCACGGAAAAGGGTCACTCATAAATAGAATGCCTGGAGATGAATGGCAACGTTTCGCTAACTTAAGATTGCTTTTTGGTTATATGTTCACTCATCCTGGAACAAAACTGTTGTTTATGGGGGGCGAATTTGGTCAAACGTCAGAATGGAATATCGAACGTGGACTGGATTGGTGGTTACTTCAGTACCATTTCCATAAAGGGATTCAGGAATGGGTTAAAGCACTTAATCGTGTGTATAAAGGCGAAAAAGCGCTCTATGAAAAGCAGTTTGAACCTGAAGGTTTTGAATGGATTGACCACAATAATGCAGGACAAAGTATCTTATCCTATATTAGAAAGGGTACGGCCAAAGATGATTGCTTAGTAGTAATTCATAATTTGACCCCCGTCTCAAGGTCAAATTTTAAATTGGGCGTGCCTTTGAGTGGTACCTGGATTGAATGCCTGAATGGGGATAGTCATTTGTTCTCCGGTTCAGGACATCATGAAAATCAACCAAAACATACGATAGATGGTGTTTGGAATAATCAAACGCAATTCATTGAAATAAATCTTCCGCCTTTAGCCACCGTAATTTTCAAACAAAAAAGATAATTTTCAACTCTTGTTATTTTCTGTCGTTCAACTTTGTTTTAAGTTGTTCGGCATATTATTGTGTACTTTTTAGCTATTAATCTGATTTAAAATAAACAATTTTCAGTAAATAGGTATTAAAGAAGGTTGAAATTAAATCATACTTCAAATTAACAAACACTTATGAATCTTAGATTTTTGTTTACTTTCCTTACCATTACTTCTTTTGTAAACTTATTTGCTCAGCCTCCGGGTGTTGTTCCTTCAGGTGGTTTTTCTCAAAATGCAGGTGTTACGGGTAAAATTATGGGTGTTGTGCTCGATTCAACAGCTCGTTCAGTGGTCGAATTTGCCACAGTCGTTCTAATAGACGCCAAAACAGGGGCACAAAAAGATGGGACTACAACAGATGAAAAAGGAGCCTTTAAGTTTTTAAATCTTAAAGCTGGTAAATATCGTTTATCTCTGTCTTTCATAGGGTATAAAACAAAATTAACATCAGATGTAGAACTTACTCCTCAAAAACCAGACGCAGATTTGGGAAGTTTGTTTCTCGCTTCTGAAAGTATAGATCTTTCAGCCGTAGAGGTAACTGGTGAAGCGGGTGCCATCGAAAATAAAATAGATAAGCTGGTTTATAATGCTGAAAAAGATTTAACTACAGCGGGTGGTAACGCGGCCGATGTGCTACAACGAGTTCCATTACTAGCCGTTGACGCAGAAGGAAATTTATCGTTGAGGGGTTCCAGTAATATTCAGATATTGATTAACGGGAAGCCTTCAGGTATTTTTTCTGGTAATCCCGGGGATGCGCTAAAATCAATTCCAGCGGATCAAATTAAAAATGTAGAGGTAATAACTTCTCCATCTGCCAGATACGATGGAGAAGGAACTGCTGGTATAGTCAATATCATTACTAAACGTAAGTCAGTGGATGGCTTTACAGGTTCAATAAACTCTTCAGTTGGCACAAGATCAAATAATGGATCATTAAGTATGAATTATGCTAAAGGCAGATTTGGTTTAAATCTAAATGGCGGCGGTTGGTTTAATTGGCCAAGGCCCTCATTATCTACATTTTACAGAGAGGATAGAAGTGGGGTTTTACCCAAAATTTTGTCACAGACATCAACAGGATCCAGTTCTTTTTATGGTCCGAGAGTTACCTTATCTGCATTCTATGATTTAAATGCTTATAACAGTATTAATACGTCGGTTTCTTTGAGAGGCTTTGGTCGCTCGGGTGAGAATATTACCAATGCAACCTACACAGATCCTAATTTTGGAATTAACCAGATTTACACCAGAAATAGTTCTAATGCCTCTATCAGAGGAGGTTTTGACTGGTCAACTGATTACAGAAAAACATTTAAAACAGCAGGACATGAATTAATCTTCGCATTTCAGGTTTCTGGGGATGTGTCAGATCAGACAAACGATATTGTTCAAAGCGGAAATGATCCCGGTTTAAATTTGAATACAAAAAATGATAATGCGGGTATCAATCTGGAGAATACTTTCCAAATAGATTACGTTTTGCCAATTAATAAAAAAATAACGTTAGAAACAGGTACTAAACTAATTTTAAGAGATATTGATAGTGATTTTGCCTACAAAAATTATAGTAACGATTTGAAAAATTTCGTAACGGATATTACCAGGTCGGATATTTTCTTTTATGTACAAAATGTAATGGCAGGTTATGCCTCCCTAAATTTAAAATTGGGGGAAAAATGGGGATTGATAGCAGGTTCAAGATATGAGTCCACTTTTTTGAATGGGGATTATGACAAAAGTGAGGTGTCTTTTACTAATACTTACGATAACTTTTTACCCAGTGTAACTTTAAACAGAAAGCTAAACAACCTTTCAAATATTAAATTTTCTTACGCAAAAAGAATTCAGCGTCCAAGTTTGAGATACATAAATCCTTATGTAGAAATTGAAGACCCAAGAGATGTAACCGTTGGAAATCCAGAGGTTGAACCTGAAAATACAGATCAGTATGAGATAAATTACAGCACTTTTGTTAAGGGAATAGTGATAAATTCTGGTGTTTTTTATCGGCAGACAAATGACGTTATTGAATCTTTCTTAACGATATCAAAAGAAGGCGTAAGTATAAATTCCTTCAGAAATATAGGAATAAATAGAAATTATGGGGTGAATTTGTTTAGTTCAGCAAACATAAAAGATAAATTGTCTCTTCGGGGTGGTGTCAATGTATCTCTGTATAATGTTTCAGGAAATATTGACGGCAGAGTGCTTACTAATGAAGCTATTGTATGGAATGGTAATTTAAGTTCCACGGTTACTTTACCTGCAAATTTCAAATTTGAAATAAATGGCTTTTATAGCTCTCCACGTGCCAGCTTGCAAGGAACAAGAGCATCATACCAACGGATGAGCATTGCCATTCAAAAAGATATCTGGAAGAAAAAAGGTTCTATTGGTATCATAGCCGTTCAACCGTTTAGCCGTGATTTACGTTTCATTAATGAATTAGAGGGAACGAATTTCTATCAACGTAGTGAGAATGCCTTCGCTCAAAGATCTTATGGTATTAATTTTAGTCTCCGTTTTGGTAAGTTAGATTTCAAAGCGCCTAAGGAAAGAGCAAAAAGGGTTAACAACAAAGATCTAAAAGATGATGGAGGCGATAATAGCTTTTAATGAAAAATAGTTTTATTTATTGTATATTTTTTGGATTGCTTTCTGCCACTAGTATGGCAGGAAGCAATTCTTTTGCTAAGCCAGATCTTTTTGATCTCCTGGAGGGAAAGAATTACGTCTCTGTTACCATCTCTTTGAATCTTGATTCTTTAATCAACAATAGGTACAATGAAGATAAAATAGGTGGTACTTTCGTTTTTAAATCTGCCGCAGGAAAAAATCTAAGTTTTTCAGTAAATATTAATTTACGCGGTAAATATAGACGTCGCATGTGCGGCTTTCCTCCGCTTAAGTTGAATTTCAATAAATCAGAATTAAGCGATAACGGTTTATCGAAAGCAGATGAATATAAATTAGTAACTCATTGTTTAGAAGGTGAAGAAGGGGATGTAAATATTGTTAAAGAGTTCCTTGCTTATCAGTTGTATCAACAGGTTTCGCCATTGAGTTATAGGTCCAAATTATTAAAAATAACCTATCAAGACACCAAAAGTGATAATAAAATAATAGGAATGGCTATTTTATTGGAAGATAAATCATCTTTCGAGAAAAGGCATGATTTAAGTGAAATGAAAGATACTTTTAATCTTCCCCGTTCTAATTTCGACGATAGTAATTTTAGGACACATGGGCTTTTCCAATACCTGATTGGTAATGTAGATTGGTCATCGGCCATTTCTAAAAATATGGACATATACAAGTCGAAGGAAAATGGGAAAATGTTTATTGTACCTTATGATTTTGATTTTTCAGGCTTCGTCAATGTTTCTTATGCTGTGCCTAATAAAGATTACAACCAGAAAAAAATCAGGGATAGATTACTTCTCGAGGCAGACGAGAGTGATTCATTATACCAAAGTGAGATTCAAAAATTTATAGCTTTAAAGCCCTCTTTTATAGATTTAATAAAAAAACAAAAAGGGCTTGAAATGGAGGTAAAGATAGATTTAGAAGATTACCTTCACTCATTTTATGACAAAATTGGTTCTGGCTTAACACGCAGTTTTTAATTAATTAAATGTCTTTTTTAGTCCTATATGACTAATTCTTGCCTCATTAATCTTATATTCGCGCTAAACTGAAAATTATGTTGTCGATCAATATTTATTTACGATTTGCTTTAATTGCGCTTTTCATTCCAGTGGCCATATTGCTGAATGTATATTTGGGATTTTGGTATGCTTTTCCATTTTATTTGGCGCTTCCCATTTTAATTGCTGGATATGTGTTTTTAGGAACCGTGCAATCCGCGTCCAATTTAATGCAAATGGGCGATTACGATGCTACTGAAAAAAGACTTAATCTGGTGTTAAAGCCAGATTGGCTGTACACAACGAATAGGGCCTATTTTTATCTGTTAAAAGGCTCTGTTTTAATAGCCAAGAAAAATATTGATGAGGGAGAGATTTATTTGAAGAAAGCACAAGCCATAGAGTTACCCTCGGATAATGAGAAGGCTATGATTGAATTACAACTGGCTAATATTTCAGCATCCAAAGGGAAGTGGAAGGTAGCAGAAATTCACATGAGAACGATAAAGCAGCTGAGAGTTACAGAAAGTACATTAAAGGAACAAATTAAGCAATTTGAAAAGTCCCTGGCTAACCAGGGTGCTTCCAGAATGGGTGCCATTGGTCAAACAATGAGAGTTGCCGGAGCAGGGAAAGGTAAAAGACGCCGTCCCCCAATGAGATAATAGAGATATTGCTCTTTATATTCCCTTCTAGGGTCATATAATTAAATCCTTTATTGATATTTAACTCAATAAAGGATTTATTATTTTACTATCCAACCTCCTTCCATTGGCTGGTCAGCACCAACGAAAACCAATTCTCCCGTTCCTTTTTCAGCGAGTAATAACATACCCTGAGATTCAATGCCTCTTAATTTTCTTGGTTCTAAATTGGCAACCACAACCACCTTTTTACCAGTTAAACTTTCAGGAGAAAAGTGTAAGGCAATACCACTAACGATAGTTCTTATTTCAAAACCTAAATCTACCTTTAAAACAAGTAATTTGTCTGCTTTTGGTACTGCGGCAGCCTCAAGGATGATACCAGATCTTAAGTCTAGTTTGGCAAAATCGTCAAAAGTTATATTTGGTTTTAAAGGAGGGAAAGAGGTATCTTTTTCTTCTTCCATAATGGCATGTAATTTTGCTTTTTGCTTTTCTATGATAGACAATCTTGAGGTATCTTTTCTGTCTATTATTTTTGGAAATAATACTTCGGGGGTACCAAGCAAGCTTCCGGAGTTTATGAATGGTTGTTTGACGGATTCATTTAAAAACAACCTTAAGGATTCGGCAGGAAGCGAACTTAAGCCTAACATGGTGTTTATCCGTTTTGAAGTAAATGGGATAAAGGGTTCGGCCATAATAGCTAAGATAGCTGACACCTGGAGTCCAGTAAACATAATTTCAGCAATACGTGGATCTGATGGATTTGCTTTAAACAAAGACCAGGGCGCATTTTCCTGAAGATAAGTGTTTCCCCAGGAGGATACATCCATAAAACATTGTGATGCTGCCTTGAAGGAAAATTTTTCCATCTCGGTTTTCCACTGTTCAACAATGTCAAAAACCCGCTGTAAGGGTTCTGACCAATGTGCAGGGGTAGGGGGAACAATCCCATTGAAATAAGAATGGGAAAGAACCATGACTCTGTTTAAGAAATTGCCGAGGTTATCTGCCAGATCTTTATCATGAAAATCAACGAATTCGTCCCATTTGAAATCACTATCTTTATTTTCCGGAAGGGTTCTTAGCAGGGCATATCTCAAAGCATCTTCCTTGTTTGGAAAATCGGCAAACTCTTGCAAATATTCATGTTGCTCTAAGCCCCACCCTCTGGATTTTGAAAACTTTTGTCCTTCAAAATTAAGGAATTGATTAGCAGGGACATTTCTGGGGAGCACAAAATCGCCGTGTGCTTTTAGCATAGCGGGAAAAACAATACAATGGAAAACGATATTATCTTTTCCAATGAAGTGAATAAGTTCTACCTCATCCCCCCCTTTCCAATAGGATTCCCAATCTTTTCCATTTTCCAGTGCCCATTGTTTTGATGCTGATATATAACCAATAGGAGCATCAAACCATACATATAAAACTTTGCCTTCTGCATCCTTCAAAGGCACGCTAATACCCCAATCTAAGTCGCGAGTAATGGAACGAGGTTGAAGGCCTGAATTTAACCAGGATAAACACTGACCTGTCACATGCTTTCTCCAGGAACTGGGATCATGATGCTGTTTTCCATCAAGAACACCCGTTTCTATCCATTCTTTAAGCCAGTCGGCATGTTTATCAAGCCTGAAATACCAATGTTTTGTTTCCCTAAGAATGGGGGCTTCACCGCTCAAAATGGACTTTGGAGCTATTAATTCAGTAGGTGAAAGTGTAGAGCCACAGGACTCACATTGATCACCGTAAGCCTCAGTATGTCCACACTTTGGGCAAGTTCCAGTAATATATCTATCGGCGAGAAATTGATTAAATGCAACATCGTAATATTGCTCAACTACCTTTTCAATAAATTCATCACCCTTTTCGTAGAGTTTTGTAAAAAAATCTTGAGATGTTTTATGATGAATTTCCTCACTCGTTCTATGATAAAAATCAAATGAAATACCTAGTGCATCGAAAGTATTTTTATTGAGCGCATGATATTTATCAATAATTACTTTGGGAGACACACCGTCTTTTTTTGCTCTGATGGTAATGGCAGCGCCATGCTCGTCGGAACCACAAACCCATAAAACGTCTTTTCCAAGAAGTCGTAGATACCGAACATAAATGTCAGCGGGTAAATAGGCACCAGCTAAATGACCTAAATGCAGTGGCCCATTGGCATAAGGTAAAGCGGAAGTAATTAAATGACGTTTTATCTTTGACATAGTTTTTGGTTCTAAACGCAAATATACAAATAGAACAGCAATAAAAGAGGACTTTCAAGGAGTAGTCTCCAGAATTTCACCCTACGAAAAGGGTTGTTTAAGTTATAATTCGAGAATCTGTTCGACGCGTTTTATCGAAATACAGGTTCTGTCAGAATTTAAAATTGCGATGGGGCGTATGTTTATTTATAAGCTTCCAAAGTACATCATAAGGTATTATTTCTGCCCCTGATTTTATGGAAGATTCAATATTTGGATGAGAGGATATTTTTCTTAGCATTTGCTCGCCCCGCTCTGAAATAGTTTTCCAATTATAAGCACAATTGGGAATGAGTAACAATAATCGAATAAAATTATAGCTTCTCAGACTTTCATCATCACGTAGATATCGGTACGAATATTTAAACATGGCCTCATATTTGTCGGTTATTTTATCAAATTTACCCTGAATGAGACATAGAATATACTCAATGGCCAAAATGGAAACATTCATACCCGCTTTATCTTTATTTATAATGGGCACGGTATTAAAAAATTTTGCTTGTCTGAAACCTTTAAATATGGTCTTTGAAAAATCTATTGAAATCTCCCCGGTAGAATGAAGGAAATACAAATAGATCTTATAAGTCTCCCATTTTTCACGAATAATTCCATGGACGTTTTTAAGTAAGCCCTTATTTGAAACATTTAACCAAATAACGGCAGCTTCATTGTAGTGCTGGCCATGTAGAGAGAGTAAAAAATTTATTTCCTCATTTTCTAAAGTTATTTCACTGGGTGTAGTGTGCATAAATACTAAATCTTCGGCTACTTTTTTTCCTTCATCAAACTGTTTAAGATTAAGATAGCAAACCATTTGTTGCTGAATTAATTCATTTTTAAGGACATTTTGTTGATAGGGTGTTTTTTCTAAATTAACCAGGTTTTCGGAAACTTTATAAAGCGCGGATTGAAATTCTTTTTCAGAGATTAATGCTAAAATGTTGATTTTACTTATAAATTGTTTGATTTTTTCAGAGTCATTGAGTAACAATAACTTCTCAAATTGTAAAATGTATTTGGCAACTATATTCCCCAATATACTTCGATTTTTTTTGTTCGAGTGAAAGGCAACCATAAAGCTTGCATACAATTCATCGGCAAGGTGTTCTACTGTGTTCTCAGCATTTAATTTTTCAAGCAAGGTATTATAAAAATTAAATTTTGATAAATTCAGTTCTCTGAGGGCATAAAAATCTCTAACATTACGAGCTGCCTTTTCTCCAAATTCAGTCAGATCAAATTTCGCGGCTATTTTTAATATGTTAATATTTATTTTATTAGCTGAACCATAAACTCCGATACTATTCAATATGCCGGCCTGAGCGCTTAATCTGTGCAAGGTTATGATGGCATATTCTAATTCTTCATATTTTAAATAAGGATTTTCCGCATTCAAAATCCATGCTAATAGTTTGTCTCGCAATCTTTTTTTTAAGGAATAATATTTGTTATCCTTGGGTGTGGTGTTAAAATAATATTTACTGGCATCTTCATCAGAGGTAAACTTTCCACTATTTATGTTTTCCATAAAATCGTACATGACTTTTAATTTGTCCTGTCCATTTCTTAATAATCTTGCCTTAGCATTACCAGGCATAGTTTTGAATAATTTAACGAGTGCGATAAGTTCTTCCATGAATAAAGGTTTATTTTTGAATTGAAATTAAATGAATAAATTTTTAACAGTTAAATCGTTGAATATATCCAACTTACAAAAATCAAGGGGAGAGGTTATACGCTCTCCCCCTGCATTATAACAAATACACCCTTAACCGCAGTTTAAAATAAGAAATAAATGACTAAGTCTTATTTTCTACGACCTTTAACCTTTCATAAAAATAGGAGCAAGTATCGAAATTGAATAGGACAATTATACGTCTTTTCCAACCTACTGTATTGGGTCATATATAAGTAATATGAAAGAACCAAGAGCATAAAACAAAAAGAGGATTGCCACTTGTATGTGACAATCCTCCTTGAAAATCAATATTTTAAAAGCTTAACTTTTTCCTGGAACGGTTCTGTAATAACCAGATATAGTAGTATAAACTCTACAGAATAATTCCATTGCCCGATATGCGTCTTCTTCAGGACCTTTTGCATTCAAATACATTTCACCTTTGTCTGTTTTCTGTATGGTAATTCTGATGCCGTCCATACCCTGTGGTTGAATGGGGACAATGATATGCCCGTCTTTGTAAACTCCGTCATATTTGAAGTTACAAACCGGAACTCCATTCGATTCACGGCCACCAACGTGAACACTTACCTTACCACTGCCCAAATCTTTTATAACTAATTTTTTCCATTCTCTGTTAGGGTAGTCCGATGTATAGAAACTACCTACAAAATCTTTTAGTGCCGCTTTTTTAACAGGTAAATCGGGTACTTTTGGAATAGGATCAGGCACTTTTTCAATCAAAAAGCCTTCTGGCGTATAAACCATCGTTTTTGGTTTAGAATTATCTACTTCTTCCTCTGATTTATTGTCAGGAAGGCAAGATATAATAACCAAAGAAAGTATTGCAGTAAAAAAATAAATGCTAATTTTCATGGGTTCAATAATTTTGTTGCAAAAGTACTCTTTTTTTGATACTTTTTATTAACTATCAACCAAGAAAATTATTGTCTTATGGTATGATAATAATTTCTGTCATGAGCATTTACTACCATTGTGTAAGTACCTGACTCCAATGTGCTTAAATCAAATCTTTTTTCAACCCTTAAAACACTGCCTAATTTTTCGTTAAAAACAGCTTGACCATTTTCATTTAAAATATGGATTTCAACAGGGCTTAAAAATTGATTCAATAACACTAAGTCCAGTTTATTTCCATTTGAATGAAAAACAGGGCTAAAATATTCTCTAATTGCATTTTTATCAATGTTTACCTTATCTGCTTCAAGCTTAATGGGTTGAACCCATTCTTTAGTTCCTAATTGAATAGAAAGAAAATATTTCCCCTCAGGCAATACCGTTAAATCAAAAATACTTTGATAGTTTATTGATTTAACTTTTGTCGAGGTTAATATAATTCCCTGTTGATCCAATAATTCAATTTTTGCATGACTGTTAAGTTCGCTAAGTGTAATAGCAATTTTTTTTGTGCCACTAATGGGTGAAACATCAAGCGATGCTTGTAAATGGGGCGTGATTAACACCATAGAAATAAATAAAAGAAGTGTTTTCATGTGCTTATTGTTTTGGGTTATAATTTTGCGGTAATTACAATACAAAATTAGGCGCATATTTCGCGTTTAGCTACTGTTATTTTGACTATTAATGATGCTATATTACCATTGTATTGTATTTTTAAGTTAAATTAAGTTAAAATAGTTTTATAAAAACCATATATTGATGAATTATTCTACTAGGTTAGTAGTATTAATAGATATATATCAAGATTTATTCAAAATATAATTTTGTTAAAGGCTAAAAACAGGAATAAAAAAAATAAATAGCTATTGATGCTGGACTATTTTTTTGAATTAGGCTATTAATAATTTGTAAATACAGCCATTTGAAATTGTCCTCTCGATTTATTTGTTTGTATCTGAGATAAATACCCTAGTTCGATTTTGATGTTCTTGTTAATGAAATACCCTAGCGCACCATATAATCTTAATCTGTCTAAGGTAGGACCTTTGCCATTTAGAAAAAGTTCATGATAGCCTGACAGGTAGAATGTTTTATCAATGATTGATTTATTATGAAGTGGATAATTTATCCAGTTCATAGCTCGAAATCTGACTTTAAAATCATCTGTAAAAAATCGTTCCTCTAATCTCAGTCTGGTCATAAAAGTCCCCCTGCCAAGCGAATTCCTATTGACAAACTGCTGGTAGATGCGATTTTCGACAATGCTGTTTTTTTCAGATGTGCCATTAATATAGGGTTCCGATAAAATATAGGCATACCCTAAATGCAAATTATCTGTTTTTGATAAATTATAACCAATACCTGTGCGAATTAATAACTGCTCTAAATCTCCAACGGCATTATAGTTTCTATATTGAACTTCGTGCCACCAATTCCATTTTTCATTGATTTTTTTGTTTCCAAAATATTGCATCCAATTTCCAGTATTGGTATTTTGAGCAACGACGAAACCAAATATGTGAATAAAAACAAAAAGAAGGAACCCTTTGGTTTTTTGAGTATTCATAATTCATAAAGTTTAAGATAGCGATGTAATTATTTGTGGAATTGGAAATGTCATCCTTAAAACAGTACTACCAATCTCCTCCTGCACCACCGCCGTCAAAGTCGCCACCACCGAAATCGAACCCCCCGGAATCGTTATCATAACCACTTCCTGAACCCGAGCCAAAGCCACCACCAGGGAAAATCCACATACCACCGGGTGAATGGTAATCACCTGATCTTGAATAGGTATGAGAACGACTGGCGGAACGGTAAAGAAAAAAAACAGCGATAACAAAAATTAGAATAAAGAGGAGGAAAAAGAATCCATAAGCACCATCAACGCCTTCACTTTTACCACCTTGATAAGTTCCCGCAGCGAGTTGTTGTAGCGTTAGAATAGCTGAAGCAATACCCTCTCCATATTTTTGTTCCCTAAAAGCAGGTTTTAGTATATTTTCAATAATTCGTTTACCCAAAGCATCTGGAATTACCCCTTGTAAACCGGGACCAATATGCATGAATATTTTTTTATCCTCTGCGGAAATATAGAGTAAAATCCCGTTGTTAGTTGATTTATCACCAATTCCCCAAGACTGAGCTATTTTTAAAGAATATTCAAAGATATCTTCGTCCTCAAGTGATTTATCTATAACTACAGCCATTTCAATGGAAGTAGAATCTTGCCAGTCTTTTAATGTT
Organism: Haliscomenobacteraceae bacterium; assembly: GCA_947501115.1. Taxonomy (GTDB): domain Bacteria; phylum Bacteroidota; class Bacteroidia; order Chitinophagales; family Saprospiraceae; genus BJGN01. The sequence goes on from CANMVX010000051.1 coordinate 26,283, forward strand.
TTTTGTAAATATTCAACCTCATTCGGTTGGAGGATACCAGCATAATCATAGACCTGCAAGGTACTTTTAGTGGGAATTTCCTTTGCATTTCCATAATAAACACCAATAATGATGAATAAATGCAACAAAAGAAAGCGTTTAAAAGAAAATTGGAACATGGCAGTTTAATTCAAGTTATGGAACTTACACTTTATTCGCTGTAAGTAATTTCGTCGCTGAGTTCATTAACATCGTCCTTTGAAACAGGAAAAAAGTGAGCTAACTTTTCACCTATTTTATCGAGGGTATCGCAAATACCTTCACTAAATTGACCTTTAGAAAAATGGTTGTGAATTGAATCTTTACAATCTGCCCAAAAATGCTCAGGCACTAACTGATTTATTCCGGAATCACCTAAAATAGCAAACTGTTTTTTAGTAGGAACTATAAACAGGAGCACCCCATTTCTCAGATCTGTCTTATTCATACCTAACTTCAGGAAAACCTTAGCCGCTTCCTCATAAACGGGAAGGGCTAAGGTTTTCTGAATGTGAACGCGTATTTCACCTGAGGTTTGTCCTTCGGCAGATCGAATGGCTTCGATAATCTTCTTTTCTTCTTCTTTACTTAATTTAAAATCTGCCATAACTTATTTAAAACTAAAAAGTGACCGTAGGTGCATCTTGTGCATTGTCTGCAGCTTCAAACTGCGCGCGCTTAGAAAAGCCCATAATGCCTGCAAATAGGGAAGCCGGGAATCTTCTAACTTTTTTGTTGTAAGTGGTAACTACATCATTAAAGTTATCTCTTGCCACTTTAATACGGTTTTCCGTTCCTTCTAATTGGGCTTGTAGTTCTAAAAAGTTA
>CANMVX010000052.1 GCA_947501115.1 Haliscomenobacteraceae bacterium
ATATTAAATTGAAACTGACAGGAGGTGCCTATTTCAGCGTAGCTCCGGTGTACAGAAATTATGAGTATTCGGTGTTCAGTAAAAGCAGATCGGTGGGCTTGAATGCCATGGTATCAAAATTTCCTATCATGGCAGGCTATCAGTTTGATATTGGATTATCCACGGTACAAGGTGTTCCAAATATGGGGCATCTGCTGATTGTTGCCTACGATTTGTCTGAAAAACCAAAATTGAAGAAAAAATGATTAAGAATATGAGAAAAGGATTATTCCTTCTTTTAAGTATGACATTGAGCTACCTGAGTATGGCGCAAGTACCGAACTCATTTAGCTACCAGATGGTGATTAGAAATGGAAATAATGAGTTGGTGGCCAATACCACGGTGGGCATACGCATTGGCCTGTTAGGAGGGAATGCAGCAGACACAGTGTGGTACGAGGAGGAGCACAAGATAAAGACCAATTTGAATGGATTAGCTTATATTACCATAGGAAAGGGAAACATTCTGAAAGGCGGTATATCGACGATAGATTGGACGAAAGGACCCTTTTTCATAAAGTCAGAAACTGATCCGACGGGTGGCACGAATTATAGTCTGATCATTGTTTCACAAATGCTAAGCGTACCTTATGCGATATACGCCAAAACGGCGGAAAAACTGAGTACACCAGTCACGGAATCAGACCCACTGTTTAATAAGAGTGTGGCCAAGGGTATCACGTCGGAGGACACGGCAAGATGGAGCAAGAAGGAAATATATGACGGAAATAGTGGGGGAGGAGGTATCACAAATGAATCGGATCCGGTATTTAGTACCAGTGTTGCCAAAGGCATCAGGTCAGTAGATACGGCGGCGTGGAACAATAAACTCAATCTGAGAGACACGATGAGTATGTTGCGTCCTTATTTGCGCGCATCAGATACCGCTTCATTGTCAAATCGCTTAAATCAAAAGGTAGATTTACAGCAGTTGAACACCAATACATTGACGTTGGACGGAAAAATAAATATTGCGGATACGGCAGGGATGCTGGCGAATTACCGAACGGGAATCAATACAAAAGTGAATATCGCGGACACGCTAAATATGCTAATACCATACCTTAGAGATGCCGATACGGCAAATATGCTGACTAATTACCGACTGGGTATCAACACAAAAGTGAATATTGCTGACACCGCAAGGATGTTATTACCTTATCTGCGAGGAGCGGACACCTCTTCAATGTTAGCGAATTACAGAACGGGGATTAATGAGAAGGTGAATATTGCGGATACGGCTGGCATGCTGATGCCCTACCTACGCAAACAGGACACGATCTCGGTATCTGACCGTATCAATTTAAAGGTAAATATTGCGGATACAGCAGGTATGCTAACGCCCTACCTGCGAAAACTGGACACAGCCTCAGTATCAAATCGCATCAATCTAAAGGTGAATATTGCAGATACGGCAGGCATGCTGAATCCCTATCTTCGCAAGCTGGACACGGCCTCCGTATCTGACCGCATCAATCTAAAAGTGAATATTGCGGATACGGCAGGCATGCTAATTCCCTACTTACGCAAGCTGGACACAGCCTCCGTATCTGACCGCATCAATCTAAAGGTAAATATTGCAGATACGGCTGGTATGCTAACGCCCTACCTACGCAAACTGGATACAGCCTCGGTATCTAACCGTATCAATCTAAAGGTAAATATAGCGGATACGGCTGGTATGCTAACGCCCTACCTACGCAAACTGGACACGTCCTCGGTATCAAATCGCATCAATCTAAAAGTAAATATTGCGGATACGGCAGGCATGCTAATGCCCTACTTACGCAAGCTGGACACAGCCTCGGTATCAAATCGCATCAATCTAAAGGTAAATATTGCAGATACGGCTGGGATGCTGAATCCTTACCTACGCAAGCTGGATACGGCCTCGGTATCAAATCGCATCAATCTAAAAGTGAATATTGCGGATACGGCAGGTATGCTAACGCCTTACCTGCGTAAACTGGACACGGCCTCTGTCTCAAATCGCATCAATCTAAAAGTGAATATTGCAGATACGGCGAGCATGCTAACGCCCTACCTGCGTAAACTGGACACAGCCTCTGTATCTGACCGCATCAATCTAAAAGTGAATATTGCAGATACGGCTGGTATGCTGGAACCATACCTAAGGGAACCTGAAAGCCCGCTTACCGGTGATATTCTTTTTTACAATAACAATAAATGGATCAGACTACCAATAGGTCAGGAAGGACAGTTTTTAACAGTAAATACTGGCATACCTACATGGGTCTCAGTTTCTACTGCGCCAGGTCCCCCAACGGGGGTAAGTGCGACTGCGGGGAATGTGCAGGCGACGGTATCATTCACGGCACCGCTAAACAGTGGAGGAAGTGCGATAACGGGTTACACTGTAATATCTAATCCTGGGGGGGTAACAGCAACTGGATCAAGTTCACCCCTTACGGTAACAGGCTTGACAAATGGAATATCTTACACCTTCACGGTGGTAGCAACGAATGCGGTGGGTAATTCAGTGGCCTCCTCTGCATCGACGGCGGTTACACCCGTAGTACCTGTTTGTCCAGCTTCAACAGTTACAGATATTGATAATAATATGTATAATACCGTTGCCATAGGCACCCAATGCTGGACAAAGGAAAACCTGCGAGTTTCTCGCTATAATGATGGTACGGGTATTCCTAATGAAACAGCTAATCCTGCTGGATGGTATGATTTAACAACTGGTGCTCGATCGGAATATGATGCCACCGGAGTAACCGATTATGTCGGAACTTACGGCTATCTGTATAATTGGTATGCTGTAAATGACTCAAGAAAATTGTGCCCTGCTGGTTGGCATGTTCCCACAGATGCAGAATGGACAAATTTAATTCAATTTATTGACCCAACTGCTAGTGCTGTGGCTTGGGATGTTCAAAGTTCTACAGCAGGGGCTGTAATGAAGTCAACTTCAACCCTATGGGATGTTGCTATTCCACCAAGTCCTGGAACTAATACAAGCGGTTTCTCCGCTCTCCCAGGTGGTATACGCGATAGCAATGGTACTTTCCACCGTATTAGAATCGGCGCAAATTTCTGGAGTACCACTGTGTACGCCGACAACGGCCTCTACGCCTGGCAGCGCACCCTGTACAACTACCTTCCCGCTGCGTTAAGGTACCATAGCACAAAAACAATTGGTATGTCCATCCGCTGCCTCAAGGATTGACCATTTGTCTATTTGACTATTTGTGGGTTGGCAAATGCGGGCGGCAGAAAGGGGGGGGTTGGGGGGAATTACCCCCAATGGGTCTTTGTTAGTTTTCAAAACTTCAAAAACAAATAAATATGGGATTAGCAGAAGACCTATTCCATATCCCCGTAGAGGCGATGCATGCATCGTCTTATAAACGTCAGGACTCAAATTTTAAAAGGTGGTAGAAAATGATTGTGAAAAAACTACTCAAAACCATCCTATGTCAAATCCCCTTTTTTGAATCACGGATTTTAAGGATTACTGGATTTCACGGAGGATAGCGTACGTCTTCGGTTTAACCCCAATGGTTATTCGTAGAGGATTACTTTATACCCTTCTTTTCGCCGATGCGTTACGCATCGGCGAAAAGCCTGGAAATGAAAGCAGCATTTAATAATAAACTTCCCACCCAAACCGGTGACGTTATAGTTAATCCTCGAAATCCTGAAAATCCTGATTCAAAAACCTGGCTGCTGCGCGCATAATTTCCATCGAAGATTAGGGAACATGGGTGTTTTTTGGGAAAATCTCCAGTAACTAATTTTGAATCACGGATTTTAAGGATTACTGGATTTCACGGAGGATAATGTACGTCTTCGGTTTAACCCCAATGGTCATTCGTAGAGTATTACTTTTCACCCTTCTTTTCGCCGATGCGTTACGCATCGGCGAAAAGCCTTGCAAAGAAAACAGTATATAATAATAATCTTCCCTCCCAAACTAGATACGTTATGGTTAATCCTCGAAATCCTGAAAATCCTGATTCAAAAACCTGGCTACCACGCACATAATTTCCAACCAGAAGTGCGTGTAAGCATAAACTCTCAGGGGCATAGCCCCGCTATCTTCGTAACTCTCAAGTGACAGGTAACGACCCAAATAATTCCTTCATGATAGCCTCTAAAAAGGTAGCATCGGTAGCATCAAATGCACCTTTTTCGGTACTATCGACATCTAAAACGGCTAATAATTCTCCTGTTTTATTAAATACGGGGACGACAATTTCAGATCTGGAATGGGCATCGCAGGTAATGTGTTCAGTTCCTTCAACCAGTTCATGGGTGTCAATGACCAAACAGGTTTTCCTCTCTCTGGCTACTTTTCCACAAACTCCTTTAGAAAATTCAATATGCAAACAACCTGTCGTTCCCTGATATGGCCCGACACTTAACTTTCCATTATTTACCCGATAAAAACCTACCCAGTAAAAATAGGGCAAATAGGTTTTGGCCAAAGCATTAAAGGTAGCCATCTTCAAAATATCATCCTCCTCATCGGCTAATTGCAGTTTTACAGCCTCTGATAATTGGTTATATACTAATACTTTATCCTCATCTGAAAGGGTGACTGATGGTTTTATAAAAAAAGGCATTTCAGTTCCTGATTGCATAATATTGGGTTAAGGTTTAATAAAATCAGTATGATTAGATTGATAGTTACAAGGCTTATCCAGGGCCAATTGCACGTAAACCTGCCTTTTTTCCTTTCCCAAAACATCATTCTTTATGAAATCGAGCATTCTTTCCCGTTCTTCTGCCATTGGCAATGAGGCATATTCGTGCCCACCATTCAGGTATGAAACCAGGTAGATAGATTTATTAAGCTGGGTATGTCTGGTTTTTAGTTCACCTGCACCGTGTAAAAGTAAATAACCACTTTGACCAGGGCTACATAAACGGTGCGATCTGATATCAAAAGGAACCAAAGCATCGCAAGTACCATGGAAAAATAAAGAGGGTAGGGCATTTTCAGCCGTAATCATCGTTGGGTCAATCAATGCGCCTGCCATACTAATGATTCCCGCATATTTAAAATCAACGGGCAAAACAAGGGCCTCTGCTGTCAAATTAGCTGTAGGCCAGTAAGCTGTATGTAAAATGGCTTCCGCTCCTGCAGAACTTCCTGCCAGAATTACCTTTGACATATCCAGATTAAATTCATTTTGTTGGGTCATCAAATAGGCAGTGGCTCTTCTGACATCTATCATGGATTGTTGGAAAACCATGATTTTTTGATGAGCGGGTTGGTCACATCCAAACGATTTTCCCTTCATAAGCAAACGATAAGACATAGATACAAAAGCATATCCTGCAGCAGTCATTTCAACAGCCGTAGCAGAAATGAGTGGATCTATTCGATTCCCTCCGGAAAAACCTCCACCATGAACATATAAAATCAGCGGTAATTTCTTATCAAGAACTGGAATATCAGGTAGGTATAAATCCAGTTCAAGTTTATCCTTTCCATCGTTGAAATAAGTTAAGGTCTGCATTTTCTTTGCAGGGTAGGAGGGAATGCTGCTGACATTGGATGGATCGAATTTTGTGTTTTTCAATAGCCAGGATAGAAGCTCAGGTTCTTTGAACGCATTATTCCAGGAATCATGTCCAACGCCAGGGTATTCAGTATAGCGTACATTTCCCTTTTCAGCTTTTATTTTATTGACAAGTTCTCTGGAATAACTTACCGGAACTACATTATCTGCGTCTCCGTGAAAAAACCAGGTAGGTATTTTGATGCCATAAATGGAGGTTAGTAGGGTGTTTCCGCCCCCACAGATGGGGAAAGCAGCAGCAAATCTATTAGGTTCTCTGGCTATCCACTCCAATGTGCCAAAGGCGCCCAAAGATAATCCTCCTAAATAAACCTTTTGCTCGTCCACACAATTATTAACCATTAACTCACTTAATAATCCACTAAGTAATTTCATTTGTTTAGACGGTTCCTGCGTAAATGGAAAATCCCATTTTCCTGTGGAATCTGATTCCATACTAGACCAACTTTCGCCTGAAGGACATTGTGGGAAAACAACAATAGACTGGAAATTTTTTCTGGTGCTTTCTTCCAAAAATAAATTAGCGCCATGCTTCAATTGTGCTTCATTGTCATCACCCCGCTCTCCTGAACCGTGTAAAAAAACAAGCAATGGATATTTTTTGCTGCAATCATAGTCTATGGGTAATAAAATACGGTAGGGCATTCTATTTCCATTATTGTCCAAAAATTCTCGTTTTTGGAAGGCACGAAGGGATTCTTGCGCCTCTATTTTATTGATTCCACATAAAAATAAGGGAAACAATAGGAAAATCATATTTTTCATTCCTTGCTTAATTTTGTATTATTGTAAACTTTGCATAGCAAATATAATATTAGCCTTTGCATTCTCAGTCATTATTTAATCCTTTACTTACTATCTTCATGATATGTTCCAAAGAAAAAACCAATTTTTAAGCCTGTTCATCCTTTTTTCTTATGCTCTTTTTGCACAGGAAACGCCCTTCATATCGCATTTTTCAAGAAATGATTATCAAGGTCTAAATCAGAATTGGAGCCTGGGACAATCATCGGACGGATTCATATTTTCGGCAAATTCTGCTGGATTACTCGTTGCAGATGGACAGAATTGGAGGAAATTTGAGTTGCCAAAGGGTCAAATTATTAGATCCCTTTCCGTTTCTGCACAAAATAAAGTGTTTACAGGCAGTGTTGGTACGTTTGGCTATTGGGAGAAAGACAAATTTGGTCATTTCCATTACCTTGATTTAGCGGCAAATAACCTGGATTCTCTGCATTTGAAAGAGGAGTTCTGGCATATTTTAGAAAAGAATAGTAACCTGTATTTCCAGTCTTTTTCTGTAATCTATAAATGGAATAACAAAAAAGTTTCAAGAATTACTCCTCCCGGAAATATTATGTTTCTGCAAAAAGTGGGAAATAAAATAGTCGTTCCCGTTATCGATAAAGGCTTGTTTCTTTTAAATGAAGAAAATAATACGTTTAGTTGGATTAAAAATAGTGAGATTCTTCAAAATGAAACTATTTCCTTTATTCTTCAAGATAAGGCCGATTGGTTGATTGGCACCCAACTTGCCGGCGTTTTCAGGTACAATGGTCGCGTTTTTACACCCTGGGAAAATCCTTTAAATAAGGTCTTAAAACAAAAACAACTCAATAAGGCTATTAGATTGAAAGACGGAAGTCTTGTTCTGGGTACGGTCTTGGATGGATTATTTATTGTGGACTTAAATGGCCGGTTAAAACTTCATTTGAATAAAGAAAATGGGCTTCAAAATAATACGATACTTTCTTTATTCGAAGACAAATTACAAAATCTTTGGGTCGGTTTAGATAAAGGAATCGATTTTATTCACCGTTCTTCTCCGCTCTCCTATTACCATGACACTAAAGGTGTATTGGGTACAGTTTATACGGCCATAATGGATGGAAATTTATTTTACGTCGGCACAAATCAAGGGGTTTTTGTTAAAAATAAGGTCGAAAAAAGCCCATTTTCTTTCATCGAGGGTACCCAGGGACAGGTTTGGCAGTTGTTGAAACAGAATAATAAACTCTTGTGTGGACATAATAGTGGCACTTTTTTATTGGAAAATGGGAAACCTAAACTTATTTCAAACATTACTGGTGGATGGTCATTTTGTGAAATCCCCGGTAAAAAAAATGAATTATTACAATCTACCTACACAGGTCTGGCCATATTTACTTTTCAAAATAATCAGTGGACATTCAACAAAAGATTAGATGGTCTTAATGAGCCTATCAGAAAAATATTACCCGCAGGTGATAATTATTTTTGGGCATTACATGCTAATAATGGTCTATATAAACTAAAGATTGACTGGGGTAAAGGTGCCGTAGTTTCTCAGGTAAAACTGGATAAGAAGGTTGGGCTGTCAGATCAGACCAGATTGGATATTCGTTTTTATAGAGATACCCTGTTGGTGCATTCAAGAGATATGAATTTTTATTATGATGAAACTTCTCAAAGGTTTTTTCCATGGAAAGAGAATTCTTTGGAAAAAGGTGCTATTTGGCTGGAAGCAGAAAATGAAGGTTTTACTTACAAGAATAATCAGCTGAAACATTGGAAAAATAATGAAATAAAGGCTATTCATCCTATTTCTATGATTCCAGAAAATGAACATATTGTAAATTTGAATAAGGAGGAATTTTTTGTTGGTTTGGAAGATGGTTACGCGCTGATTCCTAAATATAAATTTGAAAATACTTTTCTTAAAAATAAACTTATTTCTCCCCTCCTCAGTGATCTCAAGGCTCAATCAAAAGATGGAAAACCAGTTGTTTTGAATTGGGTGAGTAATGGCAAAACGGATGGGGTAGAAATTCCCCCATCAGGTTATAATCTGAGTGTTAAATTTGGATTTCCTTCCTTTGAAAGTGGTGTTTTATTCAGATTCCGATTGATTGGATGGCAAGACAACTGGTCGTCCTGGCAGGTATTGAGGTCTCTGAACTGGAATAATTTATCACCAGGAGATTATATACTTGAAATTCAAGCTAATGTTTCTCCAAAAACACTGAGAGTACCCATTTTTGTTTTACCACAATGGTACCAAACCGTCTTATTTAAACTGGGAATGATTTTTCTTTCGCTTTCTCTTCTCATTTTTCTCCTTAAAACTTACCTGAAAAGCATTGAAATAAGACACCAAAAACAAATTAAGAAAAAGGAATTTGAACTGGAGCAGCAGGTTGTTAAAGCAAAAAATGAACAATTGGAGGCCGATAACTTAAATAAAAGCCGGGAGTTGGCCAATGCAACTTTTACCCTGATTCATAAAAATGAATCATTGCTTAGTGTTAAGGAAGAACTCGATATAATGAAATCTGAATCCTCTTCTAAATTATTCGATGGTCACTATAAAAAGTTAATAAGTATTCTCGATAATCAACTGGAAAATGAAAAGGATTGGCAAATTTTTGAAAGTAATTTTAACGAGGTTCATGACATTTTCTTTAAAAAACTGAAACATCAATTTCCTGATCTGACCCCCGGAGACCTGAAATTAGCGGCTTATCTTAAAATGAATCTATCATCCAAAGAGATTGCTCCCTTATTGAATATTTCTATCCGTGGTGTAGAAAATAAGCGTTACAGACTTCGTAAAAAAATGAATTTAGAAGAGGATGATAATCTCACCAATTTTATGATAGACTATTGATTTCATTAAGTTCTCACCACCCAAAACCTATCTGCGTTACCTTTGCTCATTTTATAATTTTTTTTTGAATGGCGTAGTAGTAGTGTAGTGGTTTTTCATACTTCTTATCTCCAATTGTTGCATCTTGTACGTTGAAATGATTAAAATACATTTCAAGAAGCAAGTGCGGGTTGTATTTGCCAAACAAAATTTCGAATGGTAAAACTACTTTTTGGTAGATTGGCGTATTGTTTAGCTCTTATAATAATTGGGTGGGTACCTATACTGGCCCAACAGGAAGTCTATTTTTTTAGAGAAAGCAATCAAGGTAGTTTTTATGACGCTGGATTAGCCTTTAAGTCTGGAAATAGTTATATCGAACAGGCAGGTTCGACAAATGATAAAATTCCGGTAGAACTTTCTATTCCCGCTTATCAGGGTAAACATAGTCTTCGCATTCAATGGATTTCCCGCGCAGGGGGAGATTGGTCCGCGTTGATTATTGCCCCGGGATTTCCATTCCTCGACCTTAGCAAAATGGATACTCTCTCCTTTGCTTTGTTTTCAAAAAATGGATTAGACAAAGCAAATATGCCATACCTTTTTTTTGAAGGCGCTCCCGGCAATACAAAAAGCAAGAAATTTCAACTTTCTCATTTTGTCCAAAGTTTACCTGCTGAAAAATGGCAGCTGGTGAATATACCCATTGCTACACTAAAAGCTGAAACTGCAGGTTCTTCTTTGCAATGGAATCAAATAAAAGCGGTCATTTTCGGACAAAATACGGCCGATAATTCTACTCATGTTCTATTAGTAGATGAAGTAAAAGCTTTTAAGGCCGCTACCTTCATTGAAGACATTCCTGCCATAGTTACCTCATTTAGAACTAAATCTTATCCCGCTCACATCGCATTGCATTGGAAAATTCCTGCTAATCCCGTTCCAGCGCAGTTTAAAATACTTCGTTCAGCCGATCAGTGGAAAACCTTCTCTCAACTACCCTTAATTTCTGGTAAAGATTCTCTTTATCTCGATTATCCACAAAATATAGATACTGCCATCACTTATAGTTACAAAATAGTAGCATTGAATAGTCAGGGTGCTTTCAACGAAAATAATGAAACAAAAAATGCAAGATTAGTCAAATTCACGGATGACGAATATCTGGATATGGTGCAGGAATACACCTTTCGCTATTTCTGGGATTTTGCCCATCCCTCTAGTGGTTTGTCTCGGGAAAGAAATACTTCCGGCAATCTGGTAACCACTGGTGGCAGTGGCATGGGAATCATGGGTTTGTTAACAGGTATTGAACGGGGTTATATAACACGAAAGCAAGGATTGGAACGCTTACATAAAATAGTTGCCTTTCTTGCTTCGTGTGACAGATTTAAAGGGGTATTTCCTCATTGGCTAAATGGAGATTCTGGGAAAGTTATCCCTTTTAGTGCCCGAGATGATGGTGGTGATTTGGTTGAAACCTCCTTTTTGATGCAGGGATTATTGGCAGCAAGAGGCTATTTTGATTCGGAAATAGAGGATGAAAGGCAGCTGAGAACCAAAATTACAGCCCTTTGGGAAGCCGTTGATTGGCAATGGCACAGACAGCAAAATCAGAATGTGCTGTATTGGCATTGGTCACCTGTTCACCAGTTTGCTATGAATTTTCAACTTCGCGGTTGGAATGAAGCATTGATTACCTATATCTTAGCTATTGCAGCCCCCGTGAATCCTATTCCTGCCAATTTATATCATGTAGGATGGGCAGGGTCAAATTATAAGTCGGGATTGACTTCTTTTGGCTATCGTTTGGATATCGGTGGTTTTAGAGGTGGACCGCTGTTTTTTGCTCATTATTCTTTTCTCGGCTTTGATCCGAGGGATAAAAGGGACGCTTATACCGATTATTTTAAACACAACACTAATCATACGCTCATTAACAGGGCCTATTCCATACAAAATCCTAAAAATTTTAAAGGCTACAGCGAGAATAGCTGGGGTTTGACCGCCAGCGACGACCCTATTGTTGGCTATCTGGCTCATGAACCTACACCTGAACGCGATAATGGTACCATTGCTCCTACCGCTGCACTGAGTAGTATTGTTTATACCCCAAAGGAATCTATTGCCGCTCTAAAGCATTTTTATCACCAGCACGGCAAAGATTTATTTGGTCCCATGGGCTTTTATGATGCTTTTAATCTGGAGAGGAATTGGTTTGCTGACTCATATCTTGCCATAGACCAGGGACCTATATTAGTGATGATTGAAAACTATCGAAGCGGTAAAATCTGGGAATCTTTTATGAAAAATCCAGAGATTAATAAGGCGCTAGAGCAGATTGGGTTTTCTAAAGTGCTTAGTTCAAATCGTGTTGGATTGTTAGATCATGGAAACATTTCGATTTATCCAAATCCGGTGACCAATGGTGCTATTCAAGTATCTGTAAATCAATTAATAAATGGAGGTGTAAGATTTTCTTTATTAAACATGCAGGGGCAGGAAATGTACAAATGGGAAAAGAGAGAGATGTTTTCATCTGCCTCTCAAGAAACATTAACCTTGCCCAATCATTTACGCGGAAGCTTCCTTCTGCTCATCCAATCGAATCAAGAAAAGGCAGCAATGCCTGTTTTTATACATTAATTAACATTATTCAAAACGTGTCATTATGATGAAAAGAAGTTTACTCAAAATGCTGCTACTTGTGCTGCCCTTCCTGGGTCAGGCTCAGGTAGTCCTGGAAAATTTTGAAGGCGCTGCTAAACTTCCCTGGAATCCGGTTGAAGGTTCATTTGCTGTGGTCGATAACCCAGTTGGTGGAGATGTTCTCGGTATCAATACAGGGGGAAAAGTAGGGGCCTATACCAAGAAAAAGGGCTCTGCCTACAGTTTATTTCTGGCGGAACTTAGTGCTCCAATAGATATGACAACCAATAATCAGTTAAGGATTATGGTTAAAGCACCCGTTGCTACTTCCTTTATTCTAAAATTGGAGGGTTCTTCCGCTCCTATCGAGGAAAAAAAGAAGATAGCTGTGGCTGGACAATGGATTGAATATACTTTCAATTTTAGTGCCGCCGCCGATCGTAAATTAAACAAAATTCTTTTGTTTTTCGATCCGGGGGTAGATACTTCCGGCGCAACTTACCTTTTTGATAATTTGGTTATTGAGCCATCTGGTGCCTGTAAAGGAGTGGCAAGAAATGCTGCCATCTGGGACGATTTCGATTGTCAGAGAAATGTTCAGGTAGCTCTTCCTGGTTTGACCGACCTTACCGCCGTGGTGAATCCTGACAAATCAGGCATAAATACGAGTGCAAAAGTTGGACGCTATAAAGATACAGAATCTGAGTGGCATGCTATGGTATTGGATTATGGAGAAAATATTCCACTGGATAGATTAAGCCTGGCTAAAATTAAAGTATGGGCGCCTGTTGCAGGTATGCTTTTGTTTAAATTGGAGGGCGGAGATTCTCCGGCTAAAGAGGTGCCAGTGCAAATAACGGAGTTAAATAAATGGGTGGAATATACTGTTGATTTTACCTCTCAAGTGGCAGCTAAACATAAAAAATTAGTCCTTTTCTTTAATGCTGGAAAATTACCCGGTGCAAATGATGTTTATTTTATAGATGATCTTCGTTTCGAAGCCAGACCAACCAGCGTGGTGTTAGAAGACTTTGAGCCTACTGCGAAATTACCCTGGAAAGCAGCCGATGGTACCTTTGCCCTGGTGGATAATGTTCCTGGTGGAGATACACTAAAACTTAACGCAAGTAAAAAAGTAGGTGCCTATACTAAAAAGAAGGGTTCTGAATATAGTCTGTTCATTGCTGAATTGGCTCAACCTTTAGATTTAACTGTTTATAATACGTTTAAAATTCATGTTAAATCGCCGGTAACTACTTCGTTTCTGCTAAAATTAGAAGGAGCTTCCGGAAATATTGAAGAAAAAAAGAAAATTGCCGTTGCTAATCAATGGGTAGAATATACCTTCAACTTTAGTGGAGCGGCAGCAAAGAAAGATTTAAAAAAAATCATCATTTTCTTTGACCCTGGTACCGCTGATTCTCAGGATACCTATCTGTTTGATAACCTCGTCGCCGTGGAATCTGGTGCATGTTCAGGGGTAGCAAAAAATATTGAAGTACTCGACGATTTTGATTGTCAACGTAATATCTCTTATGCTATGCCAGGATGGGATGATGTCGTTGCTGTTAAAAATCCAGATCCTTCGTCAGTAAATGAAAGTGCCAATGTAGGTAGATACAAAGATACAGGCGGAGAATGGCATGCTTTAGTTGTCGATTATGGTGAAAATATTCCATTGGGCGACAGAAATGTATTCAAAATTAAAGTGTGGGCTCCCGTTGCTGGTAATCTTTTAGTAAAATTAGAAGGAGGAACTTCACCTGCTAAAGAAGTTCCAATTGCTATTACTCAGTTAAATAAATGGGTAGAGTATAAAGTTGATTTCAGTGGTGAAGCAGGAAATAGCCATAAGAAATTAGTGCTTTTCTTTAATGCAGGTAAAAATCCTGGCGCTAATGATACCTATTATATAGATGATATGAAACTTGAAGCTCAACCTTCAGGTTTGCTGGAAGATTTTGAGCCTAAAGCCAAATTGGCGTGGGAAACTTTCGGCGCAGAAGCGGTTTTTGGAAAATTCAATGGCTTAATCGCAAACCCTGATAAAACAGGTGCCAATACTACGGCTAATGTAGGTTCTTATAAAAAAGGTTCATCTGCTTTAGGTGGGGTGAAATCTTTGCTTCCAACCGGATTTAAATTAACGGATTTACCTCAGCTTAATCTTCAGGTGTGGGCTCCTGCTGGCGCAAAATCATTGACACTGAGATTGAATTCTGCTACGCAAGGATTGAAAGAAGTGAACAGACCAATTACTGAAACTAAAAAGTGGGTGGATCTTTCTTTTAATTTTGATAATTTCAAAGCGATTACTGATTTTGAAACGGTGGAAATCATTTTTGACCCTGCTTTGGCTGTCGCTGATACCTGGTATTTCGATAATCTTTCTCAAACTAAAGCTACCGTTAATCCTTGTGAAGGAACGGTGCCCGTAGCAGGTATAGTAGATGATTTTGATTGCCAGAGAAATGCCGTAGCTTCTACAACAGGAGGAAATTTTCTTGAGGTAATCAAAAATCCTGATGCATCGGGTATCAATTCATCTGCGAACGATAAAGTTGGAAAATATAACGATCCTTTAGATGAATGGGGCGCTATTGTATGGGATTTTGGAAAGGAAATTGACTTGAGTGTGCAAAATCAACTTAAGTTAAAAATCTGGTCACCTGTTGCCGTTCCTTTAATGTTCAAATTAGAAGGTGGACAACAAGTTGAAGTTCTATCTGAGGTGAAAGCTGCCAATGCTAAAAAATGGGTTGAATACCTGATCGACTTTAAAGGTGCTGTCGGAAAGGGTAACAAAAAATTAGTCGTTTTCTTCAATCCTGGTAAAATGCCTGCCGCACCTCTTTCTTATTTTATTGATGATCTCGAATTCGTGCGCGCTCCTTACACAGGTTGTATTTCTACTTTTGAAACACCTCTTGATAATTTAGGCAAATTCCAATATTTTGCTAATGGTGATTTGGACGGTAAACAAGTCGATTTTGTGATTGACAATCCTAAAAAAGGGGGCATAAATATGTCTAATAAAGTAGGCGAATTCATAGAAAGACCAGGGGGTGAAATTTTTGCCGGTATGTTTGCTACTGGTTTACCTGCGACTATTGTTGTGCCAAACAACAGCAAGAAAATATCAATGAAGGTTTGGATGGATCAAGCCGCTGAAGTAGTATTCAAATTGGAAAGAGGGGTGAATGGTGAACCTCAAACGGGTGATACGAAGGTGAAATATACTACCCCAAATCAATGGCAAACACTTACCTGGGATTTTAGCGAAAAAGTTCCAGATAATGCTGTTTATCAAGTGATTACTTTAATCATGAATTTTGATAATACGCCGACAACAGAAAAAAGATATTATTTTGATGATATTGCCATTGGTAATGCGACTTGTGGAACACCAACGCCTAACGTCGAAGTAAATATTGATCCGCTGACCATTTTCCCTAATCCTGCAGCCGATCGTTTGGAGGTTAGAAATATGAATAAGGTGAACAATCTGGTTATTTATAATGCATTGGGTCAACAACAAGGCATTATACAGGTAGCTGGACAAGACGCTATGTCACTGGACATTTCTCATTTACAGAAAGGAATTTATACACTGGCTGGCTTCTCAAAAGAAGGTAGTCTTATTTCAAATGCAAGGTTTATGAAAGAATAATAATGAAGGGCGATTTTACCCTCAGCGGGTAGAATCGCCCTTTTTTTATCATTTCCTAATTTTTATGCTTTAACTATGACTTATTTTCGTTGTTTGTTTTTGTGTTTGGTTTTTTCAATTTTTGGCTCTGTTGATATTATTGCTCAACAAGCTCCTCTTCCTCCTTTTTCTAATGAAGTGTTAAAGGAAAGAACGTTTAATTATTTTTGGAAACTGGCAGATCCTACCTTTGGTCAGGTGCCTGACAGATATCCTTCATTGACTTTTTCCAGTATTGCCGCTACCGGCTTTGGAATTACCTCCTATATTGTAGGAGCAGAAAATAAATATATCTCTCGTTCTGCTGCTGCGGAACGTACGCTTAAAACATTAAAGGCTTTATATGGCCTTAAACAAGGACCTGAACCAACAGGTGTTAGCGGATTTAAAGGCTTTTTTTATCATTTTTTAACGCTGGATAAAGCGGAACGATTTAAAAATGTTGAATTATCAACCATTGATACGGGGCTGCTCATGGCTGGCGTTTTAGCTGCAATGAGCTATTTTGATGCTCCAAATCCAACAGAGAAAAAGATCCGGCAATTAGCCGATAAATTATATCGACGGGTAGATTGGGACTGGGCTATGAATAATAATCCGCACATGTCTATGGGTTGGCATCCTGAAACGGGATTTATTAAGTCAGAATGGAAAGGTTATAATGAAGCGATGGTTCTTCTAGTTATGGCTATGGGTTCTCCAACTCACCCAATTCCTGCCAGCAGTTGGGAGAAATGGTGCGAAACTTACCAATGGGATTCCTTTGAAGGTTATGATTACGTAAATTTTGAACCCCTGTTCGGTCATCAGTATAGTCATATTTTTATTGATTTTAAAGGTATAAAAGATCCATATATGCAGAAAAAGGGGATTGATTATGCTGAAAATACCCGGAGAGCTACCCTGGCTAATCAGGCTTATTGTATTAGAAATCCAAAACAATTTGAAGGATATTCTGCATTGGAATGGGGTTTAACGGCTTGTGATGGCCCAGCATACGATAAAAGAGTGTGGAAAGGTCAGGATATAAACTTTCAGGAATATAGTGCAAGGGGCGCAGCCGCTACCCGTATTGTGGACGATGGCACCATTGCTCCAACCGCGGCTGGTGGATCCATTCCTTACGCTCCGGAAGTGTGTATTCCAACATTGGCGCATTTATGGAATACTTACTCCGATAATTTGGTGGGTGAATTCGGTTTTAAAGATGCCTTTAACCGGACTTATACCTTTAACGCCAGTCAACCTGATGGTTGGTTCGACAAGGATTATCTTGGTATTGACCAGGGCCCGATTCTTCTGCAAATGGAGAATTATCAAACGGGTCTCATTTGGAATGTAATGAAAAAAAATCCACACATAAAACGAGGATTATTAAAAGCGGGATTTAAAGGGGGCTGGCTTCAATAATCTTGTCGGGTTCTTTGTTTAACTTTTAAAGACATTTGTAATGCAACCAAAAATTACTTTCTTTCGACTTTTAGGCCTGGGTGGGATTATCTTTTTATCTCACTTTCTAAAGTTTGATCAGCTCTTTCGCCAACATTTTACCGCGGCAAATCAACCGGTGGGTTTAGTAGATTCTCTATTGTCTATAATGACCTTAGAGGAAAAAATAGGTCAAATGACGCTATTTACCAGCGATTGGGAACTTACCGGTCCCACCTTGCGCGCTACCTATAAAGAGGATATTCAAAATGGTCGATGTGGAGCTATTTTTAATGCCCATACCGCTGCTTATACCCGCGAACTTCAGAAAATTGCAGTGAATGAAACCAGATTGGGTATCCCCCTTCTTTTTGGTTATGATGTTATTCACGGATATAAGACTATATTCCCCATTCCTTTGGGGGAATCTGCCAGCTGGGACATAGAGGCTATTGAAAAATCAGCCAGGGTTGCTGCCGATGAATCAACGGCGGCTGGTTTACATTGGACATTTGCCCCTATGGTCGATGTTTCCAGAGATCCACGATGGGGCAGGGTAGCAGAAGGTGCTGGTGAAGACCATTACCTGGGTGCTAAAATTGCCGCGGCAAGAGTTAAAGGTTTTCAAGGGGATAATCTTAAAGATTTAAACTCTATGCTTGCTTGTGTTAAACATTTCGCCGCTTATGGCGCCCCTCAGGCAGGTAGAGATTATCATTCGGTCGATATGTCTGAAATGACGCTCAGGGAAATTTATCTGCCTCCCTACAAAGCGGCTATTGATGCCGGAGCAAAATCGGTTATGACTTCTTTTAATGATGTTTTCGGCGTTCCCGCTACAGGAAATACCTTTCTATTAAAACAAATTTTAAGAGATGAATGGGGATTTGATGGATTTGTAGTGACTGATTATACTTCTATTAATGAAATGGTCGCTCATGGCGTGGCTGCCAATGAAGCCGATGCAGGCCTTATGGCTGCAAAAGCTGGCGTTGATATGGATATGCAGGGGGCCGTTTATTATAAATATCTCCTTCAACAGGTTCGTTCTGGTCAAATTTCTATGCGTTTAATAGACGAAAGTGTAAAGCGTATTTTGAAAATTAAAGAAGATTTAGGTCTATTTGAAGATCCTTTTCGTTATTGTAATGCTGAAAGGGAAAAACAAACGATTCTTTCTCCTGCCAATAGAGCTGCTGCAAGGGATGTAGCAAAAAAATCAATCGTTTTACTCAAAAATCAAGGGAATATTCTTCCTGTCGATGTAAATAAGGGTCAAAAAATAGCTCTGATTGGTCCTTTGGCAGAAACGCAAAAGGAATTGTTAGGTTCCTGGTCAGCAGCGGGTTTTGATACCGATTGTGTTTCACTAAAATCAGGATTATTAGCCCAAATAAAAAATCCTTCTCTCCTGCAAGTGGTCAAAGGTTGTAATATCAATGGAACTGATAAGACTGGTTTTAATGCTGCATTGGCTGCTGCTAAAAAAGCAGATATTGTTATCATGGCGCTGGGAGAGGAAGGCCTCATGTCCGGTGAGGCAGCCAGCAGAGCGGATATTCATCTGCCTGGAGTACAGGAGGACTTGCTAAAGGCCGTTTCCGCATTGGGAAAGCCAATTATTGTGGTATTGATGAATGGCAGACCCCTGATTCTCGATCAGGTAGATATGAATGCGCAGGCTATGCTGGAAACCTGGTTTTTAGGTACCGAAGGTGGAAATGCTATCGCCGATGTGCTTTTCGGAAAGTATAACCCTTCTGGAAAATTACCTATGACATTTCCGAAAAATATGGGGCAAATTCCTATTCACTACAATGTTAAATCAACAGGTAGGCCTTTTGATGCAGTAAATAAATATACCTCAAAATACCTGGATAGTCCCAATGAGCCGCTTTATCCTTTTGGTTTTGGACTGAGTTACACCCAATTTGAGTATTCGTCCATCGCTTTGAATGATAAAATAATGACTAAGAATAGTCCGGTTGAATTTTCTGTGGTTGTGAAAAATATGGGGGCTGTAGCTGGTGAAGAAGTTGTTCAATTATATATTAGAGATGTAGTTGCCAGTGTTACAAGACCAGTGAGAGAGCTAAAACGATTTGAAAAAATAAATCTTAAGGCTGGTGAGCAAAAGACCGTTAAATTTACCCTCTCTGCAAATGATCTTACCTTTTATAATCCACAAAATTTACCCGTTTGGGAACCTGGTGCCTTTGAGGTGTTTATCGGTGGAAATTCCTTAGCTACCTTGAAAACTCAATTTTCTTTGGTTCGATAATCCAATGATTTAGCTTAAAATTTTAATTCTATGATGTTTTATATCACAAATAAGTTTTTCATTCGAAGTCTATTCGCTGTAAATATTCTTCTACTGTGTTCTTTTTCAGGATTTTCTCAGTTTCGGGTGAAAGGAAAAATAACCGACGAAAAAGGGGAATCACTGGTTGGCGTGAATGTTATGGTGAAAAATACAAGTGCTGGTACCTTGTCTGGCATCGATGGAAATTATAGCATTGAAGTAACTGACAATCAATCTGTTCTTGTTTTTTCCTACGTTGGTTATGGTTCTAGGGAAATAGGCGTTAATGGCATGTCGGAAATCAATGTTGTATTGAATGAATCTGCTGAATTACTAGACGAAATCGTTGTCATTGGCTACGGTTCACAAAGAAAAAGCGATTTAACGGGCGTAGTTAGCTCTATAAAATCTGAAGATCTGCAAAAAGTTGCCTCGGCAAATATTACCCAGGCTTTACAAGGGAAAATTGCTGGTGTTCAGGTAGTTTCCGGAAGTGGACGTCCTGGGGAAGCTCCTATTGTCAGAATTCGTGGAACAGGTACCCTCAACGGTGCCTCGCCCATTTATGTGGTGGATGGGCTTATTCTCGATAATATCGATTTTTTAAATGCTACTGATATAGCCTCAATGGAAGTACTTAAAGATGCTTCCGCTGCAGCTATTTATGGCACCAGAGGCGCCAATGGTGTCATCATTATAACGACCCGTCAAGGTTCGAAAAATACAAAGGCTCAAATACGTTTCAATGCCTGGCAAGGGGTGCAGCAACCTGCAAAATTATTATCGCTGACCAATGCCAGTGAATATGGCTTGTTAGTCAACGAATTATCTAACAGACTCGTTTTTTCTAATCCTGGTTCTTTAGGTCAGGGAACGGACTGGCAAAATGAAATTTATAGAAATGCAGCTTTTAGCAGTTATAATCTGCAGGTTAGCGGTGGTTCAGATCAAATGACCTACAGCATTAGTGGTGATGCCTTTTTACAAGACGGTATTATTAAATCATCCTATTTTAATCGCTATTCTTTGCGTATAAACAACACTTACCAATTGGCATCTTTTGTTAAAATAGGTCATAATATTTCGTTCGTACAGTCTGCGGCAAATCGCGAACCAGGGGGTATCGTTTTTAATGCTTATGCTGCCGATCCTACAGCCCCAGCAGTGGATGCCGATGGGAATTTTGGAAATACTTCTACCTTATCCAATGTGAGTAATCCCGCTGCGCAGCTTAAATACAATGCCTATAACAGGTCCAATGGTCAGCAAATGGCCGGAAATGCTTTTATCGATGTTAATCCTTTAAAAAATCTAACGCTCAAAAGTAGTATTGGATTCAATTCATTTTCAAACAAGAGTAAAAGTTTTGAACCACAATTTTTTGTTAATGATAAACAACAAAATCCAGAGAGTAGATTGTTCGTAGGGAATTCTCAATCTTCAGATTGGCAGTGGGAAAATACAGCCGTTTTTCAAAAGGATTTTAAACAACATAGATTGACTTTGTTAACAGGTTATACCGTTCAGAGCAGACAAGGTGAATTTATGGGTGGTTCAAGAAACAGGCTGATTGGCGATACCGAAGATTTTTATTATCTAAACGCTGGTGATGCACAAACAGCTACCAATTATCAGGGGGCAAGCACGCCGGAGCGTTATGAATCTTATCTTTTCAGATCGAATTATGCATTTAAAGATAAATATTTACTAACCGTTAGTTTCAGAAGAGACGGTTCATCTAAATTTGGAAGTGAAAAAAGAGGAGGCAATTTCCCCTCGCTTGCCTTCGCCTGGCGCGCAAAAGAAGAGTCTTTTTTGAAAAATGCGCAAGCATTAAGTAATTTGAAATTTAGAGCGAGCTGGGGTATCTTAGGAAATGATAAAATTCCTACAGGTGCCGCTATTCCTACCGTGACTAATAACTTAAGTGCCGTTTTTGGTCCCGATGAAGCACTCATTTTTGGCGCTTCTTTAGTCACTTTGGCCAACCCATTTTTACAATGGGAACAATCAAGAAGTTTAAATGGTGGCTTTGATATTGGTTTCTTAGACAACAGGCTTACCGCTGAGGTGGATGTTTATCATAGGTTAACCACTAAAATATTGGTGCCAGTACCCATTCCTGATTATGTCGGGTCAGCGGGAAATCCTTACGTTAATGCCGCCGATGTCGTAAATAAAGGTTTAGATGTTACCCTGAATTTTCAAAATAAAGAGGGTAAACTCAATTATAAGTTGAGTGTTCTCGGTTCTTTTCTCGATAATAACGTCATTTCCCTTGGTTCTACAGGAAATGCCTTGAGAGATGTAGTGATAAATGGTGATTTTGCTACCCTGACACAACCTGGTTACCCGATTGGTTCCTTTTTTGGATACAAAGTGGCCGGAATTTATCAAAATGTGGAAGACATAAAGAAATATCCTAATAATAATCCGGTAAAGCCTGGTGATTTACGCTTTGAAGATATTAATGCTGATGGCATTATTAATGCCAAAGACAGAACCTGGTTAGGTAGTCCAATACCTACGTTCAATTATGGTTTTAATCTTGAATTATCATACAGTGGTTTTGATTTTAACGCCGATTTTAATGGGGTATATGGAAATAAAATATTAAATGCCAAAAAAATGTTTCGGGGATTCGGTATTCCAAATTTTGAGACATCCTTCTTAAACAGGTGGAATAAAGATAATCTTTCCACAACAGATCCCAGAATTACAAATGGCGGATACCCCAATTTTGTAGTATCAGATCATTTCCTTGAAGATGGTTCATTTTTCAGATTGCGTACCCTGGGACTTGGTTATACCTTAGCTGATAGTTTAGTTAAAAAATTAGGCATCAGATCATTGCGTATATATGGTACGGCAAATAATTTATTTACCTGGACAAAATATTCAGGATATACCCCGGAAGTTGGGTCAGAAAATGTGCTTCAGGTAGGTATTGACAGAGGAATTTATCCTTTATCTAAAACCTTGGTTTTTGGTATTCAGTGTAATTTTTAATTCGTAGAATAATAGAACATGAAAAATATATTTCCTCCATTTCGTTTGATTTTTGTAATGTTTGCCCTTGTTTTCTATCCTTCTTGTGGGGAAGAATTTCTTCAGGTAAAGCCATTAGGCGAGATAAATGCGCAGAATTTTTTCCAGGAAGAAAAGCAGGGTGGTTGGGCTATTAACGCCATTTATAACCAGATGAGGAGTTGGGACTTTGTCTCATTTCCCTATTTAGGGATGACGGATATCGTTTCAGATGATGCCGTAAAAGGTAGTTTTCCCGCTGATGCAGAACGTCTGAATGCTTTTGACGATTTTACCTATGATTCAAGAAATCCTGAGGATATCAGGCAAACATGGAGAGGTTATTATCAAGCCATTTTTAGAGCGAATGTGGCCATTGATGGTATTCCAAAGATTCCTAAAATGGATGAGAGCCTAAGGAAAAGATGGTTGGGTGAAGCTCATTTCCTGAGAGCCCATTTTTATTTTAATCTGGTCCGATGGTTTGGTTCAGTTCCATTGATTACTAAACCATTAACACAAGATGAATTTTACACACAGGAACGGGCTAGTGCAGAAAAATTATATGAACAGATTAAGTCCGATTTGAATATAGCGGTAAGTAGTTTACCTCTTAAATCTGCCATGGAACCCGTTGATCTTGGCAGAGTTACAAAAGGTTCTGCCGCTGGGTTACTGGCAAAAGTCTTTTTAACTCAAGGCGATTTTACCAATGCAGCTAAATGGGCGAAGGAGGTCATTGATTCCAAGGAATATTCACTTTTTCCAGATTATGCAAGACTTTTCAGAAAAGAAGGGGAGAATGGGGTAGAGTCACTATTCGAAATTCAAGCTACCGCTTTAGAGGCAACTTACGCAGGTGCTACTGTATATAATATGGTTCAAGGGGTGCGCGGAAGTCCAAATTTGGGATGGGGATTTAATAATCCATCGGACGATTTGGTTCGCTCCTATGAACCTGGAGATCCTCGTCGCGATGCCACCGTATTATACGTTGGGGAAGTACTTCCCGACGGGTCAGGAGTGATCGAGGATAATCCTTCTATGGAAAATGAAAGATACAATCAAAAGGCCTGGGTTGAATCTCATCCCGGACTTCAGGATAATGGTCCTGGAAACATTAGAATCCTAAGGTATGCCGATGTGTTATTGATAGCTGCTGAAGCATTAAACGAGTTGAATAATCCAACGGAAGCCCTAAAATATCTCAATCAGGTAAGACAGCGCGCGAGAGGTACCAGGAATACCGTTTTACCGGACGTTGTTTTTTCTGACAAATTAACCCTTCGAGAGCGAATCTGGAAGGAACGTCGCATTGAACTGGCCATGGAACAACAACGTTGGTTCGATTTGGTGAGAACGGGTCAGGCAGAAAAGGTATTGAAAAACGTGGGTAAGAATTTTATCAAGGGTAAGCATGATTTATTTCCCATCCCACAAACGGAAATAGATTTGAGCGAGGGAAAAATGACCCAAAATCCAGGATATTAGTAGAGACGATGCACGCATCGTCTTCTCCCCGACAGGTTTCAATGTAATATTTACCCCCAAACCTAATTTTTGAATCAGGATTTTCAGGATTTACAGGATTACAAAGGACGTCTTCGTTTTTAAACTAAAGTTTATTCGTAGAGGGTTACTTTTAATCCTCCTTTTCGCCGCTGCGTAACGCAGCGGCGAGAGGCTTTGCAACCAAAGCCCCGTTTAGTAATAACCTACCCACCCAAACCGGAGACGTTATAGTTAATCCTGGAAATCCTGAAAATCCTGATTCAAAACCACACGCTGCTGCGCGCACAAGATTAAACTGCCCCTAATTCTTGCATAATCCTATAAATCAAAAAAAATCAAAGTTCAGACAAGAAATACAACCCAGATTGATTAGCGTATTTTTTTTTATTTTCATTTTTAGAAACAAATTCCTTTAGATTGTCACAATCTAAAGGAATGCAAGGGTTAAAAATTAGGTACATACTGGGATAAACCTCAAATTTACCGCTATTATTCACTTAAAAACACTTAAAAGATGTTTAGAATTTTAGCATTACTATTACTCCCTGTTATTTGTTTGGCACAAGTAAATTCAAATGGGGAAAAACCAACAGGCGAATTATTATCTAATGAAATAGCTCCTAATGACATGAAGAGAAATGCTTCATTTAATCTGGATGAGATTAAAGTGCGCTGGAAGAAGGCGGCGTTGGAAAATTGTACTGGGGTACCGTGTGTAACGACACCTGTTTTCACTTGCGGAACAAGTACCGTATCCGACATTGATGACAACGCTTATAATACGGTTTTGATTGGCACGCAATGCTGGACACAGTCGAATTTAAAGGTTACGAGGTATAATGATGGTACCTTGATTCCGGTTCTTGATACCACCGTCAGCACCTTTCCTTATTCTACTCAAGGTGCCAGAATCGTAACTTCACCATCTAACCTTTCAACTTACGGATATTTATATAATGGGTATGCTGCAAAAGGGATAGTAACAACTGGAAGTACTTTATATAAAAACCTTTGCCCTGCTGGCTGGCATGTTCCCTCTAATGATGAGTGGACATCATTAACAAACACTTTGGGTGGTCTAAGCATGACTGGTAAAAAGATGAAATCTACAGTTCTTTGGACTTCTTTGCCTGGAATTACAGCGGATAACTTAAGTGGCTTTACTGCACTCCCTGGTCATCGGTGGGAATTCCCTGCTGGTATGCTTAGTAACCAAAGTTATACTTACGCAGCTTTTTTTTGGAGTGCTGAGCAGGATAACACTGACCCCAGTAAGGCATGGGCACGCTATTTGGGTTATAACAGTAACGATGTGGGGAGTATTTCTTTAGTTAAGGATAGTAATATGTCCGTTCGTTGCCTCAAGGATTGATTGTTGTCTATTTGTGTGGGTAAGGCTTGTAGGTGGGCGGTGATATGATTTTGAATCAGGATTTACAGGATTTTGAGGATTACAAAGGACGTCTTCGTTTTCAGTGTAATGGTGATTCGTAGAGGATTACTTTTTATCATACCTCTCGCCGCTGCGTAACGCAGCGGCGAGAGGCTTTGAAATGAAAGTACCTTTTAATGACCTGTCCTAAAAAATGTTTACCCTTTTCATGCCTGCCCCCTTGGGGTCACATGTCTATTGACACAAATTCCCCAATATACCCTTTAGCCCCTGACGGCAGAATGTCAAAAAAATATTTGTTTCTTTTAAAAATTAGTGTAGAAAAGATTAGGTAAACTCAGGTAAATAGAATTAGATTTAGCGCGCGTTTTAATTGTTACTCCCAAGTTTGATTTTTTGAAACATGATGTACTTGTTAAGTGGATTTGGCATTTTTTTTTCAGCTTTATTAATGGTTTATAATAAAGGCTATAAATCTTCTAATATTTATTTAGGACTATTTTTATTTCTGTTTAATTTTATCATTTTATCAAATTATTTATACATCTACAGTGAATCAAGGGGCACAATTGCTTTCATTTTAAGTATTCCAATCAATGCATCAGCCTTTGCCATTGGACCATTGGCTTTCCTTTATGTGAGATCGATTTTAAAGGATGAAGTACATTTTACTAAAAATGATTGGATACATTTTATTTTATTTGCCATGATTTTTCTGGGCAGAATAACTTATAATTTGTCAAGCTGGGATGATAAATTATTATTAGCGGATAAGATTATTAATGGCTCCTGGAGAAGTTTAAGTAATTCCTCATTAAATCATTTTTTGCCATTAAGAATAAGTTATAAATTAAAAGGTCTTCATTTTTTAATTTATTTAATAGCTATTTGGTACATACTACTTAAAAGTAGGGTTAAAAGAACATCATCTTTAGCATTATTAAAGCAGCAGAAAATAGTACATGACTGGCTTTATTTTTTTACTGTAACGGTTTCCATTTTAGGTGTTTTATTAGGAATCATTTTATTTCCAAATACTAAGGATAAATTGACTTATCAACTTGAGGCCAATATTCTTTTCATGTTCGTTTTCTGCGGATTCCTTGTTTTAATTCTTGGGCTAATTTTATATCCACAAATATTATATGGTATTCCCATTGAGAAAACTTTAGTAAAGATAAATGAGGAGGTGAGTGAATCTGAAGTTATGGATGAAACGGAAAGCATATCCTTTAATGATGATTATATTGATACTATTAGATTATTACTTCAAAAATGGAAAGAAGAATTCAAATTTAAAAATCCAAATTCAAGTTTCAGCAGGCTTTCAATCGATATAGATATTCCTAAACATCATTTAGCCTATTTTTTTAATCAAATCAATAATGAAAAATATATTGACTGGAGAAATAGATTGAGGGTTGAGTACGCTTTGGAAATATTGATCAGGGAACAAAAATACGATAAGACCATTGAGGTTTTAGGTGCGGAAAGTGGGTTTAGGTCCTACTCTGCATTTATACGAAGTTTTAAACAATTCACTGGAAAATTGCCTAAGGATTTTATCAGGGAAATTAATGCCTGATAAAATACGAAGGTTTCCTTATCTTCTGTTTCATTTTTAAAGGTCAAATGAAAACAAATTCCTTTAGATTGTACAATCTAAAGGAATGCAAGGGTTAAAAATTAGGTACAATCTATAGTTTACCTCAGATTTGTTGCTATTATTCACTTAAAAACACTTAAATGATGTTTAGAATTTTAGCATTACTATTGCTCCCTGTGATTTGTTTGGCACAAGTAAATTCAAATGGGGAAAAGCCAACAGGCGAATTATTATCCAATGAAATATCTCCTAATGAGATGAAACGCAATGCTTC
>CANMVX010000053.1 GCA_947501115.1 Haliscomenobacteraceae bacterium
CAGCATCGCTGTAGCGCAAAATTGGATTATTATCCATAAGGAGTTTTGAGGATATTGATTCAAAATAAAATGCAAGATTCCGAAGAATTTTTTAAAAAATACACTACTTGAAAAAAAATGTTTAAAAGTTTTCTGAATAAAAAATTAATATATTGATAATCAGATATTTAGGTCATTTTCCTAAATCGTATATCGTACATATCGCTTCGTCTGTTATTGAGTGCCTGAACGCTACCGAAGGCATGTAATTCTTTCAACAATTCCAAATCCACATCTGCCACCACGGTCATTTCCGAATTTGGGGTAGCTTCGGCCCGTACGCCATTTACGGGAAAGGCAAAATCGGTTGGGGTAAAGATGCCTGATTGGGCGTATTGAATATCCATGTTGTTCACTTTGGGCAGATTTCCCACACAACCGGCGATGGCCACGTAACATTCATTTTCAATGGCCCTGGCCTGGGCACACAAACGCACTCTGTTGTAACCATTTTGGGTGTCGGTAAGAAAGGGAACGAAAAGAATCTGGACATTATTTCGGGCATACCAGCGGGCGAGTTCGGGGAAGCAAATATCATAATCTATGAGAATGCCAATTTTACCGGCATCGGTGTCAAATATTTTAAGTTTATTACCTCCAACCATACCCCAGGCAGAGAGTTCTGAGGGCATGGGGTGTATTTTATAACACCCGTCCCAGGTGCCGTCTCTGCGACATAGATAACTTACATTCAGAAGATGTCCGTCTTCGACAATGGGCATACTCCCGGTTATGATATTGATATTATATGCCATGGCATATTCAATAAATTTTTGAAGAAGAGGCTCGGTATAACGGGCCAGTTCACGGACCGCTTTTGCCTCACCGAGGTGATTAAATTCAGCTAAAAGGGGGGCATTGAAAAGGGCGGGAAAGACAATAAAATCAGATTTATAATCGCTGACTGCATCGACGAAGTATTCCACTTGTTCGAGCAGCGCATTAAAGTTCCTAAAAAGCCTCATTTGCCATTGCACGAGGCCCAGGCGAACCATCTGTTTGCTATTAGCACTCAGTTCTTCTTTTCCTTGAAAATAGATATTATTCCACTCGAGGAGGGTAGCAAAATCTTTCGACTCAGTATCTCCTGGCATGTAATTTTTAAGAATTTTTTTTACGTGAAAATTATTGGACATTTGAAAAGTAAGGGTAGGATCATAAATTTCCTTGAGTTTTACCTTTTCCAAATATTCCCTTGGGGTCATCAATTCGGCATAATGCTTATAATTTGGAATTCTACCTCCAGCTATGATGGCGCGTAGATTTAGCTTTTCGCATAAATCCTTTCGTCTGTCATAGAGTCTTCTACCCAATCGCAAACCTCTATATTCCGGTGCGACAAACATTTCAATGCCGTAGAGAACATCTCCGTCGGCAAAATGGGAATTGAAGGTATAATTTCCTGTGATTTCCTGAAAGGTGTGATTATCTCCGAATTTTTTGTAGTCAACGATAATAGATAACGCGGAGGCGACCACTTTCCCATCTACGAGAACGCACAATTGTCCTTCGGGAAATAAATCCAGTAATTTTTTGATGTCATCTAATTGCCAATAATCACCACCTATACCTGCATAGGCTTCGATCATAGCTTCTTTTAAACCAAAATAGTCATCGAAATATAAATTTCTTAATTCAATTTTCATCGTTATTCTATTTACAAATGACATTTATAACCTATGCCATAGATTGTTTTTATGTAATCGTCACATTCAAAAGGGGCTAATTTCCTCCTTAAATTTTTGACATGAGCATAAATAAATTCAAAATTAGCACTTTCCTCCATGTGATCCCCCCAAAGATGCTCTGCGATTTTTTCTTTGGTTAGTACCCTGTTTTTATTTCTAATGAGATAAAAAAGCAGATCAAACTCTTTTTTAGTCAGGGTTAACTCTTCTTCTTCAACAGTTACCTGATGTTCCTGAGGAAAAAGGACTAACTTCCCAAATTGAATGGAGGTATTAGGCAGATTAAATCTTCTTCGGTTAATCACCTTTATTCTGGCCCAAAATTCTTTCGGATCTATGTCCCTGTGAATGCAATCATCGGCACCCGTTTCTAAAAATGGAATAATCTGGTTAAAGGTGCTAAGGTCATAAATAATAAATAAGCCAGAACCAGTATCTTCTAAACGAATCATTTTTGTTATTTGCAGACCTTCGGTAATCTGATCATGTAAAAATAATAAAATAACGTCGTAGGAATGACTATCTATTTTTAATAAAGCACTTTTAAAATCCGGGGCAATTTCACAGAGAAACCCACATTTCACCCACCATTTTTGCCAATTAATTCTGTTTTTTTCATCAGAATCTATTAACAACATTTTCATATAAACTCAGTATTTTCCTTGTTAAAAAAGCAGGTATTATTTTAATTATACAATTTAACGTGTATTTTCTAAAAAATTCAAAATTAATTCAGATTTCTTCTTTTTTTTTGATTTAAAAAGTGTTTTTTACTCATGAGTAAGAAGAAAAAGGAACCAATTAAAAAGGAGCCACAACTGGTTGATGATGCCTCTCGAGCCAGGGGTAAGCGTTTAATGCCTGCGCCTGAAAAGAAAAAATATAATAATCCTAAAAAATGGCTTCAAGCATTGGATGAAGAAGATGACTACGAGCAATGAGCCCAATGTCTAGTCAGGCCGTTTCACCCAGGTCTGTCAGATTATTTTCTCCTGGTGAATTCGATCCTATTAATCATTTTTATCCGAAAGCACTGAATGCTACCATCCACCCGATGGTTTCATTTTTCCTGAATCTGGATAAAGACCGTATTGTTAGCAGGTATTGTCATTTGCATCCTTTGGTTAAACCCCAGGCACTCAAAGCTATTTTATCCTATCAATGCAGTCACTTTTTGTGGGCTGGAGCCGATTTATTGAATGTTACCTCAGCGAGTGGACGAAGGCAGATGGTTATTATTGAAAATAATTCCTGTCCGTCGGGGCAAAAATCTATGCCGCTGACCGACGACCATCAGGAACAAGGGAGCTATAAAGACTTAATTGAACGAACTTTTTATCCCTATATTCTTAAAAATGCGACCATTGAAGGAGGACTTGCTGTGTTGTACGATAAGAATTTGATGGAGGCCACCGGTTATGCCGCCGTGTTGGCTGATACCTGCATGGAAAAGGTGTATTTAGTGCCATTTTTCGATGAGGATAGTAATGATTTTGCTCGTTTTCAACAAGGTGTGCTTGAAATAATGGATGAAAACGGGCAATGGAAGCAAATCAGAGCGGCCTTCAGATATGTTACCCAAAGACCCTGGACCAGAATTCCACTTCAAAGTAAAACCCTCATATTCAACCCTATTATTGCTTGTTTGGCAGGGGGTAGAAATAAAATGACGGCAGCAAAAGCCTATTCCGATTTTAATAAGGAATGGGAAACCTTTGGCTTACATATTAATACCCCGCAAACGATTTGGGATGTGAAAAAGGAAGAAATTCCTCAATACATTGCTGAGTTTGGGGGGCAAGGTGTTATCAAAGTGCCATATAGTAACTCAGGTCAGGGCGTTTTCACCATTGTGTCAGAACGGGAACTCGAGGATTTCATGAAACTTGAATTCCCTTATGACCGTTTTGTTGTCCAAAGTTTAATTGGAAACTATAACTGGAGTTCCGAAACCTTGACGGGAAAGTTATATCATGTGGGAACGATACCCAATGCAAAGGGAAGAACCTTTGTAGCAGACCTGAGAATGATGGTTAGCTCTACAGAAAATGGTATTTTACCCCTTTGTACTTATGCCAGAAGGGCGAAATTACCTTTAGAGGATAATTGGACTTCTGATGCATCATCATGGGACATGCTGGGAACAAATCTTTCTTTTAAATTGCCATCGGGTGAATGGGACAGCGATACTCATCGCTTATTATTAATGGATAGAAGGGACTTTAATAAACTGGGTATTGGTCTGGATGACCTCATTGAGGCCTACATACAGACCGTTTTATCTACCGTCGCCATCGATAAAATGGCAGAATCACTTATTTCACCCTTGGGTGATTTAAATAAATTGAAATTTAAACAGGTCAACGATGATCAGGGTCTGATGAATGAAATATTGAATTTTGAGTGATTTTTATGGCTCTGAAAGTTGGCTTATTACATTGCGTTCATAATATTTTACAGCCTGAATTCTATTCTCTACCTCAAATTTATAGTATATAGCTTTAAGATGAAACTTTACCCCATTTAAGGATATATTTAGCATTTTTCCAATGTTTTCATAAGTTTCTCCTTCTGCCAATAATTTTAAAATGTCTAATTGTCTGGGCGTCAGTTTTTCTCCTCCATTGGTTTCCTCCTCAATGCTGGGACGATGATGGTGAACCAGTTTTTTTAAAATGGATGGAGAGAAAAATAAACTTTCATTACGAGTCAGCAGATCAAAAAAATATTCTTCTCCATTTTCTGCTATAAAATAACCACTGATTCCCGATTTAAGTAAAGTTAATATAGTTTTTACCGAACAATCTGGTCCAAAAAGAATAATCTCTGTATTTATTTGTTTTTTTCTTAATTGCTTCAAATGAGAGCATATTTCCTCGTTACATTTTATGGGCGCTTCAATTAATAAATAATCAAATAATGCCCGCTTAGGGACACCGTCTAAAAAAGTACTTACATTTTGGGATTCGCCCAAAATAATGAAATTTGGATTTGAGGTCAGTCTTTTTCGAATTTTTTCGAAACATTGTGATTTATTATTATATATAAGACCAAATCTTTCCATCAGTTAATTTTTTCAACAAAATACATTATAAAAAAAATTAATATCAACCCATTCTAATGAATTGGCCGTAAACTAGATGATTATACAGTGAGCCTGAAATGATTTTTTGTGGCGTTTTAATTAGCCTTTAAATATAGAGACGATTTGATGCCTCGTGTTAACTTCCAACTTTTTATAAATATTCATGATATGATAGCGAACGCCATGGATGGTAATATTCATATTGGAAGCAATCTGATTATAGGTCAGTCCATCGATTAAAAACCGTATTAGTTTTGTCTCAATATCAGTTAATTTTTCATTTTCTTTTTGAGACTTCCCCGGATTTTGAAAATAACCAATAATCCTTCTGGCTACACTTGCACTCAGTGGACTACCTCCTTCCTCTATACAGTTTAACAATTTCTCCTCGATGTTTTCAAATGAAATTCCTTTAACTAAGTAACCAATAGCTCCACGGCTGATAGCTTGAAATATCCTGTCATTATCCATGACTATGGTATGAATCACTACTTTTGCATCGGGAAATGCCTTTCTTATTTTTGGTAAACCGTCAATTCCATTGAGGAAAGGTAGATTAAGATCAAGGATGATGATGTCAATGTTAGCATTGGTTTTTGAAAACTTGACGAGTCTTTCCACTTCATTTGTCTCAAAAACAACACTGAACTTCTCAGAATGGTCAAAATGAGTCCTAAAACTTTTGACAATATTCGGGTCATCCTCAACGATAGCCAATTGATACATTTGGTTTAATTTTAATCTATTATGTCTCCAAATTAAAAGGTAATCATAAAGAAAATATCTTTTTATTTTTTTGATAAAAAAACTAAATGAATATTTAGTCAGATGGTTTCAAACCTTAACCCGACAAGTCATAAGAAATTGATGAGCATCATTATCAAAATGTATAGTTGCCATCATTCTTTTTGCCCTTTTCTGCATGATATTCATTCCATGTCCTGTTGAAAAAGAGGTCATGCTTCTTGTATGATAACTATTAATTACCTCAAGGGTAAGATGGCTTTTTTCGTAATTAATATTGATAATAACCTTTGAATCCGGGGCGTGTTTCAAAATATTTTGAATGGCCTCTGTAAAAATCATCATAAGTTGGTGACGCACTGTAAGAGATAGAATCTTTTCCGACGGAATCGTTTCAGAAATATGATAGGTCACTTTTATCCCTTTTTCTAATAAATACCGGTCACTAAAGTCTTGAAACCGTATGATGAGGTCTTTAAATTTCTGTTTTCCTAAATCTATGGCCCATATAATATCTGATATCGCCAGATTAATTTGCTGGCACTCCATAGTAATACGGTTTAATTCATATTTAATATTTTCGTTTATTTCCGTTTTATTAGCCAATAATTTATTTGCACTATAATTGATAGAAAAAATCATACTGCCCATTCTGTCATGTAAATCTTCCGCTATTTCAAGCCTTACATTGTGTTCTTTTTGTAATTGATTTAATTTAATTGATATAAGCAGATAAAGGATAATAAATAATAGAATAAGGAGTAAAATAATAACATACGTTTGTTTGTACCAAATTGGTTTTTGTATGATTTGTAAGGTTTTTATCTGACTATTCCAACCAGAATAATTTGATCTGATTTGAATTTGCAAGGTGTATTCCCCCTGAGGTAATTTATGGTATGTTATTGGATTCTGCCCTTTCATGTATTGCCATCTTTCATCATAACCTTTCAATTTATATCGGTAGGTCTGGTTTTTAAAATCGAAATAATCATCTCCACCCAAATGAATTCTTAAGGGGGAATGGTACCATTTAAGCGAGATGGGACCGCTTGGTGAAAGGGTTAGTTCTTTTCCTTCTTTACTGTCATAGACTTTAATATCGGAGATAAATGCGGTTGGTATTAATGTAAAGGCAGATTTTATTTCCAAAGGATTAAAATAGGTTACTCCTTCTGTTCCACCAAAAAAGAGAAGTCCATCCTTTGATTTTAAATGGGAAATAGTATTGAATTCATTACCGATCAGGCCATCATTTGTATTAAAATTCTGTATGGTTTTATTTTTTATATTCACAGTGGACAACCCATTCGCGGTACTTAACCATAAATTATTTCCACCATCCATGGAATAAATAGCGTAAATTTCATTAGATGGAAGTCCATCTTTCATGGTTAATCTGCTCAGTATTTTATTTTTTTTATAATCAAATAAAATAATGCCTATTTGGTTGGTAGATAACCATAATTGACCGTTAGTATTTTTATAGATATGATTAATTCTAACTTTTATATTAGATTGAATTTTATTTACACTCAAGGGTTCAGGGATCCAACCTTTATGGATATCAAAGATAAGTAATCCTTTATCTGTTCCAATAAAAAAGGAGCTGGAATCACGTTGCAGAAAATCAAATAATTGTAATTCCTTTTCAGTATTTTCAAAAGGAAGTGCCTTAATTTCCAGATTTGTCGGGTTAATCTGATAAACCCTGGTATTCCCTGCATATATCATATTTCTGCTTTTGTCATAATATGCCCCCCTGAAACCTAATCCACTGCTGCTTAGTATTAGATTATTGATAAATTTATTTTTTTTTATTTCCAGGATATCAAAAGCATTATAATTTTCGAGGGTAGTGAATAGCCTGTTACCTTGAATATGAATAGGCTTAAAACAGATATTCAAGGTACTGTAGGAATTAGGTAATCCATTTATTTTTTCTGATTTCCTGTCCCATTCATATAATCCTGCATAAGTGGCGATGATAATATTTCCATTATCTCTCTCAAGCATGCCTCTGACACTCTTTCCCTCCAATTCCTTCAGGCTATTAAATTGAACTGATTTTTCTTTTAAAAGGATAATGCCGTAAGCAGTTCCAATCCAAATGGTATTCAATTTATCTTTAAAATATTTGATTTCCCCTTTTCCAAACTTCATAAATTCCCTGGTTGGGAAACCAGATGATTTGATAATATCAAAAATGGGAATGCCTTTATCTGGAAAGCCATAACTAAATTGATCGCTTGCTGAAAATTTAACGGGAATCCTTATATTACTTACATTAAAAAAATTCATTCCCAATAATTCCCCCTTAAGATTAATGATTTGCTGAAACCAATTTATTATGCCATTTTTTTCAAGAAAAATTCCTCCACGTAAATCTTCATTAATTCTTCTCTTTAATTTATTACATCTTCCATCAATATCAATAAACCAAATTCTTTTCTGAGGGTCTTCAATGATAGACCTAATTTCAGTAGAATGAGTAACCATTAACTGAATCTTATTCATACTATCATCTTCCGAGTAAAATAACTTGTTAAATATGCTGAACCATATATTGCCCTTATAATCCTTAAATAAAGCGCTTATTTTCTGATCCTTGTATAATGTTTTTGTATGTCCGGAATTAGGATTGAATATGACGATTCCGTCAGAACCAGCAATCATTAGATTTCCATTTTTTGAGGTTATTATATCAAATATCTCATTGTTATCATTTATAACAGGTATGGAGGCATCCTCAAATCTGCTCGTGAATTTATATCCGTCGAATCGTATTAATCCCATATCACGGGTACCAATCCACATAATGCCATTCTTATCCTGGGTAATGCCAGAAATATTTCTGGATGGAAGTCCATCATTGATCCCTAGGTATTTTGAAAAATACCTGGTAGATGTCTCTATAGAGAACCCTTTTTGGATAAATAAAAAGGATATTAAAAGGAAAATCCAAGGGTTACGTGAGGTTAACATAATAGTATCTTTTTTCTGTATAGTAACAAAAAAGTATCACTAATATAAGAAAACAATTTTATGATTGATAAACTAAATGCTTATCTATTTGACCTGAGCTGATTTAAAAATTCATTCAATTATATATTCAATAAAGTTAAAATGTGTGTTTGATTTTATAAATATTTGTTTTAATCATTTGTAATATTTAATATACAATAAATCAATGTTTTATAATTTTCATATTTAAAAAATTAGTATAGAAAGGCTGATTTTTCTTTAAATAACTACCTTTTTGGGTAGTAGGTTCTGGGTAGGATATTGCTTGATTTGTAGTATTAAAAATGGTATAACCTCTCAAACTACAACAGATGAAGATCGCGAATCGTATGTTCGTGCTGACCTGCAGCATCATTCAGATAACCTTTTCTATTCTCCATAGTCAGGAATGCTATGAAACGCACGCCACTAAATATCAGGGTGGCTTTCATAGCAATATTATGATTCGGCCAGATAATAAAGTAGTCGTTTGGGGGGATCCAACCCCTATGGGCATTAGATATACCCCTACTGAGGTTCTAAATATGGAGGGAATACCCATTGAAGTTGGTACTTCTGGTGCTCCCTGGAATGAAGATGGTTGGGGCTGGAATTCAATGTTTATAAGGACCACCACTAAATTCTATGGTCATGGTACTGGTTTTTTACCAGCTACTTTTAACACTGGTCCAACCCTTAATGGATCTGCTTTTCAAGATTTAACAAGTCAATTACCTGCTGGCGTAACGCCGTCCTCCATTTTGAATATGATAAGTTCAAGAGAAAATATCGCATTGGTAACAAAAAGTGGCGATTTATGGATGAGGACAACGCACGATTTTAACGTACTTGGAAATGGTTCTACCAGCAATCCAAATCGTAAGCAGTGGTTCAAGGCATCTATCTCCAAAGTTAAAAAATTTCAGGCTTACAGGAATGCGGCCATTGCACTCACTGAAAATGGAAATATTTATGTCTGGGGTGCCGGCGTTTTATTAGGTGACGGTTCTGCTGCCAAAAATTACAATATACCAACCCTGTTGGATAATTTTTATTACGGCAGCAAAACGGCCGTTGACATTGCCTGTGTAAAGGGACCTAATTTTTATATCCATACCAGCGATGGGAGGGTTTATAGCTGGGGAGCAAACGGAGTTTCCCTTGGTAATAACAATACAACTTCCACAACGCCCAGAACGATAAAATTATGTAGTGGAGGAGAGCTATCTGATATTGTGAAAATAGATGG
This sequence comes from Haliscomenobacteraceae bacterium, assembly GCA_947501115.1. Lineage (GTDB taxonomy): Bacteria > Bacteroidota > Bacteroidia > Chitinophagales > Saprospiraceae > BJGN01. The sequence goes on from CANMVX010000053.1 coordinate 9,809, forward strand.
GGCCAATGAAAGTGGTCTGTCTTGTATAGGTTTCCTCAATTCAGATAATACCCTTTTTAATCTTGGTGAGAATAATTCAGGGATGTTGAGCGGATCAAATAATTACACTTGTCCTTTAAAGGTGACTAGCTCCCTTTTTAGAGATTTTACTTATGGAGGTCATTATACGGTTGGATTCAAATTAAACTCTTGTGGGGAAGGATTATATTGTTACTGTGGTCATAGGGTAAATGGTTCCATTGGTGATGGGAGCACTAATACTGGATTTGTAACAGATTATCTTTGTCTTAAGGGAATTTTTGAGTTTTATTGCCTTCAAAGTTCTTATGACTATGGCGACGCACCTGCTTCATACCACAATGGAAATACCCCCAAAGCAGGGATGAACATTACCCTGAGTTTAGGTGCCACCCGCGACTTTAATCCAGGTCCTGTGCCTGTAGCAGCAGGTGCCGACGCTGGGGGAACTGCAGGGGACGGTGCCGATGAAGATGCACTGGTTTTGCCCATGCCCCTTATAGAGGAGGGATCCACAGACAGTGTCATATTTCAAATAAAAATAAAAAATCAAACGGAGTGTAACGCCAATTTATATGCCTGGATAGACTGGGATAAAGACGGAAAATTTGAATTAAATGAAGCAGCACCCGCTCAGGTATCTTATCATAATACCCAGGCCTTAACAGATTATTATGTCCGCTTTAAAGCGCCTGGTACCCAAACATCTGGTAGAACTTATCTCCGGTTTTTCCTTTCCAAAAATGGTTTAGCTGATGATGCAAATACTGCTCCCGTAGATGAAAGATCCCTTGGTGTTTCTTCTGATGGGGAAATTGAAGATTATGGTTTTATGATCACCCCCCAACCTGACGGTCCACCCATCATCACAGCTCAACCAACTGGTGCTGATAAATGCCTTGGATTGGCGCATACCCTTTCTGTAAGCATTGACGAAGCGAAAAGTGGAAAGGTAAATTATCAATGGCAAAAAAAGGCTATTGGGGCCAATGACAATACCTATACAGATGTTCCTAATGCAACAAAAAATACACTGATTTTCAATCCGGTAACTGCCTTGGATGAAGGAACATATCGCTGTAAACTGACGAATACCTACAAGACAAATCAACCAGGTACAACTTATTCCAATCCTGTTAATCTGAAGCCAATCACAACGGCTGAGTTCAAATTTTAAATCCCACTGTAAACGGCATAATAGAGAAAATGATGAAAACTACTACCATTTTACCTTTTTCAAAAGATATGAAATTTTTAATCAGCCGAAAGTTGGCCAAACAGGGTCTGACTGGATTAATCTTTTTCTTATTTCCCTTCTTAGTATTTAGCCAGACCTGGACAGGAAATACCAGTGATGACTGGAATGAAGGTACCAACTGGACGGGAAATTCATTACCCGGAGCCACATCTACATCAGTGGTGATTCCTTCAACCGTTACCAGTGGTCGATGGCCTAAATTGAGTGCTAATGCCACGGTCGGTATTTTGACGATGAATTCAGGTTCCCAGCTCAATGTGAATGGGTTTACCCTTACTTCGCAATATGGAACAAACATTAACACCGCGACGGTTAATGATGCCAGTGGCGGAAGTGGCAATTTGATTTCAGGAAGTACTGCTTACAACGGTAGTTTCAGTATTCAAAATTCTACATTCCATTCCAAGGCACAAATAGAAAGTGGTGGAACTTCTACTGCAAACAAAATATTAATCTGGGGTTCCACTTTTAATAAGGACTTATCTGTTCGCAGTTATGGCCAGGCCTTTTTTTGGTTAGGGTCAAACGATGTAAATGGTTCCCCTGCAAATACTTTTCCTAATACATACAATGGGGATGTAACTGTTAATCATAATGCGACAAACAGTGGTGTCCAAATGGTGGTTGAAGTAGGAAATGTAGGTAAGAATGCAGTGTTTAAGGGGGATTTAACAGTTAACATGAATTCTGGCGCTCCATTTTTTGGTCCCGGAACACATGGGGGAACCCACACCATCGATGGTAATTATACTTTTAATAAGCAAGGAGGCGCTGGAGTGGTGCATTTAGGTGCCGTTAGTTTTACTTCTTCAGCTACTTTAAATGTCAAAGGAGACCTTATTTATGGAGTAGCTTCCGTAGCGACAAATAATACTACTTATTTAGGTGCCAACCCATCCAATGGTCTTACGGGCGTAGTCAATGTGACTGGAAAGCTGGATATGAGGATTAATGGTGCGGTGGATTCGCATGATTTTTTTATCAGAAATGTTAATAATAGTGCTTATACAGGAACACCCGGAGATATTGTAGTTCCTACGAATATTGGTAGGGTTGAAATATCTAATTGTAACCTTGTATTGGATTCTTTATTTCTGGTTGGTGCCGATTACAGCAATGTGTTGGATAACAGGATTAAAGCTACTGAAATACTCGTACCTCATAACGCTGCAGGAAGCCGAACTTTTATAGATGGAAACCGTTTTGACGCCAATGTTAGATTTAGACAGAATGTAGCTACCTCAGCTAATGATTATTTTACTAGTGGTTCCAGAGCAGCTGCATCCACTGGTGCGAAAGGGAATGCATATCTTGGAAACCTCAATCTGGAATTAGGAGGAACCGTAAATGGACAAATTCAAATTGGTCGATTTGGTACGGATAGTATCTACGGGAATCTCGATCTTTCCAATTGGGGCATTGGCGATTTATATATGAGTCCTGGTGCCGGAAGGTTGTATGTTGGTGGTAATGCCACCTTTACCCAAACTGGAACCGGACAAGGTTTACTTTATATATCTCCCGATGGAAATGTAGAAATTAAAGGTGATTTTAGTATTACTGCTCCAAATACAGTCCTTGATTTTAATATGAATACCGGGAAGAAGATTTCCATTGGTGGTAAATTTAACTTTGATGGAAATCATACGGGAAGTCCAACCATGACTTTTGGCAATTTTGAGGTCGCCACCAATGGGGGTATCTTCAGGACGGGAGCAAAGGCAACGGGAGGTACCTCTTCCTCTGTCGGGCCAGGAAAGTTAATCATAAAAAATAGCATACTGAGAGACAGTATCTATGAAATTTATGATATTTCTAATGCAGATATTTTTGATAGCCAGTTTTTTGGTGATTCTCTGTATCTGGATCAGACCCTGGCAAACAGTTATACTTATATAGACGGGAATAAATTTAATATCAGATCTTCAGCATTTGCCATGGATTTAATCAATCAATGGGTTTATTTTGAATCTGGACGAAGAGGTTCCGGGACTTTTCTCGGTAATGCCTATCGAGGGAATGTTTATGTAAAAACGGCACCTACCTCCTCGACAGTTTATTATAATAGCCATTGGGGAAAATTAGCAATGGATTCTATTTATGGTAATTTTACTGCCGATATGAAGGATTTCAGCCAGCTTTGGTTTGCTTATGAAAATGCGACCAATAGTAAGGTATGGATCGGTGGAAATGTGGATGTGAATGTGCCGGGTACTGCCCAAACAGGTGCTTTCAATGTTACCACAGGTAATGTGACCGTAGGTGGAAATCTTGATGTTTTCTGGCCCAGAGGTACCATTGACTTCACGCCAACATCCCCCAATAAATTTACCGTAGGTGGCACTTTCTCATTTGATGGGGGAGTCCTTAATGATGTGGTAAGCTATGACTTCCGGTTCTTTGAGGTCGGAACCGCTGGTGGTACCATTAAAACGGGTATAAAGGCCACCGGTGGAACAAACAGAGGATTTGGCCCTGGTAATCTTGACATAAGAAATAGTACGCTTCGTTTTGGGCTGGCAGAATTTTATGGGATGAACAGATTTGACATCCTGGATAGTAAATTCTATGGGGATTCCCTTTTCGTTGAGGCACATATAGATGGCAATAATAGCTACCTTGATGGGAATTATTTCGATGTTAAAGGGGTAGCTGTTTCAGGTAATAGAAGTAATAATTCAGCTTGGAATTTTATAGATTCAGGTGCCAGAGTTTCAAACAGTACTTCCAATGCGAAAGGAAATACTTACAAAGGGAATTTACGGATACTTAATCTTGGTGATTTAAATGGTGCAGGTGTTGGAGCTCTATCCTTCAGACTCGGTTCGGGTGCCACTGACTCCATTTATGGTAATGTGGATGTATATATGGAGGATGCCAGTCAGTTGCTAATGGCCCATGCCTCAGCTTCTTTAAGTAAGGTATGGATAGGCGGAAATTTCAACTTTTTAAATGATGATCCAATTGATGGACTTTTATGGGCTACTACCGGCGCGGTAACTATAGAAGGAAATATGAACGTGAAAGCGCCTTCCTGGGTTCGTCTTGATTTTACGCCAACCTCACCCAATAAGTTCCTTGTGAATGGAACCTTCGACTTTGATGGGAATGTGAATAGTAATTGGGCTATGGATTTCCAATTCTTTGAAGTTGGAAAATCAGGAGGAACTTTTAAAACTGGATCGGCAGCTACAGGAGGTATTTCAACTTCTGCGGGACCAGGAAAGATAGAAATAAAGAATAGTATCTTAAGAAATACCCAATATGACTGGTATGGTGTAGATCATGCAGATCTATTTGATAACCAGTTTTTTGGCGATTCTTTATTCATGGATCAAACAACGGGTAACTGGACGCTGATTGACGGAAATAAATTCAATATTCGTTCTACTGCATTTACGTCTAATGTCTTGAATAACTGGATGTTTTACCAGTCAGGCTCAAGAATTGCAAACAACATTTCCGGCGCCAAAGGAAATGCCTATAGAGGTAATTTAAGATTTGCCCAACTTAATACATCGGTTAACAACTATATTCAAGCATACATCGGATATGGTGCTATGGATTCTATTTATGGTCAATTGTGCGCGGATTTAAGAGATTATGGTTATCTGTATCTTGCTCACAACAATGCCAATCTAAGTAAAGTATGGGTAGGGGGAGATATGAAATTAAATTCTCCTACCATTGGTCAACTAGGGTATTTATATGCCACAACGGGACAGGTAAATGTGGCCGGAAATATGGATGTCAATTGGAGAAGAGTGGATGTGGATATAACCCCTACCTCTCCAAATAAATTCCAGGTGGCGGGTAAATTTAATTTTGACGGAAATGATACTGGAGATCCTGCGATGAATTTCCAGTTCTTTGAAGTGGGAACAAAAGGAGGCTCCTTCCTCACTGGGGGTGCTTCAACAAATGGCACTTCTACCAGCAATGGACCAGGCAATCTGGATATAAGGAATTCCATCTTTAGGAATGATACCATCCGGACTTTTGATGTCAATGAGTTTACCTTATTTGATAACACCTTTGATGGTGGTTTGGCACATTTTCAGAAAACTGCCGGTGGTTATTCTTTTTCTGATGGAAATAAATTTACAGCAGATTCTACCATTTTTGATGCTCATGTTACCTCGGGTCAAATCTGGTCTGCAACCAGAAATACCAATGTGAATGGAGGAACTAAAAACACGTATAAAAATCTTACCTTTCTTTCCACTGGTACAGGAGTAAGTAATTTAAGTACGGGTATTTCTATGCACGGTTCCGATAGTATTTATGGAAACCTGAATGTATTTTATAAGAATGCAGATAAATTCCATTTTGGTTATTTGGTAGCAGGTTATACAGCTAAATCGAATATTACAGGCAATTTCAATTTTACGCATACTGGAAATACACACCAGGGTGATGGTAATATTGCCGCACATTATGGAAATGGCGTTAGGATTAATGGTAATGCCAATTTCGAAATTGGAACAGGAAGAATAGAAATCAGTCAGATAAATAATCAGAAATTTATTATAGATGGTACCTTGAACATCAATACAACCACCCAATCTACCGCTCCTGGATTGAATATGTATCGGGTAGAAGTAGGAACAAAGGGTGGAACCATCAAAATGAATGGGGTGGGTGTCACTAACTTGTACAATAATATTCTTCAGAATACAGAAATGATACTGGGTCAGATGAATACCGGAACGGTTCAGGATAATAAAATTCTAACAGACACCATTCAATTTGGTTATTTAGGTGGTTCAAATTACATTAATGGAAATACCTTTAAAGGAGGGACCCAATTGGTAATGCAAGCTGCAAATACCATTTATGTATATTCAGGCAATGTAGCTAATAAGGGAAATAATTACCAGAGTAACCTCCGTTTAAGGAGCAGTATGAATTCTGGTACCCAACAATTCTATTTAAGTAATGCCGCTGCGGATACCTTAGGTGGAAATCTAACCTATTGGGGGGATAATTTCCCCTCCCGTTGGATTTACCATCATGCGACAAATCATTTTGTATTTAACGGAAATGCTGATCAGCAGGTAAATAGTTTAAGTAATAATTTAATACACAGATGGAGTGGCATTAATATTAACAAACCATCTGGGAAAGTATTTGTCAATAGTCCACTAATTGTGGAAGGAAATATCCATTTAAACAAGGGCGTTGTTGAAACCAAATCGACTTCCAAACTTAACTTCTGGGCGGGTATTGTGGCCAACGGCGCAACCGATGCCAGTTATGTAGATGGTCCGATGAATAAGGTGCTGGCTTCTAATGAAGTGTTTACAGCGCCCTCAGGCAGAGGAGGATTTTATGCACCTGCAAAAATTTCAGTAGGTGCCAATACAGGAAATTCATTTGATATAGAATATAAACGGATCAGTCCGATTAAGACCTTTGGGTCGAAGTTTGAAGATCCGATCAAGATTATTAGTAATAAAGAATTATGGCAGATTGACAGAACAGGAGGAACTGCCCCCGCATCTGTTCAATTAAGTTATAATGCCAATAGGAATGGTGCCAATTATATTACTGACCCATCCAAAATAAATGTGATGCGTCACAATGGCACCTTCTGGGCTAACCAGGGAAGGATTGGAAATACGACAGCCACCTCCCCTCAAAATAGTTTCATCGAGGCCAGTAATGTTACCCAATTTAGTCCATTCACTTTAGGTTCTACGGATGATACCCAGATAGATGAGGGATTACCTCGATTTATCATTCATCCGGTAGGAGATATCGTATGTTCCAGGGAGACCGTTACCCTAAAAGCGAAATCCCGTGATGCAGCAGCCACTTACCAGTGGTATAAGGATACCTCATTGATTGCCGGAGCGACAGACACACTATTAAAGGTAACTATTTCAGGTATTAATGATGCTGGAGAATACTACTGTGTGGCCACCAATGTGGAAGGTTCTTTAAATAGTCTTTCTGCAATATTAACCTGGGTACCAACACCTCCAAAGGCGGTCACGCTAACCAATGGCTCTTCTATTGTATGTGAAGGAGAGACCGTAAATATAAAATTAGGAACAAAGCCTCAGTATGTAAAATGGTATAGAAACGGAACCTTGATTTCTGGAGCTACTGATACCGTTTATAGGGCTGCCACTACTGGTGCCTATTATGCTGTAATGGAAGATTCCATTGCACCGCAGCAAAAAATTGGACCTACCAATACATCGTTCCAAACTTCAGAGAACAATACAACCATTAATCATCTCTTGTTTGATGCTTATGCAGGCTTTACCCTCGACTCTATTAGTGTAGAAGTGACAACGGCACAGAATTATACCTTCACTTTGAAAAATAAGGCAGGGGTCACTTTAGGTTCCAGAACCAGATCATTGGTAGTGGGCATTAATAAGGTTTACCTTGGCTTTGCTGTACCAAAAGATTTTGATTACCAGCTTGGGGTGGCGAGTGCCAATGGTTTGAAAACCTTTAATGGAACCAGCTATCCTTATACAACCAACGGATTAGTTTCAATTAAAACATCGAGCTTAGGAACCAGCAAATATCTTGGATTATTTGACTGGATTGTCCGCGTAGATGGTCTTGGCTGTTTTGTGACTACGGACACAGTAAACGTGGTGGTAAATCCAAGACCAATCACCAGTTTAACTAATAATGGCACAGCAATAACTTCCTTCCAGCTTTGTGAAGGAAATCGTTTATTATTGAAAGCAAGTACAGGAACAGGATACACTTATGAATGGACTAAAAATGGAGTAAGCATCCCATTTGCCACAGCAGATACCCTGGCCGTAAGAGAAGGGGGAGTGTATGGTGTAAAAATCACCATTGGTTCAAGTGGTTGTTCTGCGTCGAGTTCTAATGCTGAAACAGTCAATGTTGGTTTCAATAAATTGCCTGACATCACTGTACCTCCAAAAGGAGTAAATATTCCTCAGGGATTCCCATTGACACTGAGTGCCACCGTTACAGGAGCTACTTCTTACCAATGGTTTAGGAATAATGGATCTATTGCAGGAGCTACCCAGGCAACTTATACTGTATTGGTTGCAGACACTTCCCTCCATTCAGGGAATTATCATGTAAAGGCTACTAACCTTTGCGGAGATGTACAGAGTTTCCCTGTTCCAGTTGTCGTATATCCTGCTAAAACTACCACTGGATTAGTAAACTTAACGCCTAAAACAGTGAACATTTGTCCAAAGGATAATGTGTCAATGATAGCCGATGTTAAGGATACTACAGGAGTAACTTACCAGTGGTACAAGGGTAATACCAAGTTGACAGGGGTAACAGGACGTACATACACCATCATGAATATTGATAGTGCGCAGCACGCCGGAAACTATTGGGTAATTGCCACAGGACCTTGTGAAATTGACACTTCTAAGTTTTACACCATTACGGTTTTCTGTCCTGATCCTGCCATATTATCTGGACCGAATGACGTCACCATTTGTGAGAACCAGAACTTTAGTTTAAGTCTGGCCACTAAATATGTGGATTCTTACCAATGGTATAAATATACAAATACCTTAATTTCCGGCGCGACGGACAGCATTTATCAAAGAATAAAGGCTGTACCTTCTGAGTCTGGTAAATATTTTGTGGTACTTAAGAACCAGTGGAATACCACGGTTTCCAAAAATGTGAACGTGGTAGTAGATCCTTTGGCTGTGATCACCCAACAACCGCTGGATACTACTATATTAAAGTTAAATCCGGTTACATTCAGTGTAAGTGCTGTAGGTGCTGCCACCTATCAGTGGCGCTATAACGGAAATATCATACCAGGTGCCACCAGCAGTACTTATACCATTCCAGTGGTTTATTTCTCTCATGCGGGTAACTATTCATGTGATGTATTCTCCACAACGGGCTGTTTGACCAGTTCAAGACCGGCCAGGCTGAATGTTGTATTAGGTCCTCCACCAAAAATTACTGCCCAGACCGATTCTGTAACCATTTGTGAAGGAAATCCACTGGAAATTATAGTGGCTATAAAGCCACCCAATGATACACAACCAGCAAGAATAACCTGGTTCAAAAATAATGTTTTGATTTTAAATCAAAATCCGAATGACTTTACTACTGGAACTGCATCCACAGATCCAAAGGTAAATTATAGTGCAACAGATCGTGTTTATAAATATGTGATAGCCAGTGCAAAAATATCCGATATAGGTACATACCATGTGCTAATGGAGGCATTAGACAGTTCAACGGCTGTGTCCAAGAGTGTCCCAGTTCAGGTGAACCCCAATCCGATTGCAACCACTACGCCAGCGGGTAAACAAATCATCTGTGATGGTGATTCGGTTATACTGGTATCCTCTACAGGAACAAAATATAATTGGCGTAAAGGCAACATTGGCTCGAATAACCTCAGCATTATACAGGGAGAGGTTTCCCGGAAACTGGTGGTTAAACAATCAGGTATCTACTCTGTAACGGTTGATAATGAATTCAGTTGTCAAACAGAGTCATCTATTGATACCGTTGATGTTCGAACTTTGCCAAATCCAGGCTTTACTTTTCCAAACGATACTGCCTGTGTGGGTGATACCATCACGCTAACCTCAAGCTTGGGAAGTACAAGTATACCATCCTATAAATATCAGTGGTACCAGGGTGGAAAAGTGATTTCAGGTGCTACACAACCTGTTTATAAAGCCACGGTTACCGGAAATTATTATCTTGAAGTGACTAATGATGCAGGATGTAAAAATGATTTGACAGCCAGGCAGATAACTTATCTTTTCTTTAACGCATTACCAGTGGTTAACTGGATTACAAAAGACTCTGCACGTATCTGCGAGGGCGAAATGTACACCATGAAAGTGGGTAATTTCGTGAGTTACCAATGGTACAAAACGGGTTCAGGTCTTATATCGGGGGCAACAGACTCTACATATACCACGGGTACACAAGGTTTTTATACTGTGGAAGTAATTGATACGAACACTTGTAAATCGCCTATGTCTGCTCCTTTCTTCTTAAGAGTAGATACTATTCCCGATATTATGACAACGGTGGCAACTTCTATTACCAATTGTAATGGTGCCAATACTATTGAACTTTGTCCTGGTGCATCACTAAATCTGGTAGGATCAGTTACCAATGGTGGGAAAAAACCATTGTATCAATGGTTGAAAAATAATCAACCTATTGATAGTTCATCAGGTGGTCAGAATGACCGTATTACATTAACCAATCTTGTGAATGGTGATACGTACTCCTTACAGGTTAAATCCTTCTTCGATTGTACAACTGCCTTTGATATGGATACCTCCAATATTTTGGGCCCAGTTGGACTTAATTCATCGGGAGACTGTGATGGCGATGGAGTTCCTAATAGCATGGAACAAATACTTACACTAGGCAGTGGCGGTCAGACCATAAGTATTCCAAATGATTTTGATGGGGATAATTTGCCAAATTACCTTGATGATGATGATGACGGAGATGGTATTCCTACTTGTGTGGAATGTAAGCCTTCTTATTATGTAGTTGGTGGGGTAGTTCAGACACAGCCAGCTCCAACTTCGGCAACAAATAATTGTTTTGATACAAATAGTGATGGATATCCAGATTATCTTCAATTTGATTCTGATGGGGATTGTGTTCCCGACAGTAGAGAATGTATTGGATCTCCTGACTGCGAGAACTCAGATACAACCCTTCTAAATAAGGATTATCCAGATTTTAGGGATTTGGATAGTAATAATGATGGTATTCCAGATGGATTGAGTGGTGCATTTACTGATAGTACGGATGTATCTTGTAATAATGGAAGGAATGGTAGGGTTACTGCTTTTTTAACTGGTGGTGTACAACCATATTCTATTTCACTATATAATGCAAATAAGACCCTTCAAATTAAGGCAGATACCATAACAAATAATACGGTAGTAAAAAGTGTTACTGGCGCAGATTCCCTGGTTATTACCTTAATTCCAGGTACTGTCCCTAAGGTCAAAGTCGAATGGATTGGATTGCCAGCTGGCAAGTATTTCATTGAATCAACCGATATTAATTATAATACTCAAGGCATTATTGGCTTTGACGGATGTTCTACGTTGGATAGTATGGTAGTGAATCAACCAGCCAGATTGACACCCAATGTAACCGTAACAAATCTGCTTTGCTTCAATGATGGAAAGGGATTTGTGGATCCCAATCCAACAGGAGGAACACCTTTTACTCCAGCTAACACTTATACCTATCGTTGGAGTAATGGATTGACTACCCCTGACCTAAACAATGTTCATGCTGGTACATATTCTGTAACCATTACGGATAAAAGTAATTGTAAGGCTGACACAACCGTAACAGTAACTCAACCTCCTGTTATCACTCTGAGCTCCAGCACAACCAATGTTAACTGTCGCGGGCAAGCAACTGGTGCTATTAACCTTTCGGTGGTTGGTGGAACACCAAGGACGGCCGCAGGAAGTACACCTTATAGCTATTCATGGACTGGACCAAATAGTTTTACCAGTAATCTTGAGGATCCCACCGGTTTAACAGCCGGAACCTATATAGTTACTGTTAGAGACTCCTTTGGTATAGCAAATTCAGGTCAGAACGCGAATTGCGTGAAAACGCTTACAGTGGTTATTACTGAACCAGCTTCTGCATTGAATTATACACTTTCCCAAACTCCCGTCGATTGCTATGGTAATGCGACAGGCTCCGTTCAGGTAACTGGTTTAACGGGTGGTACGCCTCCTTATGCCTACAAATGGAGTACGGGGGCAATTACAAAAAATATTTCCTCTTTACAGGCAGGTAGTTATACAGCTACTATTACTGATTTTAGAGGATGTGATCTGGTGAGAACAATAAATGTGACAGAACCGACTGCTCCATTGTCTGATACCCTTGATTCACGTTTGGTTTCTTGTTTGAATGCCACAGATGGCAAATTAATATCAACCCCAACCGGAGGTACCAGTCCTTATAATTTTAGGTGGAAAACAATACCATCTCTTTCTCCATGGGCTACAGATAGTTTAGCAAATGGTCAATCGAGAGATACTATTTCACAGCTGGCAGAAGGTAGTTACGCCGTAACTATTACTGATAATAAGGGATGTACTTTCTCTACCTCTGGTATAGTTCAGGCACCATCAGTTCCTGTTTTTGCTACTGCGGTTGATTCCTCTACATCTTGTCCTGGGATCAAAGATGGAAAAATATTTATTACAGCTTCAGCTGGTTCTGGTAATTATGAATTTAGTCTTACAGGTACAAGTAATTGGGAGTCTGCAAATGCGCCATCAGGTGCAGCATATAACCATCGTTTTACAGGGTTGCCTTATGGTCTGGATACGGTTTTTGTCAGAGATGGGCCTAGTTGCGCCTCATATCCTGTAGAAGTAATTGTTCGTCAACCGATTATTCTTAGTAGAGCTAAAACTACTGGAAATACATCAAGTTCAAGTAATGATGGTAGGGCCAGTGTAAGTCCTTATGGAGGTAAACCTACCTATTCTTACAATTGGTATAGAGAAACAACCCCGGGAAGCAGTCCTAATTACACTTTGTTAACTGCAGCTAATTTTATCGATTCCCTTGCTTATGATTTATCACCAGCGAAATATAAAGTAGAGATTACGGATGCAAATAATTGTGTCATTACGGATTCCCTGGAAGTTCCTCCATGTCCCACTCCTTTGGATAGTTTAAATCTGGAGGGTCCGGTTTCAATTTGTCCGACAGATTCTATTAAATTAAATTTGGTGGACATCAAACGCATAGGTTATAAATATCTCTGGTTCTTCAATAATGATTCCTTGCCTCTTCAAAGAGATACCTTCCTTTTTGCCAAAAAAATCGGAGCTTACAGCTTAAGAGTAACGGATAACCTAGGTTGTAGTATTAAATCAAGGCCTGTATTAATAAATCACGAGCCTTATCCCCCCTTACCTTCCGTTCGGGATACAAATTATTGTTTGTATGTGAATGCAGTGCCAATAAGCAATCATGCAACTGTTACCAGTTCGAATTTATATGATTTGGTGTGGTATGCTAACGCAACAGGTGGTTCACCTTTAGCTAGTGCACCTATACCCAATACAAACACGATAGGTACTCAGAATTTTTATGTTACACAGAAGAATAAACTTACAGGTTGTGAGGGTTCCCGGGCTAAGATTAGTGTATTTATCAATGAATATCCAGTAGCAACCGTTATCTCGGCTCTTAATGTGTCTAATGATACCGCCAAAACGGGTGTTATCAGACTGGGGGTAACAAAAGGTTCTGAACCATATACTTATGTGTGGGATACACTGGTTAATAATGTCGCTTATAATTATCCGAAATTGACAAAGGATATAACACAGCTTCCTAAAGGAACTTATCGTAGCATCATCACCGATAAAAAAGGATGTAAGGATACTATTATCCAACCAATTCTTTATCAAATCAATTATATTGATGCTTTAAACGATGACTTTAGAAATAATCTTCTCACCACAGCTGGAGGTACTGCGGGTAATATTTATCTGAATGATTCATTAAATCATTTCAGAGTGGATACATCAGATGTAACACCTTTCATAATAGATAACGGTGGTATTGGTGGCTTAGTTATTGATGGTAAAGGTAATGTAATTGTGCCTCCAGGAACGCTACCTGGAACCTATACGGTTACTTATCAAATTTGTGAGGTCCAAAATCTTATAAATTGCGATAATACTACCATCCTAATTAATGTTGCAGATACTGATCCGGATGTGAATATTACCCAAACGAATGTGCCGGTGTCTGGCAGTGTCAGTACCAATGACGATGTCTTGGCTGGAACCAAATATGGCACACCAACGGCGGTTTCAGGAAATCCAGCTGGTGGAGTCCTTACCATGGATTCAACAGGAAGATATACTTTCAGTTCTCCGAACCCAGGTGTTTATGTTTACCAGGTACCTGTATGTGCTGCCGGTCAAACATCAGGATGTCCTACAGAAACGCTTACGATAACCGTTACAGATCCTAAAGTAAATACTAATGCGCCAATAGCTCAGGTAGATCTTGCAGCAACGATGCAGGGACAACCAGTAACATTATCGACCTTAAGCAATGACCAATCTGGAAATACAGGTATCAATTTAGATACCAGTAGTGTAAGTGTAATTACTCAACCTAAGAATGGTACCTTTACGGTAAACAATACAACCGGAGATATTACTTATACGCCATTTGCATCTTTCACTGGAGCAGATACGCTTTATTATGCCGTATGTGATAAGAATAATCCTGTGAAATGTGATACGGCGATGCAAATCATCACCGTTATCCCTACTGGTTCAGTCAATAGTACACAGGCTGCAGATGATTATACATCTACACGAAACGGGGTTCCAACAAGTGGTAACCTATTAAATAATGATGAGGATCCTGAGAAAAACAGGATTACAGCAACGCCACAGACCACCAGTATTCCTGGTGTAGGTCAGTTAGTGCTCAATGCAGATGGCTCCTATGTATTCACCCCAGTGCCAGGATTTTCCGGACCTGTCAGGTTCCCATACCTGATGTGCGATACGGTGCCTTCACCAACTACAGCCTGTGATTCTGCTACGCTATACATTACAGTGAATCCATTTGATGCCGACCCGGATGCAAACATGACCTATACGGACATGCCAGTGAAGGGAGATGTAAGCACCAATGATGCGGTACTTCCTGGTTCTAATTATGGAACACCAGTACCTGCTTCTAATAATCCGCAGGGTGGTGTGATTACCATCAATCCAGACGGAACTTATACCTTTACTGCACCATTACCAGGGATTTATACCTATCAGGTCCCCGTGTGTCCGCCGGGACAATCATTAAATTGTCCATTGGAGCAATTGGTTATCAATGTGCTGGATAAAGATGTCGCTACCAATAATCCTGTGGCTACTACCGATCTTGCCTCTACTTTACCTGGTCAGTCTGTTGCTTTAGCTACGCTGAGCAATGATAAATCAGGAAATATTGGCATTAGTCTGGATACTTCTTCTGTATCTATTGTTGCTCAGCCGAACAATGGAACGGCGACGATTGGAGCAAATGGTGTTATCACCTATACGCCTGCCTCTGGATTCTATGGCATAGATACCTTACAGTACCGGGTTTGTGACAAGAGCCCTGCACCTTATTGTGTTACTGCTTATCAGATTATCACGGTATTGAGTCCTTTAGTGCCAAATACTACTCAGGCCTCTGATGATTATTTTACAGCCAATAACAGCTAGAGTTTCGTGGCGCCCAGCGGGCATGCCATGAAACTCCCGTTGAACGTGACCGGTTTTTATGGGGTTGTCGTGAATTGATTTTAAATTTTTGTCGATGACTCTTGAGGGTCCTCTTTTTTTTGCGGTAGTTTAACGCGC
>CANMVX010000054.1 GCA_947501115.1 Haliscomenobacteraceae bacterium
GTTAAATTGTTATACTGAATGAATTCTGTTTGATATTTAGTATTATCATCAATACTATATTTTAATAATTCTTCAATATTTGTTGAACAATTGAAGGTTATTAGGAATAAATCGAGGTCTAAACCCTTTTGAGGAATTTCAAGACCAACTTGAAGATTTGTGGTACTCGAAATAATTAATTTATAAATTTTTTCAGGACCAAAAGCAAATAAATTACCATGCTTATCGAATTCCTTTGGACTTCCAGCATTTGTTTGATTCTGGTAACAAGAACTAGTGACTTGAACTGCACGATTACATATTTGCTGAGCTTGTATTCCCTCTAAAAAGAATAGCATTATCAGCATTAAAAAGCCCAGTCTAAACAGATTAATAGCGTCCACCGTAAACTTCATTCATCATTCATTTATTTTACCCAAAGTAAAACACCTTCGCTTATAATTCTAATAATAATAGGAGAATTGTATTTCCCCTATCTACATTTTTTTCTTCCCCTATTTTTACAGGTAAATGCTAACTTGTTTTAACTATTTTTTCTGGTTTACGGAATGAGAAACTCCAAAATAATAATACCAGTAAATTTAAATTAGCAACTAAATTTTATAAACTTCATAACTCTGAGTTAATGGAAAACAGGAAATTTAATACAGGTTTTTCTAACCCATAGAGCATAGTGAGTCATGAATTGTCTGTCCTAAATAATATTATGAAAACTATAATTAATTTGATACCTTAATATTAGCATTCTTTAACTTCCAACGATGCATATAAAAAATTAATATTTTGATGAGAAAAATGGAATAATTTATTTAGGCATTTCAAAAAGTCAAATTGAATTCCCTCAAATTCTCACACATAATTTCATTATCGGTCAAGTTGACTATCATTATTCCCATTAAACACAGAATGCCAGAATTTATTGGTATTGACTGTTTTAATTTATCCAATAATGTCAGATTATTAGTGCGCAAACCTAATACAATCTCTTAAGTTTTAAGTAAATTTGTTAACCAACCTCCTTGTAAATACATACTTATGGTAGATGCTGAATTCAAGTCACAAATGCAATTTAGGTTTAGCAAAAAAATGAAGCGAAATGGCAGATTTAGATAGAAAAGAACTTATACAATTAATCGCAGTAGCAAAAAGTAATTTGAATCTAACTGGGCTAGATTTGTCATATTTGGATTTAAAAAAATTAGATTTAACCGGTGCAATACTTATAGGAGCTAATTTATCATATACAGACCTGTCAAATGTAAATTTGAAAGATGCTAATATGCAAGAAGTAAATTTAACAGGAGCCATTCTTACTGATACAAATTTTGAAAATACTAATTTAAAAAATGCAATATTCCAGGAAATAGATGTAAAAATTAAACAGATAGATTACGGTCAATTAAAATTAGAAGAAATAAAATCACCAGAAGAAATAAAAAATATAGATGAGGAAAAATCCTATTTAAAAAATAAAACTCCAGAAGTAAATACAACTATAAATAAATTAATAGCCAAAAATAAACAGCTAGAAAAACTTTCAATTCCAGATGAAAACCCTGAATTAGAAAAACTGGAACTATTAAAAATGATAAAAAATTATGAAAAAGGAGGAATAAATAAGGTTGTAGATTTTTCAGAAATTGATTTGTCTGGTTTAGACTTATCTAATAGAAATCTAGCAGGGATCAATTTAAGTGGTGCAGATTTAATAAAGACGAATTTGTCCGGCTCAAATTTAATAGGTGCTAATTTGAATAATGCAGATTTGACAGAGGCTAATCTAATTCATGCAAATTTAACAAATGCCCAACTTTCATGGGCTACATTTAATTATTCAGATCTTACATCTGCAAATTTGACCAATGTAAATGCATTGCACACTGATTTTTCTAATTCAAATCTTAGCGGTGCGATCTTATTAAGTGCGAATCTTAAGATGGCATACTTCAAGAACAGTAATCTTAAAAATGCAAATCTTAAAAATACTAATTTAAGAAAAACCAATTTTCTTGCATCAAATTTAATAAGTTCTGATATAATTATAGATGAAAATGATATTTCCTTAGAAAACTTAATAAAGTTAGAAAAGCTGGCTTATAAAACTGTAAATTTTTGTTTGGGTTGTGGTCTTATAACTTTAAATTGCATCAATCAGTATATTAATGACTTTAAATCCTTTTTATATTTAACAGAAATAGACAAAAGTACCGAAAGTAAACTTAACCAAGTTTATAAAAAATATACTAATCTTAAAATAAAAAGTATAAAGGAACTCAGTATAAATAAAAATCCTTTAGATAATTTAAATAAACTTAAATTAGATATTCTTAAAAACTACTTTGATTATAGTTACTCAAAATTATCAATTAGCGCTCAAAATGGATTAAATAGTTTTATAGGCCATAAAGACATACCTACAATAATAAAAATTATTAATGAACCTATTTTTGAATTTGACAAAATAAAAACTATTGGTGAAAAAACGATATATGAATTAAAAAAATGGAAATTACTATTAATAAATTATCTTGATAAAATATATTTAACATCAAATAATGCTCTGAAAATTGAATATTTTAAATGGCTATTGAAAAACATATTTCCTGAATTACCTTTTTATTTCTTTGATAAATTAGATTTTTATTTTGCTGAAAATGGTAAAATTAATTTATTTAAACTCCTGAGTTCAATATTAAATTCAGGTAAAGCATTAGATTCTAAGAAGGCATTAATATTTAGTAATACATTTGTAAATATTAATAATTTTAACAATTCTGTTATTGCCAATAAATTAAACCTTTCGAGAGAGCGTATTAGGCAATTAAAATCAACCTTGGAAAATGAATTAATTTTAAAACTAGAATTTTTAAAAAGACTTTACCATCTAAATTATTTCAACTACAACTTTGAATTAAATAAGGATTTAATTGTATTAGATGCTGAAATTAACGCTAATATAAATACAAAAGAAGATGTGAATTTTAATCTGGATTTTATAACTTTAATTTATAACATTTTCCTAAATGAAACACATAATCTGCTTTGGCTAAAGTTAAATGGAGAAAAACAACTTATATTCAATAAAAAGTACTTCATACAAAAAAAATATTACAAATATTTTAAATTCCAAGATTTTTTCAGTAAAATATTTTTACTTTCAACTAAAAAAAATAACCAAACTTATTCTATTAGAATAATTGATATTGTTAATGAATTCCTGAATACCTCTGATGAAAATATATTAGAAGAAATTGATTATATATGTTCAATTATTATAAAACATGAATTTAAGATCAAAATTAATCATGGCCGTATTTTAATAAAGAGGAATACCAAAAAGGAACTGTATGAATATATTTATGAAATTCTGGATGAAAGAGGAAAAATGAAAAAGATTGAAGAAATCTATTTAGAGATTAAGAAAAAAATTCCAGAATTAAATTTTAGTTTAGAATCTGTAAGAAGTATTTTACAAAGGGATAAAGAAAGCTTTGTATATTTTGGAAGAGCCAGTACATACGGACTTAAAAAATGGGAAGAGGAACTTGATAATTTTAAAGGTGGAACCATTAGAAAAATAGCAATTGAATATTTGAATGAATATTCATCACCAAAACATATATCTGAAATATCAAACTATATTTTAAAATATAGGTCCAATTCAAGTGAATACAGCATAGCGCAAAATTTAAAATTGGAGGAAAATGGTACTTTCATATTTTTTACAAATGGGCATATAGGCTTATCCAATAAAATATACGAAAATAATTATACTAAAATTACGGATGCACCAGCTATTGAGAAAAAAGAATGGAAGGATCGATTTGTAGATTTGGAAGTTTTTTATAAAAAACATAAAAAATTACCAAGCAGTAATTCTGCCAATGATGTAGAAGTAAAATTGTATAGATGGCTATCCATACAAAAGAAAAAATTAAAAAATGGAAGTTTAAATGATAAAAATAAAATACTACTTAGAAAATTTTTAACTGAAATTTAAAAAAGCTGCAAGGATTAGTGTCAATTTTTTCGCATAGAATTATAGTTTCTTAGCGGTAACTTTTATCCCTTTATTTTTTCATTCAATTTTATGGAATTATTTGAAAGGATATTTATTTTCATTAAATCACCTTGTTTGTAGTGTTTTTTAATCCATTCCGTCAATACTTTTCCTCCCATAATCCTTGGTGTACCATTTGAATTTGCTGTTCTGTTTATGTATCCCTGAATTGTATCTTCCGGATTTTCTCCAATTTGAATTTTAATTAAAGATTTATCAATCCCAAATTTTTCATTGTGTGCCTTTGAAACATTAAAAAATCCTTGATTATAATAGGCAATACCTAATATTATTTCAAAGGAAGTTACCTTAAACTTTAAGTCCTGTTTGACTTTATTCATCGCGCTTTTACCTGTGAAATTCCATTCTGGATTAATTTCATAAATTAATGTATCCTCAAGGCCGGCTGCAAGATTAATTTTGAAATCACCATACTTTAAGAAACTATTTTCAGGTAAAACCAATATATCAACAGAATTATTGCTACTCAACAACTCTTTGATTTTTAAACTTATACGAATATTGGTACTTTGTGAAGGTCCTGGATTTTGATACCCATACATTCGTTTTGTTAATTCTAAGATAGTTTTACCAATGTATTTTACAACCCCATCTGAAACAAAACTATAAAGGACATTTTTACTTTTTTGATGACCTATTAATTCAACATTCAGATTATTATTCTTCAAATTCCATTTTCCAGCATGCACAAATCCAATATTCAGTAATCTTATCATCATATTGCTACTTTTAATGCCCAATTTAAATGATTAGTTAATCCCTATCATCAGGTAAATTACCTCAAAATAAGCAAATCCACACCGCAACCAAAAACTAATATTTTTCCTTTGGTTAAATTCTTAAAAGGCATCGAAAAAAATAAGAAATAAATGAAAATCAACTACTTTTAATTACAATTAATAATTATGTTTATATTACTAAAAAAAACTTAGAATGGAACTTATAAATTCTAAAGATGAGCTTATAAAGAATATTGAGACCCTTGAATACTATATAAATGAAGGGAAAGACCTGGAAGTAATTGATGCAAAATCTTTAATTAAACGAGGAACTTGTTTTGTGGTATATAAAATTGACTCAGTACTACATTTTGCACCAAGTCGATTTATTGGGTACAGAGATAACAATCTTGACAAACATTTGGCTTCAGAAAAAAAAGACGGCAGGGATACTAATCAAGCAATCATTAAAATTTTAGAAACAAAGCCAGAAATCAACGATAAATTAAATGAGAAGTATTTAGAATATTGTAACCATCTTGGATTCCAACCAGGTGAAAAGGGTTCATTTGGTGCACCAAGAAAATTTTGGTATATCAGCAATCACTCGGGATAGTGGCAAACCATGCCAAGATTTCTTGTCCTATTGAATTACTTAATACATTGTTATCAATATTGAAAATAGAAATCTTTCCTATGCCACATTGATGATGTTCTTCGTTTTCTATAATTCCTTCAAAGTTTTTGAATTTAGGGGGTTCAGAATAATTTGACGGATATACTAAAACAGCTTTTGTAGATCTCCAATAATCGTTGTAAACATACATTTGTTTCAAATCTTCTACAGATGGTTTATTTCCGTTAATGTTTTTCCATTTGGTATCGATTATATAAGTCTCAGAGCCATTTCGAATAACAATATCTGGACGAATGGTAATACCATTCCAAAATACTTTTGATTTTTGACCAAATACTTCAATTCCATCTTGAGCAACATGTTGTATTTTCATTAAAATGTACTCCTCCCATAACGAATTCATGTCAAATAGCAGAGCTAACATATTTTCTTTACCAGATGAAATATTAGGCGCGTAATTCAATATAATTAACCTGGCGATTTCTAAAGCTGTTTTGTATGGTACTATTTTTCTATTCTTTGGCAATGAATTAAAAGTTGATGAATTTGCTTTAATTTTTTTAACTGTAGGAAAATCTAAAATGATTGTCTTGCACCTACTATAAATATAGCTTCCATTTGACATTTCTTCAACAATAGATAATGCTTGTCCTAGTATTTGATGAACTAAATGATCCTTCTCATACACTTGATGAGATGTGAAAAATCGTTCTTTATGTATTAAATTTTTATTAATATGTTCCGCGAATTCAATCTTCCCTTTCAGAACGTTTATATTTCTTTTTTCCTCATAGTATTTTTTCACAAGGCCTTGACGAATAAGTACTTGTAATTCATTTAAGAACCACTCAAAATATATGTCTAATAAATGAATACTTTGTTTATTTACATTAGCTTGCCCAACCTTATCAACATTAAGTTTTTTTGTAACTTTCAGCATTTCAATCAATGATCCTTGCCAAACCTTTTTATCGTCAGTAGAGTTATCTGATTTAGGCAGAATTTCTATACATAAACCATCTATTTGAACGACTCCAACATATTGTGAAAATTTAATTCCTTTATGAACAACCGTAAAGTACTTGTTATTATGGTATTCATTTAATTTTGCCAGCGCAATGAAATGCTTTTCTTCAAATAAAACAGATTCATAAAGCCTTCCATAATGGAGGATTTGATGCTCGAAAACTTGTATTATTTTCAGATTTTTTATCATTCCTTATTTAATAAAAGGTTAATTGCCTTTTCAATATCCTCTATCGAACTTATTAATTCAAATTGGTTTAGGATTTCCGGAGAATCTATGTTTCTAAAATTAGCAAATTTTACGGCTTTATTTTCTTTCATTTTTACGAACCCTTCACCAAGAATTAATGCTATTTTTTCATAATCATGGTAGAAGTATTCTTGTAACAATGGAATAATATTATTTGCAAAGACAGAATTTAATCCTTCAACATCTCCACTTTTCAATTTTAAAAAATAAGAATGACCAATTGTATGATCCCGGTCTAATAACACTTCAATTCTTTCATTAATGGTTTTTAAAACAGCCCCCAAAGTGAACCCATTAAATGCTATATTGTCCAGTAAATATAAATCAGGCATTATTTCTGTAAATGAGAATCTTCTTCTTAATGCTGTGTCTAAGGCCTCAACACTTCTATCAGCTGTATTCATTGTACCAATAATAAATAGGTTAGATGGTACTCCAAATTCAGATTTGGAATATGGTAGCCTTACTTTAATTTCATTTGTACCTCCAATTCTCTTATCTTCTTCTATAAGCGTGATTAATTCTCCAAAAATCGCTGATACATTTCCCCTATTAATTTCATCAATAAAAATAGCATAATCATTATCAGGATCAGTTTCCGCTTTAATGCATAGTCTTTTAAAAACTCCATCTTTTATTTCAAACGAGACCTCTTTTTCACCATCGTCCAACTTAGGTTTTATTCCCTCTATGAAATCCTCATAGCTGAAAGATTGGTGAAAAGTAATAAACTCATAATTTTTTATTGATTTACTAGCGTCAGGCACGAAATTCTTACTCTTATTAAGGATTTCAAAAGCCTCAGGGAAATATTGATCTAATAATTCATGATCAACTGACCATTTTATATAATCGCTTTTGTAGAAGATTAAAGGATCCGTTCGTCTTTCAACATTTACATTTGGACACTCTAAAACCGTATGAGATTGTAGTTGACCCCATATAGTTGGGCGAATAGTTTTTGAGGATGATAATTTTTCTTTGCTTCTTATAAATTCATGTTCATAAATTTCGTTAACTCTTGCTAAACCTAAATCTAAAACAGCTATACTAATAATTTGCCACCAATTTAAACCAACTATTAATGATTCTAAGTATTGGTCTCTTGATAGAGCAGTTTCATTAATGGTGAATTTATCAAAGTATTCTTTTTGTAAGCGATAAGTCTTGCCTGTACCGGGTGGGCCATACAAAATTTGATTTAAAGGTAAATTTATTCTCGATGATATCACGTTTGTTATTGTTGATGGATAATCCTTTAAAAAATTAATATAATTTTTTATTGAACTTGAATAAAAACTATTTATTCCATAGGAGGGACTTTCTTCATTCCAATATTTTCCACCTTTTACTGACTGGTTTACTTTTAAATCATCATATAATGAAGTTAACTTTTCGATATTATTTTCTTCAAAAATGGAATATCCTATTTTTTCAGATAATAAAACAATTGCTTGAAGGTAAGAACTTTTTGTACCATTGTCTTTGGAGAATTTAATAGACAACCAATTAGAAAAAGCTTCTTTATTATTTATATCTCCCATAATTCATAATACATTTTGTACCCAGGATTTTTGGATGGGTAAGTAGTGATATTAGTTAATGTTTTTAATACTAAACTATGATCTACTTTCCAGTTACCTTTTGCTTTCCAAACTACTTTTCTACAACTTTTATAATTATTTCTTTGAATATCATAATAATAATCAGAAACTACTTCCCCGTAGCCCATTAACTCAGTTCTTCCTTTTTTTACAATTATAATGTCTCCTGGCTTTATAACTTGATAAAAATCAAAATTGGCAGATGTATCATTTTGTTTTGAAGATTGTGTGTTTTCCAGTTGCTGAAGTCTCTCTTGTATTTCGTTTTTGGTTTTATAATTGCTTAAATCCCCAAGTTCATCCCAACCCAAACCCATGATTCCCAATTTATAGAATTCTTCCCATAAATCTGCACCCTCACCTGGCGCGTAAATCCAATATTGCCTTTTGTCTTGATTCATAATTATATTATTAATAGAACTAAATTCATCGTTTGTTGTAACAAAATTAGTTCATTTACAGCAACTTTAAGATTTTTTAAGTTCTCAACTATAGTTAAATAAAACCTAAGAATGTGGAAAGTGTACTTAGATTCTATCCCTATATTTTTTCATTCATTTTTATCCAAACTCGGCAAATCTAACTGAATCACTTTCTTATCCCCCTTATCGTATTGAATAAATTCAATGGTATCTGTTTTTTGAGAATTGCTATTAAAGTATAAACATTGTTCCATCAACGGTAAGGTCACTAATTATGGGCCGTCTATCCGGCAATGCTCTATACTCGGGTTCTTTAACTTTCAGAAAATATCCACCCAATAGTTTGGGAATGTACTTTTTCAGCATCGGCTGCTGCGATGAATTCGAAAAAGTCTTTTTTAAATTGTTTTTCCATAGTTTAAATAGTTAGGTCATAAAAATCACCGGAATCCAAATTGTATTTTATGCTTTGTAAATATTCGTCTTTGCCTTCAAATTGATTTTCCCAAAAGCTGTTAACATAGGCCCACATCAATTCTGCCACATCTTCGTGCTGGGTTGCAAGGGTATCCAGATATAATTGGTATCGTTCCCGACAGAAATAGTCCTCCTCCAAATCTTCCTCCGGCCATTGCTTTTTTTCTGTTGGGAAGCCATTCACCAAGAGACCTTTATTCTCACAATAATCAATGATAATATGCTCCGCTTCTAATTCTAAAAGTTCGGAATCTATGAAGTCATCTATATTATCCCCGGTAGCTTTGTGCTTTTTAGCCAAGTCAAGCAACTGCGAAATTATTTCATCTATATGTAAGCCCATTCCTTTAAATCTTAATTGATATTTAATTTCTTTTGATAAAGATATTCTATTTGAATCAAAAATCTTTTCCTAAAGTAATTAGACTTTATTCAAAGTAAAGATGTACATAATAAACAAGTTACCAGCAAGCTTGCAACCTATCCTTATAGAATCATAAAACGTTAACATTTCACGGAAAAAGGTTTAAAATTAACATTTTCTGTTCATTTATTAAAATAAAGACTAATTTAGCGTGGGGTTTTCACGTTAAAATAAAAGACAATGCTAATTAGATTTGTTGCTAAGAATATATTCTCATTTAAAGATGAAACAGAATTTAATCTGTTCCCGAATAAAACACAGAGATTACAGCACCACAAAGTGACTATTGGCGATTTTGAGTTTTTAAGATTTAGTGCGATTTATGGCGCTAATGGCTCAGGTAAATCAAATTTAATTAAAACAATCTCTCTTTTAGAAACAATGGTAGAAGAAGGCAAACTTCCTTCTGATATTGAAGATTTGAAATTCAAGTTAGAAGAAGAAAATTCAAAATTGCCCATTTCTATTGGCGCTGAGTTTATTGCTAACAATAACGCATATTTCTATACAATCACATTTGATGAAGGTAAAATTCTAAATGAATATTTAGCACATAGCTATAAAAATAATGACGAATTAATTTTTGATAGGAATATAAATTGTGACATTCAAAGTATTAAATTCTATAAGGACTATTATAAATCCGATAAGGAAAAATTATTTGCAGAAGTTCTTGCAGAAAAGTTAGTTCAGCCGAATGAGCTTTTAATTACCTTCTTAAGTAAAAAATACCCGGAAGATTTTAAACCAATTAAGACAGCATATAATTGGTTTGATGAAACATTAGTAATTATTAAACCAGACCCAAAACCTGATGGTATTGCACACATTTTAGATAATGACACATCGATAATGGATTTTGCAAACAAGTTTATTCCAAGTTTAAATACTGGTATTTCTAAAATAGAAATTAAAAAACAGAAATTTGAAGAATTTTTTGGGAAAGAAGATTTGAAACTAAGGAAACGAATGATTGATGCAATCAAGACCGAGCCCAATAAATTATCAATACTTACCCATAGCGATACAGGAGAAGAAGTGGCAATGGTTTATGAAAATGATGAGATAATTGCAAAACGAATAATTACTCAACACACAAATTCTGAAGGAAAAAATATTGAGTTTAATATTGGGCAAGAATCAGATGGAACTAAAAGACTTATAGATTATATTCCTGCATTTCAAGAAATAATAAATAATGATAAAGTTTATGTTATTGATGAAATAGAAAGAAGTATTCATCCTATTACAATAAAAGAAATTGTAACAAAACTTGCATTAGATGAACAAGTTAAAGGACAACTTATATTTTCAACTCACGAATCGAACTTACTTGACCAAAATATTTTAAGACCTGATGAGATTTGGTTTGCTCAAAAAGATTTAGACGGTTCAAGTAAAATTTACTCATTAAGCGACTTTAAAATTCATAATACTATTGATATTGAAAACGGTTATCTAAAAGGCAGATTTGGCGGAATTCCTTTTTTAGGAAATTTAAAAGACTTAAATTGGTAAACCATGAAGTATTTAAGTCGAAATAAGCTATACGAGAAAGTTGATTCTTTTAAAAATGCAAAAAAGGTTTACTTATTTTGCGAAGGAGATAAGGAGGTAAACTACTTTAAATTTTTTCAAGGTTTTGCATCAAACATTGATATAATTCCAATCCCAAATGATAACGGAAAATCTGACCCAATCAAATTAAAGGAGAATTCAGAAATGCTTTTTATGGGCAATGAAGCTGTGAGTCCAAAATATACTCTTTCAGCAGAATTAGAAGATGAGATTTGGTTTATTATTGACACCGACAGATGGAATGAAGGAGATAAAATAAATACATTAAAAAAATACATAGAACAAAAAAATAAAGATCATAAAGTATGGTTTGTGGTTCAAAGTAATCCGTCTTTTGAACTTTGGCTATACTATCATTTTTACTCTGAGAAGCCCCAACTTACAGAGACTTCAAAATTTGCCAGTTTCAAAGAATTTGTTGACTCGAAAATTAAAGGTGGGTTCGACAATAGAGGTATGCCTTTGGAGATTCAAAAAGCAACTTTAATAGCGGAACTGAACTTTGAAATTTTAAACGGACAACCTAAATTATATTCTACAGAAGTATTTAACCTTGCAAAACAAATAATTAGATTTACAAAACCTCAATTAGACCAATGCCTTGAAGACAGAATGAAAGGCCCTACTGGTAAAAGATAGAGTTTTGAGGCGGCATCCTAGTAAAATCGTCAACATTAATTTTACCTGATCTTTATACTTCTGGTAACTCATAATCCTCTAAATTTTTGGATACCGTTATTTGATATTGAGGAACATATACCCCTTTTTTTGCGAAACTCCGTTTTCCTTTTCCTAAATCAATTTTTTCTTTGTTTAAAAATTTCACCCATTCGTGGTCTGATTTTTCCGCTAAATATAAAAATAGTCTTTTTACTTTCACCGAAGTACATTTTTCTAACAATTTCTGCGCCTGACTTGGTACCTGAATATTCCGGTCAAACTAGGTTCTTCGTCAATTTTGGTGAAAATTTCTTATTTTGTTTTAATTAGAAAAATAGGAAAGATCAAGAACTGGCTAATATTAACAGAAATCTTCATTGAAATGGGTGTGATCGAAAAAATGTGAGCTTAATAAAATTAATGTATTCAACAACTATGGTGCAAATGTAAGGTTTTTTTATTGTGCAGTTTTAAGGTTTGCTATGGGGCGTTGTGGCGTAGATGGGTTTAGGTGATATGACCCTATGGATACTCTGGATGAAAGTGAGCCATTCAAATAAAACTGACTCAACATAAAAATCTAACAATAGGATGATATCCAGGGCTTTTTTTATGAACTCCTTGTTGGCAGGGATTTCTAAATGAAGATCGGAAGTGTATTGGAGTAACATTGTCTGCACTATGATTTGATATTTCTAAATCATGTTCATCATTCAAATCAGATAAATCATGGTTCAGACGATTATCAATTACATATTCAGGTAATATTATCGGAATATGTAGTGTAATCTGGTGAAATTGATTTCTATTTTTGGCATTTACCTGAAAAAGTTAGAGCGCTAAAATTATGTTTTATATCGGTAATGTTGGTTTAAAACCTACAAGATGGCTACGAAACATCATTTTTTCATTTTATTATTCGTATCTTTGTTGTTGGTAAAATGATAACAATTAAGATATGAAACATAAGTTGATATCAAGACAATCCAATAAGATTCTCACTTTCTTCAATGAATTGGGGCAGGATAGCTTTGATTATTCCGATGCAGAAAAGGCTATTCCCACATCAAATGAGAGTAATTTGAGGAGCCTGTTGAGCGACATGGTGAAAAGGGGACTAATTATGCGATTGAAAAAGGGGGTGTTTTACGTCATACCTTATGAAAGAGAGCCAAAGACTTATATGCCCGACTGGCATCTTTTGGCTGAACCCTTAACCAAAGGGACCAATCATTACATTGGGTATTATTCAGCTATGCAAATCCATAATCTGATTTCGCAGCCTTCTTTGAAAGAGCAGATCGTGGTGGATAAGCAGGTGAAACCTTCTAGTCTTAGCATTAAGGATGTTCAGTTTCAGTTCATTTACCATAATAAGAAGCACTTTTTTGGCGCAAATAGGGTTTGGGCAGATAGCTTTAATAAGGTTTGGTGCTCAGATCTGGAAAAGACAATGGTTGACTGTTTGTTTAAGCCTAACTATGCTGGAGGTATTGTTGAGGTAGCAAAGGCAATATTCATAGCAAAGGATAAAATAAACTTCGATAAGCTCCTTGAATACACAGAAAAATTTGATTCTCAAGCTGTCACTAAACGCTTAGGATTTATTCTTGAATTACTAGAATTGGATTCAAAGTGTATAGAAAAACTTAAGAAATTAAAAAGGGATTCTTACGTTCTTCTTGATACAGAACTACCTAAAACAGGAAAATTTATTAGCCGCTGGGCTATTCAACAAAACATGGACACAGAAACCATTTTAGCTTCAATTTACACATGATTAAGTCGGGCGAAATACAAATTAATGCGAGAAAATTTGGTGTGCGTGACCAACAAATAGAAAAGGACTACATGCTTTCATGGATACTTCAGGGGATGGCACAACATGAGAGACTGTCAACATATATCCAGGAAGAAACCAATATTCCTCTTGCTGTCATTGAAAAATTGCCATGAAAAAAGCAACGCCCCCTTTCACCAATGACCAGTATGAAATCCTTAAAAAGCAATTTATTGCTGATACTCTAGGGCAAATTCAAATTGTTTTAGATGATCGCCCAGAGAACGAGCCTTTAGAAAAAATGAACGAGAACTTCAATGAATATTTAAAGAGATTTATAGCAGATGATAAACGACGAATATTTAGGGCTATGATGAAAGAAGCTTTGAAGGTGGACATATCTCATTTTCAAAAAATATGATGGAGAAGTCATAGAAATCGACCAATGACAATGGGGTCATACATATACTTATAGTTGTTATTAAAAAAGTATCTATCTTCATGAAAATTTAAATGATTTGCAGAAAATAAAAGTTACTTGTGCTATCATACTGTTTAATAAGAAGATCTTGGTAGTTCAGAGAAGTGAAAATATGAAATTGCCTTTAAAATGGGAGTTCCCAGGCGGTAAAATTGAAAATGGAGAGGAGGAAGAAGATTGTATAAAGAGAGAGATTATGGAAGAATTAAACATATCCATTGATTTGATTACTAGGTTATCTCCTTCTCATTTTGATTATCCAACTTTTTCAATAGAATTGATACCCTTTGTTGCAAATTATCTGGCTGGCGAAATCAAACTGGCAGAACACAAACAATACCTTTTACTAGAAAAAGAAGAGGTAGCAAGTTTAGACCTGGCAGAAGCGGATATTCCGATACTCAACGAATTTTTAAAGTTATGAATGAAGGAATTTACGAAGAGCTGGTAACAAAATTGGTTTCTCAAAAGCTAGAGCAAATTGATAAAGATGCTTTTTTTATAAATAAATCCGTTTTAGATAAGCAGGAAGCTTCTTCCGTTTTGTCAACGCATCTAGCTCAAACTATAAGAACCGCTTTAAACTATGTCAAAGCCGAGAATCAAATTGAAGCTCAAATTGAAATTGCTAATAAAATTATAATATTTCTAAAAGAAGAACTAAAGAAAGAAGAATTCGAAAATGATTTGATTGCTATTGAGGGTGAAATTTTAAAAGCAGTATTCACCAGAATAGATGCGCACTTTTCAGATTTTAATTTACATCTTAAAGAAATTACACCATACACTAGGTTGACTCACAGTGAATTATTCACCGGTGGCAATGTTGGACTCTCCCTGGAAAGTGAGCTAAAAAAGGAAATCTTGTCATCGAATCAAATAGATCTCCTTGTTTCCTTTATTAAATTTAAAGGAATTATTATTTTAGAAAAAGAACTGACAGAGTTTACTAATCGAGGTGGCCAATTAAGAGTAATTACAACCACTTATATGGGTGCCTCAGACTACAAAGCCATCCAGCTTCTTTCTAAATTAGTAAACACCCAAGTAAAAATATCGTATAATTCAGGAAATGAAAGGCTTCACGCAAAAGCATACTTATTTAAAAGAAATACTGGTTTTCATACTGGATATATAGGGTCATCAAACTTTTCCCGTTCTGCATTAACAGACGGTTTGGAATGGAATTTAAAAATTACTACAAAAGAAGTTGGCCATATTATTGATAAATTCCAGAAGACCTTTGACTCATATTGGCAAAGCGATGATTTTGAGCTATTTGATGACTCAATACACAAAGAAAAGTTAATTCAATCCCTAAATCAAGGCAAATCCGGGAAAATCTTAGATTCAAACTTATCTTTTTTTGATATAAAGCCATTTCCCTTTCAATCTGAAATTTTAGAGAAATTAGATGTTGAGCGGACTGTTCATCTCAGGAATAGGAATCTTGTTGTTGCTGCCACAGGCACTGGTAAAACAGTGATTTCTGCCTTTGATTTCAAAAGATTTAAGAAAGATAATCCATCTGCCAAACTTCTTTTTCTTGCCCATAGAAAAGAAATTTTAACGCAATCTATAACTATTTTCAGAGGCATTTTAAGAGATAATAATTTTGGAGCGTTATGGGTTGATGGTTTGGTACCTGATTCGTATGAAAATGTATTTGCATCTATTCAAACCATCAATAACCAATTAGATAATATTGCTTTATCCCCAAAATATTATGATTTCATAATTATTGATGAGTGTCATCACCTAACCGCAAATAGTTATCGGGGAATACTTGTCTATTTTCAACCTCAAATTTTACTTGGTTTAACTGCAACGCCTGAAAGAATGGACGGGGGCGATATTCAAGAAGATTTTCATAACAGAATTGCCGCTGAAATCCGGTTGCCAGAAGCTTTAAATAGAAAACTTTTATGCCCATTTCAATATTTTGGCATTACAGATAGCATAGACCTATCAAAAGTCAAATGGTTAAGAGGGCGATATGTGGCAAGTGAATTATCCGCCGTTTACACTGCCAATGACAGAAGGGTTAGAGAAATTATTGATGCTTTAGAAAAATATACCAAAGACCTACATGATGTTCGAACTATTGGATTTTGCGTAACCATGGAACACGCAAGATTTATGGCAGAAAAATTTTGTCTGGCAGGTCTTAAAGCAGATTATTTAACGAGTGATAATAATCAAAATAGAGCTAACGTAAGAAACCAACTACTTAAAAAAGAAATCAATTATTTGTTTGTAGTAGATATATTCAATGAAGGTGTTGATATTCCAGAAATTGATACTGTTCTTTTTTTAAGACCCACTGAAAGTTTAACTATTTTCTTACAGCAGCTGGGTAGAGGTTTGCGATTATCAGAAAACAAAGATTGTTTAACTGTTTTAGACTTTGTAGGAAATGCCAGACCTGAATACAATTTTGAAAATAAATTCAGGGCATTAATTGGGAAAACAGCCACCACGGTAAAGAAGGAAATAGAAGATAACTTCCCTCATTTGCCTCTTGGGTGCTCTATTA
This sequence comes from Haliscomenobacteraceae bacterium, assembly GCA_947501115.1. Classification (GTDB taxonomy): domain Bacteria; phylum Bacteroidota; class Bacteroidia; order Chitinophagales; family Saprospiraceae; genus BJGN01. The sequence goes on from CANMVX010000054.1 coordinate 16,676, forward strand.
TATTAGAAAAGAAAGCTAAACAGAGTATTCTGGAAAATATTACAGCTGCTACTTCATTTAATCGAAATCAATTAATTTTAAAGATTCAGAATTTTCAGCATCAAACCACTTTGGCTTTAACCTTGAATAATTTTGTAACGTTTAATAATATTCCCCTCCAAATGATATATAAAAGAGGAGGTTGGAAGAGACTTTGTTTTGATGCGGGAAAAATCGAAAAATTTGACGCCACGCATGAAAATGAAATTGTTAAGTCCATTTTAAATAAATGGATATCCTGCAGTTCAACTAGCTATTTTAACTTTATTCTCAGCCTGGCAAAAAAGGAATTTAAAATTTCAATAAACGAATGTACTGAAGCTGAAAAATTAATGCTCTTAATGTTACATTATGATGTCTGGCAAAAAGCAGGCGGCTTTGATTCTTTAGAATCTAGTATTAAAGAAATAGGTCGAAATAAAGTGATGCTGTCAGAAATTATTGAAGTGTTAGAATTGTTAATTGACAGAATTAATTATAAAGAAATAGACATAAATTTACCCTACACGCAACCGCTTAAAATTCATGCTCGCTACACAAGAGATCAGATTTTAGCTGCCTTTGGGTTAAGTACTTTCGAAAGAAAATCTCCAAGTCGAGAAGGTGTTGCCGAAAATCAAGCCTTAAATACGGAGCTTCTTTTTATAAATTTAATCAAATCGGAAGAAAATTTTTCTCCCACGACGATGTATGATGATTATGCAATAAATGAAATATTATTTCACTGGCAAAGTCAGAATTCAGCAGGTCCGGAAACTCCTAAGGGCTTATCATATATTAAACATCTGGAGGATGGAAAAAAAATCATGCTTTTTGTGCGAGAAAGAAATAAGGATGAATTTGACCATACTATGGGTTATGTTTTCCTAGGAGAGGGATACTTAATAGAACATTATGGAGCAAAACCTATGAATATAAAATGGGAATTGAACGAACCAATACCTCATTATTTATGGCATGATGCAGCAAAGTTACAAGTGGGGTAAAAAGTTAGAATTCGTAAACTATAATACTTAAAAACTTTTAATATTCTGCATAGGTTCTTGAACTATGGATGTTGTAGTAGATTGTTCAGTATAAACTGATTTAGCGTTTTCAATTCCATTGTAGTCAACGGCAATAGCTCCTTTTTGTATGAGAAGAATATTTGCGTTTTTCTCATCTGGCTCTGGTTTTCTTACATAAATTTTCCTTCCTTTTCTAAGACCATCCATTACTCCTGACCATGTGCCACCTTTTTCGCTTGATTCCGCAACGAAAATTTCGTCCGCAAGCCCATAAATGATAGGATTACGAGCCATTGCTAAACCAGCAGACCAAACAGCTTTCGGGTGGAATGTGCTTAAAACCAAAACGTCACCATCTACAATTTGCTTGTAGTAAGTTTTGAAACCTGAATTAAATGTTGTTATTCCCTGGGGAAGAACGATTATACTCTGACCTTTATATTTTATCGCGGAATCCAACGCTTGTTTGTCAACACCCTTTGCAAATCCACTAACCACTACCTTGAAATCTTTGGTTGCAAGTTTCGCCATATTATCTGTGAACGCTAAAGACTTTCCTTCTGCCGCTCTCGAACCAACAATGGCCATTGAATTTTCATGAAGTAATTGTTTGTTGCCTTTGACATATAATAATGCAGGAGAATGTGCTACTTTAAGATTTTGTTTTAAGGTCTTAGAATATTCAGGGGAAGTTATTGGTATCAGTTCATATCCTTGACTAAACAAATTCTCTGCAAAAAAAGCATTGTTAGGTAGTTCAGATTTTGCTTTTTGTACATCTGAAATTTCCATTGAGTCAAGTTGGTATTTGTTACTCCAAACTGATTCAGGCAAGTTGAAAAAGTCTTCTATTGTTATTTTTTCATTATGAAAGAATTTCACAATTAGGCTATTAATCTTGCCGTAACCCCACTTAGGTAAATGGGCTAATGCTATCCAATATGCTGCTTCGTTTTTCATTTTATACTATATCTCCTCCAATAGTTCTTGCAATAACCATTGGAGCAATTTTTATAACTCCAAAGTTAGTAAATAATTTCCCCAATTCTTTGATGGTAGAACCACTATCAAATATGTCATCTACAAGTAGGATGCTCTTGCCGGCTAAAATACCAGGATTGTTAAATGAAAATGCTCCGCTAACATTATCAGATTTTAAATAACCATTTTCAAATACTTTTTGCTCCTTTGTCTGCCTTGTTTTTACAAGGTCATGCGTTATTGGAAACTTTAAAACTTGAGAAAGTTTTGTTGCAAAGTTTTTCACAAGGTCTCCCGAGGAAGTTGGCGGAACGTAAACGATAAAGTCAAATTTTTCTTGACCAAACTTTTTACGATAAGCTTTTAAACATAATTTAAGCAAAAAATCTGGGAAATCTTCTTTTGTATTGTATTTACTTCGATGTAATGCAGCACCAACATTTGACACTCCGAAGTAGCTTGCGGCTACTCCATTCACAATATTTGAACCTCTTGCAGCAACTTCAAGGTTGGGGAAATAATCTTCTCTAAAATCTTGTAGTTTCTGCATCCACTCATCATTTGGATGTAAGGTCATTTTATGTAAACCAGTATTGTCGCAATTTGTAAAATTATGCGTTGTTGAATCTCCCAGGAAATCGCATAAAAATTTCATTCTTGATTGAGAAGTCTCCACATACTGAATCATTTGTTCCAAATCAGCTTTTTTCGTGTTTCGTAATTCCTCAAATACTTTGGTGTTTAGTGCCGGTGCATTTGTTATGTATTCAAATAATTTTCTCCGCCCAACGGTAACCTCTCTAATTATTCCTTGTTCAACTAAGTCAGATTTAATTACCCTTATTTGTGTCTGTTTCAAGTTAGTTTTTTTCATTAATTCTCTTTCGCCTAATTGCTCATTTCGTGTTGCATTTATTACCTTTTCATATTTTAAAATGGAAGGTCTTCCCGCTTCAATAAAGGCTTCAGGAAGTTTTTTGTCTTCGGGATTATAAAATAGTATGACGTTGGAAGGTTTTCCATCTCTTCCTGCTCTGCCGATTTCTTGGTAATAATGAATTGGGCTTTGCGGAATTTGAGTATGAATAATGAATCGAATGTCTGGTTTGTCAATACCCATGCCTAGAGCATTGGTTGATATTACACATTTCCATTTGTTGCTCATTAATCCATTTTCAATTGCAATTCTTGAATCAGTATCTAACCCTGCATTATATCCAATGGTAGAAAGTTTAAGGTGTTCAAACCATTTCGAATAAATTTCAGTATCTACCCTTGTTCCTGTATATAATATTCCAGTTCCTTCTAATTTGTCTAAATTCTGGCCTAACCAAATTAGTTTTTCATCCTCTGATGTGACCTTAACAACATATAATTTGAAATTTTCCCGAAGTAAATTACCTCTCAATACTGAAATATTTCCGCCAATTTGTGAGGCAATATCGGTTTCCACTTTTTTGGTTGCTGTTGCAGTTGTTGCTAAAACAGGCAGTCCCGTTGGAAGTAATTTTACAAGATTAATTATTCTTCTAAAAGCAGGTCTAAAGTCATGCCCCCAAACAGAAATACAATGAGCTTCGTCAATAACTACCATTGATAGATTCATCTGCCTGGTTGCTTCTATCCATTCGCTGTTTTCTTGTCTTTCAGGTGCTATGTATAAAATTTTGACCTTGCCACTTTTAGCGTCTTCAATTATCTGAGTATTTTCTTCGGGTGTCTGTTCACTATTGATACATTTTGCAGCAATTCCCAGACTGTTTAGCTTTTTTACCTGGTCTCTCATTAATGCAATAAGAGGCGAAAAAATGACTGTTGTCCCTTGAAATACAGTCGCAGGATATTGGAAACAAAGTGATTTCCCAAAACCAGTTTTCTCTATAAGCAAAACTCTTTCCCCTTTTAAAATTCGGTCAATAGATTCCCATTGGTCGTCATAGAATCTTTCAAGACCAAATGTTTGTTTTAACTTATTTTCTTGTTCGTATCGTGTCGTCATAGCATTGGTGGTAACTAACTCATAATATACAATTTAATTTGTAAATAATCAAATGGACTTTAATATGCTATCTGCTCGATTTGTAGCATAACTTTATTTTCGTCCATATATCCATATTGGATAACCTCATTTTTTATAGCATTCGCCCATTTTATGCAACGATTTACCTTAGCGTACTTGTAAAGAAACCAATGGAATTGTTACGACAACATATAAAGCCAGGTGAAGTATATCGCCGTTCTGACCTGGAATATTTTTCGTAGGCCATTGACTAACAAAGCTTTACAACACGACCTGGGTCTATAATCATAAACGGAAAGGGGAGTTTTTCTTAAATGGATATGGATCGGGTAGATCAAAGAAGATTCTTACATCGATGTTACGTAAAAAGCTGGATATTCTTGGCTCAGTAGTCTTTTACACTACCCGATAACGGTATAAGCTTGCCGACGGCGGAGCTTTCGAAGCACTATCAGTCAAACTACTCCTATTATTTATTCGGATCTAAAAAGTTTGTAGCACCAAGAAAGCCCTTCTTTGGGCTGAGTACTCTTTGGGCGCGGTTTCTTATTGGATATTTTTCAAGTTCTTTTTTTAAGTCAACCACAATGCATTTGATTTCATTATTGTCTGCAATAAAATCAACAAAACATTTCTTATCGTCTCCTGCAGATTCCATTGGAAATATGTAGTAAAATTCAATTCTAATTGTTTTTGTCTCTGAATCAACGCTGTCCATTAATTCAAATGAAATATGTGGTTCTAAGAAGCCAATGCCTGTATACTCGGGCAGTATATTGTTTGAAAGATTGTCGAGCCAATTTATTAATCCTTTTACCTCAAAAGTCGTCAACATTGGGTCAACTATCTGCCAATTCCCAAAAGTACTATTTACCTTTAAATAAATATTTAACCAATTACTATCCCAGTCATCGTCAGTAATTTCAGGGAATTGGTAGTTAGTGATTTCTAATTCAACCGTTTGATTATTAATTCCTTTAAAAGTCATCTCACTAAAGTTTCGTTGTTGCTAACAATCCTGTTCCGAATCGTATTGTTTAATTGTATCCTCTGCGTTTTGTAATAGATCAAATAATTAACGTCTTTTTGCCATTTCTAGTCTGTTACGAACTTTTATTAATTTATCGTTTACTAATTCTTCGTTATATGTCATAATTTGTCGTGATGTTTTGTTTTAGAAAGACCAGTTTCGGGCTTAAGAAGGTTTCGATTGGTCAACTTGATATTTAAGTCGATTGTTCAGAATAATATAACGTTAGCGTTTTCAATTCCATTGTAGTCAACGGCAATAAGAATTATTTAAGAACAAAAATAATCTATGTTATGACTAAAAAATGGCATAATCCCTCTCATCTGGCCTATAAATAACCCAAATAAGGAATGAAAATAAGGAAACCCTGTTTTTGCGCGAAGTATATCTGCTCAGCTAAGCTACCTTAGCCCTTGTTTTAAAAACATTTGAATCTGTTAAATATTCACGTACTTTAAAGTATAATTTTAATAACTTTGTAAAGTCGTATTTTTGACTTATTAATAAAGCAACTCTGCATAATCTTATTTGTATGATTATCAGATTTTTATCTGCTCTGAAACTTCATTTAATATATTTGATTTCAAATACAAAATTTCTCCTTGTCAACTACTAACATTAATATCAATCGTTTAAATCACTTACTGAAGCTCTATAAGCTTTCAGAAAAAGATTTAATGACTTTCTTGAACCAGGGTAGAAAAAAGATACTTTCTGAAAGAGATGTTTTTGGGAATCAAATAAAAATTAGTATTCTTAAAAAAGTGGATTCACTTTTCAAAAAAGGCTTAGAATATTATATTGACCCAAAAGATTTAAAAGAATCCAAAGAAGAAAGTATTTTTTTTAGAAAAGATACCTTTAACGCTGAATTAAGCTTCGGGGCAAAACAAATAATAACTCATTTTGAAGAAGAAAAAATAGGATTTTCAGCATTATCTAAACTTGCAGATTTTAAAAACGAAAGAACACTTCCATTTTACACCCTAAAAAATAATGCTAAAAAAGTTGCAGAGGAAGTTCGCAAACAAATTTATCCTGCATTTAATAAAGATCACAAAAGATTTTTAAAATCAATTATCACTAAGCTTGCAGATTATAATGTTTTAGTTTTTGAATTTATTGAATCCTGGAAAAAAAAAGAAAAAGCAAATATTAATGGCTTTTATCTCTCCCCGAATGTAATTGTTTTAAAAAGGCAGAAATCATATAGAAGAGAAATATTTACCTTAATTCATGAACTTGGCCATTATTTACTCAACGTTGAAGAAATAGATGAGAAAATTGGAGACGATTATTCTGCTTATGAAAGTTTAGATAAAATTGAAAAATGGTGCAATGATTTTGCTTACCATTTTTTAATTGGTGAAATGGATAATATTATTTCCAACATTGAAAAAGCATCCGCTAAAAATGATTACCATCATGAATTAATTAAGGATATTTCTAACCGAACAAATTTAAGTGAGTATGCACTCTTTACCCGACTTAGAATTAATGATAAAATCTCATTTAATAATTATCAAGCTGTAAGAGCAGCATTAGAAAACAGATATCTTAAAGACGAAGAAAAGTTAAGAAAGGAGAGTGAAAAAGATATTCAAGAAGGTAGCGTATCAAAAATACTTACAGTAAAACCTATTTTATCTCCACTTTTTGTAAATACTGTGCAAGCTGCTTTTATTATGGGGATAATAGGCGAGTCAGAATTTTGTAAACGTCTTAATATTAAACCTGAAAACATCGATAAACACCTTAAATGAAAGTAGTAATTGACACAAGCTCCTTAATTGCTTTGGTACGTTACTACTTGCCATTTGACAAAGATGATACTTTGAAAAACTTTTTTCAAAAAAAAGTTCAGTTATTTTTTTGATTTTTTAACCCGTCAAATCATACTCTGAGGTGGCTCAGTTTGACCGGAATATTCATACTTAACCGCCACTTTTGCCAAATCCGTGGTATGCCTTCGTTGTTCTTTCACTCAAAAGTAAAATAATTTTCAAAATACTAGCAATTAACAAGTATTATGACGTACATTTAATGTATAAATTTTACTTAAAGGTGAAATACATTTCAATATGCCCTAATTATAAAACCTGTAAAAAGCAAAGTGAACTACGAAATTGTCGAAATGGAACCATTCAGCGGCAGCGAGGCAAAAGTTTACTCTATTATTCCGGAGGGTGAAAATATAACGTTGTTCGAAAAGTTTGTAGATGAACATAAAGTAGCATTTAAAAAATTACGACAATGAATAAAATAACCAAAGCAAGAAAATATAACAGCTCAAAACTGCAAGAGTTGTTAGATGAAGTTAGCCCATTGGAAATGGAGCAAACTAAGACCAAAATGAAACTTGCTGCTCGTATTGAAGAATATATGAGAGCTAAAGGGTGGAACAAGTCTCAATTTGCAGAAAAAGTCGGTAAAAATCCGTCTGAAATTACCAAATGGCTGAGCGGAACGCAAAATTTCACTGTGGATGTCTTAACGGAGATAGCTTCAACATTTGATATTGAATTAACAGCCTTGTTTGGTAAACACCCCATTCCAGTCGTTTATAGAAAAGAAATTGTTGTTAATTCAGTTGCTACACCAACAGCAATAAAATTAATAACACCGTACGAACATGGTGTATCATTTTTGAAAATTGTTTCTGTACAAAATGGCTAAAATAGAAAATAAATACACCGATGTCGAAATGCATCTAAGGGCAATTGAATTGTTGAATAGCTCATTGACCTTACCTGCCAATCCAGATATAACCGTAACAAATTTTAATTTCAATATTAACATTGAAATTCGTGCAGATACGATGAACAAACTTGTTTTTGTAATTGTGCATATTGATATTAAAAATGATGGCCACTCTGAAGTTCTTGGCGCATTGTCGGTGAGCTGCATCTTTGACATTGTAAACTTTGAAGATGTAATAACAGTTGAAGCTGACGGTAAAGTAAATATTCCTCAACGTTTGATAGAAACGCTAAACATCATTTCTATATCTACTACGAGAGGTGTAATGTTCTCAACATTTAAAGGAACGTTTTTACATAGCGCTATACTTCCCATTATTGATCCTCAGCAATTAAATACTGATTGTTAAAAAAATTGAATAGTGATGTAATAAAGAAAACAAGATAAGTCCCTGGCACTGGGGAGAAAAAACTTCCTATTTTCGGGGTCAATCCCTACTCCCAGGTGGATACTTTTGTTTGGCAAATGCCATAAGTTCAGTTAGTGATATTTTTCCTGTTACATTGATTGTACCCCATCTGTTCCATTCTAAATTTTATGGCTTCCATTGGGTCAGGAAATCCAATAGGAAAATGTTCGTCTTCGTACATCTCTATCAA
>CANMVX010000055.1 GCA_947501115.1 Haliscomenobacteraceae bacterium
AAAATTATTTGTTCTTAGACCAAAAAAGAAAATTAGGTTTGGTAAAAAGAATACAAAAACAAATTGATAAATTCGCCTTAACTAATGACGACCTAAAATTTGCATCTGATTGATTTTTTGGCAGATAAGTTTTCGTTAGTCAGAATTTTGTTAGGCTTTTTATTATGCCTTCCAGCTATCTTCACTTTACCCATTTTGAACTACTTTAGGTTAGGTAAAAATCTAAATTGAGGCTTTGTCTATTCCATGAAATTTTCTTACCTCTTAATTTACCTTTTATTGCCATTGTCTAAAAATAAATGTTTAACTAATTTTCAACCCTACATATTGAGGTATAATAAGGTTCAAATATACCATACACAAATACATAATTACAAAATTTAACTTATGTTTTATAGGTATAAATTTATATAAATCAATGATTTATAAAATTTTCTTGTTGGTTTGTTATATGGTGGTTACTTTCCTGTTTTAAAAATAACCCAACCAATATATATAAAGGTAAAAAGGCTGATACCCATGGAATGTAAATTTGAAAAATTTGATGGTGAATCAAATATTTTAAGATAGGCCTGGGTAACGTTGTACAAACCAATCCAACAAGTAATGGCAACAACCAATATAAATAAAGCATTATTCCATTTGTTGTTTATCCAACGGTTTCCCATTAAAGAAGGATCATTCAATAAAAAGTATAAAAGGGTGGTCATCAGAGGTAAAAGTAACCCATTCAAAGCTTGAGCAAAAATAATAAGCGGAATTGGTTTTATATCGGGTAAACCGAAGGCCAGACCGATCAAAAGAACACTTAACCAAATAAATTTAGCGGAAATTTTATTATCCAACAGTTTGGTACCAGCTAAACCAGCGGCCATAGGAGCGGTAATAGCACTGGAAAAACCTGCGGCGAACAGACCGATGGCAAAAAAGTAAGCACCTAATTTACCCATATATTTATTTAGCGCCAAAGCAATAGCTTCAAATGAAAAAGTACCTGATATTTGAGTACCAACGAGTAAAATAGCCATTGAAATAATGCCACCAAATAAAATAGCTATGGTTATTCCCCATCTCATTTCAGAAATTTCCTGATCCTTCGTCACTCCGGAAGCAAGAAAAAGGTTATAGGGTACGATGGTAGTACCAATTAATCCAATAACCAGTAAAGCACTGGAAACAGGTAAAGATGGTAAAAATGAGTGTTTTAATACTAAGGAATAATCGAGTGGAACTTTAAAGGCAATCCAACAAAAGGCTATCCCCATAATAGCCACAATTAATCCTAGAATTCTGGCTAAAATAACCGTATTATTCACTGATAGTAATGAAAAGACGGTACTACCTATAAAAAGAACGATGGTCCACTGTGGTAAATCTGAAAAAAGTTTTATGCCAGCAGCGGCGCCAACGATATTACCAGCTTCATAGGCGGAGCAGCCCAGCCATAGCGCAAAAAAGACCAAATATGGAATCCAGTTTGATTTTCCAGAACCAAATTTTATTCGAATGACTTCACCAAAACTTTTACCAGAAACCAGAGTTAATCTAACCACACCCTCTTGCAAGAGAATAGTTGCCAGGGTAGAAAAAAGTAAAGCCCATAATAATTTAGTGCCAAAAAGCGCACCCGCGTTGGCTGCGGTGGTAACCGTTCCAGGACCAATAAAAGCAGCTGAAATAACCGACCAAAGTAGCACACTACCAAGTCCCCCTTTCCAGGTAATCCTTTTTGACATTAAATAAGTTTTTAGGCATACAAGAATTTGAAAAAACAAAAGTAATTTAGCTTTTATATTCCATATTATGCAAAACTTCTACCCAGGAAAAATATTACTTTATGGTGAATTTTCCATTATCTTAAAAAATAAAGCGCTGGCAATTCCCTTAACTTCACAAGGTGGGAAATGGGAAAATGCGGAGAATGCGGAGAATACATCACTCTTCGGATGGCTTGAATATCTAAAGAAATTGCCCCATGCTGCCGACTATAATTTGGTGCATTTTGAAGAGGAATTAAGCCGTGGTTTATATTTTGAATCTTCCATTCCACAGGGTTATGGCGCTGGTAGTTCTGGCGCTTTGGTCGCTGCCTTTTATGCGCATTTTTCAATATCACCCATTACAAACCCATCCATAACCCATTTACAAGAGTTAAAAAAAGAGTTGGGTGTGTTGGAATCCTATTTTCATGGAAATAGTTCAGGAACAGATCCTCTAGTTTCATATTTAAAACATTCCCTCCTATTGGCAAATGATAAAATAGATAAAATAAAGGTTCCTTCACCACCTGAAGACCTGTTTTTCTTTTTATTAGACTGTGGCATGGCAAGAAAAACAGAGCCGCTTGTTTCCTCTTTTCTACATGAAATACATAACGATAAAAACTATACAGCTGATTTTGAAAACCATTATGTTCCGGTTGTTGATCAAACAATTCAGGAACATTTAGACGGCAGATTTACAGAATTAAAAAAACAGTGGCTGGAATTAAGTCAATTACAAACACATTTTTTTAAAGCCATGATTCCCAAAAACCTTATTGAGTATTGGCATAAAGGAAATAATGAGGGACACACGCATCTAAAGCTTTGTGGTGCAGGTGGTGGCGGATATTTATTGGGACTATCAACCTTAAAAGGAAAACAGGTTTCTTTGCTTTATCCAGGTTTTAAGATGATTGCTCTTCCTTTTTCGTAAGCAGAATAAAGGAAGTACTCAAAAACAGTATAAAACTAGATACATATAGAAAACAAACGAACCAAATTCCCCCATTGAAAAAAGGTAACCATTTCGCTTCTTCAGCCGTTAAAAATAAAGTGGAAGGAATTCTTTTTGCTAGAAAATCCAATCCAAATAAAGAAATAAAGGAGGCGAAAAAGTGAAAATATCCTATGGGTTCAGGAAAAGAAATATTTTTTTTATCCCTTAAAAACCAAATAAATATACCCTGAAGAAAAGCTAATCCAGCGCTAATAATGAACAGGGGATGAGTTTCACTGCTAATTTTTAGTGAACCCGCTGAAAAGGTAAATTTTTGAGATTCAAATAAAAAAGTAACTGTTATAAATAGAAAAGATAATAAAAACAACTGTCTGTGAAAAGGCAAGAAAGTCATAGATAAAAGTTTAATGATTAATTTCGGGTATCAATACCCCAGGATAACTTGTCCCGAAGCGTATCTAAGAACCCAATGTCAGGTAAATGTGCCAGATAAGCAGGAAATTTGTTTCTTCTTACTGCTAATTGATGATTTGAAGTAACCATTTCATGCCTTGAATCCAGGGTACACAAAAAATTATCTGTTCTACCTTCAATTTCAAATGAAATAATGGAATCATCTGAAATAACTACCGGACGAACATTAAGATTATGTGGAGCAACGGGGGTTATAACGAAGTTTCCAGATTGTGGAAATATAACAGGACCACCGCAGCTTAAAGAATATCCCGAAGAACCTGTAGGCGTAGAAACGATGATACCGTCTGCCCAATATGAATTAAGATAAGCTCCATTGATATAGGTATGAATGGTAATCATAGAGGAAGTATCCCTTTTCAGAATGGTAAAATCATTCAACGCAAAACGTACATTATCAAAAATGGGCTGATTACTTTCCAGAAACAACATTTGCCTTTCTTCGCGTAATAATCGACCCAAAGCCATTAAATGAATAGCTTCCGTGATTCTTTTTTTCTCAATCGTTGCTAAAAAGCCCATTCTACCTAAATTTATACCAACCAATGGCACCCCACTTTCTCTGGTATATAATAAGGCATTTAACATGGTTCCGTCACCACCCAGTGCAATAAGAAAGTCAAACTTTTTTAACACAAAATCTAAGTGACTTTCAAATAATCCTACATCTCTGGGGAAAGTAAATTCATTTTTTATGTCCTCAAAAAATGGCTTATACCAATAAGATGTTATGTCTTCAGCATGTAATGCCTGAATCAACATCTCTATAGCAGCATGATCTTTAGGTTTATAAACTTTTGAAAAAATAGCCACTTGCATATTAAAAAGAAGCGTTAAAATTTAAAAAAATACCATCCCCCTTTTCAATATTCCTACTGTACTCTATTCTGGCCACCATGTCAAAATACAATTTAATATTGATTCCAACCCCATAACTCCACAACAGTTTATTATCCAATGGATTAATATTTTCCACCGAAAAAGGATTATTAACAATTCCCCAATCACTATGTAAGGTTAAATAAACTTTATAAGGTTGCACCCGAAAAGCATCAATAAAAACTAATTTACCATAGTTATTAACACCCTGAAAAAGTAATAATCTGGCAGTAGTTTGCAACATAGCTAAATCGAGACCATCCACCAGGTAATATTCATAACCACGCAAGGTGGTAAATTCTGAAAATCCAAGCGCCCTGTTATCGTAATAAGGCTGCTTATTTCTTATAAATGAATATTTTCCTCTGGCACCTACCGATAGACTCAGATCTGGATTTATAGCTTTATAAATATCTGTAAGTCCCATTATCGTAAAAGCATTTCTGTCATCCTTTGTAATTAAACCTGCTTTTTCAGCCTCAAACTGAAAAAAGTAACCATCCAGAGGATAAAATCGATTGTCTCTGTTATCAAATTGATAAGAATACCTTAAAAAAGAGAAATTTTGCTTTTCATCGCCATTAAGTAAATAATCGGGATTAAGACTTTTAGAAATGACAGCATCTACCATTCTTCTTTGAAAACCATAAAGGAAGGTATGAACACTTTGAAAAGCGGGTCTAAAAGTTACACCTGCCTCGGTAAGAAAATAATTTGACAAGAAAGAATTATCAGGCTTTCTATAAAAAAGTTGTTTATTTTCTCTGGTATCATAATTAATTTCTCTCCATTGCTGAAAGGAAAGTTTTCCAAAAACGCCCCATTTCATAGCCTTATCTAAATAAGGAAATCTATACTCCAATTTATAGGTCCTGTTGTAACCATCTGATAACGTTATTTTTAATGCATCAGCATAACCCAGAACATTTCTGTGATATAATTTTACACCGAGATTTACTCTGTTTAAGGCTCTTTTTTGCTCAACCCACCAGACATTAAAATTACGATCTGCTAAATTAAAATACGGGATAGGATAAAAATTCCAGGATTCTTTTACTTCAAGATAAACTACAAAAACATTTTTTTGTAGTTCTATAAGTTCAAATTCCAATTCTCTTATGAGACCTGTATTTATCAATATTTGCTCTGAAAAACGCAATGCGTCATCGAGCGCTTTTTTATTGACAAAAACATCACCGTCGTGAACACTTAATTGCCTGCTTATAATTTGAACTTTTATGTGTTTGTAACCTGTTATAGATACTAATTTTACTAAAACAGAGCTATCAGACTGACCAGATAAAGCGGCGGAGATCAGGGTAAAAAACAGAAAAGGTAGTAACGATTTTAACATAAAAGATTAGACATTTAGATAAGTCATCAAGGATTCGTACCTATTTTTTAAGGTATCCTTGACATCCTCTTCGTCGAATGTAGCCTTTATATTATAACCAAATCTTTCAAAAGTTGATAATAAATTTTGAATTTGGGCACTATTTAACTTTAACGTAATTTCGAGACGATCACTCTCCGCATTTGAGCTTAACAGTGAACTTAAAATAACTTTATTTTCAGATTCTACGATTCTGGCAATTTCTGCGAGCGAATAATTTTTCTTATCCATTTCCAACACTACAATAGAGCCTGGTTGAGAAAAAGCGGCACAATTGACATAGTTTTTAAACAAGGAGGCTAAAGTAATACAACCTAAATAGTTGTTGTTTTCATCGATAATGGGAAAAAGGGTAACTGATTGTTCAGAAATAGCTCTCATGACCTCATAAATATGGTCATAAGTTGAGGCAAATGAATAACTTAAATTTATAAAATCCAATACGGGGATATCTGTTAATTCTTCTTCTATTTCATCTAAAGAAAGAATACCAATACATATATTATCCTGAACAACGGGAAGTTGCCTTACAGAAAATTCTTTAAAAAAATCAATAGCTACAGCCACTGAATCTGAAATTTTTAAAGAAACAATGGAAGGGTCAATAAAGGCTGATGCCATCATAAGCGAGAAATTTTCATTTTCTGAACATTAAATTCTTCATCTGTTAATAAACCCCTTAAACGAAGTTGCTCCAATTTTTCAATATTTTCTGTATTCAATAAAGGTTCATTCTTTATATTATTTCCAGAAAGACGAAAGTTATTGTTCAAAAAAAGCATATACTCGGGTTGCACCCTTAGAAAAGCAAGGGCATCGTGCGTTTTTATCTTTTCAAAATCATCAAAACCATATAAAACCGCTTTATCCAAATGAAAAAGTGCTTTCTCAATATTTTCATTCAGCGAATAAGCACAAGCTATATTAAAGTGAGCGGCAATTTCACGAGGATTTATTTCCAATGCTTTTGAAAAATCAGAAATGGCTCCATCATAATCGTAGGAGAGAAATTTTGATTTTCCACTTTTAACGTGAATATTTCCATTTGCCCTTTCTAAATTACCCTTTTTATTATGTTTAGCATTACCAACATCCCTTTTTCCCGCTTGATCAAATTCTTTTTTAGGTAAGACCCTCAAAAAATCTCTATTATATTTAATATCAAAGCTTTTATTGTCCATCGAAAAGAAAGTAAAAGCATCTATTAATCCTAAAATAGCCGAGATACCTGTAAAAGCTAATAACAAATAAAGGATTCCCTTTCCTCTTTGTCCAAGATAGAAACGGTGTAGGCCAATGAAGCCAAAGATTAAGGCAAGAATACCTGCAATATCCTTTTCTTTTTTTAACTGGCTCATATAGAATTCATTTTAACTATTTAGTAATGCTTTTGGAGACACAAATTTTCCCGTAAGAACGGTAAAATCATCCGGATAAGATTCAGTCCCCTTAAAAGTATCAATAAAAATATTCAATTGTTCGTTAAAGTTTGAAACATCCATATTTTTGTTTTTTAACAAAAATTCTTTAAGATAGGTTTCATTAAAATATTCCCCTGCTTCATTCATTATATCGGTAATTCCGTCTGTATAGGTTAAAATCATGGATGGGACATCTTTATCCAATTCCACAAAACCAGTATCTATGTGTGGAATTTCGGGAAAAGGACCCAATAAAATACACCCATCTTTCAACTCTATTAAACGGTTTCCATTTAATAAAAAAGGAGGATTGTGACCTGCATTAATATAAGTTAAGGAGTGAGAATAAATATCATATTCTGCAATAAAAAAAGTAATGAATCGCTCTCCTTCTGTTAATCTGAACACGGTATTATTCAAATCTCTTATAAAGGGATCTAAAGCGGTACGTTTATTAATTAAGGTATGAAAATTAGCTTGAAAATTAGACATTAACAAAGCGGCAGATACGCCTTTACCCGTAAAATCGCCAACACAAAAGACTAATTTTCCATCATCAAACTGAATATAATCGAAATAATCACCGCCAACACCTAATTTTGGTTTGTAAATACTATCAAATTCATAATTTTTTGAGATTGGCAATTTTTTAGGAATAAGCATTTTTTGAACCTCTGCAGCAAGTTCCATTTCAGCATTTAACCTTTCCTTATCAATCTGCGCTTTAAACAATCTTTTATTTTCAATAGCTACAGCAATTATCTGAGTGATAGCTGTAATAATTTGAACTTTATCAAAAATATCATCGTCTTCACTTAGAAAGCCACCGACAAAGACGTAGGCAATTTGTTGATCTTTATGGTTTATAGGAATAGCAACATCAAAGTATTTTATTAGGGGATGTTCGTCTCCCTCCATTTTTTGTAATTCCATATAAGAGGCTAACTTATCAACAATATCTGAATGCAAAAGAGCATCAGGCACACGAAGAGAACTAGCCAGTTCCCATTTACCATTTTCACGAACAAACAAAAGCATAGATTTAACACCCAAAACCCAATCGAGAAAAGATTTATATTCTGAAAAAAGATCTGCGGCAGGATGATTCATGCCTATACCTTTAGTTATAGCAAGGAGACCGGAAATTTGCATTTGTTTAAGATGCAATGACTTCTCCAAAGTAGTTAATGCTGTAAGATGTTTGCTTATTCCTCCTAATTCATTCATTCATTATCTTTTAAAAAAAACGAATATTAAAATTTCTTATTTTAGCTTAATATTGTCAAAATGCCTTTTATTGTCCCTCTCTGATTTTTTTTGTAAATTTTTTTCCAGCGCTGTATCTAAGTTTATACCTGTTTGATTAGCGATACAAATTAACACAAAAAAAACATCAGCCAATTCGTCAGCTAACGCTTCTTTGCTATTTTTTTCAATTTCCGTACTTTTAAAGGATTGCTCCCCATACATTCTGGCCATAAGTCTTGCCACTTCACCAACCTCTTCCATCAAAATGGCAGTGTTAGTTAACTCATTAAAATATCTGACGCCCAGCGTATTAATCCATTGATCAACTATTTCCTGTGCTTTAGTAATCTCCATTATTTACTCTTTATTTTTAGAATCCATTAAAATGGTAACCGGTCCGTCATTGATTAAGGACACCTTCATATCGGCACCAAAAATACCCCTTTCAACCTTTTTCCCTAATGCCTCAGATAGCAATGCAAGGGTACTTTCATATTTAACCAAAGCACTTTGTGGTTTTGCTGCCTTTATATAAGAAGGCCTATTTCCTTTTTTGGTTGAAGCATGCAGGGTAAATTGAGAAATAACTAACATATTACCCCCAGTTTCAACAATAGAAAGGTTCATTATTTGCTGAGCATCATTGAAAATGCGCAACCCAATAATCTTCCTTACGATCCAATCAATATCCTCATTATTATCATCCTCTTCATATCCAGCAAAAACCAATAAGCCATTATCAATATTCCCAACGACTTCATTGTTAACTTTAACCGAGGCTTCCAGTACTCTTTGAATTACTACTCTCATACATATATATAATAGGTGTTAGAATAAAGTTAGGGGTGAATGTCCTTTGTCATGAAGAGCACCATTTTTCACTCTTATGTTATTAACAAGAGGAGCCACAGGATAACTCGTTAGATAGGCAGAGGGGGAAGGAACCATAATTTTGACTAATTCCTCTTTTGTTGCAGCATCAGAAAGCCAATTTTCCCGCTTATCCTCTGTTTCCAATATCACAGGCATTCTGTTGTGCAAAAAGGCAATATCCTCATTTGATTCGGTGGTAACAATAACAAAAGAAGAATGGGTATGATTACTATATTCAAAAGTCTGCCATATTCCAGCCATAAACAAAACAGGATCTTTAGAAGGTAATATTCTATAAGGTATTTTTGATTTACCGTAGGTCTTCCATTCATAAAAACTATCAGCAGGTATAATACATCTTCGATTAACTATAGATCCTTTGAAGTTTACCTTTTCAAATATTGTTTCAGAACGGGCATTTATATATGGTGGCAAATCCTTTTTTATAGCATTAGTTTGTTGAAAACCCCAACGCATAAAAGATAACGCCATAGTATCGACCTTATGAATAGCTAAAGCCTGCTCCGTTGGGCAAATATTTAAACTTTCAACCCAATCGTTGGGAAGGGAAACGCCTGGAAGTAGAACCTTCAAAACGTCCTTTTTTACATTAAAAGAGTACCTTCCACACATAATTTACAAACATTATAATTAATAACATATATAAAAAACTGATTAACAATGATAGTTATTCTTTATTTCTCCACAAAAAACACTAAAGTCCTGAGGAGAAAGTGTGGCTTATAAACACAGCTCCTTCAAATAACAAAAAGCAACGAATCTCTCCACAATGAATCCACCAAATTACTTAACAGCCCAACATAAAAGACAGATAGCTTAACAGCGATTAAAAGTAAAAAGAAATAAACAACGTGGATATACAGTCATGTTAATAAATAAAGAAAAATCAATAAGAGTATATAAAAACAACTGTATAGGAAGGTGGAAAACGTTTGAATGTAAAAAAATACATTTATATAACACTGTTATTACTAACATACCAACATGGCTAATAATGAATATGATTCTTTTTTAAAAGAAAAAAAATAACAATATTTATCAGTGAATCCCTTCATTTACAAATGCTCAAAAAGAATGTACTTTTGCAGAAAAAAAATATGAGCAGAAAGAGTTTGGTTGGAAATTATCCTAAGATTATAACCTTATGGCTTGGCTTAGGATTAATAATGATTTTTTTTCAAGTGGTTATTGGAGGCATAACCAGATTAACCGGGTCGGGACTTTCTATCACCAAATGGGAAATAGTTACCGGGACTTTACCACCCATGGACGAGTCTACCTGGGAGTTAGCGTTTGAGGAATATAAGGAAACACCACAATACAAAAAAATAAATGAGGGAATGGAAATGAAAGATTTCAAGTTCATTTATTTCTGGGAGTATTTCCACAGATTATGGGCAAGAACAATGGGTTTCGTTTTCATTTTACCTTTTCTCTATTTTTTAAGAAAGGGATGGATAGATACTTTTCTTTTAAAGAGGTTGGGTATTGTGGTTCTTCTTGCGGCGACGGTTGCATCCTTTGGATGGATCATGGTGGCGAGCGGACTTGTTGAGCGTCCCTGGGTAAATGCCTACAAATTGACTCTGCATCTTTCCTTAGCTTTAATTCTTTTTTCTTATTTGTTATGGACGTTTTTATTGACTTTTAAACGTTTTCCACATGTTACCAACATTCTAAACATTAGGTTGTGGACAAAATGTTTACTCTTTATTTTGGCTTTTCAAATCATTTTAGGGGGTATCGTTTCGGGCTCAAAAGCGGCCTTGTTTTATCCTACCTGGCCCGATATGAATGGGCAGTATATACCTGATGTAATGGTTGAAAAGGGGTCTTTAAATATAGAAAATTTTATAAATTATGATAAAAATCCATACTTCAGTGCGTGGATACAATTTATACATAGAAACGTAGCTTATATATTGACTTTCAGTATTATATCTTTTATAATTTTCTATTGGAAAAGGGTTGACAACGGCTCCTACAAGCAATGGTTAGTAGTGTTGGCGAGTTTATTAATAATTCAGGTTTTACTAGGTATTTTTACCCTGAAAAATAGTATTTATCAAATACCAGTTAACCTTGGTGTAGCACATCAGGCTGTAGCTTTATTGTTACTAACTACTATGTTGGTAATGTTATTTTCTGCTAAAACAAAGAAGTTATAAAGTTTAAATGTTAACAACATTGTGGAAAACGATTTTATAAAATAATTGTCTTTTGTTTAACTTTTTATAAGATTTTACTAAAGTCATTATAGATTCTATTAGTTATTAGCGTTGCAAACAAGTAGTTATCGTTTTCCACATGTTTTCCACATGTTTTAAAATTTTGTTAGCATTTTTATTGCGTTAAAATTATAGTTTATTATCTTTTTGATAGGTAAAACACAGGTTGTAAATTTTCTGATTCATAGCCGGATATTTTTAATAAATTGTTTAAATTCCTTGAGGTAATTTCGTTTTGTGGATAAATGCTAAGTGTTTTATTTTTAGTGAATTACAGAATACATAAAATTATTATTTTAAAATTTTTATTATAATATATTAATAATCAAATTTTTATAAATTATATTTTTTTAAATACTTTAATAAATAAAATGTTTTAAAGAAAAACTCCTTGTTGGTAATTATGTTAATAAATTTTAAACTGGCAGCAGAATGTTTATATCTAAATTTATAAAATGAAATAAACTGCTTTTAAGAATCACTTTTTCCTCTTCGATTTCTTGTCAAAGGTTGAAGAATATAGATGTTCAAAGTTATTTAATCTTTTAGAAAATGTTAATAACAATGTGGAAAACAAAATTTAATAAAAATGATGTTAAAAACAGATTTATGGTTTCCTGATGTGGAAGAAAGTACAGAAGAGGGCATTGTTGCTGTAGGTGGAGATTTATCAGTGGAACGCCTTATATTGGCATACAGTAAAGGAATTTTTCCTTGGTATTCTTCTGACAAAAGTCCTATTTTATGGTGGTCACCAGATCCAAGGTTTGTCCTTCTTCCTGAAAATTTAATCGTTTCAAAAAGCATGCGACCTTATTTTAATCAAAATAAATTTAAGGTTACCTGGGACCAAAATTTTGAAGACGTTATTAAAAATTGTCAAAAAATAGATAGAGATGATCAGCTGGGTACCTGGATTACCTCTAAAATGTTGACAGCTTATATTCAATTGCATAAAATGGGTTATGCACATTCTGTTGAAGTCTGGTTGGACAATGAATTGGTTGGTGGCCTATATGGTATTTCTTTGGGAAAGGTATTTTTTGGTGAGTCTATGTTTGCTAAGGTTTCCAATGCTTCAAAATTTGGATTTATTTCCTTAGTAAAACAATTGATTAAAAAGGATTTTGTACTTATTGATTGTCAACAGGAGACTAAGCATTTAGAAAGTTTGGGCGCTAGTGCCATAAAAAGAAAGGACTTTATTGATATTCTAAACCATAATAACATTGAGGAAACTTATATTGGTTCCTGGGAGAACTATTTTACTAATTAGTTTTTACGCCTTAAGTATTTTGGCCTTGTTTTCAATAACAAAGCTTGGTCAACCAGTAAAAATACCCGTTTCTCTTTCAGGGACATTCGCAGAATTACGTTCTGATCATTTTCATGGTGGCATAGATATTAAAGGGACTGTAGGAACACCAGTCTATGCAGTAGAAGATGGATTTCTTTACAAATTGGAGTCAAAGGGTACGGGTTATGGCAATGTTATATATATCAAACATAAAAATGGATATATGTCTGTTTATGGCCACTTATCTGCCTTTAACACACCATTTGAAGAACATTATTATAAGGAAGCTAAAAAATATAAGAAGTCAAATTTTTCAGTTTATTTCAAGAAGGATGAAATTCTGGTTAAAAAAGGAGACAAAATAGGAGAAATTGGAAATACTGGCTTCTCGTTTGGGCCCCATCTTCATTATGAAATTCGAGATTTAAAACACCATAAACAGGTTAATCCCTTGTTTTTTAGTGTAAATGTAAAGGATTGTTCTCCCCCGGAATGGACCGCATTAAAACTGATAAACGTTGATGAAAATAGGGTTTCAAGAAGCGAAAGATTTGTTAAGCTAAATAAAAATGAATATTTTAAAGTAGATACATTGGATCTGTTAGTTGGCAAATCTGCTTTAGCCGCACAGGTTTTTGATGGCATGGAGGGAAACAATAATAGAAATGGGGTTTATCAGTTGAAAATGTATGTTGATGGAAAACTTTATTTCCATTTTTTAGCTGGCAAGATAGCCCTGGAGGAGTCTAAATATGCCAATGCTTTGATTGATTATAAGGAAAATAAGTTATCAAAGGATATTTTTTATAGGTGTTACCGACTTCCGGGAAATAATCTTAAGTCTTTTAAACATCTTCAAAATGATGGATATTTTACTGTGAAATATGGTAAAATTACCAATATAGAAGTTGAAGCTTTGGATTATGCGGGGAATTATAGTCGGAAAAGAATAGCTATTAGGGGCATAAAAGGTTATTTACCCTCGCTCCCTTCTCACAATAAGTATGTGTATAGAAATGTTGATAACCAGTTAAAGACCTATTCTATAGAGATTAACATTCCTAAAGGTGCTGTTTATCAAAATATTCCTATTATGTATCGGGAGATAAATGAAATGCGCAGGGAAACTTTTTCAAGAATTCACTCGGTTCATAATGATAATGAACCTTTGCATAAAGACATTTTTTTGTCCATTCGGTCGGGAATTATGCCTGACTATTTAAGGGAAAAGGCATTTATTTCAGGTTGTAATCAACAGGGAAAGTATGTTAATTACGGGGGTAAATGGAGGAAAAATTTTCTTGAAGGACAAGTCGATCAGTTCGGAGAGTTTTCAATAATGATAGATACTATACCTCCTACCATAAAAGATTTATCATTAGCGGGAAGGGGGAAAAAGGGAGTCTTACAGTTTCATCTTTCAGATAATGTAGATTTAACGGAAAGCATGGATTATCCCTTTTTTAAAGTTACCTTGAACGGACAATGGATTAGAATGCGTTCTGACAGTAAAAGCGGTATCATTTCCGGACATTTACCTGATGATCTTAAAAAGGGTAAATATGAAATTAAAGTAACGGGTTGGGACAAAATGAACAACATAAATCATTTCACAAAGTCATTCACTGTGTGGAAATAATTTTAATGAACTAAGTTTTACCTAACTTGTTTCCTATAAAAATAATGAAAAATGAGCCATTTGACTATTGGGGACGACGTTCCTTCCTTTGAAGAAAAAGATGAGCAAGGTACGGTAGTAAGTTCTACCTTATTATTGGGTAAAAAGTATATTTTATTCTGTTATCCGAAAGATGATACGCCGGGTTGTACGGCCGAAAACTGTAGTTTAAGAGATCATTATGCCACATTAAAGGACATGGGATACATTATTTATGGTGTAAGTCCGGATAATGAAAAGAAACATTTAAAATTTAAAGATAAATATCAGCTACCTTTTCCGCTTATCGCTGATACAGAAGCCAGGTTATTAAGTGCTTTAGGTGCCTGGGGAGAGAAATCTATGTATGGTAAAAAGTATTTTGGTGTCCTGAGAAGTACATTTATCGTCAATGAGGTAGGTAAATTAACCCACATTATTGATAAAGTCGACACAAAAGCCCATGCAGAGCAGATAATAGCTTTGTTAAAAGGTTAAAGAGCTACAGAATGGCATACATAATCGGGTATGATTCCACTGGAATTAATCAAAAAATGATGTTGGTCAGGAAGAGTATTACCCGATAAAACGAGGGCGGTATGTATGCCAAATTTATTGCCTCCTAAGATATCTGTATGCAGCGTATCTCCTACCATGAGTATTTTATCTTTTGGAATACTTTTTATAGAAGATAATTTTTCGTAAGCATAGATAAATAAGGGAACGTCAGGTTTTCCGAAGCGAATAAATCGTTTACCAACAATATCTTCCAGCATGTTGGCAATTCCACCGATAGCAATATTAATTTGATTGTTACTAACAGGATAAGTCCTATCGGTATTCGCTACTACGACGGGAATATTTGTGTGCCTGAGTAAATTAATTGATTTACTCAAATCACTTTCCCAGTTAAAACCTTCTTCATCTAACAGCACCAAAGCGGAAATATCAGAAAAGTTTTCGGGCTGTACTTCGCTGATAGGTAAAGTGGGAAGGCCTAAATTTTCAACATAATGAGCAGAATTTTTAGTTCCTAAATAGGCAATGGTACCTTTTTTAATCTTTAATTGAAGGTATTCTCGGGCGAGCATGCCTGAAGAAATCATATTTTCCTCGGTAATTAAATCAATGCCTTGTTGTTGGTATCTTTTAGCTAATTCAAAAGGACTTCGGGAAGAATCGTTAGTAAGAATAAAAATTTGTTTTTGGTCATTATGCAGCTTATAAATGGTTTCTGCCACGCCTTTAATCAATCCATTATAATTTTTTAGAACCCCAAATGCGTCAAAGAAAATAGCATCATAATGTTTAATAACATTTGCAAAAGAAGAAATTTTAGTCATACGTTTTTATTATAGCGCTAGTGCCCGAAGTAATTTATCGGCATTAAATTCTTTTTCAATGCTGGGTAAATAGGTGCTATAGGCTTCCTTTTGTAATTTAGTAGCATATATTTCGTGGAAGAAATATCGGCCATCTTTAATGACATAGTTAAGAATAAAAAACCGATATACCTCTGGTATAAACCTGATCTCTGTTTCAGTGAGCGGATAAACGCGATGGTATGCTTTAAGAAATATCATAAAACGGTCTTCCATTAACGTAGAAATATTGTAGCTGAATACGGTTCTGTCACCAGCATCAGAAACAATGCGACTAAGAAAATAAAAATCTAAAATTCGGGAAGCCATTCTAAACCAATCATAATCCCATCGGGAAAATAGACTGGTTTGATTTGTGACAGAAAAATTTCCAATATTCCAGTCCACAAAAACAGGTAGTTTCTGTAACTTATCAATCCTTAATAAATCGCTGTTTGTAAAGAAACGCTCACATTGTTCTTGAATGACGGAAGCATATAATCTGTGTTCAAATTGACCAAAATCAGTTGATAAGATGTCCAGCAAATGGTAAAGATCAGATTTAAGTGTTTTTGAGGAGGGGGGTAATGTATTCGAAACTCTGGAACAAGCTTTATGAAAGGCAGCAAATTCTTCTCCCAGTCGTTCAATTTGTGTATGATTTAAACGTGCGGGTAATTTCTGATCAATGGTAACAGGATTATAAAAAACAACCCAGGCATCAATCAAAGAATCTTTATACCTATGCACAAATAGCTGATTTCCCTTAATTAAGGAACGGGCTAGAAAGTGATTAAAAGGCGTATTTAAATTATTTGCAAGTACATTTATGATGGAGTGATCCTCAATAAAATGGTCATATTTACCGAAATAAGAAAGCTTGGCTATAACAAAATCTCCTTCGGGAAAAATAATTTTATAAACATGATTTGTTGACACCCGTGCACTTATGTCAGAAATGGACTTTATGGGTCTGCTACTGTCATAAGCTGCCCAGGCATGGTTTACAATGGTTGTAAAGTCGATATAATGCATATCAGATTCCATTTTGCCAGGTTAGAATAGTAGGCTCTTCATTGGTAACAATAAGGGTATGTTCATGTTGAGCAACGTAACTGCCATCCCGTGTAATCATGGTCCAACCGTCAGTATCTTCTTTAACGAAAGACGCCTTAGTGGATATAAAGGTTTCTAAAGCGATGACGCTATTTTTTTTAAAAACAGCTTTATTATATGGGTCGTAAAAACAAGGAATCTCGTCTGGATCTTCGTGTAGTTTTCTACCAATGCCGTGACCCACTAAATTTTTAATCACTTTAAAACCTCTTTCGGCGGCTTTTTGCTGTATAAATCGCCCAACCACAGCTATTCTTACTCCTGCTTTAATCTCCTTTATAGCAGATAGTAAAATTTCTCTGGAGGCGGAAACTAAGGGTTGTAAACCAGATAAATCATCTCCAAGGATAAATGAAAATCCATTATCTCCATAATAACCGTTAAGTTCCGCTGACACATCAATATTAATTAAATCACCCTCTTTTAAAATTTTAGATTTGGAGGGAATACCGTGAGCTGCCTCTTTATTTAGGGAAATACAGGTATAACCGGGAAATTTATAATCTTTAATGGGTGCAGAGGTGGCACCATAATTTTTTAGTAAGGATGCACCATATTCATCTAATTCGAAGGTATTCATGCCCGGTTTGGCATAACCAATCATTGATTTTAGGGTTAGGGCCACTGCATCACTGGCTGCCTGCATACCCAATAAATCTGCGTCTGTCTGAACTATCAAGATTTTTAACTTTAATGGCGAAAGTTAATATAAAAAAAAGGTAATTTTAGAAGTTAAACAAGAAAAGCGAAAAATGAGGGTCAAAGCATTTGGTATAGCAAAGGAAATTTTAGGAAATTCAAGCATATATATTGAGCCGAATACGGTAACCACCGTGAGGCAATTAAAAGACTATTTGTACGAACGTTATCCTGAGATGTTACATCTAAAAACAATGGCCATTGCTGTGAATCAATCTTATGCAACGGATGATACAGATTTGACAGAGGGAGCTGAAATAGTAATTATTCCGCCTGTTAGTGGAGGTTAGAAGCAAATTTTTGCCTTTTTTTCTCTTATACAAATATTAGATTAACACCTCACAATGATGATAAAAGTAACAAAACCTGGTTTTGTCTGCAGTTGCATTATGTGACAATTTACTATTTATTCTGAACATAAGCTTTTCTAGTTCCTTTTTATTGATGAGGAAAAGGAAACTTTAACAATAATTTAGTAAATGCCCTTTCTGAATTTACTTAAGAGAATATCATTTCATGGGTTCAATTTTTATCGTCCAAAAAATTGTTTTTAATCTTTCATTAATCATTTTCAATGTTTCTAAAATAGCTTCTTCTTTTGGTAATTCTCCATACACCAAGTTTTTAAAAGTTCCATTATAAATTGATTTTAACTCACTCCAAACATTTTCCAGATGCTTAAAAATAAGTGCTTCATTAGGATGATGAATTAACCACTTATTGTTATTTCTAAAACTTTTTACATCATCATTTGCAACTTTTAAAAGCATTTCATCAAAAGCCTCCGAATGAAGGAATTTTAAATATTCATCTTGTTTAAGAAGCTGATGTAAATCATAAGTGTGCCTTATCTTTTTTTTTAAATCATCCACAGGATTTTCTCCGTAAGAAAAGCGAACTAAACTCATTATTTTTTCACAAATGGTTCTTATTGGTTCTAAAACCTGTAATTGGAAAGGAATTAATCCGTATTCTGTTGCCATTTTAGTTTGTTCATTTTTTAGCATCATATCACCAACAAACGAAATTATATTTTTGGTGGTGAAAGGTTCGTAATAACCCAACCAGCTTGATTCCAGAATGATGACATCTCTTACTTGCCCATAATCGCCCTTAAATTCTTTGTTGTAAGAGTGTGCTGTTTTTCGGTTCATTCCCATTTTATGGGTAATACCTTCAATGTTTACTTCTGGCAAGAGGGTTTCTACAACCGTACTTATTGCCTTTAATTTTGATTTTAATTTACTGTCTGTTTCACTATCATGCCTTAAAACCACCAAATCAATATCTTCCGAAAAGCGTTCTATCATATTGTAACATTTGGAAAGCGCTGTTCCGCCCTTAAATACGGTGTCTTTTCCAATTTTATCGTTGAAAATAGAGAACAATGCGTAAGTAACCCAATAATCTTTTTCAATATATACGGCTTTTATACCCATCGATTCAGAAGTAAGTTGAAGCATATCAACAAATAAATCTTTATTGAGGTGTAATTTCATTTTATTTGCCAATTTTTAATTGTGGGCCAATCTGCTTCCTTAATATTTAATTTAAAAATGGTTGTTGGATTTAAACTGCCTTTTAAATCAGATAAATCAAAATCAGGGGTAAATTTTTCTTGAACAATAGCTCCTAATAATGCTCTTACTCTTGGCGGATATTCCATTGAAAGTTTAATCAAAGTATTAATATTTGGTTTGCTAAAGTTTACTAGTTTGCCTGCTAATATTTTAATGGCTTGGGAGGTAGATGTATCTGATATGTATCTTATATCTTTAAGCGCATCTAAAATTCCGAGTAACTGATAATTGTCCTCAGTAATTTCCGTATATGCTTTTACTGTGCTTGTTTTTAGCCATCCCTTTTCTATTTTTTTTCGACTTATATTGGTTGCAATTTTTGTTCTAAAATAATTTTGAGTGGTAAGGTTTAACTGATTATATAATTCACCTCCTGTAATATATCCTACTCTTTTGCCATCTTTAAATAAAAATCGCTTTAGTAATGCATCATAATCTGGTCCTAATGAACCCATTATAGTCATTTTAGGTTTGTAAAAAATGCCTTTTGATACTTTTTCTATAATTCCTTTTTTTTTCAAACGCTCCAAAGCTTTGGCAGCAGTAACAAAATTGACTGGTTCAATATTCAAATCAGCATATCCAAAAGGTTGACTTTCAGGTATATTTTCAATAGTTTTTCGTATTTGCTCAGCTACTTTCATTCGACAAAAATAAGAGATTTTTAATAAAATGTCAAGTTTTTTACGTAAAAAACTTGACATTTTAGGGTGAACCAAATTAACGATATCCACGTATACATTTGGATAAGTGCGACAAGTTAAATGAGATTCCTTTTCACCCTAATTGCTCTAAGTCTAACAGGAATTTCTTTTTTTCCAGGCCATAGAAATATCCGTGAAGGTTGCCATTTTTTGCAATACATCTATGACAGGGAATAATGATAGCGATGGGATTATTCCTATTGGCATTTCCAACTGCCCGGAATGCTTTTTCACTTCCAGCCATAGACGCTAATTCACTATAACTGACCGTTTCGCCATAAGGAATGCGTTGTAAAGATTCCCAAACAGCTACTTGAAAAGGGGAAGCATTTCCGTAAGAAATGGGTAGATCAAACTCCGTCCTCTTTTTATTAAAATATTGCTGTAGTTGATTAACGGTTTCTAAAGCGACCACATCATGAGAAGACATAACGTCATTTTCATTTTTGGCATCAACTAATTTTACCGAAACCAACTTATTCTCATTGGTTATGATACGCAATAAACCAAAGGGAGAATCATAAATTAGGCTATTCAAACGATTTTAATTTTTACTTTCAGGAGAGGAGAGCAGATTAAAAAACTGATCTAATTTAGGTGTAATAATAATCTCAGTTCTTCTATTTGCCTGTCTTCCAGCCGCAGAGTCATTTTCTACTTTCGGAGAAAATTCACCTCTACCACCGGCGGTCATTCTTTTTGGATCTACCTGGTGTTTTTGTTGCAGGTAGCGCACAACGGAGGTAGCTCTGCGAACACTTAAGTCCCAGTTATCGATGGTACAAGAATTAGAAATGGCTATATTATCGGTATGACCTTCAACTAAAATATCAATATCTTTATGGTCATTAACGACGGAGGCTACCTTTGATAAAACACTTTGAGCTCTGTCGTTGATGTCATGACTACCACTTCTGAAGAGTAGTTTATCAGAAATAGAGACATAAACAACGCCTTTTTTTACTTCAATGGTCAAATCCTGGTCATTGACATCAGATAAAGACCTTTTTAAGGTATTTACCAAAGAAAGACTTAAAGAATCCTTTCTTTGCATCTGACCTGTAAGGTCTTGTATATATTTGCTCTGCTCGCTTATGGCCTGTAGCGATTTATTGATACTTTCTGCCCCACTTTTACTAATTACGGAAAGATCAGAAAGTCGGTCTAATAAACTGGCGTTTGTACCTTTTAATAAGGCAATCTGGTCTTCTAACAGACGCACCTGGTTTCTTTTATCAGTTAGTTCGCCATCTTTATTTTGCATTTCACGCAGGCGGCTTTGTAATTCTGTTTCTTTTATCTGGAGCTGACTTTTCAGTTGGCTTAATTGAAACTGGCAATCTGCCAAATTCTGTTCAGCCGCTTTAACCAATGCCTGTTGTTCACCCTGAAAGGCTAAGTATTTCTTTTTTGTAACACAGGAAGATCCAATTAAGACAAGGGAAAGAAGAAAAAGATAGGGCTTCATAAAAGGTATATTGAAAAAATGAAAAACAAGTAGAAAAGTAATCACAATTTAAAAGTAACGAAAATTTATTAAAAAATTGTCTATTTTGGACTGCCAATTTTTATGGTAATAGCACCTGAACGAAATCTATTTTACTGAAAATGCTCCAAAAACTTATCATTGGGCTAGTAGCTCTGTTTTCTCCATTTCTTGTAAATGCACAGGAAGTAAGTGAGTTTAAACTACAAAAAGTAACCTCTACTATCAAAATCGATGGTCTTCCAGACGACGAAGCCTGGAAAAACATACCTGAAATTAGGGATTTTTGGCAATATTTTCCTACCGATACTTTACCTGCACAGCAAGGCATTTCAGTGAAAATAGCTTATGATGACCAGCATATATATTTTCTAGCTGTCATGAAAAATAGAAAAATTGACAGAGGTTATATTACCCCTTCTCTAAGAAGGGATTATCGCGGGGAAGCAAATGATGGATTTTCGATTATTATCGATCCGTTTCAGGACCAAACAAATGGTTTTCAATTTGGGGTGAACCCTTTTGGAGTACAAAGAGAGGGTTTGGTGTCTAATGGTGGCTCTGAAGGCACTGATTTGAGTTTGAGCTGGGATAATAAATGGTTTGCAGGAGCAAAACAATTTGAAGGTTATTGGGTAGCAGAAGGTGCCATACCATTTAGCACACTCCGATTTAAACCGGGATCTAAGTACTGGAATTTTAAGTTTTACAGGATAGACAGCGAATCTTCAGAAAGGGTCGTTTATCCTAGACTGCCCCGACAGTTTCAGATATTAAATCTGGTGAGTATGTGCAGAGGCGTCTGGGACGAACCCTTATCGAAAAAAAATACTAATGTTGCTATTATTCCATATACCTTAGCCAATTCACAAGTAAATAAAATTAATAATACGCCCGTTTCTAATAAGGTAAATATCGGTGGAGATGCTAAAATTAGTGTGGGCCCCGCTTTAAATTTAGATTTGACGGTAAATCCTGACTTTTCGCAGGTGGAAGTAGATGAACAGGTTACCAATCTGGATAGATTTGAAATATTTTTTCCGGAAAGGAGGCAGTTCTTTTTAGAAAATGCCGATTTATTCGCCTCCTTCGGGCAGGAACGATTAAGACCCTTCTTTTCCAGAAGAATCGGTATTGCCAGAGACGAAGAAACGGGACAAAATATTCAAAATCCTATTTATTTCGGCGCCAGATTGAGCGGTAAACTGGATAATAACTGGAGGATTGGATTACTTAGCATGCAAACAGCAAGAGATTTATCCATTAATCAACCCTCTGTAAATTATAGTGTGGCTGCAGTGCAAAGAAAAATATTTAGCAGATCTAACGTGGGTGTTATTTTTGTTAATAAAGAGCCTTTTTATGATGAAAATGTAATAGGGTTTAATAGAAAAATTTTTAATCGTGTGCTTGGGTTTGACTATAATCTTGCCACAGCAGATAATAAATGGGCAGGAAAGGCTTTTTATCATTACTCTTTTGATGAGGAAAATAAAGGTAATTCCGGCGTCTTTGGTGGTGATATTGCCTACAATACCTATCGTTGGGAGTTTTCCTTTACTGGCCAGTCGGTCGGTGAAAATTATAATCCCGAAGTAGGTTATGCAAGGAGAACTAATTATAAAAGGGTAGCATCCTCCCTTTGGTATAATTTTTATCCTACGGGTGGAATCCTAAATAAGCATGGTCCAGGTATTGATTTTGATCAACTTGGAAATGAAAAGTATGGTCTGACTGATTTTGATGTCAATCTGATGTATCGTATATTATTTAGGAATACAGCCAATTTAGAATTCAGGTTGAGAAGGGAGTTTGTGTATTTGTTTAGCCCTTTTAATCCAAGTGGCGGAGGTGGTCTAAGCCTGGAAGAGGGAAAAGGGTATGCCTACAATTTATTTATTTTACGTTATACATCCAATACCAGAAAGAAGATTAACTATTATTTTAGCTCCAGGTCAGGGCAATATTTCAATGGGAACAGATGGAATCTGGATGGAGCTGTAAATTTGAGAATGCAACCTTATGCGCTTTTATCAATGGTGGGCAGCATCAATATATTGCGTTTTCCAGAGCCTTACAAAGACGCAAACCTATTTCTAATCGGCCCTAGGTTAGATATAACTTTCACCAAAAACTTATTCTGGACTACGTTTATTCAGTATAACTCTCAAATTGAAAATTTGAATATAAATTCACGACTTCAATGGAGGTTTAAACCCGTTTCGGATGTATTTTTAGTATATACAGATAATTATTATCCGGAATCATTTGATAATAAAAACAGAGCTATTGTGCTAAAAATTAATTATTGGCTAAATAATTAATTTAAGCTTTATCGAATTGTTTTATCCACAGGCAAACTTCCTCCCAGGTTAATTTCCATTGATCTTTTTTCATTGAGGGAGCGTACAAGACCATTTCAAAACGGTTCAGCAGTTGTCTTAATTGCTGAGTTAACGCTTGATTTGAAAGACCTGATTGTTCTAGTTTATCAATAATTTGTTCGTTGGAAAAATTTTCTTTTGGAATATCAAACTGGTGAAAAAGAAAAGTTCTTAAGGCAAAACTTAGTTCAATAAAACTATTTTCATAATCACCTTGATCTCCAAATATCTTTGCCTGATGTAGATGGTCAGTGGTCACTTCAGAAGGGGACTTAACCTTTTTCCGCTGGCTGAGATATTTATATATATAGAAAAAAGCGATACCCAGGAAAGGGATGGTAAAGCCGGCTATCCATAAAATATTGGTAAAAATGGAAGGCGATTTGAAGTCTTCTGAAGTTAATGAAACAAATTGACCAGACTCTTCTTTTAGAGAAATACTATTAGATTGACTGGCTGTTATTTTTATCAAAAAAGGATCTAATAATTTGGTTTCGTATTTACCTGTTAACGGATAAAAATAGGTAAAAGAGGGTTGAAAGGAGAATTCTCCTTCTTTTTGCGGTTGAATAACGTAGGTAAATGACTTCTGACTAAACTTTTTACCCTCATTTTCACCTCTTTCCTCTTCTTCAGACTTGGTGTCATATAATTGAAAGGATGGAGGTAAGTTGAGATTTGGGCTTTTTATTCTTTTGGCATCGCCGTCGCCTAAAATGGTAATGGTTAAATAAAAAGTTTCATTCGTTGAGGCCGACGTTTTGTCTATGACAGACGACGCTGAAAAGTTGCCAATACCGCCATTAAAATTGGCCGGAACAGGTTTTGGTAGATCTTTTACGGTAACATTTAAGACATTACTTTCTACGTTTACG
>CANMVX010000056.1 GCA_947501115.1 Haliscomenobacteraceae bacterium
CCGTCTAAAACCTGAATAAAAGCGTGATTTTCACCATTATCCCCTAAACTAATCCCTGGAATAATGGCATAAGCATGAGAACGCGTTGAATCAATCATTTTTAGGTACCAACCTTCAAAATAGGAAGATGATTTACCCCATCCATGATACATTTCAGGTCGCCATAATGCCCTTATTTTTCTTTGAATACTCATATTTGATTAGATTTTAAAAAAGCCGCTGGAAAATTCCGAACGGCTTTTAATGCGTACTGCAATATAAATCTATTATGCGTACATTGCTTTACTCTGGGTAACTTTAAATTTTTCCTCCGCCAGGGTTTCAAATCGATAACCCAAATGATTGAAATAAGATAAAATGGCGGGAAGAGCTTTTTCCAGTCTGGGGAAAGCTTTTAGCGTGTCATGAAAAACGATAATAGACCCACCCGTCGCATGATTAATAACATTTGACGTAACCTGATCAGCGTCAATACTTTCATCGAAATCGCCACTCATTACATCCCACATTATAATCTGATAATGCCTTTGTAAAAATTGAGCTTGTTTAACCTTCAAATGTCCATAAGGTGGCCTGAATAATTCAGATTTCGCACGGGTGGCACCTTGTCTGACATCGTGGAAATAAGTAATATTTTCAGAACTCCATCCATTTAAATGAGTAAAAGAATGATTAGCCACGGAATGACCTGAAGATTTTACCTTTTGATAAATTTCTGGATTAGCATCTATTTGTTTTCCAACACAAAAAAAGGTAGCTTTCGCATTAAATTGAGCTAGTTGATCCAAGACCCAAGGCGTGATATTTTCGTTGGGCCCGTCATCGAAAGTAAGGTATAAAACCTTTTTTTGATTGGGAACCCGCCAAACATAGTTGGGAAATAGCCCTTGTATAAACTTGGGCGTTTTTACGAGATACATAATATTTTGTTTTGTTCAGGGATAAAAAAAGATGATTGTCGAAAATCATCTATATCATTAAACGTAAAACCTTTACTTTTGCTGCTCAAAAAAAAATTTATTTTCCTTTAATTTTCATTTTTCCAAAACATACTATGAAAAATTCATCTTTACGTTTTCGTTTTGCCCCAAGTCCGACGGGAGCGCTCCACATTGGAGGCATCAGAACGGCATTATATAATTATTTACTGGCAAAAAAACTGGGCGGTACTTTTATCCTTAGAATAGAGGATACTGATCAGTCGAGGTACGTTGAAGGTGCTGAAAAATATGTTATTGACTCTTTAAAATGGTGTGGAATAACACCAGCTGAAGGTCCTGGCTTTGGTGGTGAAGTCGGCCCTTACAGGCAATCGGAAAGAACAGCTATTTATGATGAATACATAGCCAAGCTCATTCTCTCCGGACATGCATATTATGCTTTTGATACCTCAGAAGAACTTGAAAAATACAGGACAGAGGCAGAAAACACCAGCAGACCCTTCAAATACGATTCTTTTACCCGGCTTCAATTGAATAACAGCCTTGCTTTACCACCTGAAACCGTAAATGAATATTTAGAAAAGAATATGCCTTACACCGTTCGATTAAAGGTACCAGAGGATGAAAGCATTCATGTTCAGGATAAAATCAGAGGGGAAGTTATTTTTCATAGTCAGGAATTAGACGACAAGGTATTGAGGAAAGCGGACGGCCTTCCAACTTATCACCTGGCAAACGTTGTAGATGACCACTTAATGGGTATCTCACATGTTATTCGTGGAGAAGAATGGTTGCCCAGCACAGCGCACCATGTTTTATTATACAGAGCATTTGGCCTTGAGGATAACATGCCCGAATTTGCCCACCTTCCTCTTATTCTAAAACCTACTGGCAACGGAAAACTGAGCAAAAGAGACGGGGTGAAACTGGGTATTCCCGTTTTTCCCATTTCCTGGGTAGGAGAATCAGAGGAATCTTCTTTTACCGGATTCCGTGAAGCAGGATTTCTTCCCGAAGCTATGCTCAATTTTCTGGCTTTTCTGGGTTGGAATCCAGGTACTGAGCAAGAAATTTTTACCATTGACCAATTAGTAGAAGCATTTGACATAGCACATATTGGTAAGGCCGGAGCGCGATTTGACTACGAAAAAGCAAAATGGTTTAACCAGCAATATATTATTCATTCCAGTCCTGAAAATCTGGCAAATCTTTTACTCCCTCTTTTACCCGAAAAATATAAGCCTGTTTCTCAAGACTATCTCATTTCCTTTTGCAAATTAATGCAGGAAAGGGTTGTTACAATAAATGATTTCTTTGAAAATGGATACTATTTCTTTGAACCTGTTCATACATTTGATACAAAAAACATAGCGAAAAAATGGTCGCCTGCATTAAAGCAAACCATACAGAACCTGATAGAAAAATGGTCTGCTTGTTCCCCATTCAATCAGGAACAAATACAACTTTCTTTTGATACCTTTATGCAAGACAACCAATTAAAAACCGGAGATATTTTACCTGTTTTTAGAATTGGCCTCGCAGGAACTATGAAGGGTCCCGCTGTTTTCGATCTGATTGAACTTTGGGGAATGCAGGAAGTTTCCAACAGAATGAATAAAGCTTTTGACCATTTTGACAAAACACTTCTAAGCTAAAATGGATAATTCCTTGTGCGTTACCGTAGCGCTCGGCGATTGGAACGCAAAAGCTGACTTATTGAAACCCATAGACATTGGGATTACCCCAGATATAACGGGTAATCTCAATTGTTTCTATGCCCCTGAGCTTTCTGTTTTACCTTATGAAAATGGTGATTTTATAGGGGATACCCGCTTTGGAAGTCCGGTAAATTTTATGAACATTCATTGCAATCCTCATGGCAATGGAACGCATACAGAATGTGTTGGACATATCAGTGAAGAGAGAATCCATTTGCCAGATTGTACGCACGATTTTCATTTTGTTTCTCTTCTAACCACTGTTACACCTGAAATACAAGCTAACGGAGATCAGGTCATTACTCTCTCTTTATTGGAAACAATCAAACTCAACATCGGAACCAAAGGCTTAATTATCAGAACCCTACCCAACGAGGAAAGTAAAAAACAAAGACAATATTCCGGTACTAATCCGCCCTATTTTGCAAAAGACGCCATGGAATGGATAGTTGCTAACCAAATTGAGCATTTACTCGTTGATATTCCCTCGGTCGATAGGGAACAGGATGAGGGGAAATTACTGGCTCATAAATCTTTTTGGCAATTTCCTTTTAACATCAGAAAAAATGCGACCATAACGGAACTTATCTATGTACCAACCCATATTCCGGACGGCTATTACCTTGTCAATCTGCAATATTATCCATTTCCAATGGACGCTTCTCCGTCCCGTCCATTAATATATGCCCTTGTTTAAACCCATTCTCCTACCTTCAATACATTTTTTCACATGCATCAGGACTTCAGAAATACATTCAACGAACAATTTTCCAATGATAAATACCAATCTTTCCTGGAATCTATTCACCAGGATTTTCCAGGTGTCCTCGATTTTCGCATTGCTGAGACTCCTATTTTTTTAACAGATAGTTTTGTTGAAAAATGTACTGCGGCTGGTGATGAAATAATAGATTTTATTGTTCGGTCCGATTTTAAAAAACAAACAGAAAAAGCGATTCCTGAAGGGATGTTTACACCAAACGAAGATGATTGTCCCCAATTACTATCTATCGATTTTGCCATCAGCAGAAATGAAGCAGGTGAATTGACACCTTATTTAATTGAGCTGCAAGGATTTGCTACTTTATTTAATTATCAGTCCTATTTAGCAGAAAAATATGTTACCCATTTTAACATTCCTGATACCCTAACACCTTTTTTTAATGGTTTAAATCGACCGGGATTTTTGTCTTTATTGAAAAATACCCTGTTAGCAGAATTTCCGGCGGAAGAAGTTATCCTGTTGGAATTATTTCCGGATAAACAAAAAACAAGGATTGATTTTGTTCTGGCAAAGAGAGATTTTGGTATTGAGACGGTTTGCCTGACTAAAATAATCAAAAAGGACAGGAACTTGTTTTACCTGAAGGATGGTAAACTTCAAAAAATCAGCAGAATATATAATCGGGTCATTCTTGATGAATTGGCAACTTACCAAAATCTTGATCTTTCCTTTCAATTTACCGATGAAGTAGATGTAAGCTGGGTAGCACATCCCAATTGGTTTTTCAGGATAAGCAAGTATTTGTTACCCTTTTTAAAAGGGAAATACATGCCAAAATCCTATTTTCTTAATGACTTTGACTTCCAGACAGAAGATTTGGATAAATATGTGCTAAAACCACTTTACTCTTTTGCAGGTTCTGGGGTTGACTTACATCCAACCGCAGAAAAACTAGCCTTAATACAAGATAAAAGCCAATATTTGTTGCAAGAAAAAGTAAGTTACGAGCCAGTCATTGAATCGTTGAACGGTCAGGTAAAGGCTGAGTTAAGGTTAATGTATGTATGGGACAAAACGAAAGCGAGGCCAACGTTAGCGACAAACATCACCCGATTGAGCCGTGGGGAAATGATAGGTGTTAGATACAATCACTCCTTTGACTGGGTAGGAGGTAGTATTGGCTTTTCACAAAAAGGTTTGAAATAGTCCCATAATGGATCGGAAGGAAGCGGTGCCTCAATGCTTACTTCTTCGTTAGACACTGGATGAATGAAAGATAATTTCCATGCGTGAAGTTGAATGGATCTATCCTTATTTCCCCTTTTAAAACCATACTTTACGTCACCCCTGATAGGTGAACCTATGGCACCTAACTGAGCCCTGATCTGATGGTGTCTTCCTGTAATCAAATCGATTTCGAGAAGTACATATTTTTCACTTTTTGCCAGAACGGTGTAACGAAGTTCAGCGGCTACGCCTTTCTCATTATCCTCGTTAACGGTACTTGTTTTGTTGGTTTTACTATTTTTAATCAACTGGTTATGCAGAATGCCTGTTGATTCCGGCGGCGGATTCCCCACGATGGCCAAATACTTTTTCCGAATGGTTCTATCCTTGAACTGTTGATTAATAGACTGTAACGCCCGTTTCGTTTTAGCAAACAAGACAACACCACTTGCAGGTCTGTCTATTCTATGGGTAAGGAATAAAGGAGAACGGGCATACCTTTCTGCTAAAGTAATGAGCGAAACATCCTCCGTTTTGTCAGGTTGTGTGGCTACGGCCACCGGCTTATTGAAAGCGATAAACTGGTTATTGCGATAAATCACTTTATCACCCACTCGCCATTCTGGAACATCTGCTATCATTCTACTTCTTCATAATCAACAAATTCTCCATCTTTTTTCTTATCCTTTTCGTTGTTTGTCACCTTTTCCTGTTGTTTATTTTGAAAAGATTCAATACGAACGGATTTGGCGAAGAAGAACTTATACGCCACATAGATTAACCCTGCTGTAATTAATAATTTAAACATAAGTAAAAATTAAGAATACAAATATAGTTGAAAAAGTGCAAATATTTAAAGATTAATGATGCCACCGTAATAAAATAGACATTAAAGAGGGTAAAGAGTACTTGACCTTGGACAAATTAATCATAATTTTTATCTAAATTCGCAGTTAAATTTTTAATTGTTATTTTTGTTAACCATAAAAAGAATAAAAAGCATCCGATGTCACTATACAAAAAAGTATTAAATGCGACCGGTTGGTTAGTTTTGCTAATCAGTACCGTTGTTTATTATTTTTCCGCTGAAAGAACAGGAAGTCTTTGGGATTGCGGTGAATTTATATTGGGAGCCTACAAGCTACAAATTGTTCACCCACCGGGGGCACCCGTATTTTTATTAGTTGGCAGAATGTTTGCATGGGTAGCTGAGATCCTCTCCGACAATCCGGAGAATGTAGCCTTTGCGGTGAATCTTATGTCTAGCTTATCCTCGGCCTTTGCTGCCATGTTTGTAGCCTGGATTACCATGCTTTTAGGAAAATTAGCCCTAAAAGGTAGAGAAGAAGAGCCAGATACCTCTGAAATTATAGCTTTGGCCGGTGCCGGTTTAGTCGCTGGTTTGGCTACGGCATTTAGCACTTCTATCTGGTTTTCCGCCGTTGAAGGTGAAGTTTACGCCTTGTCTACTTTTTTTACGGCATTAACTTTGTGGATTACCATCAAGTGGTATTGTCTTCCCGACGAACCCAAGCATGACCGCCTGCTCATATTAGCCATATATATGACTGGTTTATCTATTGGGGTTCACTTGTTAAGTATATTGACTTTCCCTGCTATATCATTATTCTACTATTTTAAAAAGACCCAAAAGAGTACATTCCTCGGAATGACCATTGCATCGGTGGTTGGATTAGTATTTGTTGGTGCGGTTCAAGCTTTTATCATTTCAGGTATCCCTGCGATATGGGGCTGGTTTGAAATTTTAGCTGTTAATTCTTTGGGCTTGCCTTTTAATAGCGGATTAGTTATGCTGCTCATTTTCCTTGGCGTCATTATTTATGGAAGTTTAGCCTACGCAAGGAAGAAAAACAATGTTATGCTACACAATTTAGTAGTAGCTATGTCATTGATTATCGTTGCTTTGTCAACTTATGGCATGGTAATTACCCGTGCCGTTGCCAATCCTCCTATCAATATGAACGACCCTTCTGATGCCATGCGTTTGATTCCCTATTTAAACAGGGAACAGTATGGAGAAAGAGCCTTATTTAGGGGACCAAATTTTGAGGCCAATCCAATAGATGTTAAAACTGAACCCAGGTATGGAAGAGTAGGTGACAGGTATGAGGTTGTGGATCAGAAAATGACCTATATTTATCCAGAGGCCAGCAAGAAGTTATTTCCAAGAATGTATGATGGAAGTATGGGCCGACCTGCTATATACAAGCAATGGATGGGTTTAGATCCAAATGCCGCTTTACCTTTCGGAAGACCAAATGGTGCTGATAATTTTAGTTTCTTTTTAAATTATCAAGTGAACTGGATGTATTGGCGTTATTTTATGTGGAATTTTTCAGGTCGCCAAAATGGAGAACAAGGTTATTATACCTGGGATAAATCAGATGGAAACTGGTTGTCAGGTATCCCTTTCATTGATGATGCAAGACTTGGTTCTCAAAATAATCTGACAGATGCTATGAAAAGTGATCCCGCAAGGAATCGTTATTTCTTACTACCCTTCTTGTTTGGTGTACTTGGTATGATTTTCCACTATAGGAAAAGAAAAGATGAATTTATTGGTTTATTAGGATTCTTTATAATAACTGGTATTGGTATCATTGTTTATTCCAATCAACCTCCCAACGAGCCCCGCGAACGTGATTATGTACTCGTTGGTTCATTCTTTACTTTTTGTGTATGGATGGGTATGGGTGTTTTGGCAACCATGCAGTTTTTAATGGCCAGAGTGAAACTTAATTCTTCTATGGCTGCCGGCGTAGCTGCAGGTTTGGTATTGGTTGCACCTTTATTGATGGGAACGCAGAACTTTGATGATCATAGCCGTATGGGGCATTATGGCTCAAGAGATTATGCAAGTAACTTCCTTGAATCGTGCGCGCCAAATGCCATTATTTTTACCTACGGCGACAATGACACTTATCCTCTTTGGTATTCCCAGGAAGTAGAGGGAATAAGAAGAGATGTTCGTGTAGTCAATCTTAGTTTAATTGCCGTTGACTGGTATATTGAGGGCTTGAGAAGAAAAATCAACGATTCTCCTCCCATTAAATTAACACTGACAGCCGATGATTACCGGGGTAGTAAACGAAACCAGATTATGTATCCGGAAGGGCTTACATCAAACCCAATGACCTTGAAAGATGTATTGAATTTTATGTCTCAGGAAAATGGATTGACTACGCAGGACGGAAATAAGACGGAAACTTATGTTCCAACAAGGGACGCTTTTATACCTGTCAACAGGAAAGATGCTATCAAATATGGCGCAGTTTCTGAAAATGATACAAATTATGTCGATGTTATTCCCTTACAGTTGTTAGGAAGTGATAATTATATCACGAAGGACGATTTAGCCATGTTGGATGTAATTGGCTCTAATATTTGGGAAAGACCTATCTATTTTGCTGTAACTAACAGACCTGACAAACTTTTTGGGCTACAGGATTACCTCCGTTTAGAAGGCCTTGGTCTTCGTTTAGTACCGACAAAGTATCCAACAGATCCAAATTATGGTATTATTGGTAGTGGAAAAGTAGATGCCGAAAAA
The DNA here is from genome assembly GCA_947501115.1 of Haliscomenobacteraceae bacterium. GTDB lineage: Bacteria > Bacteroidota > Bacteroidia > Chitinophagales > Saprospiraceae > BJGN01. The sequence continues at coordinate 8,182 of CANMVX010000056.1, forward strand.
ATCTATGAAAACGTTACTAAGAAATTTAAATGGGGTAATTTTGACAAAGAACCTACTTTCATTAACAAAAGTTATGAGCCCAGCGTTCAGAGTTTACAATTAGTCATTCTAAGAGGTGCTTTAGAACTACTCAACCAGGGCGACAAAAAACGTTCCTTAGAACTCGTAGATCTTTATTTCAGTAAATTTCCCGATTTCAACTTCCGCTATAATTATCGTACTCACTTTCTAATCGATGTGTATCTAAAGGCTGGTGAATACAAAAAGGCTAAACCGGTGATTGAAAAATTAGCAGAAAATGTCCGTCAAGATCTTCTCTTCTATACTAGCATGGAACCAGAAGTGTTAAATAGCAGTTACCAGGAAGATTATAATCTGGCACTAAGAACCGTAGATATTCTTTTACAAGATGCCTCTTCTAACAAGGATGAAGCCTTTTTAAAGAAACTGCAGAGTACTTTCGCCCCTTTCCAGGTAAAACCAACGGACGGAAATAACCTTTCGCAACCATTACAACAATAAATGTATGACCGCAATTTCCCTTGGCTGTGACCATGCGGGATTTCCATTAAAATCAGTCATCCAATCCCTGCTCATTGAGCGGGGATTGGATATTCTGGATTTTGGAACTCATTCTGAAGATTCTGTCGATTATCCAGATTTTGTGCATCCCTCCGCAGAAGCCATTGAAAATGGAAAGGCAACCATGGGAATTCTCCTTTGTGGTAGCGGCAACGGAGTAGCTATGACGGCGAATAAACATAAAAACATAAGAGCCGCTCTTTGTTGGAATGCAGAAATAGCAACCTTGGCCCGTTCACACAATAATGCCAATATGCTGGCTTTGCCCGTACGTTATATTACCGCCAATGAAGCAAAGGACATTGTTACCGCTTTTTTAGATACCTCTTTTGAGGGTGGACGACATGCCCTTAGAGTTAATAAAATCCCCTGTTAATACCCTGATTAAGATAATTCTGCTTATAATTTTGAGGTACTCTCATCAATATCACAATAGAATAGTAAACCTATAATTTAGGAATAACGGTGTAAAATAAAAAACGGAGCCACTCGATAAATCATATCAGGTGGCTCCGTTTTTAATATTAGGTTATAAGTCAGTTATAACGTATTGAATCTAAATATTTCTCCTTAGGAAATAATAGTAAATGGAGTAACATCAGCCACTTCGTCAATCAGGTATTCAGTATATAAGCCAGCTGGCGTATGAAAACCAGTCTTAAAATTGCCCTCCAATACCTTTTTTGCTATGAGCAAAGCCGTTAAAGATGTAACGGTATATCCATTTGGCGTCGTATAATAAGCTTGAACCTTTTTACCCTCTGCATCGCTAACCTCACCCCAAATATAGGTTCTTGAATTTTGCCTCGCCTCATCGGTAGGACCTGCAGGTCCCTGCTTAACTTTTTTGCGGGCAAATTCTTTAATAAAATCAAGTTTTAACAACCAGCTAAAAGCATTCATCCAACCCAGCTTACTATATCTTTTTCTGGAAACGGTCGTATATGTTTCTATATTTGGAATACCTGTAGTATAATAAGCGGTGGAGACATCACCCCAGGGAATGGTCATAAAAAACAGATTTTTCCCATTATGTTGAAGCTCCATAGATTTAAAACCAAGGGGAACAGACACAATTTTACCATTTTCCCTCACTTTACTTCCCTCACCCATTCCTTCAACCATAGTTAGGGTTGTTCCTTTAGACATACCTCCACCGAGACCGGCAAATGCCAGTTTTAAAGAAGTAGCTGACGGTAGTTGATGTTTTAAAAACGAAGCAAGGCAATCTGTCGGAACTACATCGAAACCCACACCGGGCATTAATAGAATACCCCTTTCTATAGCTCTTTGATTTAGGCTGGCGCCAAGTTCAAAAACATTAATCTCCCCCGTTATATCCAGATAGTGTGTATTTGTTTTCAAACAAGCCTCCATCATCTGAAGGGCGGTAAATCTGAAAGGGCCTGCACAATGGATAACAACATTAACATTTTGTAATGCTTTTTCTGTTTCAGCAGCATTATTCAGGTCAAATATCACGTAATCAAACCCCTTTTTGTCCGCCAGTTCCTTTATTGCTTCTTTTGATCGACCCCCAAGAATAGGTTTTAGCCCAAATGTATGAGCATCTTCAACCATAATCCTACCTGTGTAGCCATTTGCCCCATATATTAAAAGTCCCATAATTTAACGATTTACATTTTTTTCAATAAATTTTCAAGAAGTTTGAAATACGTATCCGGAAATATTCTTACCAGCCAATCTACGGCTTTAGCATCTTTACCTATAAGAATTCTTGATTTATTTCTTTCAACGCCATCTATTATTATTTCCGCAGCTCGTTTAGCCGGCATGGTAAGCGATTTCTTTTCTATTTTGTTCAATAAATTCCAGGTTTGTTTTTCATCCAAATGATCAGATAATTTAGATTTACGTATAATATTGGTTTTTATACCTCCCGGATGAACAGAACTTACTCCAATGCCTGAGTTCAAAAGTTCTACTTTCAACGCATCGGTAAAACCCTTTACGGCAAATTTCGAGGTGCAATATGCGGAAGAACGAGGGGTAGCGGCATACCCTAACATACTTGAAATATTGACAATATGCCCATCTTTTCTTTTATAAATGTGGGGTAAAAAGGCATGGGTCATTTTTATCACGCCCCAAAGATTAATATTTATTAACCATTCAAAATCGTCAAGAGGTGTTTCCATAAAATAGCCGGAAGCTAAATTTACTCCGGCATTATTAAATAAAATGAGGGGAGAATCAGGAAATTCTCGAAGTACATTTTCCTTAAAGGCATGGATTGAATCCATTTTACTAACATCTAAATCATACGCATAAATATTTGAGCCTGCCAATTGCACCGTTTCCTGCAGTTCTTCGGGGACAATATCACCTACTACCACTTTCGCCCCTTTACCTACTAATTCAATGGCCAGCGCGCGTCCTATTCCAGAACCACCTCCTGTAATAATACATACACTATTTTTAATTGCTGTCATTTTAATAATTTTTTAACAAGATAAAAAAGAGGTGACTAATTTTTTAGTAAGTCCATCTTAGATTTCATAAAGGCCAACTTACTTTCCATATTTTTCGCTAAATTCACCCTTTGGCCAATATCCTTTTTCAAATTAAACAACTGATCTTCCGGCGCATTTCCATTTTCTATTTGTACTGTTTCAACGATTGGGCTACCCTTGTAAGGCGGGATATAGACATAATCGTCATATTTATAGGCTAACCTTCCCGTTGCTTCAATCATAAGTTCCCTACGACCCTTTTTACTTTTTCCCAACAAGGCATTCAGTTGATTTTCTCCATCCCCCACAGGTAATGGAAGACCAAGCAAGTGAGCAAACGAGGCAGTAAAGTCGAGTTGACAAACCATGGCATTTGAAACGTCTGGTTTTATCACTCCCTTCCAATAGGTAATGAAAGGCACGCGGGTACCCGCTTCATAGAGGCTATATTTTCCGCCTCTCAAATCGGCAAATGGGGTATGATTTCCCACTTTTTCAACCGCGTCGTCATAATAACCGTCATTTAAAACAGGCCCATTATCGCTTGTAAAAACAATAAGGGTATTTTCCAAAATCTTTAGTTCCTTCAATTTCTTAAATAATTCACCTACGCACCAGTCCGCTTCGAGAATCGCATCTCCCCGTGGACCCATTCCTGAGGTGCCAACAAAACGAGGATGAGGAACACGTGGAACATGGGGTTGGTGAAGTGCAAAATATAAGAAAAATGGCTTATCCTGTGAAAATTGGATAAAATCGAGCCCTTTTTGAAGAAAAATGTCGTTCATATCCTCGTCTATCCACAAGGCATTTTTGCCACCTTTCATGAACCCAATTCTTGGAATACCATTATGAACACTTTGATTATGCCCATGATGCCACTTCATTTTGGCCATTAACTCAGGGTGAGTAATGGCCGTTGGCTCATTGTCAAAATTTTGCTGATAACTAACGAATAATGGGTCTTTTTCTTCTAAGCCCACTACCTTATTATTTTCAATATATACGGTTGGCACTCTGTCTGTGGTAGCGGCCATTATAAATGAATAATCAAAGCCTACTTCGGAAGGAGCAAACGATATCTTTTTATTCCAGTCAATCATACCATTCCCCAGACCTAAATGCCATTTCCCAACAACTGCGGTGGTATAATTTGCCTTTTTTAAAACCTTTGGTAAGGTAGCCAGCGAGGTATCGATAATCAGGGGAGCGTCACCAGGCAATATTTTAGCCTGACTATTTTTCCAAGGATATAATCCTGTAAGCAGGGCATATCTACTGGGGGTACAAGTAGCCGAAGTAGCATATCCTTTATTAAAACGAACCCCATTATTGGCTAAAAAATCAATATTTGGCGTATTGAGCGATCCTTTTTTATATGCGCTTACATCTCCGACACCCAAATCGTCCAGATTGATGATAATGATATTGGGCTTTTTTACCTGCCCGTTTATGGAACCCAACAGAGATGAAAAGGCGGCGAGCGCAAAAAGAATTTTATACATAAAAATATTATTACCCGAGAAGGATATTATTCACTTTTATAAGCCTCAAAATGTCTGGCAATATTTGAGGTTTCGTGGTTCCCTGAATGAATAATCACACGATAACGGAGCGTTAATTTATCCCCTTTACTATACACCGAACCCAGTTTTTCATCTTTAGGCCAATACATTGGGGTTGGCGAAAAAAAGCCATAATCGCGGGTAAACCAGGGAGCTGGATAACCTGGATTTGATGGGTGTTGTAAAATGGCCATGCCCTCCATTTTATCTCCTCTTTTTCCCGAGCAATCTATCCAGGGTGAAGGGAGGCCAAATGTACCCTTTTCAGATTGTGCCCCTTCAGCATTTACCATGACGCCACCATTTATTACGGCCAGATCAGGATCCATTCTTCCACTAAAAAGAGAATGATTTGTTTTTTCTATGACCACATTTTCCAACATTTCCATGGTAATGTCAAAATCAATTACATACAGTTCATTGGATGGGGCAGAAAGTGTAATTTTCCTAAAATCTTTAATAGGCGCATTAGCTCCAGGTCTTCTCCAGATACATTCATTTTCAATGACCACTTTATTATCTCCCGAGGGAATAAGATCGGCACGCAAGGAAATAATTTGCCCCCTTTCCAGTCCTTCTTGCCAAAAATTACCGCCATTCACCTTATCGCAACCAAAAAAAAGGGAGCTGTGGTGAGGGTAATTGGCATTTCTCATAGAGGTTACGCCGGAGGTAGAAGGACCATTTACAGGAAAGAAAAACGGATATTTTTCTTCCTCGGAAAACAAATAGGAAGTAAATAAATTTTTATTTATGAGGATATCAATTTTTTCGTTGTGCTTAACGGCAGAAACTTTCAATTGACCATATACCGGCAGAAAAAAAGTCAACAGGCAAAGAAATGAAAAAGAACTTTTATAATTCACAATAAGTTAGATTAGGTTTTTAATTGGTTTCAAAAGTAACGTTCTCTGCTGTATTTTGCGCTTTAAGAGCAAGTTCCGTTGCCAGAAAACAGTGATGCTGAGACATTGCCGTTTCCGTTCTATTCAGAACATCATCCACTAATTGTCTTCCATAAGGTAAATCTTGATCTTTGCAGTCAAAGTATCTCGTTTCCTTATTATCTGTGAGAAAAAGATGATTTCCCCCGGAGCGACCCGCAGGATCTATATTTTTCCTTATTTCAATGAATCCATCGGTTCCGAGGATAGTTAATCTGCCATCTCCCCACGATTTCAGACCATCGGGAGTAAACCAATCGACTCTTATATACCCCATCCCTTTATTACCTCTCACCATCACATCACCGAAATCTTCAAATTGAGGATACTGAGAAAAATGCGTATTCCCGACTTGTGCAGCGATAATATCTGCTTTGGTTGAGCCTGTAAAAAAGAGAAATTGATCAAATTGATGGGAGGCAATATCACAAATTATGCCTCCAAAATATTGTTTGTCAAAAAACCAGGGAGGTCTTGACTTTACGTTCATTCTATGAGGGCCCAGACCTATGGTTTGAATTACCTTACCGATGGCGCCAGCCTGAATGAGTTCACCGGCTTTAACTGTTGCCCTGTTTTCAAACCGTTCGCTATACATAATAGAATAAATTCTTCCTGTATCTTTCTGTACTTTTTTTACCTGAGCTAATTGCGAAAGCGTAGTTATTCCGGGTTTATCGGCCATATAATCTTTTCCACTTTTCATCACACGGATGCCTAAGGGAGCTCTTTCAACGGGAGTAATGGAACTTAAAACTAACTGAATGGAGGGATCATCTAAAATAGCCGCTTCACTTGTTGCTACTTTAGCCTGGGGATACCTTTTGGAAAATTCGGCCAATAGATCAGCTTCTTTAACGAAACAGGCAACCAATTCACCTCCACCCCGGATCACTGCATCGGTTTGACTGTAAATATGACCATGGTTCACGCCAATGACCGCAAATTTAATTCTGGGAGCCAGATAAGGATTAACCGATAAAGGTTGAACTACTTCGGTATTTATTGCCCCGAAAGACAGAGAAGGAAGCGCTGGGAGTATTAAGAGACCAGCCGCAGAGGCGACGGATTCCTTTAAGAAATCACGTCGCCTATTTGGTTGTTTTTCCATAAAAAATATTAAGAAATTTTCACGTTAGTCGTACCATAAGGTTTGCGTTGTGAACGACTGAGCATAGCATTTGCCTCATCATCTTTTACAAATCTTTCTACTTTCGGATCCCAATTTAACTTTCTGGGTAACTTCATTGCAATATGGCTTACTAAACAAACAGAGCAAGTTCGGTGACCAATTTCCACAGGAGAAATCGGTTCTTTTCTACTCTGAATACAATCTAACCAATTGCCATGTTGCTCATCACTTTTATATAAGTGAATTTCATTTTCGCCGATGACAGAAGTTAATATTTTGGGGTCACTGGCATCGAGTGCCTTACTACTTTTTGCAGCCGTTACCGGATCGCTGGCTGAGGCCACATAATTTCCTCTGGAAACAAAGATCCAGCCTTCTGTGCCTTCATATCTGATACCATTGGGATATCCACCACTGGTCAACATAGTAATACCATTAGCGTATTCTGCTTTCACCATAAAATCGCCGTGAACATTCCAAAGTCCTGATTTAGGAAATTCTGCTACCGATTGAACGGATATCGGCCCTGTATATTCTGTATCCATACCCCATGCAGCGGAGTCAAAGTGGTGTTGACCCCAACCGGTAATCATACCTGCACCATACTGCTCTAATCTAAGCCAGCCTGGACGGTCATAGCCCTTTTGGGGATGTACACCAATTTCCGTGTAAGGCACTTCTGGGGTAGAACCAAGCCACATATCATAGTTAAAGCCGGCTGGAACAGGCATTGCCGGAGCGGGAGGGCCGGAAGGGTCACCGGGAAGACCTATTTTAACAGTATGAAGTTTGCCAATCCGACCATTTCTTACCAGCTCAGCAGCAATTCTAAACTGAGGTGAAGATCTTTGTTGGGTGCCGACTTGTAATATAATCCCTTTCTTTTTAACAACATCACTTAATAAACGACCTTCGGCGATGGTCAAAGAAGTAGGTTTTTGAAGATAAACATCTTTTCCAGCTAATGCAGCTTCGAGCGCAGGTTGAGAATGCCAATGGTCAGGGGTGCTAATGATGACTGCATCAATATCCTTATTATTCAACATATCATGATAATCATCATACATTTTAACATCGACATAATTGGTATTTCCAGTTTTTTTGGTGTAGTAAGCTTCCACCAATTTTTTACCATCAATCATCCGGTTTTTATCCAGATCGCAAACGGCAACCAATCTGGCTACATCGTGTTGCATGGTACCAGGTAAATCATGTTCACGACCAATACGACCGCAACCAATCTGACCCACATTGATTTTATTGCTTGGTGCATTTTTTCCAAAAACACTGGAAGGAACAATAGTAGGTACCGCGATGGCACCTACTACACCCACAATAGATTTTCCTATAAAATCTCTTCTTTTCATTTAAAATTGGTTTTGCAATTTTTCGAATGCTTACAAGTTAAGAAAATTTTATTCCGGAATTTTATCTAATGCGGGTTTATTTTTTTCACTTCCTGCATAACCAATATTTTGATTCAGCTGATTAAGGCTATTTGCTAAAATAGCATTCCTTGGAATCGGCCAAAGCACGTGATATGGACTCATTGTGTAGGCATCACCCCGAACATTTTTAATATTATTCTTATAAAAAACATTCTTATCCATAATTCTGTCGAAAAAGAAATTGGCAGCAGAAAAATTGTTTGTGGAATATGTTTTTCCATTATAAGATTTTCCAGATTTGGCCATTTGATAAGCAATTCTGGTTAATTCTGTTTTACGAGGTTCTTCATAATAAAGTTCTCTCGCTCTTTCATCCAGAATAGTTCCTATGTCAACATTTCCAGCATAAGGAGAACAACCTGCTCTGGATCTAACCACATTAACATCAGCAGTAGCTGCTGCAATATTTCCTTTAAAGAATTGCGCTTCGGCCCTTAAGAGATACGTTTCGGCCAATCTGAAAATATACCAATCTGAGTTACCTCCTTGAAAAGGAATACGAATGGCGTCTTCAATATACAGCTTATAATGCGGCCAGCTGAACCAATTTCTAATGGTATCCCCTCCAGAGATGAGCAATTTACCTGTTGCATCTCTTAATTGCAATGGTTTACCATAAAAAGGAGAGGTCGTTTTAATAGATGGATTATTATAAACAAGATTTTCCATGTTCATCCAATTACCAGATTTAACATCATGGCGTAAATCCTTTTCATCATCCCAGATGGTTAGCGTACTGTAGGTAGTTCCTCTGCAACGGCCAATACCACGACCATATCTGGTTCCTAAGTCTATTTCAACCACATTGGGGTTCATACCCTGCCTACCGTCAGGTGTTAAAATATTGGGGCTTGTATAAAAAGGGGTTGCCTGACGCATAGAAGTTGTGCCAGTGGTTGTTGCACTGGTTAAACCAAATCTATCCGTTGAGGAGAACAATACTTCTGTATTATTCGGCAGAAATTTATTAACTGGTCTGTGAAGATCCCAGATAACATTTCTTGCCGGGTTACCCGCATCGGCACCAAAGCGAGCGGTCATCAATTTAAAGGTACCTGAATTTATCACTAAATCTGCTGAAGCAATGGCCTCGTCATATAAGCCTAAAGCAAGGTTTACCTTCGTCAAAAGATGGCCAATGGCACCTCTATTAACATCTCCCTTGTTACCAACGAAAGGTACTACCTTAACAGCAAAATCTAAATCGGCTTTAATCTTTTGTAAAATCACCTCTCTCTTTACCGTTTGGAAATCGAGTTTTGGTTCAGCCAGTTCTTTAAAGGAGGTTGGAATATCACCAAACTGGTGAACTAACCTGTAATAATGGTAAGCTCTGTAGAAATATGCCTTTCCTAAAATTATATCTCTGGTGGCATCTTTCATACCCACTGCAGCAGGTAATCTGTCAATGATGGTATTTGCCAGGCGAATACCTAACCAACCTCTTTCCCAATACCACCCAATCCTGTTAAAATCCGGACTATTCAGATTTGCATCGGGGGTAATTAGTACGTTAAGATTAACAGCGGGACCGAATTTATCTGTTGTACCTTCCACAGCAACTTCTGAAAAGATACACTCTGTGATGATAGGAGATCCATCTCCGTAATATTCATCGCGAATATTACTGGCACAAGAGGCAAGGGCAGAATTAAAACCAGACTCTGAGACCAACGTATTTTCTGGCGTAAAAAAAGAAAGGGGCTGTGGATCTAACCAACTTTCTTTACAACTTGTGTTGGCTAGTAGGACTATTGTCCCAATTATCAACAATTTATGTATAACTATATTTTTTTTCATAAAATACTTCCTTGATGTTTTGAAATAAGCAATGTTAGAAGGTTACATTTAAACCCAACGTAGTTGTAGAAGGAGTAAGTCCTTTATTTTCTGGATCAAAATACTCCCATTGCGTAAATACTGCCGCATTTTGCTGGTTTATATACACCTTAAGTGCTGAAAATTTAAGTTTTCGTAGCACTGATTCCGGTAAACTATAAGCAAGGCTTATATTGTTCAATCTAACAAAAGACGATTTTCTCCATACACTATAAGCAACAGAACCTCCGGCAGCAGACATCATTTTTGCATAATCATTGATAGGGTTGGTCGGCGTCCAGTAAGGTCTCTTATAAAATTGTGATCTGTCATAGAATAGATCTACGTTTTTAGCTTCATTAAATGCTGTATTTTGCCCTAACCTGGCATAAAGCGCAAAGGAAAAATCTAAATTCTTATAGATTCTGAATTCATTTCTCAAATTGAAAGAAAGCAATGGATTTTGATGTCCCAGAAATTGTCTGTCCTCCAGGGTATATTTGCCGTCGCCGTTAAAATCTTCCAATTTAAAGTCCCCAGGGGTGAATCCAAAAGATTTAGCCAAATCCCTTTCTTCAAGTTGCCAAACACCTAATACTTTGTAATCCCAGATCTGATTGATTGGCTTACCAATGAACCAACCATTAGCCTGGTCATCCTGATCTACCTGAGTAACGTTTCCATTAGCATCAGTCACTGGCACTGGCCCATATAATTTCAAAATTTTATTATCGTTTGTCCATGCAGAGAAGGACGTACGCCACGTAAAATTATTTGTTTTATAATTCTCCGTATTTAAAGTTAACTCCACCCCGTTATTGGCTACCTCCCCTAAATTGGCAATAACACTTGAGAAACCGGTAATATTAGGCAATGACCTGTTCATAAGTAAATCGGTCGTTGTCCTTTCATAATAGTCGAGAGAACCCGTTATTTTACTTCCCTTGATGCCAAAATCAAATCCAACATTTATTGAGCTATTCCTTTCCCACTGAAGATTTGGGTTACTCATATTTGCCGTTCTAATAGCGCCTACGTTAATTGTTGCACCAGTTGGTGTGGTATAGGAATAAACACTTGAATTTAACCTGGATAAGGCAGCATATCGACCAATTTCCCTGTTTCCATTTTCACCGTAAGAGAGCCTAAGTTTACCATAATCAATAAAGTTAGAAAGTCCAGACATGAATTTTTCCTCTGAAATAACCCATCCAAGGGCTACTGAAGGAAACGAAGCTCTGGGATTTCCCTGACCAAACGCTGAAAATCCGTCTCTTCTTAATGTAGCCGTAAGATAATATCTGGAATCATAATTATAATTTAATCTTCCCATTAAAGCGTCACCAGTCTGATACTGATCGTTACTGGTTATGCTTGGAAATAATGTAGCCGCTGCAATGTTATGATATCCCAGATTATCACTTGGGGAGTAATTTTCAGCATTTATTTGTGAATTCCAAATTTGATATTTCTCCGCATTTGCAAGGAAGGTGACATCAATATTATGCTTTCCAATCGTTTTATTCCATTTCAATAGATTATCCAACTGCCACTGGAAAGTTGTTTCGTTTTCCCGGTAGCTAATACCATTTCTATTGGTTAGTCCTGGTCTTGATGAAGAAATATGATTAAAATAATTATAAAATTCAAAGCGGGGAGTGTAGTTAATCTGGTAGGAGAATCCTAATCCTAAATCACCTTTCACAAAAATAGAACTGAACATATTGGTAAATTTCCTCAATCTATCCGTAAATGCCTGATCAATGTATGGATTTGCATTATTACCCACGTCATCATTTGTACTTTGGCGATAAGTAACCCCGTCTTCTAAGAAGACCTGACCAAATGGCGTCGTACGAATCATATTGCCCAAGTCAATGGGAATAGTGCTTTCATCTCTATCTGCAAATTGCAGATTCATTCCAAAGGTCAAATAACTGGCCACCTTGGTTTCAAGATTCATCCTTGCTCTGAAGGTACTGAAATAGTCTCCTTTGGTTAAGCCCTGATTATTTAAATATCCTATAGACATGTAATATTTAGTGCTTTCTGTACTACCAGAAATACTGGCGGTATGATCTTGTTGAAGTGAATTAAAATTATAAAGTTCCCTTTCCCAATCTGTTGATTTACCAGCTTTGTAATTTGCAATTTCTACTGGAAATAATCGTAGCCTGTTTAACCATATATCCGTCGGATCCCCAGAACCACCGCCTAAAGCAATCCATTGTTGTAAGCTGATATTCGATGGTAATTTTGTTGGATTGGTAAACTGGAATTCCCTGGCTGGGTCATGACCTACCATACTCCATAAAACATCGCTCCTCCAGTCAATAAACTCGTCAGGAGTCAATAGAGGTAAATTTTTACCAATATTATTACTACCAAAATTTATATTAAAGTTTATCTGTGGCTTTCCCGCTTTACCTTTTTTAGTAGTCAAAATTATTACCCCATTGGCAGATCTGGCACCAAATACAGCGGCAGAACTTGCATCTTTTAAAATATCTACAGAAGCGATATCATTTGGATTAATATCGCTTAACTGACCAGGGTAAATGACACCATCTACGACAATCAGCGGTGAATTTGACGCATTTAACGATGCCCTACCGCGCACTAAGAAATCACCTCCTCCCTTTGCGGAAGAGTTTAAACTTACATCAAGTCCCGCTGCATTTCCTCTGAGCATGTCTTGAATGGTACGAGGATTTTCATTTTCTAACTGAGTTGTTTTAATGGATGCTACAGCACCGGTTAGGTCACTTTTTTTTACTTCTCCATAGCCAATAACCACTACCTCGCTAAGTAATTCTGAATCTTCCTCCAAAATTACCTTTACAAAATTTCTTCCCCCAATCTCAATTTGTTCAATTTTGTATCCAATGTAAGAGATAACTAAAGTACCGTTTAAATCTGGTACTGATAAGGTAAATTTTCCATTTTCATCTGTAGCTGCACCAATATCGGTCCCTTTAAGTTGAACGGTTGCTCCAATGATAGGTTCCCCTGATTCATCTATAACTTCCCCTGAAAGTGTAACTGCAACGGAAGCTTCCCTTGCAAAAATGGTGGAGGAAAATGAAAACATGCTAAGCATAATGACTAGCATAACATGTTTTACATTTTCATTAACCCACCTGGTTTTAATCTGTTGATTTTTTACCATAGTTGATTTGTTTTATTATTTGTACAGATTAAAATTAGCAACTTAACCGAACAATTTTAACAAATCTCAAACTTTTAATAAATGTTTTTTATGCTTAACGAAATTTAAATAAGGTTATAAAATCGATAAAATTTTAAATTTAACACTACTAAAAAGGTCAAATCCCTATACTCTGGTCAGCTTTATTGGCGTCGTATGATTCGCATTCCACTGGCAAACATAAAGGTTTAAATCATTGTCCACACATACGTCATGACCATGATTGAATACACGATTTGTTAATGCCTTTGAAGCTTTCAACATGCCGTTTTGATAAACAGGTTCTGTTCCACCCGGATTAGAGACCACTTTATTGTCTGCAGATAAAATGGTGACAAATCCTGAATTATTTAAGCGGTTCCCTTCGTCATCTTTAGACCAGCAAACACCCGCATAAATATTTTCGCCCTGCATAACGGGTCTGCAAACATATAAACCCGGCAAATCTATGCGCTTGATGAATTTGCCATCCAAAGTAAATACCTTAAAACAATTCTCTTCCCGGGAAGTACATATTAACGTAGGATTCGCAGGGTTTCTATTGTCCACAGCAACCCCATGGGCGTTTATTAAATTATGCTCTGGGTTAGCATTATTCCTACCTCCAAAGTGTCTGATGTATTGACCCTTTTGGTTATATTGAATGATATAATCAGAACCATATCCATCGGCAACATATAAATCTCCGTTTGGTGCAACCGCCGTTTCCGTTGGTTGAAACTTCTCATTATCCTTATAGACACCAATAGTTCTCGGATGACCAAGGGTATAAATAATTCGCCCTGTCAAATCTGTTTTTATAACCTGCCCCGCCTGACTTTGCCCCTTACCATATTTGTCCTGGTAATAGCCACAATCTACAATAAAGAGAAAGTCCTCACTTCCCTCTTTGCTCAGCGTTAAACCATGACCGCCGGGAAAAGAATGCCCCCAAAAGTCCACTAAATTACCAGATTTATCAAAAATGAGAATATTATTATTTGTATGGTCACCAATCATGATTAACCGCCCCTTACTATCCTGAACCATCTCATGACAATTAATGAGCGGATTACTATTTGGGCTCATTTTCGCCCAACCTTTATCTACTTTGTAAGTAAAGCCGCCATGTCCGATGACTACATCAGCTTCATCCTGAGGTTTATTCTTTATAATTGAAAAGCCTGCTAAAGGAGAAACCGACAATGCAGCTGTGGCTAAAGCGGTGTGTTGAATAAATTTTCTTCTCGATGACATAAATCTTTTTGTTTTTGATTAAAAAAATTGTTAGGTTAAAATATCCTTCACAACGGTACCATGTACATCGGTTAAACGATATCTTCTGCCTTGAAATTTATAGATTAATTCCTCATGATTAATACCCATCAAATGGAGCAGGGTAGCCTGAAAATCATGCACATGAACTGGATCCTTTACAATATTATAGCTAAAATCATCCGTTTCCCCAAAGCTAAAACCCGCTTTAACGCCAGCTCCGGCCATCCACATACTAAAACATCTTGGATGATGATCGCGGCCATAATTATCAGGCGTCAAAATTCCCTGAGAATATACGGTTCTACCAAATTCACCGCCCCAAATGACCAGGGTGTCTTCTAATAATCCCCTCCTTTTAAGGTCTTTGATAAATGCGGCGGTTGGTTGGTCAATTACTTTACATTGTGATTTCATATTTTCCGGAAGAGAACCGTGATGATCCCATCCCTGATGATATAACTGAACAAATTTAACGTCTCTTTCCAATAATTTCCTGGCCAAAATACAATTAGCAGCATACGTTCCTGGATCTCTTGAAGAATCTCCATAAAGATCAAAAACTTCATCGGGTTCATCGGAAATATCCATCACCTCTGGCACGGAAGTTTGCATTCTAAAGGCCATTTCATATTGTGCTATTCGGGCATTAATTTCCGGATCGCCTAACGCTTCATTTTGGAGTTCATTTATTTTATTCAAATAATCCAGCATTTCCCTCCTGTCTGCTCCATCGTATCCATCTGGATTATTTAAAAACAAGACAGGATCTTTTCCTGATCTGAATTGCACGCCCTGATGCTCGCTGGGCAAGAAACCATTCCCCCACAATCTGGCATATAAGGGCTGATCCTTTGGTGCATCTTTAGATACTAAAACAATAAATGAGGGTAAATTTTTATTTTCGCTCCCCAAACCATAGCTAATCCAGGAGCCTATCGATGGTCTTCCCGGCAATTGATTTCCTGTTTGGAAAAAAGTAAGGGCAGGGTCATGATTTATAGCCTCTGAGTGCATTGATTTTATGATACATAAATCATCTGCCACCTCTGCGGTATAGGGTAAAAGTTCGCTAATCCATGCACCCGATGTACCATGTCTATTAAACTTGAAAGAAGAAGGAGCTACAGGTAACTCACTTTGATTAGCACTCATACCTGTAAGTCTCTGGCCATTCCTGACAGATTCAGGCAGATTCTGACCAAAATAACGGGTTAATTCGGGTTTGTAATCAAATGTTTCAAACTGTGATGGCCCACCGCTCATGCACAGATACACTACTCTTTTTGCCTTTGGAATGAAATGAGGCAAAGTATTTAACAGCTTTTGCTGAAAATCGGCCACCTCCAAATCAGCCTGATTATTCTTTGAATGGCATCCCGACAAAAGGCTACCCGTCGCCAATGCGCCTAATCCGACCGCTGATTTGAATAAAAAATCACGACGATTCAACTGTTTATTTACATCGTCAAAGGCGGGATGATGAATGAAAAAAGGTTTATTATGATGAGAAGACATACCTTATCTTTTTGTCAGCGCTGCGTCTGTATTTAAAATCGTACTAACCACCACGGCATGGGCAGCTAATCGGGCAGAATCATTACCTGGTTTTAAAGCATATTGCCCTGACGATAGCCAGCCCCTCACCTTTTCTGGTTTATTCCTGAAAGCCATTTCCTGACTATTTTTTAGTTTTAACAGTAAATCCATTTCTTTCTCTGAGGGTTTCCTTGCCGTCAGCTTTCTGAAACTATCCGAAATAGCCTTCTTTTC
>CANMVX010000057.1 GCA_947501115.1 Haliscomenobacteraceae bacterium
GGTCATATTGACGATCAAATAACAATGCACCGGGGTCAAAACCTCTTTGATTTCCGCTAAGGTTAAAACCAATGGTACCAAAAATCTTCGGGCTGAATTTTTTTGTGTACCCACCACCTACAAATATTCCCGTTTGTTGTAAACGTGAATCTCCAGCCAAATCATAGGTTAACCCGCCATTTAATGACCAGAACTTATCATCTTCCAGGTAGGAAGGTAATTTGGTATCAAAGGAAAGCGTGACCGTTTTGTAATCAACGGGAATTTCCCTCCATTGATTTCTGGCCTGAAACATCAATCTGGTATCTCCGTTAAATACACCCGATAATCCTGGCGAAACTTGCAAAGGGTTCCTAAAAAACTGGGTAAAATGAATATCTTGAGCTATTACCTTTGCAGATAAAAACATCAAAACCCAAAACAAGGAAAATAATTTTGAATTCTTTTTGTAAATTTTCATCATGGAGTTAGTATTAGTATGTTATAGCAAATAAAGCAGCGGTAAAATACAAATTTTAAATCTAATTTAAAAATAAAATAAACAATTTTGAACATATATAAATAAATCGCTATATTTAGCGTTAATTCAATATTGTCATTTAATTTTCAAAGCCCAGGAAGTATGAAACCAATATTTATTAAATTATTCTTATTCTGTGCATTATTCTTCGTTGTGGAGGGAAATGCAAAGACTATTTTTGTAAAAACGGATGGGAAAGGGAACGGAGAAAGTTGGGAAAATGCGCTATCAAACCTTCAACTTGCTATTGGTATTGCAACGGAATCAGACCAAATTTGGATGAAAACAGGTATTTATTATCCAACCAAGACTAATAACAGGCAAATTCCATTTTTAATTGATAAATCTGTACAAATTTTTGGAGGTTTTTCAGGGAGTGAAAAGGCATTGAAAGAAAGAGATTTTGAACAATTTCAAACCATAATCTCTGGAGAAATAGGCGATAAAACCACGCTTTTGGATAACTCACATAATATTTTTTTAATTGATATTGAAAAGGGTGATATTGTTTTAGATGGTATTACTATACAGCGAGGAATGGCTAATATTTCATCTATTGCTTCCGATAGAAAAGCGTCGGGAGCAGGGATATTTTATACCAGCAGTGGCAGTAAAAGTAGTCTCTGGATATCTAATTGTTTGTTTATCGATAATCAATCTCTATACGGAGGTGCTATTTCTGCTTTCACACTCGATGGAGGCGATTTGACTATTCACATAGAAAACTGTGTTTTTCAAAATAATACTGCCGAAATTGAAGGCGGAGCAATTTACCACCTTGCATCAAAAGGCAGCAAGGATTTATTAGAAATTCAACACACCACCTTTACTCAAAATATCGCCACCTTTGGTGGTGCTATCTACCACAAAGCAGATAAAGGATCAACCTCCTCGCCGCGGGTTAGTTTTTCAGATTTTGCTTCCAATATTGCCTACGTAAGAGGTTCTTGCATTTATAATCAATTAGACGATGAAGAAACAGGAAGTCCGTTATTTATAGATTGTAGTTTTTTCGAGAACAAGGAAACGGTAGGTAATTCGATGGGTGATTCCAATAATATTCAAAAAAGCCAGAATAACGCTGACCGCATGATCATTAGACCGACGCTACGCACCAATTCAAAAAGGAAGATTCCCTAAATCAACATTACCCCCAGTAAGTATTACGCCTACCTGTTTCCCTCTAAAGGTTTCCTTGTTGGCTAGTATAGCAGCCAGAGGTACGGCGCAGGAAGGTTCAATGATAATTTTCATTCTCTCCCATATTAATCTCATGGCCTGAACAATTTCCTCCTCTTCAGCGGTAAAAATATCAGTAACATGTCTTTTTATAATATCTAGCGTTAAAGGTCCCAAGGTTGTTCGCAATCCATCTGCAATGGTATCAGTCCTCTCATTTTGCTCAATATGTCCACTCCTGAGGGACCTGAGAGCATCGTCAACCCTTTTGGGTTCTGCGCCAATGATCATAATTTCAGGATTAACATAATGTGCGGCCAGTGAGGTTCCACTTAACAATCCTCCGCCGCCAACGGGAGCTACCACAATATCTAATTGTGGAAAATCTTCCAATAACTCTAAAGTGGCGGTTGCCTGCCCGGCAATCACATCATAATTATCATAGGGGTGAATAAAATGAGCCCCCGTTTTTCTAACTACTTCTGCCAAAGTACTTTCCCTCGCCATTTGATTTGGTTCACAGAAAATAATTTCCGCACCATAAGCGCGCGTTCCCTCCACTTTTATTTTAGGGGCATTATTTGGCATAACGATATAGGCGGGAATACCTAAAAATTGAGCAGCTTTAGCTACGGCCTGAGCATGATTTCCAGATGAATGCGTGGCTATTCCCAGGTTTTTAATCTCCCCCTCTAATCGCAAAGAAGCACTAGCAGCTCCTCTCATTTTAAACGCACCTATTTTCTGGAAATTTTCACACTTAAAATAAATAGAACAGCCAGCCATACCATTTAAAAATTGGTTTGTCAGTATAGGTGTTCTATGAATCATCGCCCTGATGGCGTCTTGGGTCAGTTTTAAATCAGATAAAGTGGGAATACTTGAAAGTGATTTCATTTCTTATTTTTAAAAGTTATCTCTCAGAAAGGTTAATACTTTATTCATTTCATTTTTAACTACGGCACTCCCTCCCACAAAATGATTATTCATAAAACTGAATATCAATGTTTTGCCCTTATTTGTTACCACATATCCACTGAGGCAATGATTGTTAGAAAGAGATCCTGTTTTAGCAAAAACAAAAGGCTTTCCCTGACCTTTATAAGAGCCTGAGATGGTACCTGATACCCCACCTGCGGGTAGCAAGCTAAAAAGTCTTTCTTGTGGCATCATTTTAAGTAACTTTTTTAAAATAAAAACCATGTCCATCGGTGAAAAAAGATTGTACCTTGAAAGACCTGAACCGTCAGCCCAAACTGGTTTTTGCGGCAAGTCAGAAAGTAACGAATCTCTTGCATACCCAATAAATTTTTCTGGATCGAGATAACCAAACTGTTTATCCGAACATAAAATCAACAATTGTTCCCCTATAAAATTATCACTTTCTTGTAAAAAGAAACGATATAGAGAATCTGGAATGGAGACTTGATAATTTATAAAAGACACATTCTCCCCCTCATTTAGTTTTATTTGAGATACAGGTAGCTGAATATCCTCTCTAAAAACACTTAACACCGTTTCTACATCGGTACGAAAAGGAACGATCAAATTAAAAGTAGTATCAAAAGCTACTTTATTGGCATAAAATTTATTTTCAAATTCATCTCTGTATATTTTGGGTTTTTTCCCCTTATCTGAATCGTTAAATGTTAAATGATCCAACCAAAAACCAGGTGTGGTCAACCATTTACCCAGGCTATCTTTTTTAAATTCCACATAATTTCCATGAATAGGAATTGGGCTTCTTTCAACTTGGTAATAATAGGGATAATCTGCCCACGACCATCCTGAACCAAAACGATTCCCCTTCCAATTATCAAAAGAAAGCTTTATAGGCATATTTGATTTTTTCCATGGCTCCGGTTGTTCCACTGATAAAAAAGCCGGGTGCCTCCACATTGGATTACCCGTTCCCTGAATTACGAGTTGTCCTTCTTTTTCAGCTACTCGCCAAACATTCAAACTATCACCTAATACCTTTAACGCAGCATAAAGGGTAACTAATTTAACATTAGAAGCGGGTGTAAAATGTTTGTCTGCCTCTCTTTTTAATAAAATTTCCCCTGATTCTGCATCTTCAATCATTAATCCACTAAAATGCTGATTAAATACCACAGAATTATGAACCAGATTATCTAATTCTTTTAGCTGCTTTTTATGTGCTTTTTGACCTGAAACGGAACCAATACATAAAAAAGAAATAACTATAATCCCTAAAAAAGAAACATAGATTTTTGTCATTACGATTTATTTTTTCTAAAAAATTGATTTGAAATGGTTACAAATCTTTACTAATTCGTACTTTTCAGCTAAGTTAAAAAAAAATACCCTTGAAAATGTCATTCCTCAAATCCATCAGCATTATTTTTCTTTTATTGACAGGTTCAAACGCTATGTTTGGTCAGATAAACAACATCGATTCTTATCAGGTTGCTCTACAACAAATAAGATTTATTTCTACTGAAAAATCAGTTATTCCATTTAAAAAACTGGAGGAATTATCTATTACACACCTGGTATTGGGCACGCCTCAAGTTCAAACCAACGTTTTTAGTGAGCAATTAGATAAGTATGCCTCCGTAGCTCATTACCAGTTACCTCTTCAAGATAATCTACAAAATCTTGAGATCTGGTTAAAATCCAGAAAATCTGCTGGTGATAATGCCTTTATCATCGAAATCTGGACTGATGAAGATTTTAAATCAGGTAAATTAATACAAATAAAAACATTATTTGAAGGGATGCCTGTAGTTCTTGTAAACTTCGACACAAAATATTTTGACCGTAAGGATGATACTGGAAATGCTGTGAAATTTGACATTCAAACCCTTTCCGGTTACTGGCACCAATCTTTATCGGCACAACTTATTTTTGGAGGTGTATCCATTGAAAATGGTAAGGAAGCGAAGGGCGTCCGACTTGGATATTCACCCATAGCCAGTGTTGGCATGAAATCGGATATCCTACATGACAGCATTAAATCTATCATAGAACAAGGTATTGCAGCCAGGGCATTTCCTGGTGCTCAGGTTCTCGTGGCAAGAAAGGGTAAAATTGTTTATCATGAGGCATTCGGCAAACACACTTATGAAGGGGAACAAAAATTATCTCCAGATGATATTTACGATATGGCCTCAGTTACTAAAGTTAGCAGTGGCCTCGCTGCGTTAATGAAGTGGTATGGTGAAGACAAACTAAATTTAGATGCCCCATTAAGCACTTATTTGCCCGAAGCAAAAGGAACGAACAAAGCGGAACTAAAGATGAGGGATATACTGACTCATCAAGCCAGATTAAGAGCCTGGATTCCCTTTTGGAAAGGCGCTTTGGTAGGAAATAGCAGGAATCCATGGCAAAAAAACTGGAACAATAATCGAAATAATGATTACAGATTCAAGGCAAAAACATTCAGGTTGCAAGCATCAAAAAATTATTCTATTGAAGTTCCTGGTGGCTTATGGTTACACAAAAATTATCCTGATAAAATGGCCTCCTATATTTTTAAGTCGCCCCTAAATGCTAAACCTGGTTATGTTTATTCCGATTTCTTTTTCATACTCATGCCCAGGTTGGTTAAAGCGCAGACGGGGCAAGAATTTGAAAGCTATATTAAAACCCAATTTTATAAACCATTGGGTGCTAATACCTTAACATGGAACCCATTGCGATTTTTCGATACCACTCGAATGGTGCCTACTGAAAGAGACACTTTTTTTAGAATGACCCTCTTACAAGGTAAGGTACACGACGAAGGTGCCGGTATGTTAAACGGTATTTCCGGTCATGCGGGTTTATTTGGTTCCGCCAATGACTTAGCAAAATTAATGCAGTTATACCTTAATAAAGGTATCTATGGTGGACAAAGACTTATTGGGGAAAAAGCTTTTGATGAGTTTACCCGCTGTCAATTCTGCCCTGATAATTATCGGGGTGTAGGTTTTGACAAACCATTAGTTCAATATATTCCCGGTAAAAGTTCCATAGCCAAAGATGCTTCTCCAGAAAGCTACGGTCATAGCGGATATACAGGTACCTTTGTTTGGATAGATCCCAAGGAAGAGCTGATTTACATTTTCTTATCAAACCGAGTGTATCCTACCAGAGAAAGCAGGGCTATTTACGATTTGAATATCAGGCCGCGCATCCAACAATCTATTTATGACGCATTGAAAAATTAAGATTAATTTTTGATGGGTTGAAAAAGATTGATTCTTACACCCGATTGAAAAGAAACCGTTGAAATACGGTCATTGTACGGACCTATACCTTTACTTACATGCCCCACAAAAGATTGATAACTGGATTGTGCAAAAATACTTGTTCTTGGTGAAATCATCTTTTCAGCGCCAACACCCATGTCCATAGATAAAAACACATTATCAATAAGCGTTCCTCCTTGCATTAATCCTTCCTCAAGATTTTGATAAATACTATTTGTTTTACCCGTTAAAGCAACAGAGGAGGGAAAAAATCCTGGGTGGACAATAAAGTAATTTGCAGAGAGCGTGACTTGAGCCGTAGCACCCAATGTGGCATAAATGCGCCAATTTTCTTTATGAACAATATTAAAGCGGGTAAATACTGGAATTTGCAAAAGATTTAGCTGAATTTTCTTTAATTGCTCAGTGGTATATCCATCCCTTAGACTACCTTGGATAAAGGTAACCGCAGGTGCATTATACTCTTTATGGGCATAAATAAATCCAAAGCCAGTTTCTAAGCGTTTTGCTCCCTCACTTAGCAAGAAACCAAGATGAAAACCTGATGAATTTCTGATGGTTTCAGGTACTTTAAATCTTGGGTAGGCCGGGGTAAAAACATTATCACCGTCTAATCCAGTTAATAATGTTAAATGCCATTTTCCAAAATCAAGTATATTGTTAATATAAATTTTTCTTGTACTAATGGGAATGTGTCTTGATATTAAGGTAGGAATTTGACTTACCTCCGGGAAAGATTTTGAATAAACGGGCACGGGGGCCATTTTAAGAACCGTGGTAGCAGACGAACTCGCAATAGGTTCAACTTCAAATAGCACTTTTTTTGATAGTAGTTTATTTATCTCATCATCAGATTGAATATCAGATAACTTTGATAACACTCCATCTGGCTGTGTATTATCAAGTTTATTTTGAATGTTGTTTTCTACTACCTTAATTTCAGTGGATATAGAGGAACTTTTATCAACCGATCCTTTAGTTCCATTTTCAACAATAACTAATTGGGAGGTAGGAACCTGACGAATGACTCCTACATGTAAACAAGTAAAGAATAATAAAACGGCCATGGTAACTTCCATGGCTTTAAACCATATAATCCTATTTTCATTTCTTTTTATATGGGAATAGTAAGAATGAAAATGAGCCCAGGCATGACTTTCATTTGTAGGAAAAACGAATTGATTTAATTTTTCATGAATGTTTTGGTCAAACTTTTTTTCCTCCAAAGTATGATCATCCAATAAGGCGTCATTCCATTTTTCAGAAAAATTTTTCCATGCATCTTTTGGAACTTTAGTTTCCAAAGATTCCAGTTTATCCTTCAATAATTGGTCCATTTTTTCCTCTTCCATCATTACCCCTGCTTCAATAAAATGTTTTGTAATTTGAGTCTTGCCTTCACTAAATTTGATCTCGACGTACTTTCATTAACATCAAGTAATTGGCTAATTTCTTTATGCGAATAACCTTCAATGACATATAAATTAAAAACGGCCCGATAGGAGGGAGAAAGTTGCTGTACGGCATCTAAAATTTCCAATTCTGAAAAACGGCTCACTGCATCCGCATCAAAGCTGGCTACGTGACTGGCCTCGTCCATATCAGAAGTCCTCCTGCGCATATTTGACCGATAATAATCAATAGAAGTATTAACCATTATGCGTCTAATCCAGGAAACCAAAGAAGTACCTGGCTGAAAGGAATGAATATTCCTTAATATTTTGATAAAACCCTCGTGCATAATGTCGAGAGCATCATTTTCATTATTAGCGTATCGCATACAAACGCCCATCATGCGCGCATAATACTCTTCATAAAGGGCTTGTTGCGCCCATTTCTCTCTGCGTATGCAAGCTAAAACCACATTTTGTTCAGCATCCCAACTACCAGGAATTACTAATTCCATAAAATACGATTGAAAGATTGAATCAAGGCTAACAAGTTACTCTGTTATTTATAAAAACACCAATTAATTGGCGTAATTTTTTAACAGCACTTCATTTTCAGCGTCTAGCCGTTTAAAAAAATAAATAATTTGTTCAATTAAATATCTTTCCTGGGCTTCAGGACCTTCCACCGGACTTTTTGTTACCCGGTCGTAATGTGGCCATCCATCTGCATCTCTTCCTTTAAACACATAAATTCCCTGTTGGCTTAATAACTCACAAATAGCAATATGCATTAAATCTTGTTTTTCCTCCTTTGTGTATGTTTTTTGCCACCGACCTAATATTTGAATACCAACCAGCAGTAAAACGGCATTGAGATCGGGAAGTTCGGGCTTCTTAAAAGCATCTTTTATTTGATTTCTAATACGAAGCCACTCAAAATTTATTTCCCATTCTTCCATATTAGTTGTTGTAATTTAGATTTGGAGAAAGCCATCTTTCAATGATCTCTAAAGACATATTTTTTCTTTCTGCGTAATTTTCCACCTGATCCTTAGATATCTGACCCACGCCAAAATAGGTGGAGGCAGGATTTGAAAAATACCAACCGCTCACTGAGGCAGCCGGATACATAGCAAAACTTTCGGTCAAAATAATACCCGTTCTCTTTTCTACTTCAAGGAGTTCCCACAATTTCTCTTTTTCAGTATGATCTGGGCAGGCAGGATAACCAGGGGCTGGTCTGATACCCTGAAAATCTTCTTTTAATAAATCGATAGCAGAATAATTTTCATCTTTAGCATACGCCCAGGTATCTATTCTTACCCATTCGTGTAATTTTTCAGCCAGGGCTTCTGCCAATCTATCAGCCAATGCTTTAAGTAAAATAGATTGATAATCATCTAAATTCTCTAGAAAATAGGCGTCCATTTTCTCGATATTAAAGCCTGCGGAAACGGCAAAAGAGCCAATAAAATCGGGTTTACCAACTGGAGCAATAAAGTCGGAAAGTGATCTATTGGGTTGTCCGGGTGCTTTTTTAAGTTGTTGCCTCAAGCACTGCAAACGCATTTTTTCTGTGGTTCTCTCTTCGTCGTCATAGATAATAATATCATCTTCCGTCCCTTGATTTGCAGGAAAAACGCCCCAAACGGCTCTCGCCTCGAGCCATTTTTCATCCACTATTTTTTTGAGCATAGCATTCGCTTCGACAAAAAGTTTCGTTGCCTCCTCCCCAACAACAGCATCTGTGAGAATATCAGGATATTTACCTGCAAGTTCCCAAGAGCTAAAGAAGGGTGTCCAATCGATATAAGGAACTAATTCATCTAATGGGAAAGGAATTTTTTCCTGTATCCCTCCTTTTTTGGGCACCGGAGGCGTGTAAGTGGACCAGTCCATGGTCCATTTATTTTTCCTGGCTTCTGCAATAGGTAGAAATTGTTTTACCTGTTCTCTCCCTACTCTTTGCTCCCTAATTCTATTATTTTCAGCTCTGACATCTAAAATAAAATTACTGCTAACATCACCTTGTTCGCTGAGTAAATTACTCACTACACCTACAGCACGAGAGGCGTCTAATACATGGACAACAGGGCCTTTATATTTAGGTTCTATTTTTACGGCAGTATGGGTTCGACTGGTTGTTGCTCCACCGATCAACAAGGGAATAGTAAATCCAAGACGCTGCATTTCACTGGCAAGGTGAACCATTTCATCTAAAGAAGGGGTAATCAGACCTGATAATCCAATAACATCTACCTTTTCCTCTTTTGCTCTTTGCAGTATTTTATCAGCGGGCACCATAACCCCGAGATCTACAATATCATAATCGTTACACCCGAGAACAACGCCGACTATATTTTTACCTATATCATGTACATCTCCCTTAACCGTCGCGAGCAAAATTTTACCCTTCGCCCGACTATTTCCATTTTTATTTGCTTCAATATAAGGGGTAAGCCAGGCAACCGCCTTTTTCATTACCCTGGCACTTTTAACTACTTGAGGAAGAAACATTTTACCTTCACCAAATAAGTCACCGACGTAATTCATGCCATCCATCAAGGGACCTTCAATAACAGACAAAGGTTCAGCTACTTGCGTACGTGCTTCTTCAACATCCTCGTCAATATAGTCTGTAATTCCCTTTACTAAGGCATATTTAAGTCTTTCATTTACGGATTGATTTCTCCAGGAGAGATCTTTCTGAATCGACTTTCCTGCATCACCTCTAAGCGACACGGCCAGGTCAGTTAATCGTTCAGTGGCATCGGGTCTTCTATTAAAAAGTACATCTTCCACCTTTTCGAGTAAATCGGGTTCAATATTGGAATAAATATCCATCATCCCCGCATTTACAATACCCATATCCATACCGGCCCGAACAGCGTGATAGAGAAATGCAGTGTGCATTGCCTCCCTGACCACTTCATTTCCCCTGAAAGAAAAAGAAATATTACTTACTCCGCCACTCACTTTAGCACCTGGGCAAAGTTTTTTTATCTGTCGGGTAGCTTCTATAAAATGAATGGCATAATCATTATGTTCCTCAATACCCGTAGCTACGGCAAAAATATTAGGATCAAAGATGATATCTTCGGGAATGAACCCTACCTTTTGGATAAGCAAATCGTAGGCCCTTTTGCAAATGCTTACTTTTCGTTCCACTGTATCGGCCTGACCCACTTCATCGAAAGCCATAACCACAGCCGCCGCACCATAACGACGAACCAATTTAGCTTGTTTTAAAAAGGCTTCTTCCCCTTCTTTTAATGAAATTGAATTTACGATACATTTACCCTGAACGCATTTTAAACCGGCCTCAATGACAGAAAACTTTGAAGAATCAATCATTATGGGAAGCTTTGCGATATCTGGTTCGGACATAACAAGATTCAAAAATTCCACCATAGCTTGTTCCGAATCGAGCAAGCCCTCATCCATATTTATATCAATGATCTGGGCTCCCCCTTCCACTTGTTGTTGAGCGACTTTGAGGGCCTCCGTATAATTTTTCTCGCGAATTAACCTTGCAAATTGCTTGGAACCAGTAACATTTGTCCTTTCACCTACGTTAACGAAATTTGTTTCGGGACGAATAACAAGAGGTTCAAGGCCACTAAGGGTGGTAAAATGGCTTTTAGTAGTAAGTTTTCTTGGAACAATACCCTTAACAGCTTCGGCCATAGCCTGAATATGATCGGGCGTTGTTCCACAACAACCGCCCACTATATTTACGAAACCAGAAGAGGCAAATTCCTTAATATACTGTTGCATTTCTGAAGCACCCTGATCATATTCCCCAAACTCGTTAGGTAAACCTGCATTAGGATAAGCGGAAATATAACAGTCTGCAATGTCAGATAATTCTTGAAGATAGGGTCTCATTTCTGTTGCTCCCAACGCACAATTTAACCCTACACTTAAAAGAGGAATATGGTTAATGGAGGCCCAGAAAGCACCAACGGTTTGACCTGAAAGTGTTCTTCCGCTCGCATCAGTGATGGTACCGGATATCATAACAGGAAGACGATCGCCTACCTCCTCAAATAATTCTTCAATGGCAAAGAGCGCCGCCTTTGCATTAAGGGTGTCAAAAATGGTTTCCACGATGAGGGCATCACAACCACCATCCATTAATCCTTTGGCCTGTTCGTAATAAGCCTCTTTAAGTTCGTCAAAAGACACTCCTCTGAAACCAGGGTTATTGACATCGGGGGAAAGCGATGCTGTTTTATTGGTTGGACCTATTGCCCCGGCAACAAAACGAGGCTTTTCAGGTGTTTTTATATTATATTCATCTGCTGCCTTTCTGGCTATTTTTGCAGCTTCAAGATTCATTTCGTAAGCCAGGCTTTCCAAATGATAATCGGCTTGGGCTATTTTTGTAGCACCAAAGGTATTTGTTTCCAAAATATCGGCACCGGCCTCCAGATAGGCAAGATGAATAGCTTCAATTATATGAGGTTGGGTAAAAACGAGGATTTCATTATTACCTTGAATATCATAAGCATGATTTGCAAATCGGGTACCCCGATAATCTTTCTCCGTTAGTTTATACTGTTGTATCATTGTGCCCATGGCACCATCAATAACTAGAATACGGTCTTTAAGTAAAGCTTCAAGCCTAATATTCATTTTCTATTTTAATTTGATGAAAAATTCAATACTCAAAGGTATAAGAAAAGTATGTAAACTTATAATTTGTCAAAGGGTTCACTATTTTTTTAATAAAAAAAGCCTCCAATGAGGAAGCTTTTTTTAATATTTTACCTATTCTTTAAATCAAACGGTACAGAGTTCCTTTGCCCTACGCAAACTTTCCAGGGGTTTCCCTGAAGTAGGTATAAATTCTTGCCCTAAAAAGCCATCATAACCCGTACCCTTTATGGTTTTGATGATATGAGGATAGTAAAGCTCCTGACTTTCATCGATTTCATTTCTGCCTGGAAGACCCGCCGTATGATAATGGCCAATCACCTCATGATATTTCAGAATGTTATTACTAATATTTCCCTCCATCACCTGAGCGTGATAAATATCATACAATAATTTAAAGTTCGGCGAGCCCAATTTTTGCACTAAGGCTGCACCCCAGGCGGTATGATCGCATTGATAATCGGCATGATCAATATAACTATTCAACAATTCAATAACTATTTTGACACCGTACTTTTCAGCTTCCTTAGTCACCATTTCCAACCCTCTTGCACAATTTTCAAGTCCTTGCTCGTCCGAAATACCATTTCTATTTCCAGAAAAACAAATAACGGAAGGAATTCCATTTTCACTCGCCTGCCTTATGAACCTCGCATAATTCTCTTGAAGGAAGGCGTGATTTTTAGGATCATTAAATCCTTTAGAAATATTACAAAAGCTATCCATACCAACGGCACAAGTAAGACCTGCATCTTTGACGACCTTCCAATCGGCAGGCCCTAAAATTTCTACCGATTCAAAACCCAAAGCTTTGACTTCTTTACAAAACTCGGGTAAGGTATAAAAGGCGCGAAAACACCAGTAACAAACAGAATGTTTCATAAGACGGAACGATTAAAATGACTTAAAACAATAACAAAATGATTTAATAAAAATAATCAGACGGGCGCATAAGCCAGACCTTTTGTATCTGCTAAGGGCGTACAACCTTTAAAAACACCGGGAATAGGGTCATACACCAGTATTTCGGTACAAAGTTGTTCATTAGCGAAATAACCTTTATATATGGTATCCTTTAACATCATAAAAAACTGATGAGAAGGCAAAGGTTTAGCACCTACAGGCAGTAATTTAACGGCTTCTCTAATTTCAGTATTCAGCGCGTTTAAATAATCTGTACGTTCTGATTCCACAAGAGCAACGAAAGATTTACCCATTTTTTCCTTCACCTTGACGTCAAAATTATCAAGACCGTTTAAAAAGAGTTGTTTTGTGTCTGGCGCAGCCCAATCTGAAAGTAGTAAATCAACAAATCTATCGACACCCAGCTCTGAAGCAGAGGGCGTTTTTGTTTTAGGCAGCATAGTATCAGCAATCAAAGTAACCCAGGCGAACTGTTCTGCAGTTAATGCGGAGGGAACCCAATTATCTTTTTCTTTACCCTCTGATGGGGCGTTTTCATTATTAGGTTTACAAGACGATACCAATCCTGCTAAGGATCCGGTGGCGGCTGTAAATCCAATAACCATCCCTGTATATTTTAAAAGTTCACGACGTTGCATAGTGGCTATTATAAAGGTTTACAGATTGTTATTTTTCAATTGTTTAACAGCATAATCAACCGCTCTGGCTGTTAAAGCCATATAGGTTAACGATGGATTAACACAGGCGGCAGAGGTCATACAAGCACCATCCGTAACGAAAACATTAGATACCTGATGCATTTGATTCCATTTATTGAGAATAGATGTTTTTGGGTCATTTCCCATTCTGGCTGTTCCCATTTCATGAATACCCAGACCGAGGGAATAACCATCGTCGTAGGTAGTTATCTCTTTTAATCCGGCAGCTTCCAGCATTTCAGCTGCAGCATTCATCATATCAAGACGCATATTTTTTTCATTCGTCTTAATGCCTGCATCAAATTTGAGCACTGGAAGGCCCCACTTATCTAAGCGGCTGTAGTCTAGTTCGACTTTATTCTCATGATACGGCAGTGTTTCTCCAAAGCCAAGTAAATTCATAGACCATGGTCCTGGTTCTGAGAGTTGATCTTTAGATTGAGCACCCATTAAGAAAGCCTCTTCGGCTACTAAAGCACCGAAACTTTGCCTTCCGCCACCGCCCTGATAACCATACCCCCTTATAAAGTCCCTCCTTTTGGTTGCATTATCAATATTTCTGAACCTTGGTACATATATTCCATTAGGTCTTCTACCTTTAAAATATTTGTCGCCAAATAATTCAGATTTAGCTCTGGCACCCGCTCTAAAATGGTGATCCATAATATTATGTCCAAGCTCACCACTTAGATTTCCCAAACCATTTGGATGAGAATCGTACCTTGAATTCAACAGAATATGGGTAGTTCCCAAAGCAGAAGCACAACAGAAAATCACTTTTGCAAAAAACTCATGTACTTCCATGGTCTCCGCATCGATAATACGCACCCCTACTGCCTTTTGTGTTTTTTCGTCCAAAATGATATTCTGAACGATAGAATGGGGTCTGAGCGTCATATTTCCCGTAGCTTCGGCAGCAGGTAAAGCGGCAGCATTGGAACTGTAGTAAGCACCATAAGGACATCCTCTTATGCAGCGATTTCTGGACAGGCACTGACCTCTTGTTCCATGATATTCAGGATTTGGCTGCGTAAGATGAGCCGTTCTGCCTATCGTTATACGACGTTCAGGATATTTAGCTTCTGATTTTTCCTTTACAAATTCTTCTATACAATTAAACTCCATGGGCGGCAAAAACTCACCGTCAGGAAGCTGATGTAGCCCTTCTTTCTGACCACTTACCCCAATATATCGCTCAACATAATCATACCAGGGAGCGATATCAGCATATCTGATTGGCCAATCTACAGCAATACCGTCTTTTGCATTAGCCTCAAAGTCAAGATCACTCCATCGGTAACTTTGCCTTCCCCACATAATCGAACGTCCGCCCACATGGTATCCCCTCATCCAATCGAAGCGTTGAACTTCAGTGTAAGGCTGTTCAGAATCTTTAACAAAAAAATGTTTGGTAGATTCTTTTATGGTATATCCTGTTCTCGATTGGTTGAAATAATGCTCTTTCACTTCAGCTTCTGGTACATTGTCCCCATTAGGCAATTCCCAGGGATCGAGAGAGGCTGTTGGATAATCTACTACGTGTTTGACATCCCTACCCCTTTCGAGGACGAGCGTTTTAAGTCCCTTTTCACAGAGTTCTTTGGCGGCAAAACCTCCACTAATCCCTGATCCGATGACAATAGCATCATAAGTGACTTCTTTTTTACCTTCAGTGTTTACGTACATTGTTGCTTTATGAAAATTTATTGAGTGATAAACCTAAATTTAGGGTATTTTAATTATAAAAAAAACCTATTCTTAAAATTTAATTAAATATCATAAAATTTTGGGTAAATATCCTTCAATAGTTCTAAATACATTAAAATGATTGAAGCTTGGTATGCTGCATTAACACAACGCATTGCTGACGCAAGAAAAGTACTTGGAAGACCACTAAATCTTACCGAAAAAAAATACTTTATGCCCATCTTCATAATGCTTCACCTTTGCAAGGTACGATCCTTCCACCGGATCGAAGGCTGGAATCCTATGATTTAGCCAGGATAGCCAAATTTCCACCATTCGGGATGGTAGCACTAAAGAGGCAACTATAAAGATTGCCTGCATGATTCGGGAATTGGGTTAGGGGAAGCTGGAATTACTATGAAAAAGTAGGGAGGGGACCAGATCAGCAACGGGAGAAGGGCGTATGCCTTCTGATGGCAGAATTCCGTTGAGCTATTTGGGCCCGGGGAGTCTAATCACCCCGGGCCCTCTTTATTTGAGAGCAGGATTGGTTAATCCTTGGTGTCCCACCATAAAGGCGTCTTCAGGCGTAAGGCGGGGGAATTGTCCCCAACATTAGCACCGTTGCGAACCTCCTCGTTGCCCTCCATAATCATTCCGCGAATCCATTCCCCTTCCGCGAAGAGGGGATTAAGATTTATCGGACGGTTAAGAGAGGGTCCGTAAATATCCTTACTGTAGTCCATCCGGCGCATATCCACCCAAGTTTCTGGATTGAAAACCAGCGCGATATATTTTTGCCGCATGATATGGCTCAATCCAGTAGTCAGATTGTCAAAGTGCTGTTGCACCCCATTGGTGACCAGGCCACTCCAGAAAGCGTCTATTTGCGCTGCCGGCACACCCAAACGGCGCATATTTGCCCGAACACCTTCCTGATAGGCAGCTAGTGCAGCGGGCTTGTTTCCAGAGCGCAGGCGGGCTTCCGCTTCGATAAATTTCACCTCAGCATAAGTAATAAAGGGGTAGGGCGAAGTGGGCCGTGCATAAAAACCGCCGGTCACCCTACCATAGTTATTTCCGTTTGCGGCCACCCCGCCTGGTACGCCCTGGCCGGGAATAAGTCCTCGAAACTGTCCGTCAGAGGGTGCAGCATTCATGATAATGCCGATGCGGGGATCTTGCAGGGCAGCATTGGTAACTGGAGTAGTGGACAAGAGATTGACGAAGAATTGGGTATAGGAGAAATATCGGGGTGCTGTTGCACTTGTAAATCCGCCATAACCTTTGATGCTCCAGGGATTGGCATCTGTAGCGGAGCCATTGTCTAGGTAGGGATATTCGGCATCCATACCATCGGCATTAAAGGCATTAGCGCAGGCATCCAGGACCGCCTGGGCATTGTAGGCCTTCTTTTTGGTCAAGTGATTTAGATAGCGGGCTTTCAGGGCGTAAGCAAACCGACGCCATTTGTTAATGTCACCTTGATACATAATATCTCCCTTGTCGAGATTCAGGTTTTTCTTGTTCCCGGAATCATTAAAAAGGGCAATGGCCTCATCAAGTTTTTCAATAATCTGTTTGTAAACAGCCTCTTGACTGTCAAAAGCTGGAGTAAGGCGGGCAGTGGTAATTCCGTCATACGCTTCTTTTACTGGAATACTACCATATTGATCGGAGAGCATACCAAAGTTGAGCGCTTCCAGGGTGCGCCCTGCGCCAGCAAAATGGGGTGATCCTTCGGCTTTACCGAGTACAACCATGTCGACACAATTTGGAATAGCCCAGGTGTAGGCATTTTGCCAGAAAAAATTACTGGCACTGAAGCGCCAGGTTTCAGCAGCATTAGTCGCGGTAGGAGCTGAGGCATATTGGCAAACGGCTGCAATTTCGCGGGCAGCACGCCACATGGACGCCCCATTTGACATGGTTATTGCACCAACAAGTCTGCTTTCCAAGGGGATAGCCTGTGGATTATTGGGATCGGCATTAACGTCCAGGAAATCCTTACAAGAATTGCCAAGAAAGGCCAGTGAGAAGAGGATGAAATATGTTAAACGTTTCATGACTTATATTTTAGCTTTAATAATCAAAGGCTCAGACGCAAACCGAAATCCAGTCCCCGAACTGCCGGGGTACCCAAATTATCCATACCCATGGAGCCCGTACCCACGACGCCGGCGCCTCCAGAACTTACCTCCGGATCAACTCCGGAATAGTTGGTGATAAGGAGGAGATTCCGCCCAGTGGCATAAAATTCAAGACCTTTTATCTTGGCACGTTCTAAAGTCTTCTTTGGGATACGGTAGGAAAGAGTCACGTACCGCAGCCTATACCAGGTGCCATCTTCCACGAAAAGCGGTCCATCTCCCCTGGCAATTAGCTGAAAGTAGTTCTGGTCAAGCACTACTTCGCGTGTATTCTTTTCTCCGGTGGATTCAATTATGCCGTTAAATACCTTTTTAGACCCCCTTTCCAAGGTTTTTGTACTCAGACCACTCCGAATCATTGCATTTTCGGTAGCGTTATAGATATCCCCGCCGATGCGGAAATCGAGAAGGAAAGAAAGGCTTAGGTTACCAAATTGGAAGGAGTTGGTCAGGCCAATCATGAAGTCGGGATTGCGATCTCCTATAATCTCTTTGATGGAGCTGATCTGAGGATACCCCTGATTGTTTAGCAATAACTCTCCCTTGGTATTGCGCTTCCATACATCGCCGTTTATGCCAAAAAGGGACTTTCCGAGGAATCCGGCTCCCTGGGCTGTAAATCCGTCAGTCGAGGCGTCCGATTGCTCCACCCGGTCCAGGGTGCCAGGCAAGGATACCACGGTTGACCGGTTTCGGGAGAAATTCAGGTCAAAAGACCATTTGAATTTGTTTGTTTTTACCGGAGTGGCATTGATCATCAACTCGACCCCTTCGTTGTCTATGCTTCCACCATTCAGGTAGGATATGAAGGAGCTAGAAGAAGGTGGAACCCGGGTAAAAAGTATCTGGTCATCGGAACTCATCTTGTAGTAGGTGAAGTCCACGCCCAGCTTACCCTTAAAGAGCTGAAGGTCTATGCCGGTCTCCATGGCATTGGTGAATTCTGGTCTAAGCGCTGGGGCACCAAAAGCATAAACGTTGGTGATGAATCCCCTGGGTCCGGCGGTGAAGGAATTCGTGGTATTGAAATAGGTGTTTCCCAGTACATGCGGGGGAGCATCCTTACCCACTCGCGTCCAGGATCCACGGATTTTGGCATAAGGCAACAGGTTGCTCTTGCCACTTGTCAGACCCAGTTCGTTTAGTAAGTCAGTCAGCACCACACTACCACTGAAAGACGGATAGAAGAAGGAGCGATTGCTTACGGGAAGCGTGGAAGACCAATCGTTTCGTGCGCGAACATTCAAGAAAACAATCGACTTCCAATCTGCATTGAAATCGGCGAATGCACCAACAATCCGGCGCCGAAAGCCCCCAACAGAAATGACGCGTTCGTTCTGAACCACATTATTTATACTCGCAAAAGTAGGTACGATGAAATTGCGACCATACCATGTGGCTACGTTATTTCTGGCTGATTCGACATTGTGGCCTAGGGCGAGGCTTGTATTAAAGTTACTGCCGATACGCTGTGAAACAGTGGCCACCAGAGTGGAGGTAGTTATTTGGTTGAAACGGTCCGCTTGGGTGATGGCCCCCTTTTCTTCGCCTCCAATCACCGTCCCGGCGCCCCGAATAGAAGTGAATTCCTCATTGAAAAAATCGGTTCCAGCCCGGTAAGTTACATTGAGGAAAGAAAACGGATTGTAATCTAAGTTAAGGGTGGTGATAATACGGTTGACATTACTATTGCTCGGATTGTTATAAACGCTCCAGTAGGGATTGTCAATAAAGGCGGCATCGTTAGAAACGCCCAAAATCGTACGCTGCCTTCCGTCTGCCGTAAGATAATTACGGGGATCGTCATTCAAGGGCCAGTTATAAAGTCCCCGGATGGTGCCGCCACCGCCACCGCCGGCAGCACTGACCACATTGGCATCAGCAATACCTGATCCGCCCAGGGTTGAGCGATTCCGGGAATTGATGTAATTGACGGAACCACCGGCCTTGATTTTCTTACCTATCTGGCTTTCATTAGAAAGCCTGAAGGAGGTACGGTCAAATCCCGTGTTCGGCACAATGCCGTTCTGGTCGAAACGGCTCCCGGAGAGAAAGAAGGTGCTGCGCTCTGTGCCGCCGGATGCAGACAAGTCGTGCCGCTGGGTGAACGCAGGCTCAAAGAAATTCCGCAGATTGTCGTAAATCGTCTCATTTGCTCCCAGTTCTGGTCCCCATGAACTTCGAGCATCAGGATTCTTTTTACCATCTATCCCCTGTCCGAAGCGCGTCTGAAACGCTGGGAGTTTATTTACAACATCACGGGAAAAGGAATTGGTATAATTTATCCGAAAGGTCCCTGGCTGCCCTCGCTTGGTAGTGATGATGATTGCGCCACCTGAAGCACGAAGCCCGTACAAAACGGCAGCCGCAGGCCCCTTCAGTACGGTCAGAGATGCGATATCTTCGGGATTTATGTCTATCCCGCGGTTACTATTGTTCGTATTCTGGGCATTCAATCCTATCCCGCCGCCCACTGGGGCACTGTTGTCAACAGGAATGCCATCCACTACGAAAAGGGGCTGATTGCTTCCACTGAGGGAGGTGCCTCCACGAATCATGATGACAGCACCTGCACCCGGCGCACCGCTGGAGTTGTTTATCATCACGCCAGCTACCTTTCCCTGCAGGCTGTTTACCAAATTGGGCTGTTGGGCCTCAACTAAGGATTCAGCTTGGAGCGTCTGGACGGCGTAAGTAAGCGCTTTCTTGTCCTTTTTAATGCCCAGGGCCGTCACGACCACCTCACCTAATTGCTCTTCATCTGCCGATAACTCCACGTCGAGGGTAGTGGCAGTGCCAGAAACAAGATCCTGAGTGAGATAGCCAATGTAGGAAAATCGAAGGGTAGCACCTTCCGGCACATTAATGCGGTAATTTCCGTCAAGGTCTGTGACAGTTCCATTGGACGAGGAAACTTGTTGTACCGTCGCCCCAATGAGTGGTGTTCCCGTTCCTGCTTCTGTAACCTTTCCACTAATCTGTCGCTGGCCAAAGGCAGCGGTGATTAGACTAATCCCAAACAAGCAAAGACAAAGGAACTTCCTTAAAACTACTTCTTTCATAGATAAATCATTTGGTTAAAAAAAATGATAAAAGTTAAATGACAGTCTAAGATAAAATATTTTAGTTTTTTTTTTAAAAAACCAAATCTGAAATTTTTATTAATTATCAAAAAAATTTGGGTAAATATCCTTCAATAGTTCTAAATTTGGGCGAAATTTAAAAAACCAAAGCATAGACTAAATAACCAACGATTATGCCATTTGACATTAATATGATTGAAGCTTGGTATGCTGCATTACCACAACGCATTGCTGACGCAAGAAAAGTACTTGGAAGACCACTAAATCTTACCGAAAAAATACTTTATGCCCATCTTCATAATGCTTCTCCTTTGCAAGGTTATCAAAAAGGTAAAGATTATGTATTTTTTGCCCCTGACCGTGTGGCCATGCAAGATGCCACCGCACAAATGGCTCTCCTTCAATTTATGACCTGTGGAATGCCTAATACAGCGGTTCCCACCACTGTTCATTGTGATCATTTGATTCAGGCCGAGGTTGGTTCTGCAGAAGATTTGAGCACAGCGCTGCGCGAAAATGATGAGGTTTACCAATTTTTAGCTGACGTTTCTATTAAATATGGTATAGGTTTCTGGAAACCTGGCGCGGGTATCATTCACCAGATTGTTCTTGAAAACTATGCTTTTCCAGGTGGAATGATGATTGGGACAGATTCTCATACTCCCAATGCGGGTGGATTAGGTATGGTGGCCATCGGTGTTGGTGGTGCTGACGCCGTGGACGTTATGGTGGGCATGCCCTGGGAATTAAAAATGCCAAAAGTCATTGGTGTTAAACTAACAGGTAAACTAAACGGCTGGACCTCTCCAAAAGATGTTATTCTAAAGGTAGCGGGTATTCTTACCGTTAAAGGTGGAACAGGTGCTATCGTTGAATATTTTGGACCCGGTGCAGAATCTCTTTCTTGTACAGGAAAAGGTACCATTTGTAATATGGGAGCTGAAATTGGCGCTACTACGTCAACTTTCGGTTATGATGCCTCAATGAGCAGATATCTTAAGGCTACAGGAAGAACCGATATTGCCGCTTTAGCTGATAAGGTAGCCGAACATTTAACCGGTGACGAAGCTTGTTACGCAAATCCTGCGGACTATTTCGAACAGGTTATAGAGATTGATTTAAATACACTGGAACCACATATTAACGGTCCTTATACGCCCGATTTGGCCTGGCCGATTTCTCAGTTTGCTCAGGCAGTTAGGGATAATGGCTATCCGGCAAAATTAGAAGTTGGTCTGATTGGCTCTTGTACCAATTCTTCGTATGAAGATTTAGACAGAGCTGCCTCCGTGGCAAGACAGGCTGGTGAAAAAAATATTAAAGCGAAAGCAGAATTTACTATAACTCCTGGTTCTGAACTTATCAGATACACCGTGAATCGCGATGGTCAACTAGCTGATTTTGAAAAAATTGGTGGTGTGGTTATGGCTAATGCTTGTGGTCCATGTATCGGTCAATGGGCAAGACACACAGACGATCCAACGAGAGCCAATTCTATCATTACCTCATTTAATCGTAATTTTTCTAAACGAAATGATGGTAATCCTCAAACAAGAGCTTTCGTTGCTTCTCCTGAAATTGTTACCGCACTAACCATCGCAGGTGATTTGACCTTCAATCCTTTAACAGATACTTTGTTAAATGAAGATGGTGTAGCTGTTAAATTAGATCCACCAAGTGGCGATGAATTACCAACAAATGGTTTTGCTGTAGAAGATGCTGGCTACGTTGCTCCCGCTGATAACGGCAATGAAGTAACTATATCAGTAAGCCCTACCTCAGAAAGATTACAACTTTTATCTCCTTTCACCCCTATTCAGGCAGAACACCTGAAAGGTATGCGTATCTTGATTAAAGCAAAGGGAAAATGTACCACAGATCATATTTCTATGGCAGGACCATGGTTAACTTATCGCGGACATTTACAAAATATTGCTAAAAATACGTTCATCAGTGCCATTAACGCCTTCAATGGTGAAACCAATAAGGTGATTAACTTTATTAAAAATGATTTCCTTTCTGTTCCAGACTCAGGTCTCGCATATAAAGAAGCAGGTATTGGTACCGTCGTTTTTGGTGAAGAAAATTATGGTGAGGGTTCTTCCAGGGAACATGCTGCTATGCAGCCAAGATTTCTTGGCGTGAGGGCCGTGATTGTTAAGTCATTCGCCAGGATTCATGAAACCAATTTGAAAAAACAAGGTATGCTCGGCTTAACTTTCGCAGATGCCGCCGATTATGAAAAAATCCGTCAGGATGATTTAATTAATATAGAGGGATTCGATACCATGACGCCAGGAACTCCGCTGACTTTAGTACTTCATCATTCCGACGGCAGCAGAGATTCTTTCAATGTAAATCATACTTACAATCAACAACAAATCGAATGGGTGCAAGCAGGTTCAGCTTTAAATAAAATAAGGACGACCTTACTTTCTGCCTAAATAGATAGTTAAATAAATATAGAGGGAAATCATCCGTTTTTCGAGTGATTTCCCTCTTTTTTTTGTCAGGGAATTACCTCGATAGCATAAGAAACCTTCGGCGGTGCATCATAAAGGTAACATTGAATACAATCATTTTGCGTTAGGGAAATGATTTTGAATTGAAATGTCTTACCCATTTCCAGTTTAACTTTACAAATATTTGCCACCATAAATACATTATCATACTTTAACTCACCCGTTGCCATTTCATCCTTCCAACCGTCCTCACCGTATTTTTCTGCATTTTTAATCTGAACAACCGTCGATGCACAAGTTACCCTAATGACTTCGCCTTTTAAAACAGATTCGTCTAGTATATCGTTTTTTTCACAGCCAAAGAAGAGCTGAGGAACGATAAATAAAAAAAATAATAATTCCTTTTTCATCTTAAATTTTTAAGTAAAAACGAAAAAACTGTAAATAAAATTGTAAATAGCAATGCAATAGAATAGGTTAACTTACTATAAAAATTTTATACAATATGGCATTTACTATAATTTCTGCAGGTGCTGGAAGTGGAAAAACATACAGGCTTACTCAAGAAATGGTTAAAAAGTTAAATGAGGGCTACCCGGCCGCTGGCATCATTGCTACCACTTTTACTCAAAAAGCTGCGTCTGAATTACAAAGTAGAGTAAGGATAGCTTTACTAAAATTAGGATTACGACAAGAAGCTGAAGCGTTAACCAATGCATTGATTGGA
>CANMVX010000058.1 GCA_947501115.1 Haliscomenobacteraceae bacterium
CTCCTTTATCAAGTTTGGTGAAATTGGAAAATCTTGACTTGCGTGATAACAAAATCAAAGATATCTCTCCTTTATCAAGTTTGGTGAAATTGGAAAATCTTGACTTGCGTGATAACAAAATAACAGATATCTCTCCTTTATCAAGTTTGGTGAAATTGGAAAATCTTGACTTGCGTGATAACAAAATCAAAGATATCTCTCCTTTATCAAGTTTGGTGAAATTGGAAAATCTTGACTTGCGTGATAACAAAATAACAGATATTTCCCCATTAGTTGATTTAGTGAATTTAAGGTATCTGCATTTAGATAATACCCAAATAACAGATATTTCATCCTTATTTAAGTTGTCTAACTTAAGATGGTTGGACTTATCTGAAAACAATATAGATCATAATACTATAAAAGAATTAAAGGAACATCTTCCTGAATGTAGTATCAGTTTTTATTAGTCCATAACTATAATTTTATTCAACCTGTCAAAAAAATATTTTTTGATTTAATGTTGTTGGGCCAATACTAAGATTTATTCAATTGTTTTAATCTCCTCCTACTTCTAAATTTTCCGGATAAAAGGTAATACCTAGGTACCCTCTAAGAATCAAATTTCCTTCAACTTTTAAATTGGTAGGAAGTGAATTTATGTAAGAATTTTCCCTTAAGTCTAAATCATTCTCTATACCCAATTCAATATTCACCAATTTCACTTGAGTTAGTAATAGTCAAAAAGGGTAGGGAATTTGAGACAGAAGTCTATTTTCCCCACCTAAAAAAAACTGAATTATAGAATAAACAAATTGAAAGTCTAGTATATTTAAATGTTTCAATTTCAATGTAGTAATCGTGGGATCTGTTTTTTGTATATGATTAAAGAAACAGGTCAATCTTCCTTGTTTTAACAGGTATCACAAAAGTTACATGACCAGGGTGGATAATCCGGTCGCCATTATGCCACCTATTCCGGGAATATGATGCCAGTTATTCCGGTTATGCTGTGCCATTATTAAGTGCTTATTAAATTAAAAAAATGGTTTTCGGATTGATTTTTTTAGATTAATTCCGGTCGCTATTGTGCCATTAATTAACGAACTGCTGAATTATTAATTCCAGTCGCTATTGTGCCAGTAGATGTAGTTTTGACCTAAATTATTTTATTCCGGTCGCCATTGTGCCATTAAATGACGTGCTGCTGAATTATTAATTCCGGTCGCCATTGTG
The DNA here is from genome assembly GCA_947501115.1 of Haliscomenobacteraceae bacterium. Lineage (GTDB taxonomy): Bacteria > Bacteroidota > Bacteroidia > Chitinophagales > Saprospiraceae > BJGN01. The sequence continues at coordinate 1,216 of CANMVX010000058.1, forward strand.
CCAGTGGATGCAGTTTTGACCTAATTTAATTTTTTTCCGGTCGCCATTGTGCCATTAAATGACGTGCTGCTGAATTATTAATTCCGGTCGCCATTGTGCCAGTGGATACAGTTTTGACCTAAATTATTTTTTTTCCGGTCGCCATTGTGCCAATTATTCATGATTTATTTATCCTCGTCAAAAAAAACATTGACGATGGCAGGATTAAGAATTAACATCATGGAATTAAGACAAATAATTAGGTTGAAAAAGGAAGGAATCAGCAACAGGAAAGTCGCTGATATGCTCCATCTTAGCCGTAATACGGTGAACGATTACGTCCGTATATTTGAGACACACAAGTTGGACTACAATGATTTAAGTGAGCTTGATGATGCCGCTTTAATGGTTTTATTTCCTTGTAAATCAGAGATTAATCATAACAGGTACAATATTTTGTCCTCTTATTTTAATCATTTTGATTCGGAATTAAAAAAGCCAGGTTGTACATTGGAGACTCTTTGGAAAGAATATCTTTACAAACATCCTGATGGCTATAAACATGCTCAATTTAATTATCATTTCAATGTTTGGCGAAGTAAAATTCAGGGCAGTTTTAAGATAGAACATAAAGCAGGAGAGCGGGTTTTTATCGATTTTACCGGAAAAAAACTCCCCATTTTAGATAAAGAAACGGGCGAAGTCGTTGAAGTAAATGTATTTGTTGGAATTCTTCCCTGTTCCCAGTATACTTTTGTCATGGCAGTTCTCACTCAAAACCGGGAAGATTTAATTGAGGCTCTTGGGCATTGTCTTGAATATTTCGGAGGGGTACCTCAGGCCATTGTTTGTGATAATTTAAAAAGTGCGGTTAGTAAAGGTCATAAATACGCTCCTCAAATCAATAAATCCTTCGATAATTTTGCCTTGCATTATGGTTGTGTGGTTGACCCTGCCCGCCCTTATGCTCCTCAGGATAAAGCTATGGTAGAGGGTGCAGTAAAACTGGTTTATCAAAGAATATTTTATCCTTTAAGCAGCCATACATTTTTCAATCTTAAGGAATTAAATCAACAGATTTTAAACTTACTTGAAAGGTATAATACCTTCACTTTCAGCCAATCTAACAGTACCCGACTTCACGATTTTTTAAGTATTGAAAGGGAATTTCTCCAGCCCTTACCTAGCCAACCTTATAGTATCCGGTATTTTAAAAAATTAAAAGTTCAAAAAATGGGATTTGTTTATTTATCCGATGACAGACATTATTACAGCGTTCCGTACAAATATATTGGTCAGCAGGTTGAGTTAAGTTACAATCGTCATACGATTGAGATACTGTTCCAAAACCAACGGATAGCCCTTCATAAAAGGGATTTTCGAGCTGGCAAATATTCCACTAACGAGGCACATTTATCTTCTCATCACAGGGTCTATTCCAGCTGGAATCTCGAGTTTTTTCAAGAGAAAGCCGAAAAAATCGGACCACATACAAAAGAGTATATCACTCGGCTGATTTTAAAAAACACCTATCCTGAAATTGGATACAAACAGGCCATGGGAATTACTATGTTCATTAAAGAGTACACCTGTGAACAGATTGAACTGGCGTGTAAAAGGGCTTTACCCTTTCCCACTCCTTCTTTTCATATTATCCAAAATATTTTAAAAAATCGGATGGAGAATGAACCCGACCTATTTAGTGAGGTACAAGTTTCTGTTACAACACCTCATGAAAATCTTCGAGGCCCTGAGGCTTATATTTAATCAACTAATAAATTTTAAACTAAATGAACACTCAAAGCACCATCGAAAAGATGAAACAGCTCAAACTTTTTGGAATGAGCGAAATCTACCATCGTAGTCTCACGGAACACCTCTTCACATCGCATACCACCGATGAGTTACTGGCTTTGCTCGTCGATACGGAATGGGACCGACGAGAAAACAGGAAGATTGAAAATCTGCACAAATCCGCCGGATTTAAATTCCACGCAGAGGCCTCTAATATGGATTACACTACCCAAAGAAACCTTGATAAAACTGTGTTTGAAAGACTGCTAACCTTACAATTTATTAAACAAAGAGAAAATCTCATTATTACAGGACCCAGTGGTATTGGTAAAAGTTTTCTGGCTCAGGCTATTGGACAATCTGCTGTAAAAAACCTCTTCAAAACCAGTTACTTCAATACTGGTAAATTGAACGAAGAAATTAAATTGAGTAAAATCCAGGGCCACTACATTAAATTCCTGAAAAAAATCCAGCAATGTGACCTTCTCATTATGGAAGACTTCGGTTTACATACACTCGATAATCACACCAGGCAAGCCTTGTTTGATATTGTAGAAGAAAGACATGATCGTCGATCTACCATAATCACTTCTCAATTCCCTGTTAAAACCTGGCATGAAATCATAGGGGAAAGTACCATTGCAGATGCTATCTTGGATCGTTTAGTATTTAATTCCCATAGAATAGAATTAAATGGTGATTCAATGAGGAAAAAGAAAAAGTTAAAAGGTTGAAATAAATTACTATTTTTACTTATATAAATATGTTGTGAATAAGACAATTTATTAACACTTAAAAGTGGCACTATATCACCGGAATGGGTGGCACTATATCACCGGAATATGTAACCAGGGTTTAAACTACCTGATTTACCCACAAAAGTGGGATTTTCTTTCCTCTGGTTCATTTACGACAATTTTAACTTTTTAAGTATCATTTCTCGAAAAAAATCACTTCTCGATTTGGTCCCGGTTTTTAAAAGATATTCATGAAGTCTGTTTAGATCCTGCTCGGTAATTCTGAATTGCACGATTACATTTTTTGGTATTTTCATACTGTCTTTTTATTATAAATATCTTGAATTAGAAAAAAAATTAGAATACAAAATTAAACGATGACCTTAGAGGGAAGTTAGAATATAAGTTCACAGTGGCATCGGTCCGCAATACTCTTGATCTCCCACATGCCTGTATAAAGTCTCCCTCGATGACAGAAAATTGAATTTCACGTAATAGTTCGTCATCAAAACAATTGAATTTAAATCGAAACCCGTTATACTCTATTTTTTGATATTTCATCGAGGTGTTAAGATTCTCCTCTATACCATATATATGTGCAAAGACGAGATGATAAAACACATTATTTCTGTGTGGAGTCCCTACCACGGAGATATTTTTACCTTTCAAGTCATCGTAACCTGAGGTGTTCCCGAAATACATATTTTCAACAGGATTTGAAAAATAATTATCAAAACCTTTAAAAGTTATCACAGGTTGATCCCCAACTTTTTGAGAAATAATATTATGGTAACGGTTTAACTCACTTCTGGAACATGATCTGGACGTATGTTGGATTATTTTACCCTTTGGTTCCACTTCATCCATTTTTATAATGTTAAATTTATCACCGAATATTTTTGAATAAATTTTCTCAGGTGCAGTGGCACTCATTACGATTATTTTCTTGTTGAACGGTAAATTATTTTGTTTAATAAAATAAATGGTATCCAAATCTTTTGTATCTTTTACAAAATAGTGGCTGAAAAGTAAATCAATAATGTTGCCGGACGTTGAAGTAGTAGATAAAGATTCAAAAAAAGTATCAATACCTTTTTCCATATTTGGACTTTTATTTGGTACACCTGGTTTAGCTAGTCGGAAAATATCAACGTATTCACCAATTTCATCAGAATCTTTATCACAGTTTGATTGTATTTTTATCAAATCTGATAGACTAATTTTTTTAATGGGTAAAAGGGTTTCAAGAAAATCTTCATCAAAAATAATGGTGTCATGACTATGAGAGAGTATCATTGCCCTTGCATGGGTTGTCAGGACAGATTCTTTCGTATTTTTAGATATTTCCAGTAATGTAATATATTTTGATGACTGGACTTCATCCTCATGGGTGTACCAAGAGTTTTCATTTTTTGCTACACTATGTATTAAGGACATTGCATTTTGAAATTCACCTTTCGAGTAAAAAAAGTGTAACTTATTATTAAGGTTTTTATCTGAGAAATTTATTGCGTCTGGGGAAACAATAAAGGGGATTGTCATTCTCTGAGCAACTTCATTTTTCAATACATGAGTGGGAAAAGCGAGAGTAGCTGTAACATTTGTTAACAATTCTGTTTTACCGATACCAGGGGGTACTTTGATTAAATAGATTCCAGTATCATTTTTTCTACTTAATATTTCCTCAAAATCAGACCTAAATTTTTGTTCGGCTTCTTCTAATGATATAGTGACTATTGGATTTACCAACTCAATTTTCCCACGTTTTTCTAATACTTCCCCCACTAGATCATGTAAAGAGGAATCTTCGTCGTAGGGGCTGAATGAGTAAATAGGTATTGGTGGGTACTGCTTTATCTTGAGGTAAGTAATAATATTAAAATTGTTTTGGGTATATTGGGTCATACCGGTTTTATTAAATTTTTCCATTGTTTCTTTAAACAATACTTGTCCTCCTCTCACCTGCAACATATTAGTGGATAGGGGGAATAGTTGATTGTGATATAACCATTCACCCGACAAAAATTTATCCAAAATCTTAACTTTTTTTCGGGCAATCTCCCAATCTATTTTTACCCCCCCTTTTATAGGAGTATGTTTTATATTATTCTTTATTTCTGGCAGAAACTGGTCATTTCTATTATATTCTAATAGAAAAGTCCCATTATTGCCAGAATACCTGTTATTTAATGAAAAGATTTTTCTGGATCTTCCACCATCACTAGAAATTAGTGCAATATTAAGATTATCAACCAGACTAGTTACTGAAATAGGCTTATGGTCTAGGATGTGAGAATCCAGACCACCATAGAAATGCCTTGATGGATTTTTGCAATTAGAATCCGCATCCTTTAAAATATTTAGGAAGGCTTTGTAAATTATTGTGTGATCTTTGATATCAGTGATAGGTTCTTCCAGAAAAAGTACAATCCGGAATTTCGGTTTTTCAATGGTACTAGAAAAAGTAGAATACCAGAGATTTGGCTCAATTCCACAACCTTTGAGGATAGATATTTTTTCCTCGGGAGTTGAAATTCCTTCGTCGAAATCAAAAGCTAATAAGTTAATTGCCTCGACATTTTCATTAAGTAGTTTATCATTGTAAGTTCCTCCATACCAGGTAAAGGAGTTGGGGGCGGACACCATGGTCGAAAACTCATTGATAGTTACACCTGTTCTCGTACATAAACCCTTATAATGTGAAGCTTTTTCATGATTGACTGGTTTTTTACTATTGGGCTTAGGATTAATTGTGATTAGATATTTTTTTTCCATAATTCAATAATTTTGTATGACATAATTATAAATATCAAGGATCAAAAAGTAAAGCCTATTTTTTCTTTTATTCTGATCTTTATTTACCAAAAATTCAATATGAAAAATTTCTCGATGAAACAAACAAACCAAAGAATTCAATATTAACATGGTTAAAACGGATCCAAATTCTAAGAGAAAAAAAATCACGGTTTAGATTGTATAAGGAATAAATATTACATTTTTGTCCTGACTGACCCAAATCCATTATTTTGAATAGAAAGTCCAATAATTAAGGGATTAAAACTACTGGGATTAAGAATTAACTTTACTATATTTAGGAAATCAATACATTAAAATAATTGAAATAAAACTATATGGTATGGATTTTAATGATGAAAACAAGTTAATTCCTGTCTCAAATAATTCTTTAATTAGAGCTAGAAATTCAATATCAATAGTTAACAGAATAATTAAGGATATTTCGTTGTTCCAATTTGATAAGTGGAACTGGTGGAATAATTTAAGTGATGAGTGGAAATTGATCTTATTCTATGAAGGGGAAATCAAAAATTATGGGGACCATAGTATCCAAACCTTTAATATAGAAATAAATGAATCTGACCTGAATAGAATATTGGAGTTGAAATCTTTAATTATAGGGATTTTTATTGAATATTATAATCATGATTATAATTCTAATAAAATACCTATTGAATGGAGTAATTGGTCTTTATCAGATATAAGTCCATTAAACCAGCTTAATAAACTTACAAACTTATATTTAATCGGGCAAGAAATACTAAATCTAATTCCTTCAACCAAATTGGTAAATTTAACTCATTTATATGTAGGAGGGGAAATTTCCGATGTATCCCCAATTAAGGACTTCCTAAATTTGAAATACCTGAGTTTAAATCTAGATTTTTATCCTAGTGATTATAATGGAATCAGGGTACTTCCAAGAGATCATCCGTCATCACGCACATTTAATCGAGTTACTGATTTAAATCATTTGTCCAAATTATTAAGATTAGAAGGTCTTAATTTAAAAAGGAATCATATTTCAGATATGACTCCTTTGTTCAATCTGACAAATTTGACTGAATTAAATTTAAGTCACAACCAAATATTGGATTTATCCCCATTATCCAATCTGACAAATTTGACTAAATTAGAATTAGGTTATAACCAAAGGATAAACGAAAGAATATCGGACATATCTTCATTAGTTAATCTGACAAATTTGACTAAATTAGAATTAGGTTATAACCAGATATTGGATATATCACCATTATCCAATCTGACAAATTTGACTAAATTAGAATTAGGTTCCAACCTAATATCGGATATATTACCATTATCCAATCTGACAAATTTGACTGAATTGTATTTAGCTAACAACCAAATTTCAGATATATCTCCATTAACCAATCTGACAAATTTGACTAAATTAAACTTAAATTATAACTGTATATCGGATATATCTTCTTTATCCAATATGACGAATTTGATTGTATTAGTTTTAGAAAACAACAGTATATCGGATATATCTCCTTTATCCAATATGACAAATTTGACTAAATTAAATTTCAACTGGAACCATATATCAGATTTATCCCCATTAGTTAATCTTAAAAATTTGACTGAATTAAATTTCAACTGGAACCGAATTTCAGACATATCCCCATTAGCCAATCTGATAAATTTGACTGAATTAAATTTCAACTGGAACCGAATTTCAGATATATCTCCATTAACCAATCTGAAAAATTTGACTGGATTAAATTTCAGGGGGAGTGAAATATCAGACATATCCCCATTAGCCAATCTGACAAATTTGACTAAATTAGTTTTAATATTAGACCAATTATCTGATATATCTCCATTAGTTAATTTAACAAATTTAACTCGATTAGAATTAACTTCATACAAATTATCTGATATATCTCCATTAGCCAATCTTACAAATTTGACAAATTTAGAATTAATTATAAAACAAAAATTTGATACATCCCCATTAACCAATCTGACAAATTTGACTGAATTAAAATTAAATTATTCCGAAGTGATATCAGATATATCCCCATTATATAATCTTACAAATTTGACTGAATTAGAATTAGCTGAAAACCAGATATCGGACATATCCCCATTATATAATCTGACAAATTTGACTGAATTAATATTATCTTGGAATCAAATATCAGATTTATCACCATTAGTTAATCTGACAAATTTGTCTAGATTAAATTTAGATAAAAACCAGATATCAGATTTATCACCATTAGTTAATCTGACAAATTTGTCTAGATTAAATTTAGATAAAAACCAGATATCAGACATATCCCCATTAGCCAATCTGACAAATTTGACTGGATTAGATTTAGATGAAAACCAGATATCAGACATATCCCCACTAGCCAATCTGACAAATTTGACTTATCTGTATTTAGAAAAAAACCAAATATCAGACATATCCCCATTAGCCAATCTGACAAATTTGACTGAATTAAAATTACGTCATAATCAAATATCTGATTTATCACCATTAATCTTTCTGACAAATTTGACTAGATTAGATTTAAAAGATAATGATTCCTTGACTGAGGATACAATACAAGAGTTAAAAACAATACTACCAAATTGTGAAATTAATTCCTAATCTAACACTTCTTCGGATTATTTGTAAGAAAATACCAAGATTTTTGTGGAATCTTATATTAAACCTTACCATGGTTAATCTATGAGAAAAAATAATACCATTCGTACTAAATTATTAATGTAACAGGTAGAAAATTATACTTATATTTCCAAAACTAAAATTTTTCATAAAAATAACAGATTATTATAAAATGAATACCGAGGCTATTTTTAACAACATTGCAGAACGTATAGAAGAGGAAATAAATAAATCTCAAAGGGATATTTATCTTGCTGTAGCATGGTTAACCAATAAAAACCTATTTAATTCATTGGTTAAAAAGTCCAAGGAAGGTGTTAAGGTTGTATTGGTCATCAGTGATAATGAAATCAATAGGAACTCAAGTATCAACTATGAGAATATTCAAAATGGTGAATCAAGGTTATTTTGGATAGGTAATGAAAAATCGTTCATGCACAATAAATTCTGTATTATTGATGATTATGTGGTCGTTACTGGTTCTTATAACTGGAGTTATAAGGCTGAATCCAACTTTGAGAATATTGTGATTACATCTGGAGATAGAGAACTTTCAGAACAATTCAAAAAAGAAATTAATAGAATCATTGGAGAGATATTGACTGACAATAAAGTGTTACCCGTATCAAAAATTATTAAGAGATTGGAGATTATAAAGAATTACATAATCCTTGAGGAATTGGAGGATTTGGATTCTGAGATTAGAAAAATTAAACCATTTGAATTTGATAATTCAATACAGGAGATTATACAATCGGTTTTAGATCGAAATTTTGGACTTACAATAAGAAAAATCGAGGATTTTCTAAAGAACCATCAGGGACTTATAACTTGGGTTGATTATGAACTAGAGGCACTGAAAGTAGAGTTGAAAATTTTAGAAAATGAACTTGCGGCATTAGAGGGGGAAAAAATAGAAATCGAAAAATTATTGGAAGAATTTAATTACCAACATACGTTAGAATTAGGTGATTTAATCACAGAAATATTGAGAATAAAAACACTCTTATCTTCAAATGATTCTGAAGAATATGAAAAATCACAAAAAGAGGAAAAAGCTTATCAAAATCAGAGGGATTTTGAGGAGAAAAAAGTAAAGATAAAAATTTCTCAAGATGAGGAGAAACAGTTGAAAAAGATGTATCGAAAGGGGGTTTTCAAATGTCATCCAGATTTATTTCAAAATGAAAGCAAAGAGATACAAGATATGGTTGCAGAAATCTATAAATCCTTTGATGAAGCGTATGACAGACAGGACATTAAAGAGGTGGAGAGGATATTAAATTTATTGGAGAATGGGTCTATTTCCAAAATCAAAAAAAACACAGTCAATGATAAAAGTAAACTGGAAGGTATTAAAGAATTTTTGCTAACAAAAATTTCTAAAGTCAAAAAGAATTTAGAGGAGTTAAAGGAGAATGAAACGTATCAAGACATCTTAGAAATAAAAGATTGGAAAGAGTATTTCATCGAACTAAGGATAAAATTAAATAGTCATCTATCTGAATTGAATAAAAAACTTAATACGTTATAAGTATTAGGGAAAATTCAGAATGGATAAATCTGAGAGTCAGGATGTTAAAATGACAAGAATTAAAAATTTTCAATGACACCTAAACCAAATAGTGCAAAATCATATTTCGCAGGATCTTTGGGGTCAAAAAATCTTAAAATATCATCAAGTTCAGAAACTGCTTTTGCGTCATTCTGTTTCCTTTTTAGCAATCCAAGTTTTCTTGCTGTATTTCCAGAATGTACATCTAAAGGACAAGACAGTAAAGATGGTTTTATCTGCTTCCAAATACCTAAATCAACAATGTGGTCATCTCGAACCAACCACCTCAACATCATGTGTAGCCTTTTTGAAGCTGATCCAGATAGTGGATCTGAAACATGTTTCATAGTTCTTTTTTCATGAGGTAGCTCAAAAAACACATTACGAAAATGGGATATTGATTCAAACAGATTATTATTTTGATTGCCAGCAAATAGTTTCTCCATACCACCATGGTTTGTATAAATATTTCTCAGGCTTAAAATAAAATATGATAGATCTGATCCATTAAAAGTACGATAATAGAAATCCGATAATTTATCAATTTGATCATTAGTTGCATTTATAATGAAGTCAAAAGGACTGTTCCCTAATTTAGCCATTAGGTCATTTGCTGATTTTACAATGGCTTTTCTGTTTCCCCAACTTATTGTTGCCACTAGAAATGCAGATATCTCAATATCCTCTTTAATGGAAAATTGGTGTGGAATACTAATTGGATCTAAATCAATAAAATTGAGATTATTATATTGTATTGTTTTTAATTCTAAAAAATCTTTTAATTCGTCTTGATGTAACATTTATAAATTGTAGTTTTTTAAATAATCGCTTATATTATAAGCTTTTTTAACATAATGTAAATATAATAAATTAGTCTAATGTTGGGAATTTATTGTAGAACCTCAAAAGCAAGGAAAGAAAAATATACCATTGAAAATCAAAAAGATAATGGTATAAAATGTGCTCAAAAATTAGGAGTTCCATATCGTATTTATGTTGATGACGGTATAAGTGGAACCACAGACGATTCCATACGCGGTGGTTTATCAGATCTTTTTAGGGATTTTTCAGACTATTGATACTGGATAATGACAGTTACAAACTTTTCGAAAATATACCAAACAAAGAATCTAATATTCATACCTACTCCAACCAATTACTTGCTAAACAGAAAGAATTAGGTGAAAATAATTCAATGAAGGAAATATCAGATGAACTGGCTAATTTTTCCAAAAAGAAAGGTAAGATTACCGAAGATATACAAGAATTAGAAGAAAAAATCAAGAATGAATCGGCAGGTTCTTTTGATGAACTATTGAAAAAAAATAGTAAAGTAATGATTACTCGACCGCGTTCAAAATGATGCCCGTGCCGTTACTGCCCTGAATGAAAGCCTAAGGGAAATGGACCCGGTCGATCCTGTGAAATATGATTTTGCCTTGTTTGGACTGGGCATCTTCGAAGGGTTTTGAGGGGGGTAATATCCATAGATATTTATAAGAAAAACTTATTAACCAAAACGGTTCACCTCAGAACAATTTCACACAAATTAAAATAGATTTTTTGCATAAAGTACCGAATTATGGTACCTTTTGCAAAATTTCACTCTTATAAAGGCCGAGCAAAACGATATATCAATCATTCAGTGGCTGGATAAATTATTGGCAAAAGGAGTCTATGGCTTTGCTAAGGAAGCATTGAAGCCGCAAATGCCTGGCTACTATGTTATTGCTGTTAAAAGGGCACACACATATTTCTCGTCTCTAAAACAATACTACCTGTACAATACTAATTAATAAGCGTTTTTGCCGTATTAAAAGCGAAAGTAAAACTTCAAATTGAATGATAAAATTTTAATATTAGCGTCAAAAAATTATTCGGAACAAAATAACAGAGTTTTCAGAACGCTATCTTACCCGAACATTATATTCACTTTTTGACCAAGTCCAGATTCAAAAAGTTTGTACAATGTTGAAAGTTGAATGTCATATTTGTCATTTTCGTACTTCCTTCAATATTTCGCTAATGACAAAATACTTTGCTCTTTCTTCAAAGTTGTCTCGTTTTTCAGAGCCTATTTTTCCATATTTAATGTCTAATAACTCGTCAAAGGTTTTAGCATTTCTAATATTGTCTTTGTTCATTACTTTTTCTTTTTTTTAGCGCGCTTTTAGTGCATATAAAGAAGGGATTTTCCCCCAGCAGGCAGTCTCATTCAATAGCCTGCCGGGGGAAATATATTATTGTTTGGTCTGTGCCGGTTTAGAATAAGGCGGAATTTTAATATCCTTTGTCGGTTGTTTTTCCAGCATCATCAAGACCTCTTTAACCGCCCTTTCCAATTGTGGATCGCGTCCTTGCTGTAGAGATTTTGCATCCTGACGTACGTCAATATCTGGTGCAACCCCTTCATTTTCAGCAATCCATTTATTGGCAGCGGGGTCAAAAATACTATTATCAGGAGCAGTGAGAGCACCTCCATCTACCAGACTATAATGTACGGAACTCTTCACGAGACCACCCCAGGTACGTGCACCAATTAATGGACCTGCATTTCGGTGACGGAAAACCCAGGGAAAGAAATCGCCCCCTGATCCTGCCAGTTCATTGATCAACAAGGCCTTTGGTCCGAGAATCCCTGCCGGCAACTTCATAGGCTTACCACCAGGTACTTCATTGGTCATCGCTGCCCGAAGGCTACGGGTCATCAGGTCGGTCATGTAATCATCTAATAAACCGCCACCATTAAATCGTTCATCAATAACCGCCCCTTGTTTATCCTGCTGAGCAAAATAATAGCGATTGAAGGACACAAAACCTGGTCCACCCGTATTTGGCACCCAAATATAGCCCAGTTTTCCGCCGGAAAGGCTATCTACCAACCGACGATTGTCTTCCACCCAGTTGCGTTGACGCAGACTCAATTCATTGCGCAAAGGTTTAACCGTTTCGGTCCATGAACCATCAAAAACAGGTTTATTATTCAAATGCAATACGGTTTGCACATCAGCCGTACCCGCAAGCATTTTATATGGATCTTCAGAAGTTGTCAGTTCCTTACCATTCACACCCACCAGATAATATCCAGATTCCACCTTCATACCAGGTCTGTCTAATGGGCTGGAGAGACTAGGATTCCAGCTTTCAGTGGTGAAAATCCTGTTGATTTTCCAACGATTCTGATCTGCTATCAAATCTGCCCCTAAAACCGCTGCTGAAGAACGATCAGTGGCTGGAAAATCACCGCCAAATACGAAACTATGTCCAACCGAAAGCTCACCATTGACCATATCTAAAATATAAGTCAGGTCATCCCTGTGTTTAACAAAAGGAACCAACGGTGCATATCGGCGATAGACCTCATTCCAATCCCTGCCATGAATACCCTGCTGGTCATAAAAATAATCCTTTTCATAGCGCCAGGCCTCCTCAAACATCTGTTTCCACTCCGCAGACCGGTTTAACTGCATGGTCAGGTCCATTTTCAATGGTTTTGCCTCATTTCCATTAGGCCCACCGGTTGAGCCCACTTTCCACTGACCCATGGCATTTATTATAAATTTTTTCCCATCAGCAGATACAACCAATCCACTTGAACCGGTAAGAAATTCTTTAGCCTCCTTTGATTCGAGGGTATATTTATGCACCACGCCGGGTTTATTTGCCACTCGTTCGCCAACAAAGACAGACCCTTCCGGACCTGCCACCATGGTCGTATAATTCCGTTTTGGCATGCCCAAAGGAATAGTTCTCCGATCAATATTATCAAAATCGATCAGCACCTCTATCTTTTTATCTTTAGGTTTTTCTGGCTCAGGCGATTTTGCTGGCATCTTCGCATCAGGTTTTGCATCGGCTTTTGCTTCAGGTTTTGTTTCCGTTTTTTCATCGGCCACTTCCTTTTTCACCTCTTCCTCATCGCTTTTAGGTTTGAAGGGCGATTGATCCGATTTGCGCAGATTAATCACGTAGGCCTCATATTCGGGATTCGCCATTTGGGAACTGGTATTGGCCCAACCGCTACCCAATGCTACTTCGGTACTTGCCAGGAAGTAAAGATTTTTACCATTGCGATCCCAGGCGGGTGAAAAGGCGTCGGCAAAAGCATTTGTCAAAGCCCTTCTATTTTTCGTTTTCACATGGTAGGTCTGAATCGCCCGTAATTGATTATCCCCCGCCTTAGCGTAAGCCAACCATTGACTATCGGGAGACCAGGTAAGGCCCATGTCACCCCTTTCCAGATTATTACCTGCCGTATCAACCGTTTCAATGGTACCTGCCTGAACATCTACTATTCTTATGCGCACTCTGTTATCGGTAAATGCGATATATTTTGCATCGGGTGACCAGACGGGTTCCCAAGCCATTTTTGATTCTCCAATAGAAATGATACGTGGTTTATCCAAACCATCCTGACCTGCTATCGTCAAGGCATAACCTTTTCCATCGGCATCAGAAAACCAGGCGAGCTTATCGCCCAATGGTGACCAGATAGGTACGCGGTCAGCGGCACCAGAACTTTGGGTAAGATTCCGCACATCCCCATTTTCAACAGGCACGGTAAATATTTCACCACGCGCCTCCACCAGGGCTCTTTTACCCGTGGGAGACAAGGAGACGTTAGTGGCATTTCGACCCACCTCTTCCCAACGGGTTTCAGCCCATGGAAAATCGCCGGACACTGTAATATTCAGTTTCTTGCTATTGGATCCATCCAGGCCGATGGTATGCAGGAATCCTTCGCGTTCATATAATAGCCTGGTACCATTTCCGGAAATATATTTTACATCCGTATCTTTGAAAGAGGTTATTTGAGTTAATTTTCCAGCGTCGGGCTCGTACGACCAGATATTCGCCACTCCACCGTTTCTATCGCTAAGGAAATAAATCATTTTACCTAACCAGATAGGCATAATGTCCGTACTTGAAGGATTCGGCAATAATATTTCGCTAAAATCAGACAGATTCATTAAAATGAGTGGTGTATTCTGTCCACCGCGATAAGCGCGCCATTCCACATCCCACCGATCCATCTTGTCTATGATCATCCTTTTTCCGTCGGGTGAAAAGCTACCATTATTTCCCCACTGTTTGGTTACCAGGGTAGAAGGACCTCCTTCGACCGACACAGTGTACAAGCGGTTATAAGCGGTAGGAGCTGTTTCGCGATCGGAGGCATATAAAATCCTGGAACCATCGGGGGTCCAACCTCTTACGGTAGCGGCAGCTGGATACCAGGTAAGCCTTTTTGGTTCTCCTCCAGTCACTGGAACGATATAAACGGCCTGATTCCCGGAGCGATTGGAAGTAAAAGCTATTGTTTTACCGTCGGGTGAAAACTGCGGATTACTTTCAACCGCAGGGGTACTTGTCAATCTGGTTACCTGCTTTCCTTCCAGATCGGAAACCCAGACATCGGCGCCATATATAAAGGTTACCTTGTCGGAACTCAGGGAAGGCTGACGCAACAAACGGGTTCCCTGTGCCATTAATATACCGCCCGATACGACAGATAGCATAACTATCTGAAAAAATACCGATAGCGATTTTAATCGATTCAATTTAAATTTCATCATACAGATTCATTTTGCAAAGGCTGTTTTAAAAATATCCTTATAAATATAATGGGTAATTTTAAAATACCCATTTTTATTCTCTACCGAAAAATTCCTCGATGAGCGGCGATTCAAATCCACGGGACAGCGCGTAACGAAAGGCTTTACTTTTACGTTCGAAAGGGGGTACATCGGGGCATTTTTCAAGTTGTTGAACCAATATTAAATGCAGAGTTTCCTTATAATCTGCAGGATTAATTTCCTTCATTGCCTCTTTGATGCAATAATCATTGATTCCCTTTTGCTTTAGGGATTGGATAATTTTGATGCGACCCCAGGCCTTCATCCTAAATTTTCCCCGGGCGTAAGTTTTGGCAAATCTGATTTCATTTAAAAAATCTTCCTCAATGAGGCTGCCTATTATTTCCTCCAAATATTCACCATAAATGCCAAGAGAGAGCAATTTTGTGCGGACTTCACGATGGCAACGTTCCTGATATGCGCAATATTTTTGTAATAAACTAAGGGCTTCCTGTTGACTGATGTATTTTTTCATTGATTAGGTCCAACCTTTGTATCTGTAAGTATAAGAAAAATTTCCACAATAGATGACAATTTAGCGATAAAGCTATATATTTGCACTTCTAAAAGGGGCCCATAGCTCAGTTGGTTAGCAGCACCTGACTCATAATCAGGGGGTCGTAGGTTCGAGCCCTACTGGGCCCACATAAGAAAAACTGATTTTCAGGGGTTTATGAAGTAACATTCATAAACCCTTTTTTATTTTCATGTTTTACCAAAGATTATAAGTGATTTTGATTTAAAAGATAAAAAAATTTGGAAAATAAAAATTTTATTAAAATCGAAGAAATTATACTTAATATTCAAATAAAAGAATTCTGCGATTAATCATTTATCGATTATTTTGTCTCATTACTTTTTAGGTCAACTACATCACAAAAATAGTTCCCCCATTTTCAAAGTAATTTTTGTAAAAATTTACACTTATTTAATAAACGCATAAAATTTAGTTAAAGTCATAGTAATACTTTTACAAAAAAATAAATTTATGTTAAACAAAAATCTAAACTTAGCAGTGCTAATGTTTTTAACAACAACATCATTGTTTGTTGCTTGTAAAAAAGACGATACTACAACACCCCCAGTTGTCAGTGAGGCAGAATTCAAAAATCGTTCTGTTACTCCCGCATTTATTAAAATGGGAAGTGAATTTTCAAATGTAGGAGTTTACACTTTAGTAAGTAGCGAAGACCTAATACCTAACTCTGGTACTATGGTTTACGGTGGCGCACCGGATGGACAAGGATTCATTAAAAATCCTGATGGAAGTGGTTATATCATGGTAACAAATCATGAAAATACTTGGGCAATTTCAAGATTGTATCTTGATAAGAAATTAAATATTACAAAAGGAGAATATATCGTGAATACCGATGGAGGTATGTTCAGATTATGTTCTGGCACAATGGCAACGCCTGAAATTCATGGATTTGGACCTACCTTTTTAAGTACTGGAGAATCCAATGTAAATGCAATGACACATGCAGTTGATGCGGTAGGACTTGCGAACCCTTCAAACCAAACAAGAGTAAAACCAGCATTAGGCAAATTCAGTGGTGAAAATGCAGTTCCACTTACCAAAGTAGCATATCCTGGAAAAACCGTTATTATTTTAGGTGAGGATTCAGGTAACGGGCAGGTTTACTTATATGTTTCGAATACAGTTGGTGATTTAGATAATGGAAAACTTTATGTTTTAAGAAGAGTTGACCAAAACCAAATCGAAACAAATATGACTTGGAACAACAACTATAATGTAGAATTTGTAGAGGTTCCCAATGCAAAAAATTTAACAGGTACTGAAATAGATAATTTAAATGCTACGTTAAAAAGTATTCAATTTGCTCGCGTAGAGGATTTAGATTATCGTAAAGGTTCTTCTTCTAATAATAGAGAATTATATTTTGTTGCTACTGGTGTTTCTGGCTCAACAGAAAAAACATATATGGGAAGAATGTATCAACTTAAATTAGATCCAATCGATCCATTAAAAGGTGTTTTGAAAATTGTTGCTGATGGTGATGTTTCTCCAACTGGAACTAATGTAAAAGGTACAGATATAATTAATCCAGATAACCTTTGTGTAACTGAAAATTATGTATATATCCAGGAAGATGGTGATTCCTATTGGCCAGAGGCAACTCATAATTCCTTGATATGGCAGTATGATATCAAAACGGGTACTAAAAAAGTATTTATGGATATGACTCATAAAGATGTTGCAGTACTAGGTACAAAATATAATCCAGCGGGTGCTAATCAAAATAAATTTGGACTTTGGGAACACGGTGCTATGGAAGATATTTCTGATGTTATTGGAGTTCCTGGAACCTTTACCATTAACATACATGCCCATTCTTGGTTAGAAGGCGATAAATTTCTAAATCCTAGTAAAGCGGTTTCTGTACAAACTTATAAATCTGGTGGACAAACTTTACTTATTACTAAAGTTCCTAGATAAATAATTTTTAAAACTATTAAATAAGACCATTCAGATTATCCTAATATGAATGGTCTTATTTTTTATCATTCATTTAATTTTTTTTAAAAATGAAGAATTTATTTTTTGGTGTTTTTTGTTTGTTATTATTTTTTGCGTGTATAACTATAAGCCAAAAAAGTTTTGATAAGACCGCATATTCTTTTGTTGAAAAAAATATAGATTCTGTCATTGGAATTTTAAGTAAAACGGAAGGAGAGAGTGATAAAAATACATTAATAAAAATATTTTCCGATAGTCGTAAGAACTATAAAAAAATTGAACCATTCGTAGAGTATTATTATCAGGGACTAACTCGAAGAATTAATGGTCCAGCATTACCGGAGATTAAAACAGATGATAACATGGTAAATGATCCATCTGGTTTTCAGGTTATTGAAGAAATTATTTATAGTGATACCGTTGACCTTATTGATTTAAATAAGCAAATTAAAATTTTAAGTACTGATTTATTATTTATAAAAAAAACAATAAAAGACTTACCCATACAAGACCATCACTTTTATGAATTGGTTCAACACCAAATTATTAGGATTGCTACTTTAGGTATTACAGGATTTGACTCTCCTGTTGCTTTTCAATCGATTACAGAGGCAAGATTTGCCTTAGAGGGAATAAACGAATGGTATCGAATGTTCTGTGAAACCAAAAATAAAAATATTAATAAACAGTTAATAAATCAAATCAATGATGCCATACTTTTTACTGAGAAAAATAATAACTTTAATTCCTTCGATCGATTGCAGTTTATTAAAAACCATTTAATGCCTGTAAGCACGACTTTTGAAGAAGATTTAAAAATTGTACTGGGCGAAGCACCAAATTTTGATAAAAATAAAGTCTTTTTTGGCACTTTGTCCGACTTAATGCAAGGAAAAAAAATTAATCCAGATGCATTTTCACCTTTTTCTGAATCAGCATCTACTGAAGAAAAAATAGCATTAGGTAAAATACTTTTTAATGACGTCAGTCTATCCAAAAATAATAATATTAGTTGTGCTAGTTGCCACAATGCCAATAAAGCTTTTACTGACGGTAAGGTTACTTCCGTAACTAATATTCATAACAATTTGGTAAGGAGAAATTCACCAACGGTATTATATGCTGCCTTTCAAAAATCATTTTTTTATGATTTGCGTTCTCAAGATTTAGAAAATCAGATTGAGAGCGTTATGAAAAATCCCGATGAATTCGATTTAACACCCAAAGAAATAAAAAAGAAAATTTTTGCTAATCAAACACTTGCTTCTAATTTTTCCAAGGCTTATCCTCATAAAAAAGAGATTACTTCCTACGAAATACGCAATGCCATAGCTGCTTATGTAAGAAGTTTAATGCCATTCAATGCAAAAATTGATCAATATTTTAAAGGGCAAGTTAGTTTAAGTGAGTCAGAAAGTAATGGCTTCAATATATTTTCAGGAAAAGCTAAATGTGCTACTTGTCATTTCATACCAATATATAATGGTACAATTCCTCCTTGGTTTAATAATACGGAATCGGAAGTTATTGGTGTTCCCAAAAGTATAACTTGGACAAATGCAGTGGTTGATGGAGATTTAGGTAGATATAATTTAAATCAATTAGAACAATTAAAATATTCCTTTAAAACCCCCACTGTAAGAAATATTGATAAAACTGCTCCCTATATGCACAACGGTGTTTATAATAGTCTGGAAGAAGTAGTTAAATTTTATGAATTAGGCGGCGGTAACGGGATAGGAATGAATTTAGAATACCAAACCTTACCTTTTGATAATTTGCAATTAACAACGAAAGAAAAAAATGACCTCATTAGTTTCATGAAAATCTTAACCGATAATTAAGTGGTTAAACCAAAGGCTGCTGATAAGTATTGATTAATTTTAAAAATGCTGTTGGAGAAATAGCCATAAATTTGCTAAGCTAACAATAGTATATTTACAAATAAATAAATCAACATGCCCCAAAAGCTACCTCTTGGACTTCAGGATTTTCGCGAAATCATTGAAGGTGATTACAAATATATTGATAAAACCAAATATATTCACTCCATAGCGTCCAGAGGAAAATTTTATTTCCTTTCGAGACCAAGACGTTTTGGTAAGTCCTTAACAATATCAACCCTGCAAGCGCTTTACCAAGGTAGTAAAACGCTGTTCAAAGGTCTTTGGATTGAGGATAAATGGGATTGGAACAAGAAAAATCCTGTAGTGCGTCTTTCACTCAAAGATATAAATTTCGAGCAGCGGGGACTTGAAGATTCTCTTGCCGAGCGTGTTCATGAAGTAGGGCAAAATCATGGCATTGAACTGAAATCATCTTATGCACGCGACAAATTTCGGGAGTTAATTATAACTCTTTCTTCCAAAGGAAAAGTTGTGGTTCTGGTCGATGAATATGACGCGCCCATTCTTGAATATCTGGCAAAAGATATTGGAAAGGCTTATGAAAACAGAGATTTACTTAAAGGATTCTATAGTGTACTTAAGGACCTAGACACCTCACTTGAGCTGGTCTTCCTAACGGGAGTGAGCAAATTTTCTAAAATAGGAATCTTTTCCGGACTCAATAATCTGGAAGATCTATCTATGCATCCAACTTATGCCACCATGCTTGGTTATACCCAAGAAGAACTGGAAGGCAATTTTTCAGAGGAAATTGAAGTGGCCAGGGATGTTTTAAAGCTTTCCAGGGAAGATTTACTCGAACAATTGAGGATTTGGTACAATGGGTATAGGTTTGAAGAAAATGCAGAAAAGGTCTATAATCCAGTGTCCATTAATTCCTTTTTTGATAGAAATGAATTTTATAATTTTTGGTTCGCAACGGGTACTCCTTCTTTTTTAGTCAATCTCCTCAAAAAGGAGGGAACCTCAAGGATAAATCTGACGCCTTTTAATCAAAATGGATTTGGTTGCCTTCATTTACATCGCATAAGTTTAGAAATAGTTCTTTTTCAAATCGGTTTTCTAACTATAGGGGAAAAAAATGAAGATGATTTGGTGCAACTTATTTTTCCTAATAAAGAGGTGAAAAATACTTTTCAGGAAATGCAAATTGAAATTTTACAACCTGTCGACATATAGTATTCCAATGATCTGGGAGCAGATTTTATAGTGAGGTATTTTCGAGCGGTGGGTTTCGAGCGATGGGTTTCGAGCGGAGAGGTTTTTAACGCGGGGTACGCGGAGTTCAGGCGCAGTGTTTCGCAGGGTTTAGAGCGGGAGGGGTTCAAAACAAACAACATTTTTTAATTATTTTATTATGCAATTAAAACAATCTTTAATTGAAGAAATACGCGGTATTATTAATTCCTCACGAGCTAAAGCAATTCGTTCAGTTGACAACGAAAGGGTGCTCATGTACTGGCAAATTGGAAAAGTTATTTTTGAAGAAGAACAAAAAGGAAAATCTCGTGCAGATTATGGGAGTTTTTTGATTAAATCAATTTCAGATGAATTTCAACCTCATTTCGGCACTGGATTTACGATTCGACAATTAGAAATGAATAGGCAGTTTTATAGGTCTTTCCAAAATACGAACGCACTGCGTTCGCAATTTAGTTGGACACATTACCGCACCCTTATTCGAATTGATAATCAGGATAAACGAGCATTTTATATTGCCGAAACTGACAAAAATAATTGGACAGCAAGACAATTAGAGCGTCAAGTAAATAGCCAGTTATTTGAAAGACTACTTTTGAGTAATGATGTTGCATCCGTTTTAGCAGTAGCTCGTGAAGAAAAACGTCCTATGGATGCAAAAGAAATTATTAAGGACCCAATGGTTTTAGAATTCCTTGGACTAAAGAAAGAAGCTGCTTATTACGAAAAAGATTTGGAATCTGCCATCATTACCCATTTACTTGATTTCATTCTGGAATTAGGTAATGGCTTTGCATTTATTGCAAGACAAAAACGGTTTAACATTGAAGGGGATGAGTTTTATGTTGATCTTGTTTTTTTTAATCGACTTTTACAGTGTTTTGTGATCATTGAGATAAAAACAGCAAAACTTACACATCAGGATATCGGTCAATTGCAGATGTATGTAAATTACTATGATCGATATGAAAAACAGGATTTTGAAAATCCAACAATAGGTATATTAATGTGTACCGATAAAAATGATGCAGTGGTGAAAATAACATTGCCTGAAAATAACAACACTATAATAGCTAGTAAGTATCAACTTTATTTACCAACTGAAGAACAATTGATTGAAGAGGTAAAAAAAGAAATTAAGAAATTAGATAACGGAGAAAATTAAAATTATTTATTCAAATGTGATACTTCCTGAAAGCGGAGATGTTCGAGCGGTGGGGATTTTAACGTAGGGTACGCGGAGTTCAGGCGCAGGGTTTCGCAGGGTTTCGAGCGGTGGGGTTTCGAGCGATGGGTTATTTTGTGCGTGCTGCCCTGACCGTTTGGGCTACTTTTTCAAAATGAAGACCTAAATTTTCGTAGTCTTTGGTTTCCAAAAGAGAAGATAGAAAAAGGGTACCCCCCATACCTAATCCTTTTGCGCCTGCTTTAAAATAGGCTGGTATGTTTTCCAGATTTACCCCACC
>CANMVX010000059.1 GCA_947501115.1 Haliscomenobacteraceae bacterium
ATTGCCTCGTAGTTCAGTGTTCGCCCGTCCACCCGGGGAGGAGTACCCGTTTTCATTCTTCCTGACTCAAATCCCAGACTAACTAACTGTTCTGTAATTCCTTTTGCAGCGGATTCACCAGAACGGCCACCACCAATCTGTTTTTCCCCAATGTGTATAATTCCATTTAAAAAAGTACCATTTGTAAGGACCACCGATTTACTGTTAATGGATAAACCCATGCCAGTAACGACCCCCTTAACTCGGTTATCTTCGACGATTAACTCCTTAACCATGTCTTGCCAAAAATCTATATTGGGATGCTCTTCAAGCATCATTCTCCATTTTTGAGCAAATTGCATGCGGTCACTTTGTGCACGTGGACTCCACATAGCGGGTCCTTTCGACAGATTAAGCATTCTGAATTGCACCGCTGATTCATCGGTAACGATACCAGAATAACCACCCAATGCATCTATTTCTCTGACAATCTGACCTTTAGCTACGCCACCCATCGCAGGATTACAAGACATTTGTGCAATCGTCTGCATATTCATGGTAACTAATAGTACCTTAGAACCCATATTGGCAGCGGCTACGGCGGCTTCACAACCTGCATGCCCTGCACCCACCACAATTACATCATACGTTTGAAACATGTATCCTTTTAATTAATTAAGGGCAAATTTAATCCGTTTTTATCATTTTTGCGGAACAATCCTAATTAGCTTATATTTACCGACAAATTTCAAATACAAAACATGGCTTACACGGAATCTAATATGCTGCCATTGGGCACTAAAGCACCAAATTTCACTTTACCTGACACCCTTTCAGCTAAGGAAATAACTTTGTACGAGATGCATCCGGCAAAAGCGACGCTCATTATGTTTCTGTGTAATCATTGTCCCTATGTCATACATGTGAATCCGGAAATAGTTCGGATAGCAGCAGATTATAAAAATGCTGGCGTACAGTTTGTCGGTATAAGTTCAAACAATGCCATAAAATATCCACAGGATGGGCCTGAAAAGATGACCGAGCACGGGAAAGAAACGGGATACACCTTTCCGTATCTATACGACGAATCGCAGGAAATTGCCAGGATATATGATGCCGCCTGCACCCCTGATTTTTATCTTTTCGACGAGCATTTACATTTGGTTTACCGTGGACGCATAGACAGTTCCCGACCTGGTAATGATAAACCATTGGATGGCAGCGATTTACGACAAGCCATAGATAATGTGCTTGCAGGAAAAGAAATTTCCCCCGTTCAATATCCCAGTGCTGGTTGCAATATCAAATGGAAATAAGGCCTTATTTTTTTGAAATAAGATTATTTCCAGTCATTTCAACGGGTAGGTCTATTTCCAGCAAATGCAGAATAGTAGGCGCTATATCTCCCAATTTACCGTGAGACACCTTGCTTTCTGACGCATTTTCTGCCACATAAATAATGGGAACAGGGTTCATGGTATGGGCAGTATTTGGCGTTCCATCGGGATTAATCATATAGTCAGAATTTCCATGATCGGCTATGACGATGATATGATAATTATTTTCCAGGGCGGTTTTAACCAAATCAGATAAACAAGTATCCACCGTTTCCACTGCTTTTATGGCAGCTTGAAAATCGCCTGTATGCCCCACCATATCGGCATTGGCATAATTTAAGCATATAAAATCGGGTTTTTTGGTCCTGATAGCCTCTGTAATGAGCTCTGTAATACCTTTTGCACTCATTTCAGGCGCTGAATCGTAGGTAGGGACTTTCGGCGAGGAAACCATTAATCGTTCTTCCCCCGGAAATACGGATTCACGACCACCGGAAAAGAAAAAAGTTACGTGAGGATATTTTTCAGTTTCAGCAATTCTAATCTGTGATTTCCCGGCCCTTGATACAATCTCGCCCAGGGTATTATTCAAATTATCATTTTGAAAAAGAACAAAAACTCCCTGGTAGGATTCATCGTACTGCGTCATAGTTACATAGTAAAGATCCTTTTTGGTCATGCCAAATTCCGAAAAATCCTGTTGCGTTAATACCTGCGTAATTTCCCTTGGTCTATCGGTGCGGAAGTTAAAACAGAGCACCACATCGCCATCTTGTATCGTTGCGGTAGGAGAACCATCCGGTTTGGCGGCAAATAATGGTTTAATAAACTCATCGGTTTCACCGGCCTGATAACTTTCCGATATAGAGGCCACCAAATCGTTTGATTTAGTACCTTTTCCAGATACTAATAAATCATAAGCCAATTTAACCCTTTCCCATCGTTTGTCGCGATCCATGGCAAAATAACGACCTATAACAGAAGCCAGTTTTGCTCGTTTACCTTTCAGAAAATCAGATAAATTAGCTATAAAACCCAAGCCACTTTTAGGATCACAATCGCGACCGTCGGTAAAAGCATGAATAAAAATGTCAGCGACCCCTGCATTTTCCAAAATATCAACTAAAGCTTTTAGGTGATTAATGTGCGAATGAACCCCCCCGTCAGAAACGAGCCCCATCAGGTGAAAAGGTTTTTTATTACTTACCGAATATTCTATGGCTTCCAGTAGCGTAGCATTTTGAGCTAAAGTACCTTCGCGAACTTCTTTATTTATACGAGCCAATTCCTGATAGACAACCCTTCCAGCGCCAATATTGAGGTGTCCAACCTCCGAATTACCCATTTGACCTTCGGGAAGGCCCACCTCTTCTCCATAAGTAATTAACTCATTATGAGGATAATTAGCCAGGAGATCATCCATAAATGGTGTATTTGCCTGAGAAATGGCATCAGATGTAACATCTTGTCCAATACCCCAACCATCTAAAATGGCTAATAGTACGCGGGAATTGCTCATAAATATTTTATTTTTGAAGCACAAAGGTAAGGTTTAAAACAATAAAATAGTTTATGTGGTATATTAATATACTTATACTTTTTGTTTTAACCTTTTCGTTATAGTCGCAAAACATCCCATACATGAATGTATTCCTAAGTGTAGTTTTTAGTCTTGCCCCATTTTTCCAAACGATTACCACTGACATCACCCGATCCTTAAATGAGGGGAACACTGTTGGTTTGAGTAGTTTTTTAGATGCTCAGGTTGAGGTTTCCATAGCCGACTTTGAGGCAACGGTGTCAAAAGCGGAAGCCATCGCACAGTTAAAAAAATTCTTTGTGAAAAATCCAGTCAAATCATTTACTCAGGCCCATCAGGGAAACTCCAAAGGCAATGATTCTACTTATATTATTGGAAATTTAAATACCCAAAACGGAATATTCCGCGTGTATATTTATATAAAAATAGATGCCGGAAAGCTTTTTATCCAGGAAATAAGGTTTGACAACGAAAAATGAAGATTGACGCCGATCTAAAATCATTTTTAGACGAAAAAGTAGCCGCATACAACACCTTCGATTTTATAGTTAACGATCCTGTGTGCATTCCTCACCGATATCATTTGAAGGAAGACATTGAGATAGCAGGATTTCTGGCTGCCACCATTTCATGGGGAAACCGGAAAACGATCGTCCGGAATGCGACCCAAATGTTGGATTTACTGGGTGAATCCCCTTTTGATTTTGTCATGTCGCACGATGAACATCAGCTTCATTTATTAGATCATTTTGTCCACAGAACCTTCAATAGCATTGATTACAAATGCTTTATACAATCATTAAAACACATTTACACTGAACATGGTGGCTTGGAAGCCATTTTCAGTAAATATGCCGAACCCCATTCGTTGCAATTTGCCATTCATCAATTTAAGCAGCTATTTTTCGAAAAATCGACTTCTGAAAGGAGTAAAAAACACGTTTCTGACCCAATGGCCGGATCCTCGGCGAAACGCCTTAACATGTAAGTACGGGTAATTAAGGTATTATTTTAGCTATAAATAATTTTCTATTTTATTTTGATAGTTTTTATCTAACAACTTCCTTTTATATTGAGGGAAGTGGAATAACAGATTTGATCGATCATTTTACAGAATAACAATAACTGATATTCAGGGTTAACTAGCAAAATAGTCCATAATCCCTTAGGGGCATGCCCCTAAGGGATCATTGGCGGTGCATTCTTATTGCCAAATATGGTGCATTCTTATTTACCGAAATTGGTGCATTTGTAATTACCGATTACACCTCTTTCTTGAATATTTCCTTAAATATTTCTTGGTCAATAGAAAGATTTAATTTTAAACCATTTCTTTGAACGCTTTTTGTCGTGTCAATTGAAATAGGTTTAGATTTATGCTCTAATATTTTGGATTGTGCCGTGATGTACTTTTTCCAAACTTCTCTCTGATCCATATTTTAATACTATTTATATTCATTTTTTATGTTTTGAATAATAACCCAAAAATTGACATTTATTGATTGTACTAAGGTATTAACTTTTTACAATTAATATTAGTTGAAAAAGAAAGATTTTCGTTTAATCCTCAAAATTCTTTTTGTGGTTGCTGATTTTAACCAATTCTCTACACTATTTTTCAAACTATGATCTTTACTGAGGATTATAATAATTTGGCTTTAACCAGTAGCATTTCAAAAAGTCAGCAACTTTTTATGCTTATGTACCCTTTACCTATGTCACCTTCTTTCCTGTTAAGTAGAAAGTTGAACTTATCATTCGAAATATTGAACTGTTCAAAATATGAATACCAAGGCTTATAGTTAATATCTTCTAAAAGGATAGAATTTGAACTTGACAATTTTATATTGACATAAATGATCAATTCTGAAATAAGTAGGTTTGTTGTTTTTAATCATAGTTAAAAATGGGTGCAAATTTTCTTTACACAATTAAATAATTTTATAAATCCATTGGGCTCATATATATCATGATTAATATAAAAACCGGAATGATTTTTTTTATCCAAAATTCTTAAATCGTTATGAATAAATCCATTGCGTTTAGTTATTAGCGAGCGGACATTCTGAATGAAATTATTATCAGTTTCAGACCATTTCTGAAAATAGATGCCAGCAAATTTTTGCCATTCAGGAGGTTTATCACCTGTCACGACTGTATTTGTGTTTGAATAAGCATCGTAATCTAACTTCCAATCTAATAAATGACCCGTATCCAAAATTTCCCATTTATCATCATCAACTTTAGAAATAAAGTAATTATTAATCGCCTCAATAAAGAGATATAAGGTTACAAAGGCATAAGCGAATTGCACTTTTGAATTTGCATGATGAAGCATTTCATATGCAAGGTCTAATTGACTATTAAGTTCATCTATAAAATTTAAAGGATATTCTCTACTTGTAAGTTGTTTTTTTAATATTTTAATGTCATTGTAGATTATTCTTAAATAATATTTATCAAAACAATTTTGAATATCGCACTTAAGGTTTTCATAATTTCTTTTTGTTTCTCGTATTGAATAACTAAATTCCGGTGATTCTTTTATATAATAAGATGAAGCACCTCTTTTCAAAGCCGCATTAATATTCCATATTTTATTTGAAGCTGTGGATACAATAATTTGATATCCTTTATTGTGGTTTAAAAATTCATCAATTAATTTATAACCAGAAAAATGTGTGGGAGATATTATCTCGTTGTCTATATCTTCTTTTTCTGGATTTAATCTTAAATCCAACAGTATCAGATCCCAGTCTTTCCCAATTTGCTTCTGACATTCCGAATAAAAACCTTCGAAATCATGAAATAATTTGGTTTCACTATTCTTATATTTAGAGCTATCAATTGCCAGAAAATCGTTGCCAGCACTCTTGAAGATATTCTTCATTAAAATAGACCAACCTTCTTCGGCTTGATCATCAATAAATAATATTTTTTTTGTATTGCATTTTATGGGACTAAGGTCAATAAGTTTATCATTTGTATAAGTATCGTTGGAACAAATCAAATACTTTGCATATAGCGTTTTTAGGTGTTCAGACACATTTATATCTTTATATATTTTATCATGCAAGCCTGTTATCTGAGCAAGTTTAAAACAACCCCAAGCATTTGAAATATTATGTTTCCCTACACTTGCTTTTTGCGTAATTTTTAGTTTATTTAATATTCCAACGTGGTATTCATTTTCTGCACATGAAACTACTTTGTTTATCAATTTTTTGATTTGATCAGTATCGAAACTTGATAAAAATACCCCCTTTGTAAATAGGATATTCTGAGGGTTAATATCTGTATCAAAGTCATTATTGCGGATTATTACATCCAAATTAAAGTCTGATAAAAATATGATTGGAACTATCCTTTTGAATATAGCCAATTCATAATTCAACCTGATATGTAGAGCAATCCTAAGTCCATCGTTAATTGGATCATTGGTGCTTAGATTTAATGGAATGAGTATTTGTTTTACTTCATTATTTTTGAATACTTCCGTCAACCAATCGTGATAATTATTTTCCTTTTCAAAAGCTTGAGTAGAAATAACTTGGTTGTCTGGTATTCCTAATTGCACAATTATCTCTTTGGTAAATGGTTTAAAATCTGAGAATATAAATACTCCTTGCATAGCTTATTGAATTTGATTGTTAATTTCTTGGACTATTTCATTTTTATTAAATTGCTTAGTTACCCATCTATCAATAACTTGATCATTTGATAGCTGAGGATAAAGAATATCAAGGCCATCTTTGATTACAAAGTTAGAATTAAAGTCTTGCAACTCTGTTATACGTATCTCAATCATCATCTTTTGAATAAAAGCTAGTTTTTCTTTCTCTTTGAAAGAGTTTCCCCAAAACAGAATCTTAGGTTCAATAGAATTATTATTTATGAAATAATCAATAAGTGATTTTAAATGAGAATAAAATAAATCCTTATCGATCTTTTTGGCTTCATAATTTGTTTCAAGACCTCTACTAAATTCAATTCTTGGTATGTTAAGTTGCGTAACCTTATTTATTAAAGTTTCTCGGTTTTTGGAATTATCCTCAATGTTGAGAGCCTTGCCTTCAGCATTGAATAATTGAAGTGTTTTATGATTGCAAAATAATTGGCAACCTGACATTTGATTTACCAGTGATGCTAAATCTATAGTTTTAACGATTGTATAAACTTTACATATATTTGCATATTTATTTTCATTTAAATAACTGACATCATGGTATTTATGCCTATCAATAAAAGTATCGTCAAATATAATTATCATCTTAGTAAAATTTAAGAATATGAGTAAACCCTTTTACTTTCATAGAATCATTGATAGGAATTGATTCCCCCTTATCAACATATTTTTTATAATCTTTATAATTATCGGTGAGAATAATTTTTTTTCTAACGCCATCAGGGAATTTAGCTTCGATTTCATAATTACATAGGCCCCAGAGGAGTGACTGAATCGTTTTCATATCACCCTTTACAAAATCTTTATCATTTGAATGTTTTGTAGGTTCAGAATTTAAATGGGTGATGACAAGCATTTTATAATTGCCACCATTCAAAGTTTCATTAATAAAATCAATTTCAATTTCATAACAAAAATTATTATTTGCCATATCTTTTATTGTCGCTATTATATGTGAAAGTGCTAATTTAATTTTGTCAACATCAGTATAAAACTCAGCAGTATTAATGTTTTGTTCACTGAGGGTTATAATAAAATTGCTTTTTGAAATACCCAAGCCGGTAATTAATATTTCATCTATAATTCTCTTTAAATTACCAGCTCGAACTTCAATTGACTCTTTAAATGGTATTATCATTTCAGTATTCCATTTTGAATCAAACCCTGGATGGATATTTATATCCTTATTGTACCATTCAGTAAATGAGGCTTCAGCCCACCCTTTTTTAGGAAAAATCGTTTCATTCCCTTTCCTTACAAACCATTCTGGATTTGGAGCAAATGCAAACTCTTCAATTCGCCTCAAAACAGCGTCTGGCACATTGGGATAATCTCTTTTCCCGTCATCAAATTCGCTTTTGCATAATTCTATAAAGCCATCGTATTTACGTTTACCATCATTGAACTTGTGTGTTAAAAACTTCAATCCTTCACTATTGTTGAATAAACTAAGAAATAATTTAGTTTCTTTCGGTTTATGATTCTTTAAAACTGCAAGTGGCTTTTCTTCAAACTCATCATTATCTACAAACTCTTCTAAAGGCAAAAATTCACCTTTATTAATGATGATTTTCCGTTTCAACTCGATTGGACCTTTTGCAGAATTAATTGGAATAATATAAATTCTGATTCTGTTGTTATTTTTCTGGTAAGCTTCTTCCTTTGTGATGTATGTATTTTCTCTATCAACATCAGAAAAAAGATTCTCTAAAGAATTAGCAGGCGTTTCGTTAGATTGGGCTTTATTGGGGTACATTAATGTTACAAACCTTTCCTTCAGCTTCAAATATAACTCATTATTAACCCCCTTCACCATTTTTAGGTAATCCAGTTTTCCTGCAATTACATTGGTCATTTCTGGCTTTCCTTTATTTACAAAGCCCTTGTCGGCAATATATTGCTGTAAAAAGAATCCGTAAGATTTTTCATAACCATATCTTTCCCAGTAATATAACCACATACGCAACTGCTTTATATAACGTTGTTGTACATTCACTTTTTCGTTCACCAATAAACCTGTTACTTCCTTGCGGTAGCCATCTTTTTGTAAACGAGTTTTTGATTCCTGAATATGGAAGTTCTGCTCAGAAATTATCCTATGTAACTCCTTTAAAAAGGAACTTCCCGCTTGATATACATTGTGCATGGAGCTAAAAGTAATGTCGTCAGCATATCGGCTATAATTTAATCCAAATCTTTTGGCTACGGCGGAAAGTAAAAAATCGAGTTTCTGGCAAACAATATTTGTTAAAATTGGGGAAGTAGGAGCTCCCTGCGGTAAAACGTTTCGTTTGACTTTTTCCCATTCGCCAGTTTCTATTTTGCGTTCTACCTCAATTTCTGCGCAACATAAGGACGCTATAGTATTAGCAATATCCAACCTGCTTGAAACCTTTTTTTTATTTACACGAGTTAATTTGCTGTTTAATTCATTATTTAAATTAAAAGGCTTTAGTTGTAATGTTTTCCACACTCTTGCCTGATCAATGGAAGGAAAGAAATCTTTCAGGTCGATATTGTAAACATAATTATTTCCCGCGTGAAGTTGTGCATTATCAACTATTGACCTAGCTCTCACAAAACCCATCGCTGCTTTGTGTGGCTCATAAACACAGTGTAGTACATAAGCCAGGGTTCTTTGTATAGCTTTTAAGCCTTTAACCGGTGAATGGATACTTCGCTGCGCACCAGATTTTTTCTTAATCTTAAATTCAGTATATCTTTTACCACTTAACTTAGGGTTTACATACCAGGTGAGTTGTTTCAATTCAAATGGAACAGCCTTTTCACCATAAATGAGAGGTTTTACTTCATTTAATAAATGAAGCAAATCCTCTCTGGACTGCATTTTTTCAAAGGCAGTTCGAATTTGGTTAATATGGGCTTGTTCTTGTTTCATATTTTAAGCTAAATGGTTCAATGAAGCCTGCTGCTCTATTCTTTGTTTATGATATAGTCGATAATTAAAAAGATTTAATTTACGACTATATAAATTAAATATTATTGAGATACAGAATTTATTATGTGTCTCAAAAATTACCGGAAAACATTCATTCCAGATTTCTCCGGAACGCCAACCGATTTGAAACGGCCTTTCAGCTACTTCCAGTTGGCAATTTCAATATTGTGCAGCAGGCTTTCAAAGAACTTAGTGCAAAGTAACATAGTAACTATGCACTCTAACTGCACTAAAATAATTATATTTAATAACTTTGTAATTATTTTTGGCTGGTTAATTTAATGACATAAAGAATAGGGATATGGCAACGACTAAAAATGCCTTAATACGATTCAAGGTTTTGGATAACTGTTTTAGAAATGTAGGTAGAAAATATTTTATAAATGATCTGATCTCAGAATGTGAAAATGTATTGCTTGACATTGATCCTCAATCTAATGGGATAAGCAGAAGACAGATTTTTGAGGATATTGCCTTTATGGAAAGTACGGAGGGCTGGAGCATTGAACTTGAACGACATCGCGATGGAAGAAAAGTATATTACCGGTATGCTGATCTGTCTTTTTCCATTAATAAAATGCCCCTAAATGAAATCGAAATTAATCAATTAAAAGATACGATAGATTTATTGTCCCAATTCAAAGGAATGCCTCAATTTGAATGGATGAACGAGCTCATACCCAAACTTAAACAGGGTATGGCTTCCAATAAGTTAACTGGGACGGTCATGGAGTTCGAAAGTAATGAGTTCCTTAAGGGCATTGAACTTTTGGGACCATTATATAATGCCATCTTCTATAAAAAAGTACTTAAAGTAAGTTATCAGACTTTTGAAAATGATACGCCATTTGATGTAATGATTCACCCCTATTTTTTGAAACAATATAATAACAGGTGGTTTTTATTTGGCTGTAATCCAGAAAAAGAAAAGTATGACTGGAATTTAGCTATCGATAGAATTATTTCATTTAAAGAAATGCAACATCCTTTTCTGGAAAATACCATTATAGATTGGAATGAATATTTTGATGATATCATTGGGGTAACCAAACCAGCGGAGGCTGAATTAGAAAAGGTGGTTCTTCAATTTACAGGATTAACAGCCAAATATATAGAAACCAAGCCAATTCATGGTTCTCAAAAAACTAAGTGGCTAGATAAGAACGCCTTGGAGATACGGTTAAAGATCATTATAAACTATGAATTTGAAAGATTTGTCCTTTCTTATGCGGATAATGTTAAGGTGATAGAACCAGAGAAACTCAGAAATACCGTGGCAGATAGGCTGAAAAATGCGTTAGGATACTACGAAATGTAAAGAAACAGTAGATGGAAAAGGTTATTTCATTCCCATACTATTTTTTAGATTTGCTTTATCGAATATACAATTTGTAGTAATTGCATCAGAAAAATCTGCATTTTCTAAATTAGCATTGGTGAAATTTGCGCCCGTTAAATTTGCACCTGTGAGATCCGCATTCTTTAATATAACTTTATAAAGAGTTGCTCCCGTTAAATTTGAATTGTTAAGAAAAACAGAAATAGATTTTCCCATTCCTAAATTAGTTCCGTTGGCTTCAGTTAGGTTCGCATTTGTTAAATTTGCTTCTCTAAAATTAGCTCCATGAATTCTTGATTTTAATAGAATAGCTCCAGTGAGATTAGCTCCTTGAAAATTAGCACCATACAATGAGGCTTCTGATAAATCTGAATCAGTAAGATTTGATTTTATAAAAATTGAATTTTTGAGGTTTGCATTGAATTTATTGAGTATTCCGGAGTAAAGTTTGACCGGAATATTCACATATCACCAAAAAAGGGTAAATAGGTAATTGCTATTTCAACAAAAAGACCTATTTTGGCAAACCATTGATTTAAAGAAATTGTCTGGTAAATTATATAAAACTGCAAGAGATTTTATTTTCGAAGGAAAAAATACATTTCTAACCAGAGGTCACAGAAAAAATAAATTTGGTATTAGGGGAGCTGATAGCCGTATAGGTTATAAGGAAGAGGTTGAAAAAATGCTTGAAATTATTATTGATTGGATATTAAAAAAAGGTGATATGTATTCACTTTATAGTATTCTAAGAGAGCTTAATATTAGTAAAGGGTACGGTAAACCGTCTTAACGTTAAATCAATTTAACTTTAATTTATGTCATTCAAAATAATATTAGAAAAATACCGCGAAATATCATTCTCACAAAAAGACAAAGGAGATAGATTTGAACGCTTAATGAAAGCCTATTTGCTTACCGACCGCAAGTACTCAGATAATTTTAAGAAAGTTTGGTTATGGAACGAGTTTCCCGGCAGAAAAGATTTAGGTGGTGGTGACACAGGCATTGACTTAGTTGCATTGACCAACGAGGGCGATTATTGGGCAATACAATGTAAATGCTACCAAGAAGGCACTATAATAGATAAAAAAGCAGTTGACACTTTCTTCACAACTTCTGGTAGAACATTCAAGGGCGAAGACCATAAAACACATTCTTTTTCATATAGACTTTGGATTGATACCACAGATAAAGCGTTTTCAAGTAATGCAGCAGATGCTTTTAATAATCAAAACATTCCTTCAGGCAGACTTGGTTTATATAACCTTATTGATGCCCAAGTAGATTGGGAGAAATTAGAAAATGATATTACTGGAGAAGTAGCAAGAACCAATAAGAAGCAATTAAGGCCACATCAAACCGAAGCACTTACAAATACAAATAACCATTTTAAGATCCACGACAGAGGTAAACTCATTATGGCTTGTGGTACAGGTAAAACCTTCAATTCATTGCGTATTGCGGAGAAGGAAACCAACGGAAATGGCTTAATACTTTTTTTAGTGCCATCTATCGCATTATTAGGGCAAACACTTAATGAATGGTATGCTGATGCTTTAGAGCCAATCAATGCAATATGTATTTGTTCCGACCCCGAAATCACCAAAAACAGAAAGAAATTAGAGGACATAGATACATCTTCAGTAGTGGATTTGGCATTTCCTGCATCTACCAATGTGGAAAGCATTTTACACCAGTTCAAAGGCTTAGAAACAAAATCAAACAAGGGCTTAACTGTTGTTTTTTCTACTTACCAATCTATTGAAGTAATTGCCAAAGCTCAAAAGGAATTAGAAAAAAACAATCCAAAATATGCTCAATTTGATTTAATCATTTGCGATGAAGCCCACC
Organism: Haliscomenobacteraceae bacterium; assembly: GCA_947501115.1. Lineage (GTDB taxonomy): Bacteria > Bacteroidota > Bacteroidia > Chitinophagales > Saprospiraceae > BJGN01. The sequence goes on from CANMVX010000059.1 coordinate 12,694, forward strand.
GTACCACAGGTGTTTCATTGGCTGATGAAGATGAAAGTGCATTTACCAAAGTACACAATAACGATTTTATTAAGGCTAAGAAACGCCTTTATATGACCGCCACTCCACGACTTTACAACGATGAAACAAAGAGCAAGGCTGCACAGGCAGAAGCCCTTTTATGCTCAATGGATGATGTGCGTTTGTACGGTGAGGAAATGTATCGTATTGGTTTTGGTGAAGCAGTAGAAAAAGATTTATTGACCGATTATAAAGTTCTTATTCTTACACTCAATGAAAATGATGTACCGCCAGCAGTCCAAAAAATGATTATGGACAAGGAAAGTGAAATCAATACGGATGATGCATCAAAATTGATAGGTTGTATCAATGCCTTATCAAAACAAATTTTAGGCGATGAAGGAATTATAAAAGAAACTGACCCCGAGCCAATGCGTAGAGCAGTTGCATTTTGCCAAAGTATTGCAGCTTCAAAAAAAATAACCAACACTTTCAACATAGCATCTGATACCTACATTTCTGAATTACCAACAGATAAACAAGATACTATGCAAATGGTAGCATCAAAACATATTGATGGTACTATGAATGCCACAGATCGTAATGAGTTACTGTCTTGGCTTAAAGACGAACCCAACGAAAGAGAATGCAGAGTATTAACCAATGTACGCTGTTTAAGTGAGGGTGTAGATGTTCCTTCATTGGATGCGGTGTTGTTTTTATCTGCCAGAAATTCACAGGTTGATGTAGTGCAGTCCGTAGGCAGAGTAATGCGCAAATCCCCAGGCAAAAAATACGGTTACATTATTATTCCTATTGTTGTGCCAGCCGATGTAGAAGCTGATAAGGCTTTAGGTGATAACGAAAGGTATAAAGTGGTTTGGACAGTCTTAAATGCACTTAGGGCACACGATGATCGTTTTAATGCCACAGTAAATAAAATTGAATTAAACAAAAACCGTCCAGAACAAATTTTAGTTGGCAGACCCGAAATATCTTTTGACAAAGACGGTAATCCTATTTACCCAACCGACAATGACAACGGTGCATCATCTAAAAACTTATCCGAACAAATATCACTGCAATTTGAGCAACTACAATCAGTAGTATTTGCAAGAATGGTAAATAATGTAGGCGACAGAAGATATTGGGAACAATGGGCAAAATCAGTAGCAGATATTGCTACAAGGCAAACCAAAAGAATTTCTGAATTAGTAAATGACAACGGAAAACATCAAAAAGCTTTTGATAGTTTTTTAAAGGGGTTGCACAAAAATATCAATCCTTCTATTTCTCAAAGTGAAGCTATTGAAATGCTATCACAGCACATCATTACAAAACCAGTATTTGATGCGTTGTTTGAGAACTATTCCTTTGTAGCGAACAACCCAATGAGCCAATCCATGCAAAAGATGTTGAACTTATTGGAAGACCAATCATTCGATAAAGATGCGGAAACTCTTAACAAGTTTTACGAATCTGTAAAAATGCGTGCATCAGGCATTGACAATGCAGAGGGAAAACAACGGATCATCATTGAGTTATACGATAAGTTCTTTAAAACTGCCTTTCCTAAGTTGGTAGAAAAATTAGGTATTGTTTATAGCCCAGTTGAGGTAGTAGATTTCATTATTCATTCCGTTGCCGATATTCTTCAAAAGGAATTTGGCAGAGATATTTCAGACGAAAACATACACTTACTTGACCCATTCACAGGCACAGGCACATTCATTACAAGATTACTGCAAAGTGGTTTAATCAATTCAAGAGATCTGGCTCGTAAGTACACCAGCGAAATTCATTGCAACGAAATAGTTTTATTGGCTTACTACATTGCAGCAGTAAATATTGAAAATGCTTATCACGATTTATTGCCCGATGCCACAAGCTACCAATCTTTTGAAGGCATTTGTTTAACCGATACTTTTCAATTAGGCGAAAGTAAAGACGGAGAAAAACTATTTTCAGAAATGTTTCCTCAAAACAGCAAAAGGGTACAACGCCAACAAAAAGCACCTTTGCGTATAATTATGGGAAACCCACCCTATTCAGTTGGGCAAAAATCTACTAATGATGGTGCTGAAAACCAATCTTACCCAAAATTGGATAGCCGCATTGCAAGTACATACGCAAATCTTGGCTCATCTTCAAATATAAATTCATTATATGATAGCTACATTAAAGCATTTAGATGGAGTACAGATAGGTTAGATAAAACAGGCGGTATCATTGCTTTCGTTTCAAATGGGGCTTGGTTAGATGGTAATAGTACAGACGGTTTTCGTAAAACAATAGAAAAAGAATTTACATCAGTCTATGTATTTAATTTAAGGGGCAACCAACGTACCAGCGGTGAACTAAGCCGTAAAGAGGGTGGTAAAATATTTGGCAGTGGTTCACGAACACCAATAGCTATTACATTATTGGTAAAAAATCCTGAGGTGAAAACAGAAAAGGCGACCATACACTACCACGACATTGGGGAGTATTTAACAAGAGAGGAAAAACTAAAAATTATTAGTAGTTTCCAATCATTTGCAAATCCTAATTTACCAGTAAAAATACTTGAACCTAATGTGCACGGTGACTGGTTGACTGAAAGAAATGCTGCTTTTGAAAACTTCATACATTTAGCACCAGAAAAAAAATTTGATAATAGAGCCAAATCATTTTTCACTCTAAATTCATTAGGTATTTTCACTAATCGTGATGCTTGGTCTTACAATTTTTCTAAAGAAAATGTACAAAATAATATTTCCAAATTAATTGATTTTTATAATATCCAAGTTGAAGATTATAAAAAAGCGAGAGCAGTTAATAATAAAATTGTGGCTAAAGATTTTATTGATAAAAACCCTCAGAAAATCAGCTGGACAAGTAGCTTAATTCCTAAACTTGAAAATGGAGTTAATTGCAATTTAGAAAAGGATAAAATTTTTGATTCTTTACACAGACCTTTTACTAAAGAAAAATTATATTTTGGAGAGCTACTTATTCATAGAAGAGGACAGTTTGAACAATTTTATCCTAATCCATATAAAGAGGAGAATAGAACTATTTTCGTTTCAGGAATTGGAGGTTCTTCTGAGTTTACTTCGTTAATAACCAATTTTATTTCGGATGGTCAAATTATTCAAAATTGCCAATGTTTCCCACTCTATTACTACGATGAAAATACCTCAAAGCAAAAGAGTATGTTTGATGAGGATAATAAAAATGATTACATCCGTAGGGATGCAATAAGTGATTTTATTTTAGAAAGAGCCAAAAAGATATATGGTAAAAATGTAACCAAAGAAGATATATTCTACTACGTGTATGGCTTCCTGCATAGCAATGAATACAGAGAAACTTTTGCCAATGATTTAAAGAAGATGTTGCCACGTTTGCCATTGGTAGAGGAGGTAAAGGACTTTTGGGCATTCAGCAACGCAGGCAGAAAGTTAGCTGACCTTCATTTGAATTATGAAACGGTTGCCCCTTTTGAAGATACAAAAGTGTCGGGTGATGATGGCAAATTTTACACCGTAGATAAAATGCGTTTTGGCAAAAAAACAGCTGATGAGAACAGCAAATCTAAAAATGTTGATGACAAAAGTATAATTAACTACAATAATAAGATTACTATTTCAAATATTCCTACAAAGGCTTATGAGTATGTGGTAAATGGCAAGAGTGCCATAGAATGGATAATGGAACGCTACCAAGTTTCTACCCATAAAGAAAGTGATATTACCAACAATCCAAACGACTGGGCAAATGAAACAGGCAACGCACGATACATTTTAGACTTGTTGTTAAGTGTAATAAACGTAAGTATGCAGACAGTTGAAATTGTAAACTCATTACCGAAAGTAGATTTTGGTTCTTCGAGCAATGAAAGTGAAATGGTAAAAATGTACTCAACGCAAGAAGAAAGCGATGAAATGAATATTGCAGCAGAGCCAGAAATTTAGAAAGGTTGAAATTTTAACCCTAAAAAAAAGAACAATGAATTACGACATAAAAATAAGAGGTGACAAAAATGATAACGGCATGCTTGAGTTTGACCGTTTGAATTTGATTACCCAAAGCACAAAGGAAATTGCCACAAAAGCTCTGATGCTTAAAATTAGAGGATTTAGTGACATTAAGCCTGACAATAAATTGAACCAAGCCTTAGCTATAAGACTGCAAAGTATTAATGGTAGTAAGACCGAAGGAACTTCTTTGCTTTTAGACTGCGACCATTTTGAAGAAACAATCAGAAATCTTCACTTGAATATGTTCAAGCCAACAGAAGAATTACTAAAGCTAACGCCAATGGCTTTAGTAATTCAAACTTTCCGTTCAGCACTATTAGATGATGAAGACAAAGACAATTTAGATAAACCCCTTTTGAAAACACTGTTGAAATTCAAAAAGAATTTTGTTAGTGATAATGAAGTATTTTTCTTTTCCAACAGACAATCAATACCTGAAATTGAAATAACAAAAAATGATTTTAAGAAAATCGAATATTTAGAAGACAGCATTCCAGAGCCAAAAAAAATAATTATTAACGGCCAACTTGATGAAATGAAAGTTTCCAAAAATAAATTGGGCTTAGTTACACAGGATGGCTTTGTAAACATTTTTACTGACGACAATACCATAATTCATGGCATTGTTGACTTTATGGGTAAAGAAGTTACTATTTCAGGAATGGCTCATTTTAAACCAACCGGACAACTGAGTTATATAGATATTCGAGAGTATTTTGAGCCTGGTCAAAAGGATAGTTTTTACTCAAGAAAACCAATATCAATGAATATTGAACAGCAACAATTATTTCAAATCAAACAAGGTAAAAAACGCAATCCATTGACAGCTATAACTGGTAAATGGCCGGGTGAAGAAAGTTTTGACGACCTAATTAAAATGCTTGACTAATGAGAAACTTTATATTAGATACAAACATTTTAATGGCTTATCTAAAAGCCGACACTATGCTTTTCAATACAGCGTCATGTTAGAAGGGTCAGTGTAACTTCCACCTAGATATATATTTTTAGGTAATGTTTTTAAACCGGTACAACCAGAGAGATTTAAATTATTTAAAACAATAATTTTTTGGGGTAGTTGGGATAAACTTGAACATCCAATCAAATTTAAGTCTAAACCATTTTGTAGATTTTCTATCAAACTTCTAAACTATTCGACTTCTATTATACATTTAGATATTGTTGTTTTTAACTTTTCTATTTGGGATGTATTCAAATTCTTATTTTTTGATATAGATAACTTTGCCAGATTGATTAAATTAAATAAAGCAGTTAAGTCTGATATTTGGTTTCCAACTAAAAGTAAAGTATATAAATTCAATAAATTAGATAAAGGAGTTAAGTCCAATATTTTATTTGTTACTAAACATAAATAACCCAGATTTTTCAAATTACTTAAAGGAGTAATGTCTGATATTTGGTTTTTACATAAACGTAAGAATGTTAAATTTACCAAATTACTTAAAGGAGTAATGTATGATATTTGGTTTTTACATAAATGTAATTCCTTTAAATTCAATAAATTAGATAAAGGAGATATATCGGAAATTTGGTTTTCATATAAATATAATTCCTTTAAATTTACCAAATTACTTAAAGGAATAATATCTGATATTTGGTTTTTACCTAAATATAATTCCTTTAAATTCAATAAATCAGATAAAGGAGTAATGTCTGATATCTGATTTTCAGATAAATATAATTCCTTTAAATCAAACAAATTACTTAAAGGAGAGATATCGAATATTTGGTTTTTACCTAAATGTAAAGTAGTTAAATTCACCAAACTAGCTAAAGGAGTTAAGTCCGATATTTGGTTTCCATATAAATGTAAAGTAGTTAAATTCAACAAATTAGATACTGGAGTTAAGTCCGATATTTGGTTTCCATCTAAATGTAAAGTAGTTAAATTCAACAAATTAGATACTGGAGTTAAGTCCGATATTTGGTTTCCATCTAAATGTAAAGTAGTTAAATTCACCAAATTAGATACTGGAGTTAAGTCCGATATTTGGTTTCCATATAAATGTAAAGTAGTTAAATTCACCAAATTAGATACTGGAGTTAAGTCCGATATTTGGTTTCCATCTAAATGTAAAGTAGTTAAATTCAACAAACTAGCTAAAGGAGTTAAGTCCGATATTTGGTTTTCGTCTAAATGTAAAGTAGTTAAATTCACCAAATTAGATAATGGAGTTAAGTCCGATACTTGGTTTTTATCTAAATGTAAAGTAGTTAAATTAATCAATCCCTGTAATTGTAACAAATCTGAAACTCGACTTTGTGTTAAATCTAATCCTTCTAATTCTATTAATTTTGACAAAGGGTTTAAATCTAAATGCTCTAAATTTATAACATCCAATAAAACGCTTCTTATTATCCCTCTTTCTTTGTAACCTTTAAAATTTAAACTTAAATATTTTAAGTTAATGAAGCTTTTTAATGGAATTAAATCTGATATATTACGAATAAACAAATGTGTTATGTTACTTATTTTAACAGATGTTAATAATAACTCCAACAATACGTCATTAGTTATGTATATGGTTGTCAACTTATTTAAATTATTTAAGGGACTTAAATCTTTTACCGACAAAGTCAATTCCCTGTAAGACTTGCTATTTTTGAACAATTTAACAACACAAATGCCTAATATTATTGATTTCATCTCCAATATTCTATTCAGGTCGGATTCATTTATTTCTATATTGAAACTTTGTACACTGTGACCGTCATATTTTTTAATTTCTCCCTCATAGAATAAGATCAATTTCCACTCATCACTTAAATTGTTCCACCATTGCCATTTATCAAATTGGAACAAAGAAATATCCTCAATAATTTTATTAACTATTGAGATTGAATTTCTAGCCCTACTTAAAGAATTATTGGAAACTGAAATTATATTGTTATCTCTCATAAAACCCCCATATTTTATAAATATTCAAGTTGTAAGTGTATTCTACTTTTATTTTGATGAAGTTAATAGTTTATCTCTAAATAACAAACCTAAATAAATTCTTTGTTTTGTTTGATGATTTTAAGAAAGTCTGTTAAATTCAATTTCCGAAAATCAATTTACTAAAAGAATTATACTTTCTGTATTAATAAAACTGATCCTCATGGATAAACTGAATTTTATTGCTTTAGATTTTGAAACGGCAAATCATTACCGGAAAAGTGTCTGTTCAATTGGTATGGTGAAAGTTGAAAATGGGAAAATAGTGGATGAATTCTATTCTTTGGTTAAACCCACTCCTTTTAATTTTGTACCCTTATTTACCAGAATTCATGGTTTAAGTGAAGTCGATTGTCTTAATGCACCAGACTTTAAAAATATATGGTCTTCTATTTCTTCCTGGTTCAACAATCAAAAAATCCTAGGACATAATGTTTCTTTCGAAAAAAGTGTGTTGGAACATCTTTCACTGGAATACCAAATTAATTTCAATGTTATGGAATTTATATGTTCTCTTAACATTTCAAGAAAATTATTACCTGAGTTAGAAAACCATAAATTACCAAAAGTTTACAATTATCTATTTAACAAAAAAATGAAACATCATAACGCTTTAGATGATGCTCGGGCAGCGGCAGAAATTATGATATCATTTCAGTCTGGTCATTATATTGAAATAAAAAATAATCCCATTATTAATGGGAGTTCTAACTCCTTAACACAAAATCTAATTCCAACTTATCAATTACTTATAGAAAAAAAATCTATATCGGAAATTTCAGAAATCCGGGGTCTTTCAAAAGATACCATTATAAAACACATATTAAAGATTGTTGATTCAAATGGTATTGATTGTATTCGTCATATTAGACCTGATGATTCTAATATCATGAAAGTTCATGTTGCTGTCACAGAATTAGAAAACAATACCCTTTTAAAACCTATTTACCAATACTTGAATGAACAAGTATCTTATGATGAGATAAAAATTTGTCTATTGTTTTTAGAAGAAATCCAATGATCGATAATTGTATTTTCCTAAATTTAAGAGTAGAGTTAAAATAAAAAAATTAACATGGAAGAAAATGAACTGGTTCCGGTACCTAATAACTCACTAAGCAGAGTGTCAAACATTCTCAGGATAACCCAAAAAATTCTTCAAGAGAGTTCTTTAAATATTGAAGAGAAATGGACCTGGTGGAATAATCTCAGTAATAAATGGAAGTTGGTTTTGTGTTTTTTATCCGATTTGGATGATAAATTTTCTTATAATGAATTAATATATGGTCTATTCAGTCAAAAAATTAATGATGAGGAACTTAATAAGATTTTAGATTCAGAATCTTTTGTTTTTTGTAATCCTGAGGCATTATTCTTAGATTATATTAATTATGAAGAAGTGAATTGGAGTATTGATGATCTAACCCCAATATCAAAATTGGTGAATTTAAAAAAGCTGGCATTTAATGATACCCAAATTACAGATATTTCACCCATATCTAACCTGTTAAATCTGAAAAAACTTGATTTATCTAGAAACAAAATTACAGATATTTCCCCTTTATCTGGTTTAGTGAATTTGGAAGAAATTTCTCTGACATGTAATGAAATAAAACATTTTGGTGAAATGAATAAATTAGTGAAATTAAAGTTTTTAGATTTATCTTTAAATGGATTAAATGAATTATACCAACTTGAAAACCTTGTAAATTTAAAAGTATTATATCTTCATTATAACTATATATCCGATTGGGAAATTATTTTTTTATCTAAGTTAATTAACTTAGAAATTCTTATGATGGAGAATAACATAATCAAGGATATCTCACCCTTATCAAGTTTGGTGAAATTGGAATATCTTTCATTAAGTTGTAACGAAATTGAAGATATCTCACCCTTATCAAGTTTGGTGAAATTGGAATATCTTTCATTAAGTTGTAACGAAATTGAAGATATTTCCCCTTTATCTGGTTTAGTAAATTTAAAAAATATTGAACTGAAAAAAAACAAAATCAAAAATATTTCCTCCTTATCAAGTTTGTTGAAATTGGAAAGACTTGAGTTAGATAATAACCAGATCGAAGATATTTCTCCCTTATCTTGTTTAGTAAATTTAAAAAATATTACACTAGAAAATAACAAAATCAAAGATATCTCTCCTTTATCAAGTTTGGTGAAATTGGAAAATCTTAAATTGAGTAATAACAAAATCAAAGATATCTCTCCTTTATCAAGTTTGGTGAAATTGGAAAATCTTAAATTGAGTAATAACAAAATCAAAGATATCTCTCCTTTATCAAGTTTGGTGAAATTGGAAAATCTTGACTTGCGTGATAACAAAATCAAAGATATCTCTCCTTTATCAAGTTTGGTGAAATTGGAAAATCTTGACTTGCGTGATAACAAAATA
>CANMVX010000060.1 GCA_947501115.1 Haliscomenobacteraceae bacterium
CGCATCACATCAAATACCTGTTTTGACTTTTGTAACTCTATGAGCACCTTAAAAAAGCTACCATCCTTCTTCTTGATGATTGCTTTGAAGTCCAATCTTAAAATCTTGATACTATCGCTACTTTCAGTAGATGTTTCCTGCGGTTTAAATTCCAGCTGAACCACCTCCTCACCCAAAATGGTAGATAGTAAATCGCGGGCAATTTCAGCATCCTCCAGCAGATATTTAAACACAACATCATATATAGGATTGGCGATAATCATGGGAATCTATTTTAATTAAAGGCAAGATAGGCTATTTAAACATCATCCGGGAAGACAAAAAACCAATTTTATCAATTAAATAAATACTGAGAAAAGTTTTAATCTCAAGCAAAAGGTATAAAGATTAACTAAAAAAACTTCCTTTTATATATAATTAAAATACTTTATATCAAAACATAAAAATTGAAAAACCTAAAACAATTCAGATACAAAAACTTTATAAAGGTAGCATGGTAAAATCTCTCATAGCTTTATGTTCAAAATAAAAATCTTTATTTTAAAAGATATACATATCATTAAACCAAGAAATCATATTGTAGATAGCTTCAACAATATTTCATCAGAGGCAGTAAATTTGACACAACTATAAAAAAGGAGCGTCTCGGGTTCTGATAACCTGATTTTTAAATATGTTCAAAGTAAAACCTTATCATCATATTTATATTCGAAATATATTTTGATAAAACCTTGATTTAAATATTTCATAATTGGTGTGTTTTCATTTACGTTATATTCAATCTTGAATTTCCACTCCCATCTTTCACCCACATTTTGTCCGTATTCTTGAACTGTGAATATTTTTTCTTCATTTATTTTTCCAACAAACCATACATGATCGGTTACAATTGTGGGGAAAGCATAATTATCTAGAATATATTCCCCAAGGTCTCTAATTTTAATTTTTGATGAAATACTGAATTGCTTTTGATGGCTAATAAGATCGTCCCCAGGATGGACGCTTTCTCTGTCAACCATTAGCGTAATTTTAATTGGATCCATTTGATTAGCCTTTATAAAATTTTCACAAAAATAACATTAAGATGATAGCAAAATGTTTAATATGATACTAAATTTTGAGATAACCTATCAACAACAATTGACAAAGGTTTAATTTTCATAATTAAACTCCCAGATTCTAACAACCAGTCCATTAGCTGTAAAATTATCCCCTAAACTGCTTTTCGAAATTGGTAATGTTTCAATGCAACCTCCTCCTATTATATCCCAATAATCGTCTATTTTTTTATTCATTTTAGAAAGTACATCTTTCTATGAATTTGCACAATTCATGCGTTGCTTTGAATACTAACTCCCCTTCAAAGCTCAAATCAAGGGTTTTTATTATTGTCAGATATAATTCCATAATTTGAGAAAATCCTAATTACGAAAGTAATAGAATGTCTATTACTATAAAATATTTCTCATCAATCTAGGTAAGTAATAATCTGCCAGTTATTTGAAGGTAACCGGCAGATTATACGATACTATCTACTTAATGCTGTAGATTCACTTTTTTATACCTGTAATCTACTATCACTTCACCTGCATATAATTGATCGTTTCTGATACTAAATTTAAGATTTGCCGGAATAAGAACCAACATGGTTGATGACTGTCCGGAAATTATGAATGAAGCAATTTTCGAGGCATTTTTCTTGACAATTGTCTGGGTATTCAAGTCGTAAAGATGGTATTTACCAACTCCAAGATTGATATTCACTTGCTGATTTGTTTCATAAGGATTAAAGTATAAATAGGTATCGTAGCTTTTTTGACTGGAAAAAAAGTCAGCATTGGTGCAGTTTATTTGTAGAATTTCCGGCACATTAGTGGAACTTATTATTCCTCCAAAGAAGCCCACATGACCACTGCCATAGACAGAAAACATGGTTTGTGGAGGCATATTAGGAAACCATAACGGTCCATCTCCCTGAGCAAATGGGGTAATACCTTTAAATTCCGGATAGATGGATTCCTTTATAACTCCTTCATAAGCAATGACATTTTTGGTAATTCCTTTGAATTGTGGAATGGCTTGAAGTGAATCTGGCATTTCATAAGGGTAACAAAATCTTGCTGCATTAGAGGCATTGAGTGCCCATTTACCAACCGCGTTGCTATACCGCTGATCATAACGAACCATAGCGGACAGAGGCAAAATCAGGTCAAATGTATTCATAAGAAAGCCATAACCGCCATTATGCACCGTACTTCCCGCCAAACCACTCACATCAAATCCTCCCCATTGATCCGCCAATACTCCCCAACCTTCGCGACCAACTGCCGAACCATCAAATGTCCAGTCCAAAAATCTATTAAGATCATAATTAGCGCCATGTTCTGCGTTTAAACGCGAAGCAATCTGAGCCGCAACCGGCATCATAGCCTCATAAAAACGATTTTCTTTTTGATTGTATAATACGTTTATAGCATTTTGGGCAGCTTTGAGATATTTGGGATCTTTAAATTTTACCCAGGCAGAATATAAAATAAATGCATAGCCACCGGCAACATCTTCCTGGGTTGGAATATGATTCTTGTATCCCTTCATTTCTTTAAAATCAAAATAGGAGTAGCTGTAACTATTGCCCATCAGGGAGTCAGACTTGTAGAATTTTTCAGCGATTTGATATAAAATTTCATCAAATTCCGGTTCATCCCGATATTTGTCAGCAACACTATAAAATAAGACATTATTATGGACCTCGTACCAAAAATCATTTCCATAACCACCACCAATATGAGCCCCTTTATTGGTGAAATTCTGTATAATATTCCAACCATTGTCCTTATTGAAATAATTACGTAGCATGCGTACATAATTAATTCCCTCCTGTTTACTTTTATCTATACCCACCATCGTTGCACCTAAAACAGCACCTAAGGCGCCCAGGGCTTCATGATTTTCTCCATTATTTACGTAAGGTCCCATCCTTATATCACCCAGGGCCGTATAAATTCCAAAAGTTGTGTCGGGAAAATTCCTTTTCTGACCATCCAGCCAGATTAAAGGGAGAAACGGTCCTTTCTGGTTAAAATCAAAAACATAATCATCAAAATCAAGGGCTGTTTTTTTCCAGTCACGAAATTTATAAGGCTTCGGATGGAAGGGCATTTTATCCACTCTCGGGATGTTTCGCTGTGTTACCGGAATTCCTGAAGGCATAAATAAGGAAGCCGAACAGGAAGGCACAAGCAATATAAGAAACAAGTAAAAAACAAATCGTGACATATCAAAAATTTAATGATTAATCGTTACTTCTGGCAGAAACAGTCGCCAATTCTGCAATTTTAAGGCTATCCAGACCTGATTCAAGACCAGCCATTAATGAATAGGATGGATTTGACACTTTTTGAAGTACATCTAATAAAGATAACTTTACACAGTTTGCATAGACTTCTTGTTTTGTAGCTCCTATGCTAAATCTTCCTGTAATCATTTCAGCAGCTTCATAAGATACACCTCCTGACTTAACAATATGTTTATCTTTTGAATTTTCCTGTCCATTAATTCCCCAGCCTTTAGGTCTTGATTCGTCTGTTAGAGTATCAATAGATTCCGTTTTAATGCATTCAAAAAGTGGATTTGAATGCAGCATTTCTTTTGATTTTCCATTTACAAGTACCTTGACTTCAGCGGTAAGCGGGATCCAACCATGAAGTTGAATATCTGCAATATCAAATGAAAGTTTTATATCTGTAGTTTCAAAAAACCCTGGCCGAGCGAAAGAATGATAATGCGTGGCAATTAATCCGTTTTCATAGAGGACATTTGCCATTATTTGATCTTCCTGAAATGTATTTCTATTATGTTTTAATCCATTAACCATTTTGTATTTGGAAGGACTTAAAAAATGAACCAAATCTATAAAATGAACTGCATGCTCAATAAGTATTCCACCAGACCTATCCTTTTGCCAGAACCAATGATCGGGTAATAATTGTTCATCCTGAGCATAATTTTCCACAGCTACCCTTCTCAATTTTCCAAATACCCCTTCCTGCGTTAAAGCTTGAATGGTTTGTATTAATGGATTAAATCTCATGATAAAATCAATCGCAGCGACAACCCCTGTCTGGTCTCTGGTATGTATAATTTCTTCCGCATCTTTTGAACTAATGGCTAATGGTTTTTCTATTAAGACATGTTTTCCAGCTAACATGCAAGCCTTTGAAATTTCCTTATGTGTGTGTGGTTCAGTAACTATGGCTACAAGATCAATACTTTCTAAACGTATCAATTCCTTCCAATCTGAAAAATATTTTATATTCTCAATGCCAGATACAGCCTCTGGATTTATATCAGCGATAGCTGTAACCTTAATATTATCCAATTGATTCCATGCATTGAAAAGAAACTTTCCAAATCCACCAAAGCCAATAATTCCTATATTGAATACTTTCATTCTTTTACCATTTAGACGTCAGATATTATACTTTCAAGCCAATTCTTTTTCTTTCAATATCGATTTTGCCATAAACCAACCTAAGGCATGCAAAACGGCAATTACTAAAAGAGCATATCTTAAGGCAGCATATTCACTCACGTATCTAGCTAAAACGATAAATAATCCGCATCCAAAAAGCCTTCCGAGATACAAACCCAGTTCATGATTAAATATATAAGAAAATTCATTCCTTTTTTCTTTCTCTGCCACATAGTCTATCACTTTTAATTGAATAGGGAAATAGGCTATATCCAGCAAGGGGCGAGCAAAAAGCAGGCACATCATAAATAATATCACGCCAAGAGCGGAGTAAAGAGAGGCATTTAAAAGGGCTCCAACCATAAAAAGCAAGCAACCAATGCCATATATCAATAAACGATGTTTTGGCCCCGTCACTCTGCCAAGAACATACAATAATATGGCAGAAACTGCGGCCGCAATGCCCTGAATAAGTCCCAGTGAACCCTCTTTGCCAACCAGGCTTAAAATCAACATCGTTGGTGCTGTAACAATATATCCTTGTGCAAGACCTTTAAGTGAAGCCAATCCCAACATTTTATTCCATATTCTATCGAATTTAATGAAAAGAAACGGGGCACGCTTAGGATTTATAAATTCTCCTCGATGAACCAAAACCGAAGCAAACATTGACATCACAAAAACGACGGCAGTAAGAATGTAATAAGCTGTATTGACATGACCGCCAAACCAACCATTCTTATCCGTTGCCCCTATAAATGCTCCGGCGGCTAATGGAACTAAAATACCTGTTATGGTATAAAAAAAAGTCTCAATCCCATAGTAATAATTCCTGGTACCATCATTTGTCGTATTGAGAGCCAGGAAATCTCTGTTAGCCCAGAAAAATCCATACGATAAACCCATGATGAGACCTGCCAGAAACACCCCCATGGTATCCAATTGTTGAAGGAGCATCATGGCAAACATGGATATTCCACTTAACAACATCCCGAAGGAATAAAGCCATGCGATTTTTATTCTATTCAGCAAAAAGCCGTTTATCATAAATGTCAGTGGTATTCCGGTATATACAGCCAATTGAAAAATGACGACAAGACTAATATCGGAGGAGTTACGCATTATATAGGCTCCGATAAACAACTCTATAATAGGGCCGACAAGACCATAAATGAGGTTGGTTAACAATAATACTCTCATTCCTTTGGAATGTGAACTAAAAAAGTCGAATTCTTTTACTATTTTACTTAACATCATGCTAGGTTTGACAAAGTAGATAAAATATGTTCAATCGAAAAGGTAGCCCCACAGATTACTTCATCGGAAGCACCATAATACATGTGAACAGTATCACCATCCACAATGTGTCCATTGGTAAAAACAACATTTCCAAAAAAACCATTTAGCTCGTAATCTGCTTCAGGATGTAAGATAGGCTCAACAGATCTTGCAAGCACTAAAGAAGGGTCATTTAAATCAAATAAAACGGCGCCAAGACAATATCTGTTATTAAAATCTGCCCCATGATAAATCTCTAACCATCCTTCTTTGGTTTTTATGGGTGCAGCCCCGGCGCCAATTCTGGCACAGTCCCACATACCTGGGCGAGTCTGCATCACACACTTGTGTTGTCCCCAGTGAATCAAATCCAGTGAAGAGGCTTGCCAGATAAAATTCCCCCCAAGTTCAATGCCAGATGGTCGGTGAAGGCAATAATACTTTCCGCCAATTTTTTCTTCGAAGATAGCACAGTCCTTATTGTGTGGAGGAATGATCATGCCTGACCGTTCAAAATTTATCCAATCTTCCGTAGTTATTAAACCGACACCTACACCAAATGCTGAAACCTGAGTAAAAGTAAGTACGTATTTACCTTCAATAAAGCTAACCCTACAATCTTCTATTCCGTAGGTTTCAAGTTCTCCTTTTCCAAAAATTTCTGTTTTAAAATTTTGTGGTTCATAAAAATTTATGCCATCATCACTGCAAACCAGCCTTAAATGGGACATGGTGGACAGATACATTTTATCTTTATATTTCACCATCCGAGCATCAGAAAGATCCAAATCTGGGTCAGATAGAGAAAAAGTAAGTATCTCTATATTATCTTCTTTATTAAGGATAGGAAGAGATACAAAACCTTCTTTCTGTTTAGGTCGTTCTGCCACGCGTAAAAGCAACCATGTTTTATTCTGGAAAGAAAACACCCCTGGATTAAGGACACATTCAACAATCATCCCTTCTATACTTGGCCTGACATCACTTGTTAAAATAAAAGGATTTTCAGCAAATCTTTTTACCATGCTTCCTTCTGGCATATTATTAACCATGTTATTTTTTTGGTTGTTCATAATGAATTAGCGCCCATTTTAAATTTAGGAGAATGAAAATTAATTTCACTCTCCTAAAAATTAAAATGATCAAATCATGTAAAATATCATTTTACATCAACGAAGAAATTACAACTTAATGAACTTAACAGAACCGATGTTACGACCATCTACAATAAAGTTGACGTAATACATTCCAGCAGGATATCTGTCTGTATTAACATTCAGTTGACTGGAACTTAATTCAAGATTTGAAAGATTATACCCTTCATATTGTCTTCCAACATTATCCATTATCCTAATTTTGACATTTGAATTTACAGGAAAACCATGCTCAATAGTCAAAATATTTGAAACCGGATTAGGTGACAATTTCACATCTCCATACGATGCGATGGCAAAATCTGTCAATCCAGTTGTTCCAGCGGTAAATAATTTTAAAATCTCAGCGCTTGTAAGTGCTTTATTATAAATTTTAACATTATCAAGCGCTCCTGGAAAATACTGACCTCCATCTACATTATTGCTTCCAAAACAAAGGGCTCTGTTCGTGCTGTTAAGTTTAGTTGCAACGGGTTTGGTTGCCACTTGCTGACCGTTTACATAGATGATGTTTCTTGTTCCATCATGCACCATAGTAACATGCCACCAATTACCTTTAACCATTTCATTTCCATCACCACTATCCATATCAGAAATAAAAGAAGGAAACTGAGTATTTTTACCATTCGTAGTAAACACTATCTTTAGGTGCTGAGGCAATGATATTTTCCACCGCTCACTCCAATGACCGAAGTTTATTACATAAGCTTCTCCATCTTTTATATTGACATTATCGACTCTTATCCAGAAACTTACAGTAGTAAAGTCAGAAATAAGCTGCACTGAATTTTTTACCAGGACAGAATCCTTATCACCGTCGAACTTTATATTTTGTTTACCTCCTCCTGCAGTGTGAGATGCTAGTTCAAAGACAGGATTACCCCCAATGACACCGTGATTATTATATGGCGTAGCATCATTCGCATTTCCATCAAAAGGATAATGAGCTACCAGACCAGCTTCACCCGTATCTAATGGCTTTGACGTTTTCAGTGTAATCTCTGCAATGTCAGATTTATTTCCTGACAAGTCAAATGCATAGACTTCAAAAGTATATGAAGTTTCGGTTTTCAGACCACCAATAAATTTAGATGTAGCAATATCTGAAAGAGAATCTGAAAATAAACCATCCACTAATATGACGTAACCTGCTAATTTTCTGTCATCAACTGACGGTTCCCATGTCAATAATACAGAATTTGACCCGACATTTCCTTTAAGGTTACCTGGCTTTGTAGGTGGTGTTTTATCAGGTGAAGGATCTTGACCTGACGTCGCCTTTATAGTAGATATAAGAGATTCATTACCAGCAGCATCAATGGCAGATACGCCCAAAACGTAACTTGTCAAAGCTTTTAATCCAGTTAAAGCCGTACTTAATCCAGGTACTGTTTTAATCAATTTACCGTCCAAATAAACATTATAACCTGTAACTGCAACATTATCAGTACTCAATGCCCATGCTAAGTTAATGGTTGTAAAACTAACCGTAGCAGATAAATCTAAAGGAGCAGATGGTCGGATGGTATCAGTAGCCGCTGGTGCAGTAGATTGGGTTTTGTACAGATCAGCTACTTCTGTTGCAGTCAATGCTTTGTTATATATCTGAACCTCATCTAAATCACCATCAAAATAATTTCCTTTGTCAATTGGGTCATACCCAATGCCTAAATTATACTTGGTTTTCTTTAAGGCACCCGCAAAAGCTTTTTCATTAACTTTGACTCCATTCATATAAATCTTATCCGCCACACCGTCATGCGTCATAACAACATGTTTCCATTCACCGACTTTCAATTCATTGCCATTCCCTGAATCGACATCATTACAACAGGATGTTGCATTGGTAGTAAATACTGGTTTTCCGTGAGAAGGAAGGGATACTTTCCATCTTTCCTGCCATCCGCCATGCGAGAGAATATATACCTCTCCGGAAGCAGGAAGCTTATTAACCTTTGCCCAAAAACTTACCGATGTAAAATCTGAAGCAAGTTGTACTGAGTTAGCTGCTTCTTGAAAGGCAGTTTTCCCATCAAAATTTCTTGCCTTATTAACTTTCCCAAAACGGTCTTTTGTCCTTTGGGAGCTACCGTAAGAATGATTTTGATAGTTTGTAAGGTCATTATCATTTGTATCAAAGGTATAATTTGCAACCAATGAAGATGAAGATGAGACAACTGCTGTTTTCTGAACGTCGAACAATGCTTTTATTTCAACCGCTGTTAAGGCTTTATTAAAAATCATCACGTCATCCATGCTACCATCAAAAAAACTACCATTATCAATAGGATCATAACCTATTCCCAAAGGAAATTTTGTTTTCTTTAAAGCTCCGGTAGTTGCTTTTTGATTGGCCAGCGTACCATTGATAAATATCTGATCCTGAGCACCGTCATGCACCATAGCCACATGGGTCCATTGACCTGGTTTTAGCTCATTACCATTTCCAGAATCCATATCGCTACAGCAGGCAGTAGCATTGGTGGTAAATACAGGTTTACCATGTGAAGGCAGCGATATTTTCCAACGTTCCTGCCAGCCACCATTGGACATTAAATAGGCTTCGCCAGAAGCTGGAAGCGTTTTCGGATTTACCCAGAAACTAATGGTTGTAAAGTCAGACTGTAAAGCAGCCGAGTTTTCAGCTTTCGCTGCACCAAAAATGGCATTATTAGCCCATCCGTGACGGTTAGTTGCCGAAATAGCTTTACTATCAAAAATGGCATTATTTTTAAATTGTGTTGAATCTGTGCCGTTGCCATTCAGAGCGTAATTTGCAACTAAGGCATTCTCAATACCTGGAAATTTAGACTGATTGGTGTACAAAGCCGTAACTTCCTGATCAGTTAAGGCATAATTGTAAATTTCAATATCATCAAGCTGGCCATCAAAATAACTTCCTTTATCTATAGGATCATAGCCAATCCCTAAAGGATGAATCGTTGATTTCAATGCACCGGCGTAAGCTTTTTGATTGACCTTTACCCCGTTCATATACATTCTGTCCACCGTGCCGTCATGAATCATAACGACATGTTTCCACACACCTGGTTTTAATTCATTACCCGTTCCTGAATCCATATCATTACAACAAGATGCGGCATGGGTAGTGAAAACAGGTTTTCCATGGGATGGAAGAGAAATTTTCCATCTTTCCTGCCATCCACCATTAGATAAGAGATATACCTCTCCCTGAGCTGGTAAACTACCAACATTCACCCAAAAGCTAATGGTTGTAAAATTAGAATTTAATTGCGCAGAATTTGAAGCGGTAACTTTAGCATTTTTACCATCAAATGATAGTGAGCTATTGCCATAACCAAAGCGATCTGTTCTATACGTTGCGCCGGAAACCACCGCAGTATTGTTGAAAGTTGAGCCATCTTTGCCAAATTCATCAAAGCGGTATGAAGCCACCTTACTATTTGGGGTAATAACCGGAGCAGTTGACTGAGCTGTATAAAGCGCAGTAATCTGAGTGGCAGTCAATGCTTCGTCATAAATCATCACCTCATCAAGTTGTCCGTCAAAGTAATTTCCCTGGTCAATAGGATCATATCCAATACCCAACGGACTGGATGTTTTACCCAATGCACCCGCATAGGCTTTTTCATTCACCTTAACACCGTTCATATACATTTTATCAGTAACACCATCATGTGTCACAACAACATGTTTCCATTCATTGATTTTGAGCTGATTTCCGTCTCCGGAATCCATATCGTTACAACAAGTTGTAGTACGCACCGTGAATACTGGTTTTCCGTGAGAAGGCAAGGAAATTTTCCATCTTTCCTGCCAACCACCATGAGATAAGAGATATACTTCACCCTGAGCAGGCAATGTTCTCACTTTAACCCAAAAACTGATGGTAGTGGAAGCAGATTGAAGTTGGTTACCATTCTTAGCCGTGACAGCACCTTGCTTCCCGTCAAAAGAAATGGCACTATTTGCCCAACCAAATCTATCTGCTGATAAAATAGCTCCATTCGCGGAAGCTTCATTTTTAAAAGCGGAACCATCTCTGGTATTACCCGAAAAAGTATATGATGCCACAGGAGTTTGCGAATGCCCCCCTGTTATTATGGCAAAAAGCAGTAAAAATAAAGGTAAAAAACGCTTCATATTTTTGCAATTAATTGGTGAATGAATTATGGTTTGATAAATTGAATACTTTGAATGATTTCTCCTACATCGCTTAAAGCTTGAAGGAAATAATTTCCAGCGGGTAAAGCCCCAACATTTATTTCCATATCTGACATCCCATTTACAAGTTTACTTATTAGCTTTTGACCTTTAATGTCAAAAATGGAGATATCCGATATCTTTACATCATTTTCAGTTAAACTAATAAAAAGGGTCTGATCTACCGGATTTGGATAAATTTGGAGTTTTCCTTCAGTACTAATATTTTTAATTTTAGACACTATTTCAGGAACATACAACTTAGTGACTTCATTGGGATGAAGGCCAAAGTCGAATATTTTGATTTCATCCATTATGCCTTTGTAATTGTATGCGGCATCAGTAGGTAACATCTGTCCTATCAATAGTGGTAAGGTAGAAGTTCTGATACTTCCTGTCTGTGGTTTGAATGTGTTCAATTTTCCATTGACAAAAAGCAGCATGGTCTCGCCATCATACGAAGCAACGATATGATAAATACTATCTGATGTCAAAACAAAATCACTGTCCAGATCTACTATTTTCGATGTTGTGTTTATGGTCCATCGAATATTTTTTGTTGGCGTCACAGATAGTTTCCATCTGTTTTGCCAACTTCCGTGAGAGAGTAAAAATATCTCCTTATCAGCCGAGAGGATAGGTTTACACCACAAGGAAATAGTGATACTATTTTCAACATTTAGTTTCGGCTTAAAGGGAACTTCAATATGCTGGGCACCACCGTTAAAATAATAAGATTCAAGAGGTTTGCCCTTAAAATCAGCCGTCAGAATGGCTCCTTTAGGAACGCCGTTCAATTCATTTCCACTTTTATCATTGGTATTTCCAGCAAAAGGATACCAGGCAATTAATGCCCCTGATCCTTTAAAATCCTTTACCAAAATATTGATTACCCCTTTAGTAAGCTCCCCTTTCCCATCTTCCACCGTCACATAAATAGGATAAATTCCTTCTTTATCAGGGGCAGTCCATTGTATTGATTTTCCTAAAGCCGTGATTTTACCGCTACCGGCACTCCAGGTATAGGCTAATGAGTCCCCATTTTCATCCTTCGCAAAGCAATCGATGGCAATCGTTTCATTT
The DNA here is from genome assembly GCA_947501115.1 of Haliscomenobacteraceae bacterium. Classification (GTDB taxonomy): domain Bacteria; phylum Bacteroidota; class Bacteroidia; order Chitinophagales; family Saprospiraceae; genus BJGN01. The sequence goes on from CANMVX010000060.1 coordinate 12,172, forward strand.
TTTCCGGCATATAATTTTGCTGTAAATAAATTTTCAATGACCGGTGCTTTATTAATCTCATTCACTACCTCTAAAACAATACTTAAACTGTCCTCATTTCCATCTTCATCCCTTACCACAACCTTTATCGCCGATTTTCCAATGGTCTGAGGTGCTTTCCATAATACTTCCTTATTTGTACCTGTAATACTTCCCAGATCCGTTGACCATTTGTAGGTTAAAGCTGGAGAATCAGCATCTTCAGCGGTACAAAAAACAGTACAGCTTTTTCCCTTTTCTATCAGTTGGATTTGAGACTCAAGCGCTTTAATTCTCGGTGAAGATTTAAAAGTGACTTTGCTTTGGCTGTAATCAACGATCCTATTGGCAATAAGCATCTTGTTTTTGTCATAAGTTACCATTCCGCCAGAAGGAGTGACAACAACTATCACCGCTTCCCTGGCAGGAATGATGATACTTACCATACCGGTTTTATTTACAGCGACAAATTTTTCTGTCAGGGTTTCGTATAAATCATGCTCTCCATTTCCCACTTCTAAAAGAACCGCTTTTGGAGAATCAAAAGGATTATAATAACAATAGGTTGGGAATGAAGCATCGGCGTAAAAATCAGTAGCGTTTAGATTTAATTGAAGGATTTTATCCACATTAGTTGTGCTGATGATAGATCCTAAATAGCCTACAGAAGAACTTCCATAAATCGCTAAATTTGTAGCGGCCCAACCACCTCCCAAAGCATCTCCAGTGGAATAAGGGGAGAAAATCTGAAATTTTTGCTTCATAGATTCATGGGCAATCAGGCTATTCGTATCATTGAATTGAGACCAACCCATCCCATCTTGTTGATTAGATGGTAAAAAACCAGGATAAAACAATCTGGAAGCATTACTCAGATTGAGCATCCATTTGCCAATCGCTTTAGCAAATCTTTTGTCATATCTTAACATAGGAACCAACGCTGCTGCCTGCTGCACACCATTCATCAAAAAAGCATAATCATTTCCCCCATCATTTGCTTCACCGACCAGACCCGACACATCATAATTCCCCCATTTACCAATAATAGTTCCCCAACCACGCAATGGTCCTCTGTTAAAACACCAATTGACCATTTTTTCAATATTGTATTTGGTGCCAATCTCTGCATTCATTTTAGCGGCAACATACGCGCCATAAGGGAGCTGAAGTTCATAGGAAGGATTAGAAGTTAAACCATTCAGATATTCCATGGACCACTCTGCCCCTTTCAGGTATTCTCTATTTTTTGTTTTTTTAAATGCGTGATAAAGCAACCAACTAAATGTACCCGCCGATTCAGGTTCCTTCACTCCATTGACATTGCCCTCCATTGTTTTGAAATTCCATGCTCTGAAATTCATGGATGCTGCTGCCCAGGGAGTTCCCTTTCCACCCATTTTTCTTGTGGCTTCCAGAAATTTATCAGCTACAGACTTAAATTGATAGGTAGCTTCGCTATTAAAATCAGGAAATTTGTCATATAACTGATAAAAATAGACATTGGGCATGACATCATACCACCAGTCACCCCCACTTCCGGCAGATGAATTATTCAGATAAATATTTTCCCCGTTGGCTTTATTAAAAAAATCCTGGGACATCATGAGTCTGTCCAATCCATACATATTCCTGATATTCTGACCAACCAGCGCAGCACCTACCAATGAAGGCAGAATATTGATCCCTTCTGCATTTTGTTTTGAGAAGGTTCCAACATAAGTATGTAATTTTATTTGCTTTTGTAAAGGATAATTAATACCATTGGAACTGTATGAAACTAATGGAAGAAATGTACCGCTTTTATTACTGTCGTATATAAAAGAATCGTATTTGATGGCAACCATTTTCCAGTCCCTCATAAGATAGGGCTCAGGCTGTTGAGGCATGGATTCAATACGAGAAATATTAATCTGGCCTTGTTGCCCGACTAAAAAAGTGGTGAAAATCAATAATAAAAACAGTAATTTATATTTTAGGAATTTCTTCATTAGTAATTAGGGTTTTGTAGCAATGAAGGATTCAGGTCTATTTCCGTTTGAGGGATGGGAAACACCTCGTGTTTACCTTTTTGGAAACCTGGTAATGATTCTGCGGCTATGCCCCATCTTATGAGATCAAAAAACCGATGCAGTTCGAAGCCAAGTTCTGTTTGTCGTTCACGCCTAACTGCCTGCCTCAAAGTAACTTGATTTGTTGATGTAATGGCAGGCAAGGTACCCGGAACAGCTGTTTGCGCTCTTGCCCTTGCTCTAACCGTTTCAAGTGGGGCAAGTGCTTCCTGCATTCTACCTAATTCAATCAATGCCTCGGCTTCCCATAGCAGCACTTCCGCATATCTTATGGCAGGATAATTAATATCACCATCTGCTTTTTGGGTTAATTCTGAATTTGACTGCAAAAACTTTCTGGGGCTATAGGTAGTAGATGAAAATGAATTTTTGTAAATCAACCCAAAGTATGGGTCATTATTCATTGCCACGGTAAATTTGAGCCTGGGATCATTAGGCTCGAAAACACTAACGTAGAGCGGAGTAACTTCGGCAAAGCCATAACCTAAGAATTTTATGGAAGCCCACCATTGATTAATAAAATTTCCAACGCCCAATTCCAGATTGGTATGCTGTATCTCCCAAACAGATTCTGTATTATTTTGAGTTAATTTCATGAAATTTTCTCTATAGTCCTTTACTAATTTGTAGTTATTTAAGGCTTTTATTTTTGAAGTATATTCTAGGACCTTGTTATAATCATTTCCATATAAACTGACTTTTGCAGCTAGGGCCAAAGCAGCTCCTTTTGTAGCCCGACCTGTATTTGATGCATTATGGGAGAGCGGAAGCAGATTAGCCGCTTTGTCACAATCGCTTAATATTTGCTTATATATATCCGCTTTAGAACTTTTCTTTATTTTCAATTGATCTGGGGGCGTCACTTTAAGATACAAGGGAACATCCCCGAAAACCTGGGTGAGTAAAAAGTAATAATAGGACCTTAAAAAAAGAGCCTCCCCGATAATCTGATTTTTTGATCCCTCCGGCATATTCACTTTTACAATATTGTCTAGTACCAGATTGCATTGGGTTATACCTTTAAATTGCAATTTCCAGTAACTATTCAGCTCCTCAGTACGCGGGGTATAAGAAAAAGTTTCCATCTCCACAATACCTGGCCTCGAACCATCACCACCGGGAATAGCAGCATCACCCGTTACCTCTGCAAATGCCCATAAAAAGTTGTTATTAGCGTTATTAAAAAGCAAAGGATTATAAGCGGCATTGATGGACTGAACCGCATCATTTTCTGTTTGAAAAAATGATCCCGCGTCCAGTATGGCTATGGGCTCTTTATCCAAAATAGCCTCGCATCCCGACAGTTGAAATAATACTAAAATAATCGTTAACCTCATTGCACTTTTCATAATAACTATCTTATAAATTGTCAATCAATATTATCTAAAAGTCAACCTTAATCCCTGCAACAAAAGTGCGGGGAGAAGGAACGGTGCCCCAGTCGATGCCAACAGCTAAATCTGATGATAAGCCAAGCCCACGGGTATCATTGGCATTCGCCTGAATTTCAGGATCCAGGCCAGGATATTTTGTAAAAGTGAGTGCGTTTTGTACTGTTAAATAAACCCTGAATGCCATGACCTGATCCAGGCGGAGCAATTTTTTGAGATCATATCCCAATGAAATATTCCTGATTCTCATGTAGGAACCATCATAAAGAAATCGTGTGGACGGTCTTCTATTACCGTTTCTGTCATCAATACTTACTTTAGGAATATTGGTATTTGTATTATCGGGTGTCCACCGGTTTAGGATATCGGCATAAGAATTAAACCCTCTCGATTGTGTTTCATAAGCAAAATTTCCATAAAGAAAATAGATATCGTTACCCTGAACACCTTGAATCAAAAGGGAAAAATCAAGTTCTTTCCAGTTAAAACCACATTGCATGCCATAAGTAAAATCAGGGAATGGATTTCCGGCATGAAAACGATCTTTATCGTCAATGACCTTGTCATTATTGATATCTCTGAATTTGATATCACCTGGTCTTGTATCTTTTGATTGAAATGGACTGGCAGCAATTTGTTCCTGCGTCTGAAAGATTCCCTCCATATCCCACAGGAAAAATGAACCTATTGGCCTACCCTGCTCCGTTTTTGTCAATGGACCATCGGAGAGGCCGAATCCTCCGAGAATAGGTTCGCTCCCGGCAATGGATAAAACATTATTTTTGACGATGGAAAAATTAGGCGTAAAGTTATAGTTGAAATTTTTAGATCCTGTCCTATACGCTATTGCAACCTCCATACCTCTATTCTCTATGGACGCCGCATTTACGAAAGGCGGTCTTTGCGAACCACCAGATTGTGGTATTGGAACTCTGACAAGCACGTCATTTGATATTTTTTTGAAAAAATCAACAACAACAGTCAATTTATCCTCCCAAAAACCAAGGTCAAATCCTATATTAGCTTGCGTGCTTGACTCCCATTTAATACCACTATTACCTGTCTCCAGAATAGAAGCGCCAGTTACTATCTTATCTCCAAAAGTATAAACGCGTTCACCCGTATTTACAAGGGAGCTATATGGATAAACGCCTATTTCCTGATTACCAAGCTTACCCCAACTGGCACGAATTTTCAATTCCGAAATGAAATCAATCCCCTTTAAAAATGATTCATTAGAGACAATCCATCCTGCAGAAATGGATGGAAAAATACCCCATCTATTGTCTTTTCCAAATCTGGAAGAACCATCTTTTCTGACGGCTACGCTTAGGAGATATTTATTATTATAGTTATAGGAAGCCAGTCCAAAGTAGGAAACTAAACTCCATTCAGTAGCAATACCTGAAACGCCTACATTTTTTATGTCATCAGCCACAGAGGCATTAAGGTAGCGGAATAAAGGATCTGTTCTCCTAAAATTATTGGCAGATGCCCCAAGATAATCTGTTCGATTTTGAATAATCTCAGTACCTAACAAAGAAGAAATTTTGTGCTTACCGAACTTTTTATCGTATGTAGCCGTCGAATTCCAAATTAAGTTTTGATTAAAAACCCTGCCCTCATTTAGGGAAGTAGGATTATAGATGGCATCTGAGAGATATTCCTTAAATAGCTTATCTTTTTCAAAACTAAAATCCCCACCTAAAGTAGTTCTTACTTTCAATCCCTTTACCAGATTCAATTCGGCATAGACATTTCCAAAAATTCGACTTCTGTTTATTTGCCAATCTGTATGATCTATGAGCACCAATGGATTCGCATTTCCGTCTCCATAAAGTACGGGATCGCCTAACTCCGAGGTAACCTTTATATCTGACCCATCTTTATTCTTACCTGAAAAGACTGGGGAAGCTATCAAAGCAAATCTTATGGCACTCAATTCATTTCCAGGACCAAAACCATCGCCCGAGGCGCCTATCACTTTTCTGGAAGTATGCCCAAATGAAAGATTATTTCCCAATTTAAGCCACTTATTCCCTGTTTCCCCGTTTATTCTAACCTGGTATTTTTTAAAATTCTGCCCCCTGAAAATACCATCCTGGTCCTGGTAATCTGCAGAAACATACACATTACTATTATCTGTACCTGACATTGCTGATATAGAAAACTGACGAATGGGTGCATTGGAAAAAACTTGATCCAACCAATTCACATCTGGTAGGGTATCTGTAATGGCCGGGTTATAGGTTGAAACCTGATTTGCAGGATTTCTAAGTTTATTGGCATTGGTGATTGCCTCATTTCTTATTAAAAGATAGTCCCGGGCGTTTAATAACTCTGGTAGCCTGATAGGTGTTTGAACACCAGTAGAAGAATTAAATGAAAAGGAAGTTTTTCCCGTTTTGCCCCGCTTAGTAGTAATGAGAATGACTCCGTTTGACGCTCTTGAGCCATATATCGCCGCTGATGCACCATCTTTCAGTACTTCAATGAATTCAATATCATTTATAGAGAACATGTTTATATTACCTGAAGTAGGCACCCCATCGACAATAAATAAGGGGTTATTGTTGCCTAAAGTACCGGCGCCTCTTATACGCACAGCGATATCGTCACCGGGAGATCCTGTAACCTGAGTCACAGAAATACCAGGTGCTTGCCCTTGCAATGCTTGCTCAATACCGGAAACCACAAGTTTTTCAACATCTTTTGTCTTTATGGATGAAATAGCTGAAGACACATCCGTCCTGGTTTCTTTGCGATAACCAGTAATAATTATGTCATCCATTAATCTGGATTCTTCCTCCATTATAACCTCAATCAATGATTGTGATCCAACGGATATTTCAATAACTTTATAGCCAAGATAATTGAATACTAAAATGGAATTAGATGATTTGACTTTCAACGAATAACGACCCTCAACATCCGTAACCGTCCCATTATCAGTATTTTTTTCTATTACCTCCACGCCAATCATAGGTTTCCCATCTATTTCTTTGGCGATTCCTTTTACGGTTATTGACTGGGCCGTTATCATGAATGACAACATAAATAATAATAAAGTAAATGAATATTTAATAGTATTACTTTTAGCTTCTGATGTAAAATCGTTAAAGAACCTCATGACATGTGCATTTAATATTTATTCTGCTAAAGCAAAATTATTTTATTTATTACCTATAAAATGATGCTTTAATGATATTATTCAATACTTTTATGAAATACATCGAATTAAAACAAAACTTATAGGAACTTTACAAAGTGCCTATCTCCATTAAATATTAGATTATGCCAAAAACGCCTGAGATATGAATGTTTTTCATGAAAATACCCCACTGAAAGACAATGATGTTTGTGTTGTTTTAGATTCATCAAATAATGGATTTGATTATCCAATTCATAACCATCCAGAAGTAGAAATTAACCTTGTTTTGGGCATGTCAGGAAAAAGAGTGGTTGGAGATTCCACTGAAAGCTATTATGAAAATGACCTGGTAATTATTGGTCCTTATGTTTACCACAAATGGTTCGGAGATGATCATCTTTTGAACAAGAATGAACCTTACCGAGTCATAACGATTCAGTTTGATCCAAAACTTTTTTCAACTTCATTATTGTTGAAAGACAGTTTTTTCAGTATTCGTAATTTATTGAAAGAGTCTTCAAGAGGCATTCATTTTACTGGAAAAACTTTTGAAAAAGCGAGTAAAATTATGATTGAGATGACTGAAAACAAGGGTTTTGATAACACTATATCCTTTTTAAAACTACTCCATTTACTTTCAAAAGGGCTAGACAGGAGATTTCTATCTTTTCTTGATTTTGAAATATCAGGTTCGCGAATGAATAATCATCGGATTCAGATTGCGTATGCTTGTATCATGCAGCATTACACCGATTCTGCTTTCAAAATGAAGGATGTGGCTTCAAAGTTACAAATGAGTGAAACGGCTTTCAGTCATTTTTTCCAGAAACAATCTTTCAGATGTTTTAGTGATTTTCTTATTGATCTCAGGCTGGCTAAAGCTTGTAAACTAATTCTTGAATCAGACATGACCATTAGTGAAATAGGATACAAATCTGGATTTAATAACCTGTCAAATTTCAATCGTTTATTTAAAAAATATAGAGGCTTCTCACCTAAGGAATTCAGAAAAAAACACTTTCAAAATCTGGATTTTACCTGGGACAAACAGGTAACACCCTGGCAATTTGTGCCAACCAATGAAAATGAAAATGATATCTTGAAGCCAGTAGAATACTCCACAAAAATCCTTCATTTATGAGATAGAAGAAGATGTTAGATAGTCATTATAGCATAAAGCTTATCTGGATAGTTTCGGGATTATATAAGATTCAATTGCCTTTTCAAGGATTCTATTTCCATTTGCAAGGCTACATTTTTTTGAATTTCAATTTCCGAACGCTTTTCCTCTGATTCAGCCCGTTTTTTCTGCTCTTGAGCACGTACTTTCTCCGATTCAGCTCGTTTTTTCTGCTCTTCAGCACGTACTTTTTCCACCTCCGTTCGTTTTTTCTCTGCCTCGGTTCGTTTTTTCTGTAATTCAGTGCGCTTATTTGCGTTTTCTACTTGTTTTTTCGTCCGCTCGTAGCGTTTCTCCGATTTATCTAATAATTTATCTTTTTGGGCAATAACGATATCCTTTTTCCCCAGTTCCCGCTCAAATATCCGATCTATTTCATCTTCAACGTCCATTTTATCGCGATATTCATCACTGGCAATGGCCCTTCCCAGGCGTTCAACCATCTTCCAAACCAAAGGATCGTGGATATCACCTTGAAAGTCAACCTGGTGCTTATCTGCTTTATCTTGGTACATCGGGCTGAATATCTGCATTACACGATCCAATTTACCACGGGATTCTATAGGTAACCTACCCACCTGTATCATATAAGAATCATGGGTTAGCAACTCCACAAAATCATCTTTGACTCCTAAAATCTCTTCCGTGACCGCATCAACATACTCCCGTTTCACCTTAATGACCCCCGAGGGAACATTATTTAACAGAAAACCCAAAAAGTAAATGGTAATAATGGGTAAAGTGCGAAAAACAGCTTTGCCATCATTTCCGATCATCTGGTCTTCCTTCCGGTAATTATCCCCCAGATAGCGTCTAAAACGCATCACATCAAATACCTGTTTTGACTTTTGTAACTCTATGAGCACCTTAAAAAAGCTACCATCCTTCTTCTTGATGATTGCTTTGAAGTCCAATCTTAAAATCTTGATACTATCGCTACTTTCAGTA
>CANMVX010000061.1 GCA_947501115.1 Haliscomenobacteraceae bacterium
AATCCCCCTCTTTTTTCTAAAACCGCCAAAAGCATGCTTAATCGCCTCAAATCAAAACCAGTAGCTGATCTTTGAGGGGTGCCATAGACTGCTTTTGAAACCAAAGCCTGCGTTTCAATCAGCATGGGGCGCATACCTTCCTGGGTAGCAGCAACGGCACTGCCGCTCAGCGTTTCTTCGTGTTGAGAAAGCAAAAGCTCGGAAGGATTGGAAACCTGACGTAACCCTCCTGCCTGCATTTCATAAATACCCATTTCATCGGTAGAGCCAAATCGGTTCTTCAAGGTCCTGAGTATCCGATAGGTATATTGTTGTTCTCCCTCAAATTGAAGGACGGTGTCAACGATATGTTCCAGTAATTTTGGTCCAGCTAAGGTTCCATCTTTCGTTATATGACCGATAAGAAAAACGGGGATATGAGTACTTTTCGCAAATCGCTGGAACTCCCCCGCACACTCTCTGATTTGAGAGATACTTCCCGGCATGGCATCTAAATAGGGAACTGAAAGGGTTTGTATGGAATCAGCAATAATCAGGTCTGGCTGAAAATCTAAGGCGATGGTGCAAATCCGGGTGGCATTGGTCTCTGTCAGAATGTAACATTGAGAAGGATTTCCTCCCAATCGGTCGGCACGCATTTTTATTTGTTCCTCACTTTCTTCCCCAGACACATAGATTACTTTAGCGTTTATTTGTAGCGCAAGTTGAAGAAGAAGAGTAGATTTCCCAATCCCTGGTTGTCCTCCAATGAGAACGAGAGAACCTCTGACTATGCCTCCTCCGAGGACTCTGTTTAGTTCATCGTCACTCGTAACTAATCGAGGGGTATCATTTGATTGAATGTCCGGAAGCGCAATAGGCTGGGGGAGTATCTCATGTGGGGTGCCACTTTTCCAGGCATTCCTGCCTGGTTCCGCAGAAGTGTCTCGTTGGAGCACTTCCTCCTGATAAGTGTTCCACTCTCCACAAGAAGGACATTTTCCGGTCCACTTAGGCGATTGTGCTCCACAGGAACTACAAATGAATACTTTTCTAACCTTTGACAATTTTATTTTATTTAGTTGGGCCTCGCGTAGGGTAAAATCTTCTTAAATTCTGTAGTAAAATAAGTATCTAAACCTATTACGCCAGCCGTTTTTTGACCAATAATATCGATACTCCCATTGGGGAAGATACCATTTTCAGGAACATAAATCTCCACTACTTTACCGACAATCAATATATTGCCATTACAAGCTAGCTTTTGTTCCTCCTCCAGTTCCAGTCCTATCCGAATGGTGGCCTCCTCCACGTAAGGGGCAAGGTGTGAAGCTGAAAAATAGGGTGTTAATCCTGTTTTTTCAAATTCTGATACGCCCCAGGGGTAATCAGCAGAGGCTTGGTGGCTAGGGTCGATAAAGGCTTCCGGAACCAGATTTATGGTAAATTTTTTGCGTTCAATGATATTATGATAAGTGTGCCTGGGCACCGTAAGTGGTCTTATGAAAAATCCTAATCTTGCCGGTTGTGCTCCAATATGAACCAAGGAGTTAAATAATCCCAGATTGGTTCTGTTTCTCCCGTCCATCGTACCAACTAAAAAAGGTTGTTTATATCCCGATAATGAATTTATCAGGTTCATTCTGTAAAATCTATCCATGCCAGCCAGTTGTTCTGGCGTAATTAGATGTGGTTGGTTCATATTTTTAAATATAAATTAGTGGGTGAACTAATTTGAGTGGTCCTTAATATAGGCTTCACAGTGTTTTTCCCATTCAGTCAATAAAAGGGATGCTTTGGGTCCTGGTTTCCCCTGACCTATCATCATTCCGTCTACATTAACCACAGGAAGGACTCCTTTAGTCGATGAAGTTATGAATATCTCGGATGCTTTATCGAGATAGTTCAATGGCAATTCTATTTCGTTGACCTTAAAATGCTTAGAAGCTATGGCAAGAATATGTTTTCTTGTTATTCCTTTAAGTATCTTTTGAGCGGGGGTGAAGATTTCATCATTAACTACAAAAAAGACATTTGCCCTAACCGTTTCTCTGTAAAACTGACCGTCATGATATAAAATTTCACCGGCTCCCGCATTTTTCATCTCTTGCTGAAGTTTTATCCCCGTCAAATAATTAATGGATTTTACTTCAGGAAGTTCCCGTTGAAATAAATGAGTGATTAATTTTATGCCTGTTTCATAGTCTTTTTGCGGTACCCATGAAATCGGATGTTGTAAAATCAGATAATTTGGCGTCGATGGGGTATATCCATCCTCAGAATACCCACCGGTAAGTAATAATCTTATGCCAGCATCAGTAGTATTATTTGCCTCTATCAATGCATAAATCTGCCTGGCTATTTCATCTTTCGAGACAGGAATGTTAAGCCCTAAAATTTGAGCAGATCCATAAAACCTGTTAAGATAATCATCTAGGAACATGATGGTTTTTTGTCGAACCAAAAAGTAGTCAAAAATACCGTATCCTCTTAAAATACTTAAATCGCTAACGGATAGCTTTACTTCTGAGGAGGCAGTTATCTGACCATTAAAATTATAATAAGTTGACATATCTTCGACGTTTAAAAGATGAATGAGCAAAACAAATATACTAGGTATTGTCCTTACAGAATCTATAAAAAGAAACATATAAAATAAAAAAGTGTTGCCGCAATGCGACAACACAATCAAACTTATTTAAAGGGGCAATTTTTGATTAATTACATTCGGAGAAGCCACAACTTTTGCAAATTAAGCATCCTTCCTTAAATATCAGGCCGTTAGGATCAGCACATTCAGGGCATTCTGCCTCTGAAGCAATGGTTCCGTCAGGGATAAACGCTTTTAAGGATCTTATGACGCCATTTTTCCAGTTATTGATATAAGCTTGTTCCACGGTGAGACCAGAAATTAAATCTACTACATTTAACAAAGGCATACCATGTCTGAGGACGCCAGAAATAAGTTTGGCATAGTTCCAGAATTCTTTGTTGAATGAGCGGGACAATCCTTCAATCGTGATTTTATAGCCGTCTTTGTCCGTGAATTGGAAATCATACCTGCTTTGACCTTTGTCATCCTTTGCCTTGATTACCCAGCCTTGCGTTACGTAGTCGGGGAATTTGAAGATATCAACGGCAGCACCTGTGAATATTTCGTAAGGTCTGTTATGTAAAAGACCAATAACAGCCATCCACGGTTCGTTATTGTTCATAAAACGAACCACTTTTGCTTCCAATATGACAGGTCTTTTCGGTGAGGACGTTTCGGGAAAAGAAGAAGTAGGGTGTTCTGAAGAACCTTCTTTTTTATCGGAAATAAGGACCCCGGAACGAGAACCGTCACGGTAAATGGTACAACCCTTGCAACCTTCCTCCCATGCAGTCTGATAAATCTGACGCACCATCTCCACAGAAGTCTCTTCCGGTACATTTACAGTCACTGAAATAGAATGATCTACCCATTTTTGAATAGCACCCTGCATTTTTACCTTTTGAACCCAGTCAACATCATTTGCGGTTCCCTTATAATAAGGACTCGTGGCAATTATTTTGTCTAATTCCTCGGCAGGTAATTTTTTTACTTTGGCTACATCATAACCATTTATTTGCAACCAATCCAAAAATTTATGGTGGAAAACGTGAAATTCTTCCCAGTGATCACCCACTTCGTCTATAAAATTAACTTCGACCTCCGGGTCATTAGGATTAACCTTACGCCTTCTGGTGTAGGAAATCATAAATACAGGTTCTATTCCCGAAGTGGTCTGGGTCATCAAACTGGTAGTACCCGTAGGAGCAATAGTCAATAATGCAATATTGCGTCGGCCGTGAACGTGCATTTCCTCATATAAAGTTGGATCAGCTTCGCGTAAACGCTGGATAAATGGGTTGTTTTTTTCCCTTTCAGCGTCAAATACAGGGAAACTTCCTCTGTCTCTTGCAAGATGAACAGAACTTCTATAGGCATTAATGGCCAGTGTTTTGTGAACTTCAACAGATTTAGTCGTGCCTTCTTCTGAGCCATATCGCAAGCCGAGGGCAGCCAGCATATCACCTTCTGCCGTGATGCCTACGCCGGTTCGACGTCCGTTAATACATGTTTTTTTAACTTTTTCCCAAAGGTTTTTTTCAACCGATTTCATTATGCTGTCTTCCGGATCACGTTCTACTTTGGCAAGAATACCATCGATTTTTTCGATTTCTAAATCGATGATATCATCCATTAATCTTTGTGCAATCTGAACATGTTTTGAAAAAAGTTCAAAATCAAAAGAAGATTCAGGAGTAAAGGGATTCTTAACGTAACTATACAGGTTAATTGCAAGTAAACGACAGCTATCATAAGGGCAAAGTGGAATTTCACCGCAAGGGTTCGTAGAAACCGTTTTGTACCCTAAGTCTGCATAACAATCAGCGACGGATTCCCTGATAATAGTGTCCCAGAACAGCACACCAGGTTCAGCAGATTTCCAAGCGTTATATATGATTTTATCCCAAATTTTTGAGGCATCTACCTCCTTAGTAAAGGTTGGATTTTTACTGTCTATGGGATATTGTTGTACATATTTTTTTCCTGAAATAACGGCACGCATAAATTTATCGTCAATCCTGACGGATACATTGGCGCCGGTAACTTTTCCCTGTTCCAGTTTAGCATCTATAAAATCTTCAGCATCAGGGTGTTTACTTGAAACTGATAACATTAAAGCACCACGACGACCATCTTGTGCAACCTCACGGGTTGAATTGGAATATCTTTCCATAAAAGGAACTATACCTGTAGAAGTTAAGGCAGAATTCATTACGGGACTTCCCTTTGGACGAATATGTGATAAATCATGTCCTACACCACCTCTTCTTTTCATTAATTGAACCTGCTCCTCATCGGTTCTGATAATACCGCCATAAGAATCTGCTCCAGTGCCTATGACAAAACAATTGCTGAGGGAAGATACCTGAAAATGATTGCCAATGCCTGCCATGGGGCTTCCCTGAGGGATGATATATTTGAAATCAGCAAGTAAGTCGTATATTTCAGACTCAGTTAATGAGTTGGCGTATTTAGCTTCAATTCTAGCTAATTCTTTAGCTATTCTTTTATGCATATCATCTGGAGATTTTTCGTAAATCTTCCCAAATGAATCTTTTAAGGCATACTTATTTACCCATACACTGGCTGCCAGCGTATCACCCTTAAAGTAATCCGTAGCCGTGGCAAGTGCCTCTTCGTAGGAATACGTTTTTTCAAGGGTCTGTTCTGACTTTTTTAACATTAATGAAGTTCCCATAGCTCTTTAAATTTCAAATCTTAAAAAAATAATAATAATAAAATAGTACCCGACCAGGTGTCGATTAGCTAAATTTTCTCTTTTCCAGGAGTGGGAGTAGTTTGTTCTTAGTGCTCTAATGAATTCTGCTGCAAGGTAATCTACCTATTTGAATTGTACAAATTTTGGTGTCAACGTAATTTGAACAAGCTGTGGATAACTTTATAAAATGCTATTTTATCAGAGAATAATAAAGGTTAAAAATGTTTAATATAATTTGATTTTCAATTACTTGTATAAAATAAAAAAATAATTTGTTTTGTTAGTAAATAATTTAAAACAAAATGTTGTTGTGGAAAACCTGTATATTTTCCACAACAACATGTTGGTAACCTTAGTTTTCCTTATTATTCAACAGTTCTACAACGGTGCTGGTAATATCTAAGTTTTTATCTACCATGAGTACGCCTGTACCTGCAGCGTAGTTCAAGATATATTGATATCCTTTCTCTTTTCTTACTTCCTCGAGAATACCTTTAAGTTTACCTTGAATAATACCTTGAAGGGCTTGCTGATCAGCCATAAGACCCTGTCCCAGTCTTTCTTGCTCTGCGGCAAGACTTTGTTGTTTTTGCATAAGACGCTGTTCTTCTTCCTGCACCTGACGTGGTGTTAAGGTACCCGTTTGCACTCTATTTTGAGCCTGGGCAAACTCTCTTTGCAACGCTTGTCCTCTGGCTTGAAGAGAGGCTTCTGCTTCTTTTCCTTTTTGTTCCAACTTAGCCGCTTCTTCTTTAAAGAAACCATAATTTGACAATAAGCTATCTGTGTTTATGTACACGATGGAGCCATCGGGAGTATTTGCACTGGCAGCAGCGGTATTTGAAGCAGTTAAACCTTTATTGCCACTGATAAATTTATCAACTAAAAGGAAGGCGACTGCCAAAATCAATAAGATGTTTACGATGGAAAGTTCGTTTTTCATGATGAGTTTGGTGAATGTTTTAAAATTATGACAAACAAAAGTGCTATTTTTTTTCTGCATCACAAAGGAAAAGTACGCCGTTATTTTCTTACATTGATTAAATAAAATTTTTAATCGTTTAACATGCTTATTATTTTCTCCTTTCTTCTGTCCGTTTTATCCATTTTTTTGTCCGATAACTCCCCATTTTTATTGGCAAAAAATACCCAAAAGCCCAATATTATACTCATTTATATGGATGATCTGGGGTTCGGTGATTTGTCGTGTAATGGAGCATTGGGACATACCACCCCAGCTATTGATAAATTAGCTGCAAAAGGTATGCGCTTCACCAATTTTTTAACCGCTCAAGCTGTTTGCAGTGCTTCGCGTGCGGCGTTACTAACAGGTTGTTACCCAAATAGAGTAGGTGTTTCTGGTGCTTATTTCCCGGGGTCAAAAGTTGGACTTAGCCCTGAAGAGGTTACCATAGCTGAACTATTGAAACAAAGAAATTATAAGACAAGTGCTGTTGGGAAATGGCATTTGGGCGATCACCCCTCATTTATGCCGCTAAATCAGGGTTTTGATTCTTTTTTCGGCTTACCCTATTCCAATGATATGTGGCCAGTCCATTATGATGGTTCTCCCTCTACCGACTGGAAAAAGTCGATTCCAACCCTTCCATTAATCCTAAATAAGGACACTTTTGCTTTGATAAATACTTTGCAGGAACAGGGAAATTTAACAAAGCAATATACCGAACGCGCTGTTTCATTTATAGAATCCAATAAAAAAGAGCCATTCTTTCTTTATTTGGCGCACTCCATGCCTCATGTGCCCATAGCCGTTTCCAATAGATTCAATAATTATACAGGGAAAGGTTTATTTGCTGATCTGATGGCAGAAATAGATTGGTCCATAGATTCGATAGTACAAACCCTGGATAGATTGGGGCTTTCCAAAAATACCATGATTATTTTTACAAGTGATAATGGTCCTTGGCTCAATTATGGTAATCATGCCGGCAGTGCAGGTGGATTCAGGGAAGGAAAAGGAACTACTTTTGAAGGGGGACATCGGGTACCCGCCATTATCTGCTGGCCGGAAGTAATTCCTGCAGGGATAGTTTGTAATCAGTTGGCTTCGTCAATAGATATATTACCCACAATCGCCGATATTACTAAGGTACCTTTGCCCTCAACTTCCCTTGACGGCATTTCTTTTCTGCCCTTCCTTCAGGGTAATATTAATCATCCTATACGACGAGAATTTCTCTATTATTATAGGAAAAATTCACTGGAAGCCGTGAGATATGATCAGTGGAAACTAGTGTTTAAACATCCGGGAAGGACTTACACAAAACATTTACCCGGAAAAGACGGATTTCCAGGTGCTTCTCCGGAAGATTTTCCTTTTCCAGAGGCGCTCTATAATCTGAGTCGTGACCCTTCTGAATCATACGATGTTCAAGAAGCTCATCCTGAAATTATGGAAAAATTGGTTCAACAGGCAAATAAGGCCAGGGCCGATTTAGGGGACGATCTTACCGGAGTTAAGGGTAATGGACGACGTGCAGCTGGTTCGGTGAACTGAAAAATCTACCTGGGTTATAAAATTAGGTCTTAGGTAACTCTCCCAACCATTCACTGGCAATTTCTTCATCGGAAAATTCAGGAATAGAAGCATTAAAATCAAATTTTTCTTGTGTGACAGATTCCTCTATTTGTATTTCATCCAATTGGGAGACTCTTCTTTGAATGTTTAGCGGAATGGGAGATGCCGTGTCTTTCTGGTACGAGTATGCTTCCATGCTAACATTAGCTTTGGCCACCAGCGTATGGTGTCTTCTTGAATAAAAAGCAGCCTCCAGTTCGATTTTATTTTGATCGGCAAGTATAGCCCTGATGCCAACAACAATGGTGTCAGGGAAGTTTACAGGCGTTTGATAAACAATGCTTTGTTGTTTTACTCTGAATCCTGGCTCTTCGTCGTTGTCAATGATGTCAAGCCCTAATCGAATGAAATATTCTACTCTCGCAACCTCAAACCAACTGAAAAAGCGCGTGCTGTTTACCTGTTGAGATATATCCATGTCACTCCATAATACCTTGATATCAACCTTAACTGCGTACAAATTTAATTCTTCCAACATACCAAAATTTAATTCATGAAATTCAAAGCTAAAGGATAAAATATGATTTTAACCAAAATAATTACTATTTTTGTAAAATTACTGCCAGATTCATTCAGATACAATCATTTTAACTTAATTATGGGACTAATTATTTCGCTATTAAATCATAAAGGAGGTGTGGGGAAAACGACCAGCGCAATCAATATTGGTGCTGGTTTGGTCGAGTTGGGAAAGCGGGTTTGTCTTTTAGATTTGGATCCGCAGGCTAACTTAACGATTTCTCTTGGTTTACCCAGATTTCCTAATACTATATACGAGGCATTAAGAGGGGAAAGCCCTTTAGTGCCTTATCCGGCTAAAGATAATCTGGATGTTATAATCTCTACCCTCGATCTTTCCGGTGCCGAAATGGAGCTGATAAATGAAGCTGGAAGAGAATATATCTTAAAGGAATTATTGGATCAAATTAAAGATAATTATGATTTTATTATCATAGATTGCCCTCCTTCTTTAGGTCTGCTCACCCTGAATTCTCTGACTAGCTCAGATTATGTACTTATTCCGCTGCAAACTGAGTTCCTCGCTATGCAGGGGCTGGCTAAAATAAAACAGGTTATTCAAAAGGTCCAGCTTAGATTAAATAAAGATTTGCAAATTGCGGGCGTTGTGGCTACTATGTATGACCAGAGAAAAGTACTGAATAGAGATGTCGTTGATACTATTAGAAAGTATTTTGGAGAACTTTTATTTGAAACGCTAATCAGAGATAATGTAGCGCTCGCAGAAGCACCTGCTCAACGCAAAGATATTTTTGCCTACAGTCCTGCTAGTCCGGGATCTGAAGATTATTTAGCACTTTGTAAAGAATTACTCACCAGAACAGGAGGTGCCTAAAAATGCTTCTTGTTTTTTGATTTAAAATAAAATGAGTAAAAAAAGATTTACGATGGGTATGGAGAACCTCCTCCATGAAGCTAGTCAGTCTAGCCCTGTCTTTCATTCGGAAAGTCCGAAAAATCAACAAGCCTCTCTTCCTACTGAAGGAAATACAAGGCCTGTTGAAGGTATTTCCCTGATTGGAGAACAGACCGTAACGCCGCTAAGGCGCTCGCACGGAAAGAAATTTAGTGAGGATCTGCAAACCTTCCTTCAAGAGGCTTTCGATGATTCATTTGAAAAATATTCCGATCCAAATTATATACAGGACGACTCAAGCAACAAGAAACGAACCCTTAAGCCTATGGCCGGACTCGATGCTATTCTGAGAAGTACTGTTGATCCTAAATCTTTGAGGCTCGGACCAGGCAACACCCGCAGATTAACGCTCGTTTTTGATGAGAGTAAGTTGAATAAACTCAAATCTATTGCCAGATTGGAGCGTTCTTACCTCAAAGATATTATCGACGAAATTGTTGAAGAATTCATAAAGGAATACGAGGTTCAAAAAGGCCTCATAGAATAATTTGTTCTTTCTTGCTAAACTTTTTATTAATTTTTAGCCTTTTTAAGAATAAAATTAATATGATGCACGCAAGATTATTGGTATTGTTTTTAGTGCTAAACCTCCTTTCATGTAAAAATAATGATGTTGAGGTTCTTCATAACCAAATTATGGACATTCATGATGAGGTTATGCCCAAAACGGGTGAAATAGCTTACCTTTATCTTGCCTTTAGAAAAAAAGTGGAAACGGATTCGACGATTTCCTCATACCAGAAATTGGAGCTCCTGAAACAAGCAGACGATTTGGAGAAGGCTGAAGATGAGATGATGGTCTGGATGAATGATTATATTCCACCCCATAAAATGAAGTCTTCAAAAAATGAAAATGAAATTATAGACTATCTCCAGGATCAGAAAAAGATAATATCTAATATCAAAGTCCATACCAATGCTAGCCTGGCTTCAGGTAAAAAATGGAAGGAGATGCTCTCCATAAATAATTAGTGAATGAGTTTTACAAATATATTTTTATTGCTTCTATTCATTCTTTCCTTATCTCTCAGTTGTAGTAAGGTAGATTCTGCGCCGCTTCCCATTTTAGGCAATAAGGAAACGCTGGAAGATGGTACGATAAAATATCATACAATTCCCTCTTTTTCTTTTATTGACCAGGACAGTTTGCCTTTTACCGAAAAGACGGTGGAAAATAAAATTTATGTGGTAGATTTCTTTTTTATAAGCTGTCCTAGTATCTGCCCAATGGTCAGCCGGCAAATGCTAAGAGTCTATGATCAGTATTTGAAGGAAGATAAATTAATGTTCGTTTCTTATTCTATCGACCCCAAACGGGATACCGTGGAAAGACTGGCAAAATACGCAAGAAATCTTGGTGTAAATACCGAAAAATGGAAATTTGTAACTGGTAAAAAGGAATCTATTTTTGATATTGCAAAAGATTACTTTAGTATCGCCATAGAGAATGAAGAGGCACCGGGTGGCTTCGACCATAGTGGGCGGCTCATCTTGGTGGATGATAAAAATCATATAAGAAGCTTCTGTGACGGAACAGATCCCCTGTCAGTGGATGGCTTCATTCAAGATATCCAAAAATTGTTAAATGAAACTAAAGGAGAGGTAAAAAAGTAGATGTATTCTACGTTTTTTACCTCTCACTTCTATTTATTTAGTTTTGGTTACCCAAAATTAAAGGTAAGCCGTCCTTGCCGCTGCCAATAATAATTATCTTTGAATTGGGAGAATTTGCTAGTTTCAACGTAGCTTCAATGCCTTTGTCCTTTAATATTTTGTCTGATAAACTCGCCGTAAGTATTTGGTTCGATTCAGCCTTAGCTTTAGCTTCAATGATTTTACGTTCCGATTCCTGCTTCTCCTGGTCAAGTATGTATTCAAATTTTAATGATAATTGCTCAGCTTGTATTTTTTCCTCAATAGCCGTTCTTACCTTTTCAGGTAAGCTGATTTCCCGAATCAACGCTGCTCTTAAAGTAACAAAGTTTTTACTCAGCGTGAATTCCAGATCTTTTTGAATAAGCGTCTGCACTTCCTCCCGTCTTGTAGAATATAATTCCTCTGGAGTAAAACGGCCAATTATTTTTCGAACGGAACTCCTTACCTCCGGTCTAATCAAAGACTGGATGAAATCTTTACCAAAAGTTTCGTGAAGTTCAGGGATTTTGTCAAACGATGGGTGTGCTCTAACGGTTACGTCAACTCTTATATTTAATCCATTACTTGACAAAACATCCATTTGTTCCTCTAATTGTTGTTCTCTTACATTGTAAATGTACATGGAGTTCCATGGTGCATATACATGAAAGCCAGGACTGTAGATTTTTGTCTTTTCGAGTCCTCCCGAAAATCTTCTGAATAAAACACCTCGCTCACCTGCATCAATGGTGATGAACGTCGCATTTGAAAAAATGATGACCACAATAGCAATGAGTAAGATAACCCCTAAGGTCCCAAAAAATTTGCCAGAGGGAAATCCCAAGTTTGGTTGGCTCATATTATTTCGTTTTTTGATTGTTAATGTATAAAGATAAGGGATATTTAGTTCAAAATGGATGACCCTATTTCAAAGATCAATTGTTAATGATAAATTAATGATTCGCTCAAGTTTCGTTTTTATTTTTTTTAACCTATTTTTGGAAACTAAAATCCAAACACATGAGAATTATTTTAATTTTCGCTGCCTTGATTACCTCCATCCTTGTAATGGGTGCTAAAATTTCAGTCAGTGAACCAATGTCAAATACACCTTCAGCGGTGGACGGAAAAAAGATTTATAAGCAATATTGTGTTACCTGCCATGGTATTTATGGGGATATGGGCGCCAGCGGTGCCGCTAATCTTACCATTTCAAAACTTAAATTAAACGAAAGAATTGAAGTGATTACTAATGGCAGAAAGGCCATGGCCTCTTTTAAAGCTTTACTTGATAAAGAGAAAATTAAGGCCGTTGCTCAATATACAATGACTCTGAAGCCTGAGTAATTTTCTTATAGCCTCATAATTAATGACCAACATTGGAAAATAAAAGTAAACGGATTCTGGTAACCGGTGGAACGGGGTTCTTAGGTTCTTATCTGTTAAGGTTTTTAGTCCAACAAGGCTACACTAATATTCGGGCTATTAAAAGAAAAAATAGTTCCTTCGATTTGGTTGGTGACATTGCCAACCAAATCGATTGGGTAGAAGGGGAGTTGACTGATTGGTTTTTTCTCTCCGATTGTTTTGAAGATATCGATTGGGTTTTTCATATCGCCGCTCTCGTTTCTTTCGATGCCAAAGATTATAAGGAGATGCAGCTGATTAACGTGAGGGTTACCGCTGATTTGGTGAACCTTTCACTGGATAATAACATTCAGAAATTTTGTTTCGTCAGCTCTATAGCTGCTTTAGGTAGGTCTAAAGTTGGGGAAACATTAGACGAAAACGCTGTTTGGAAACATAGTCCCTATAACTCCCGATATGGTATGTCTAAATTTCTAGGCGAACAAGAAGTTTGGAGAGGTATGGCTGAGGGCTTGTCTGCCGTTATTGTAAATCCTGGCATGATCCTTGGCAGCGGTCGCTGGACTGAAGGCACTTCCCGCTTCTTTTCTCTCATTGATAGTGGATTTCCTTTTATTCCCGATGGGGCAGCTACCTGGGTGGATGTCAGAGATGTGGTTACAGCGATGCATCATCTTATGATTTCAGATATTCATTCTCAGCGGTACATTCTGGTAGCCGGCATTCAATCTTATAATGACTTTTTTAAGTCCGCAGCCAGCGCCTTAGGAAAAAAAATTACCTGGATTTCAATACCTTCCTTTATTCAATCGCTCATTCTTCCTTTCGCCTGGCTAATGGCTCGATTATCAGGTAAAAGACAATTTATTACCAAAGAATCTTTGAGGCTTTCAAAAAATTCGTTCTTCTACAAAACAGATAAATCCTTGACCATCCCAGGGTTCAATAAGTACCTACCTGTTCATCAGTCTATTTTAGATACAGTAAATGCTTATCAACAGGAGAAAAAAAATAATATTTTCTCCCCATTAAATTTTTAATAAACCAACCATTTCTATTTTTTATATCTCTTTTTTTTGTATATTCGTTTAATGTTAATAGTAATACTTTTTCATACAGTTAGTAAGTTGATAAACTAGTGAGTGTAGTCAGGATGATCTCTTTTTTTAGGGGTCATCTTTTTGTTTTTAGTGCGCTTATGTAACGGTAGTCACATAATTGTTCAGTGCAACGGTCTTATTTTGTGTATCTTTTGCACCTGATCAATGCATATATATGTCTTTGAAAACATTTTTTCCCATTCTGGAATTAGTAAATTCTTACTCGAAAGAGGATTTTAAAAGGGATCTCTATGCCGGCTTAATCGTCGGTATCATTCTGGTCCCCCAAGGAATGGCCTATTCTATGCTGGCCGGTCTGCCTCCTATTCATGGTTTATATGCAGTGACTATTCCCCTTCTCGTTTATGCTATTTTAGGAACTTCCAGGCAATTAGCCGTAGGGCCTGTGGCCATGGATTCAATTCTTACAGCTTCAGCCATACAGGCTTATGCCGTTTTAGGCTCCCACGCCTATGTGGAAGCGGCGTTGACCTTAGCCTTCATTGTCGGCATTATTCAATTTTTGATGGGTATTTTTAGAATGGGTTTCTTAGTGAATTTCCTTTCCCAACCCGTTATTAGTGGTTTTACCTCCGCTGCTGCTTTAATTATTATGGGTTCGCAGTTGAATCATTTAACTGGTATCGATTTTACCCAAAAAGGACATTTTTTAGTTTCCTTTTCGGAGTGGTATCAGCGTTTCGGCGAGACCAATTTACCTACCTTCTTTTTGGCTGTTGGTGGTGTTTTTTTATTAATAGCCTTTAAGGAGTTCAAAATACCTGTTCCAGGTGCTCTTGTTTTGGTTTTGGGTGGTATCTTAATCACAAAATGGGGGAACTTAGATGCTTTAGGCGTTAAAATATTGGGAACAATTCCCGGGGGCTTGCCTGATCTTTATTTTCCAACCTTCAATTGGACTATGTTTCAAGACTTACTTCCTGCCGGTTTTGCCATTTCTTTGGTCGGTTTTTTAGAGAGTTTTTCTATCGCTAAAACCATGCAGAGAATTCATCATAACTACAAACTGAGGGCAAATCAAGAGTTAATCGCCCTTGGTACCGCAAATATGATGGCTGCGCTTGTTCGGGCCTTCCCCATTACCGGGGGCTTCTCCCGCACCGCCGTAAATCATCAGGCAGGTGCAAAGTCTGGTGTGGCATCGATCGTTTCTTCCTTCTTTATCATTATCACGCTGCTTTTTTTGACACCGTATTTCTACTTTTTACCCAAGGCTATCCTGGCCTCCATTATCCTGTTTGCTGTCTATACATTACTCGATGTTAAAGAACCTAAGTTTTTATGGAAAAGTAATCGGCAAGATTTCTTTATGCTGCTGGCAACTTTTTTAAGTACTTTATTTTTTGGCATTATTCTCGGTATTGGTATAGGTGTACTTTTATCGCTATCTCTCATGATCTTCAGAGCTTCAAGACCTCATTTTGCTGTTTTAGGCAGAGTACCCGATTCTGAAGTTTTTAGAAATATTAATCGTTTTCATGGATTGGAAGTTGTTCCTGAAATTTTAATCGTCCGCTTCGATGCAGATCTTTTCTTTGCTAATATCTCTTTCTTCAGAGATAAATTAACAGATTGGATTATTGAAAAAGGCCCAAAGCTTCAATGGCTTATTTTAAATATGGAAAGTGTAAATTATATAGATAGTACGGGATTGCAGCAGTTATTGGAACTGGTTAACGATTATAAAAAGAAAAATCTCTGTTTTTGCTTTACTTCAGTGAAAGGGCCGGTAAGAGATTTATTGATAAAAGCTAATGTTGTTCCGGATATAGGTGAAAATCATTTCTTCCTTACCGTGCCTGAAGCGCAAAATTTTGCCCTCCAAAACTTGTCTGGCTTTGAAATGAAAAACCCAAACACTTCATTAACTTTGCAGACTAATCATCCTTAAATATCCTGTAATGTCTGTATCAAATTTTTTAAAAATGCCGGGCGTTTCCGTCGTCGATGTACGGGAACCTTGGGAATTTAGTGAAGGTCACTTTCCGAATTCTTTAAATATTCCCCTCGGTGAAGTTCCCGCTCGGTTAGATGAACTCATGGCCATGTCCAAACCCCTTATTTTAGTTTGTCGTTCAGGTAATAGAAGCGGTATGGCAACTACCATGCTCCAGAATAATGGAGCCACAGAGGTATATAACGGAGGTCCCTGGGATTCCTTAGAGGCTTAATCGCTAAATTAATATTCTAATCTGAATAGGCCAGCATTCTTTTGTTGGCCTGTTTTTGTTTTGAAAGACATATCTTACATATTTAAAAAAAATATTATATTTGTAGTTTAGTATTAATTTGTTCGTTTTTAACATTGTGGAACAATATTTGAATTCTTACCGTTATTAAAGGTTAATGAATGCTGATGAGATTATACACTATTTTATTTTTTTTAACAATACTTTGGATAGGCTTGCTTACCCCTCTTAATGGTTTTGCAAAACAGACAGGGCTTTTACCGCTTACCTATTATCCTCCTGTACTTGTACAAAAAATGGATTCATGTAAATTATCTTGTCAGGATATTCAGGTTTACGTAACCAATAATTGTATCTACGAAATTACCCCTCCAGAAATTCTCGGAGAATGTTTTGCCCTGTTTCAAGGTTATGTTATCGTTTATGACGGCGTTAATATGACGCCCGTTCGTGGTGGAGTGATTGATCGTTTGGGTATTTTTCCTTACTCTTTATTTAATTCAAAAGGTGGCTTGGTTTGCCTTGGACAGGTTTTCGTCAGAGATACTATTGGCCCTGTATTTAAAGATGATGTGGCTAAAAGAGATTGGGAAAGCAGAGATACCCTAATCCTTTCGGAAAATGATATTCCCTCTGTTCTTAATAATAATCTCAATTGGGCCCAATCAGATTCTCCTCTCTTTTTAGGTCTCCCAATAGTTAAAGATGGTTGTAGCCCCAATTTTATTTCGAGAAATGTGAAGGATGAATTAACCTACTTTCCCTGCGACACTATAATAAAATTTAAAAATGGTTCGGTTTTTCCTCACCTTATATCCAAAATTAAACGAACGTTTACCTTTACAGATAATTCTAATAATTCCACTATTTTTGTTCAGGAAATTTTCTTTAGAAAAATTGGTAATCCCTCTTCCTGTGATGTAACACCTTCTCTTGCTTACGATTATGCACCGCCAAGTTTATATTCCTTCGGACCTCTAGGTGATAATCCAAGAATTAAAACACACCCGAATTTTCCGTCAGGTAAAATAGATCAGAATACTACCTTTTATAAATGTGAAGCACCTGATGATCTAAGATTTGATGTATGCTCCATTTCAGATAGCATGGAATTAGATCGTTTGGTGAAATCAATCTATAGCACTTTTTATACCTGGCCAAATGGCTTTAAGGACACTATCAGCCTTTTTGATAAACAAAATTTATGGAATGTTTCCTATAAATCGAGGGTTTATTCTGCTTGTAATGACGGTAAACGGGTTCGAATCATAGTAACTATTGAAGATATTTGCCAAAAGAAAATCATTACGGATACCCTGTGGATTTATTTTTCGCGCACATCAGGCCCCTCTTTTCCTGCACTGACGGGTTCCGGGCAAAATGGCGTTTTAGGAAGGGATGCTGCAAATCCAGTGTTTATTCAGCTACCAGGAAATGTATGTAAAAGCAATATTTTACTGCCTTTTACTCATGGGACCGATGAACGCGATCTTGGAAAATGGTTCAATTGGACCGTAAAAGATGATTGTACCCCCAGGGCCAATTTGTTGCTTTCCTATCAGGTGGAATCTAAAGTGTTCTCTGTGTCTGGGAAATTCAAAAGTTCTTCCAATTGGAATAAGGTAAATTATCCTTTGGTTCATACGCCTTTAGGGTCGTCCCTGAATGATTTACCAGCGGGCGCGCACAGAATTATTGTGGCCGCAACCGCCGGAGAATGTGAGGCAATAAGCTATGATACGCTCTATTTTGTGCTGCAAGATCAGGTTTTCCCAAGGGTTCGTTGTAAACCTTCCGTAACTGTGCCATTATTGTATAGTGCCAATTCAGATTGGTACACTAACGGCAGAGCAAACAAGGTTTCAGCAAGAATTAGAACCGATATGGTGAATAATGGCTCAACGGATAATTGCTCCCTGGACACACTCTATTTAAGAAGGGTGGTCTCCTCTGCCTGCATTTTAGATAACTTTTTGGGGAATCTCGATTATGATAAATATGGAAATAAGGATGGGAAAGTGACTATCGCTGACTTTGAAAGAATAAACGTAGGAAAAAATGCAGGCCTTTTTTATACCCCACGCTTTCTACCTTATATCGAATACTTTTGTTGCGATGCCGGTAAGGAAAATGTGGCTGAACTATGGGCAAGTGATATCGGCTTCGGTAACCTCACAAATAATAGTTATTGCGAATTTCAGGTTGTTTTGCAAGATGTCATGAATCCCGTGGTCTTCTCCCCAAATCTAAATCAAGATCCAAATAAAAATGCAAAAAATTGGGTGAGTTGCACCGACACAGCATCTTTGAATGCATTAAAAGATGAATTTAAGTCTAATGAATTGTTTGGCATGCCCGCAATTTATGGTTTGGATTGTACCGGAAAGGTTAACTATAGTACCGTTGATTATGTAAAATGCGGTTCAGGGCACATTACCAGACACTGGACGGTTGAAAAATTAGTGGATAATCAAACCGTAATCGTTCGTGATTCTCAAATTATCCTGCTGCGTCCATCACATACATTTACGATTAATATTCCTCCGGATACGACCGCATTTTGTGGGTTAGACCCAGCCTTTTCTTTATCTGCCACTTCAAATGCTTGCGATCTGTTGGCGATTTCTTTTGTTGACTCCCTGTCAAATGAACAGGAGAAAGGGATAACCATTCAAAGAACATATACGCTTATTAATTGGTGCGATGTTCCCTCTGATTCTCTGTGTAATGACATTACTTCAAATCCTTCAACATTTGCACGAACCATTCCCCGGAAGTTAAACGCGAATGGAAAGGCCATGCCCTTTTACCATGCACTGGCAAAATTAAATGCAGAAAAGGATAGATTACTGAATGACAATACCTTGGTCACCTTTGATTCAACAAGGATGATGTCGGGATCAACTATCTCTACCTTGCGCCCGGTTTTACTGAATGATTATCCTAAAAATAATTCCTTAACCTGCGATAATGATCAGGTTTTTGCGTGGAAATATACCCAAATCCTAAACCTTACTGACACGATTAAGCCCGTTGTTATTGTCCCGGATTCATCTTTGGTGATACAAACTAATGGTTCCTGTAGCTCAACTATGTCTTTGACGGTTAAAGTACTCGAGAATTGTCCCTTTTCTACAGTTTCACTCGATTCCATAGTCCTTTATGAGAAAAACACAAAAACAAGGATTCCATGGGGCGGAAAAATGGATAATGGAGTATATAAAAATGGGTTTCTTACCGCCCGTGTGAATGCTATTCAACCAGGAAATTATGACCTGTGGATAGAGGTGTCTGATCATTGGAAGCAAAAATCAAGCGCTGTTTTGTCTATATTGGTAGTCCCTTCCAGCCTTCAATCCTTAGATTGTGTTCAAAAGCTGACTAAAAACTTAACGCCGCCATCTTCTGGTGAAGGTGGGTTGGTTAAGTTAAATATAATTGATGTTTTAAACGATAAAAACTTAGTTTCCAACTTATCCACTTGTTTTCCCGGCTCATTTTTATCAATTAAGAAAGTGTCAGATTTATCTGTAAATTATATTCCAGACAACAAAGATTCTGTGTTGAGTTTTGATTGTTCTGCCTTAAAAAATACAGCTATTCCATTAAGGGTTTTCCTTACCGATGCTAAGGGAATATCTGTTTCCTGTGATGTTTCCCTATATTTATCAGATTCTTTAAATACTTGTAGCCCGAAAGTCAAAATAACCGGGGCTATAAAAACAGCCACAGGAAAACCAGTAAATCAGGTTACCGTGGGTCTCTTTGGTTTTACCTCTTCTTCTGGCCAGACCAATGTAGATGGATTGTTTTCCGTTCAGAATATTTCAACGGGAGGTCCTTATTTTTTAAAACCAGTGAGTCCCAATGATTTTAAAAATGGCGTTTCAACCCTTGATTTAGTGCTGCTTCAAAGACAGCTTCTTCAGGGCCAGGTTTTAAAATCACCCTTGCAATTTCTTGCCGCTGATATTGATAATTCCGGTACCATTAGCATTCGGGATTTGTTGGAACTGAGGAAATTAGTGATAAATCTTTCACCAAAATTTGAAAAGAATTCAAGCTGGCGATTTATTCCCACTCATTTTATATTTCCTGATTCGTCGAATCCCTGGAAATCACCTTTTCCAGAGGAAATTATTTTTCCTTCCATTTCCAAAGATACCACAGCTTCCTTTACGGCGGTCAAAATTGGCGATCTTTCAGGAGATGCTCCATTAAATCAGGTGCCTGGTGTACAGTTCAGAAAAGAAGTTTCTCCCTGGCCATTGTTTTATTCTGTTATAGAAAATCCTGCCAATGGAGAGTTTCTGGTTTCTTTCTTCTTTAATGAGAAAAATAAACCAGAAGGATTTCAATCGACCATACAGTGGAATCCTCGTTTTTCAAGCAATGTATCTTTCATTCCCGGTAGTTTAACGGCTGATCATGTAAATATCGTGGCTGAAAGAGGTTTATTGAACGTTAGTGCTGAAAAATTAACGGATGATGGCGTGCTGTTCTCTTTGCTCTTTACTGCAGATAATCTGCCTTTTAATGATCTTTATATAGATAATAATGTAATCTCACCTGAAGCATATAAGGAAACTCAAATTTTCCCATTGAATCTGGTTAAAATACCCCTTGACAAGGAGATGTTCAGGGTGTACCCCGCCGTACCTAATCCGTTTAGTGGCGAAACGGTCATTTCGTTTTATTTGCCGCAATCAACCTTTACGGAAATGATCATTAGTGATTTATCAGGAAGGATATTGAAAAAGTTGAGTGGTGAGGGTATGAAGGGTTTGAATAACTGGACGCTGAATCTCTCGGAACTGACTGCAGATCTTATCCTCTTTTGTAAAGTTAAAGCAGGGAACGATGAAGGATTTCAGCAGATTATCAAAATAAAATAACCATTTATTTTATTAACGTGATTCAGATCACAGCTATGCCATTAATTTTGAATTAGTTTTGCCTGACTAAACTAAAACAAATATGGCAATCAAGAAATCGTTTAATGACCTCATTCAGTCAGAAATTCCCGTTTTAATTGATTTTTCAGCAGAATGGTGCGGTC
>CANMVX010000062.1 GCA_947501115.1 Haliscomenobacteraceae bacterium
CAGAGATTCAAGCAAGGTCCTCCCCTTGTAACCTACGAAGGTTATGCTCCCAGGGTAAACGCTTGTCTGGCTCCCGGCTTATGGCAACACATAGATATTTCTTTTCAAGCGCCAAGGTTTGATGGTAATGGAAAAAAAATATCTGATGCAAAAATGATTCAAATTAAGCTTAACGGTGCCGTTATTCATGAAAACGTAAGCCTTAGCGGTCCCACAGGAGGTTCAATTTCTGAAATGGAAACAGAAAAAGGTCCTTTTGTTATACAAGGAGATCATGGATCTGTAGCTTTCAGGCATTTCAGTGTGAAAGACCTGGGCGACAAACCTGCCTATTTAGATCCTGTTAATTATCAGGTTTATTTTGGAGAATTCAAAGGTCGCGAAGAATTATCAGCTAAGAAACCTGAAGTAACAGCAACTACTGATAAGCTTACCTGGGATCTTACTTCAAATACTTCTCAATTTGCAAATAGCATAAAAACAATGCTAAATATTCCCACCGCCGGAGAACATAGAATTGAATTTGAAATTAAAGGAAAGTATTTTATTCAGATAAATGGCAAGGAGGTTTATGCAGAACCTAAAGAGGAAGATAATAATCGAAGAACTCTTCTCCTTAACTTACCGGCAGGAAAGGTTCCGTTTGAAATAATTCAAATTAAAACAGATAAAAGGGTTAATAATACTTTAGGATTTTGGATAAGCGGTCCAAATTTCAGAAATACCGCCCTTCATGGCACAGGCTCTTATCTATCTACATCGACAAATGAGGAAATTACCCTCGATGCAAATACTCCCAGAGTATTTCGTTCTTTCATGGATGTAATGAAAAATGGTAAAAGGATAAAAAGAGTAGTCCATGCCGTAAATGTGGGAAGTCCTGACAAATTGCATTACACCTTTGACCTGGATAATGCTAATATCGTTCAGATATGGAAAGGAAATTTTTTAAATACAACCCCAATGTGGGATGATCGTGGTGATGGTTCATCAAGACCCTTAGGTGCTGTTTTAACGCTTTCTCCCAATGCTTTTTTTACTAGTAAATCTACTGTTTTTAGTCAGGATAATTTAGGTGAAAATCTATTGATAAAAGGCTACGAACTTGATAATGAGGATATTCCAACCTTTAATTATATGCTTGACGGTGCTGATATTCTTGACAAAACAGTTATGGTAAATAAAAAGCATTTTCAAAGAACACTAACGATAAAAAATCCTAATCCCAATCAGATTTGTCGACTTGCCGTAGGTAGTGACATAATAAAAACCGGGGAAAACAGGTATCTTATAGATGGGAGCGCCTACTATATCGAAGTCTCGGGAGCAACGATTGAAACAGGAGATAATCAAAAAGCATTAGTTATTCCAGCTTCAGACAAAGTTCAATATTCAATTATTTGGTAAATCATCAATGACCATAAAATGAAAAGCAATCTTTTAATTCTACTTTTTTTATATTCATTTTCTGTTTTTGCTCAAGATCCAACAGAAAACGATTACTACAGAATAGCAAAAATATCTATTCCTGAGGGTATTATACTGGAGGCAGGCGGCATGGCCACCATGTCAAATGGTAATGTAGTCGTATCCTCCAGACGGGGTGATGTTTACATTGTCGAAAATCCATATTCCACAAAGCCCTATTTCCGGAAATTTGCTACTGGCTTACATGAAATATTAGGCTTAGCCATTAAGGACGACGTTATTTATTGTGCGCAGCGAGGTGAATTAACACGCCTGGTTGACAAAAATAGAGATGGAAAAGCAGACAAATACGAAACTGTTTATTCCTGGCCCATCTCTGGTCATTACCATGAATATTCTTACGGACCCAAAATAGGACCCGATGGTTCCTTTTATGTGACGGCGAATGTTGCCTTTGGTAGTTCTGACTGGTGGGCGGGAAAATCACTCGTTCCATGGAGAGGTTGGACAATGAAAATAAGTGCTGACGGTAAAATGGAGCCTTTTGCAGCCGGTATGCGCTCTCCCTGTGGTATTGGAATGATTAACGGCGATTTTTTTTACGGTGATAATCAAGGGGATTGGCAAGGTTCAGGTTTTATTTCTCATGTGGAAAAAGGTGACTTTTTAGGACATCCCGCTTCTCTGGCTTGGGCGGATAAACCTAATTCACCCGTAAAAATGAGGAAAGAAGAAATTTTTGCTCTGGTAGATCCACGTGATAATCCGAGAGTTAAGCCAGAATATGTTGAAAAGGAAGCGCTACCTCAAACTACTATTTTTGATATGAGTAAAGCGATACCAGGAAAAGGCATAAAACCACCCGCAGTTTGGCTTCCTCATGGTGTTTTAGGCGTTTCTACCTCTGAAATCATTGCCGATGAAACCCAGGGAGGATTCGGTCCATTTTCAGGTCAACTTTTTGTTGGTGATCAGGGAATGTCAAAAATCGCCAGAGTTTTTCTTGAAAAAGTAAATGGCCAATATCAAGGTGCTGCCTTCGATTTTCGCTCAGGATTCAGATCAGGTGTATTGAGAATGTCCTGGGGCAATGACCATAGCTTATTTGTTGGGGGAACAAATAGAGGTTGGGGCTCCATTGGAAATGAGGCATTTGGCTTGGAAAGACTCATTTTTACAGGAAAAATGCCATTTGAAATGAAATCAGTGAAGGCTATGCCCGATGGATTTGAGATTGAGTTTACCCTTCCTGTGAATAAAAAATTAGCCGCTGATGTTAATAATTATGACGTCAGTAGCTTTACTTATAAATATCATCCTGTATATGGCAGCCCTATGGTTAATATAGGTGAAAATCCTGTGAGAGGTGCTATCGTCTCTGAAGATGGTTTGAAGGTAAGAATCGTTGTGGATGCACTTAGAGCAGGTTATATTCATGCGGTAGTTCCTGAAGGCGTTCTTTCTCAAAATGAAAACTTACCGTTATTACATAAGACAGCATACTATACCCTAAACGCAATTCCTTCCGGGAGTAAAGCTAATATCACGCTGGTAACACCAAAATCGAAGGCAGAAAGAGAAAGAATTGACGCAGGAAAGCAGGTAAATTCTCCGGATAATCAAATGAAAGAGGCAGCTCCTAAAGGAACACCAAAACCAAGCGCTTCTTCTAGTACCGTTATTTCGGATAAAGAAGCTATGGCCTTGTTAACAAAGCATACCTGTGTTGCTTGTCATAAGGATAAAGAACGTGCGGTTGGTCCTTCTTTTGCCGATATTGCTAAACGCAAATATACAGTAGCTCAAATGGAGGCTTTAATTGTGGCACCAAAGCCAGAGAATTGGCCTGATTATTCTACGCCTATGGCGCCAATGGGACATGTCCCACGCACCGATATCCGTAAACTTGCCGCCTGGATTAATACCAGAAAATAAAAAATTAAAACGAGGCTGTCTAAAAAGATAGCCTCGTTTTTTATGCTACTTTATACTTTGGGCTAACAGGGACGGTTTTGACGCGGTGTTTGCAGGGTTCTGCGCAGTGTTTCGCAGAGGCGAGCGGGTATTTGCGAGCGGGTATGTTATGTTCTAACAGGGACGGTTTTGACGCGGTGTTTGCAGGGTTCTGCGCAGTGTTTCGCAGGCGCGCGCTGATGTGCGAGCGTGTATGTTATGTTCTAACAGGGACGCTTTTGACGCGGTGTTTGCAGGGTTCTGCGCAGTGTTTCGCAGGCGCGCGCTGATGTGCGAGTAGAGACGTGATGACATTCTGAATCAAGATTTACAATGTCCATGACCCCTCTGGGGTCACACGTCTATAGCCCATCATGCCCCCGGCGGCACAAATTTCCACAAAAACCCATCATGCCCCTGGCGGCACAAATTTCCATAGTTTTTTTTTAAATCACCGGTTTTTCTGCATAGACCGTTACGCTGAAAATACCTGTATTTCCATTTTTAAAATCCTCCAGTGCTTCATTATCCAAATATTTACCTAATATATCATCGGGAATTATAATAGACTTTTCTTTCTGAACAGAAACGTTTGTAAATCCACTATTAGAAATAAAACCTAAATACTCCTCTTTTTGAATAGCCCCTGCAACGCAACCTGCATACATTTCTGCATCCTTTTGTAAATTTTCCGGCAATTCCCCAATGAGCACCACATCAGAAATACTGAAGTGTCCACCTGGCTTCAATACTCGATAAATTTCTTTGATGACCCCTTCTTTGTTTGGCACCAAATTGAGGACACAATTGCTCACCACCACATCGGCAATATTTGATTCAACAGGCATCTCCTCAATATCACCTTGTATAAAATGGACATTGGTAAATCCAAGCTTTTTTGCATTAATCCTCGCCTTTTCTATCATCGCTGTCGTGAAGTCAATACCAATAACATTCCCTGATTCTCCTACCTCTTCCCTGGCAATAAAACAATCGTTTCCCGCACCACTTCCTAAATCAATCACTGTATTTCCCTTTTGAATTTTTGCATATTGTGTAGGTAATCCACAGCCCAAACCCAAATCAGCATCAGGATTATATCCTAATAAATCAGTGTAATCATCGGTCATAATATTATACACTTCCGTAGAGCAACCTCCTGCTCCGCAACAAGATGATTGATTTACCTCTTTTTCCTGCAAAGCAATTTCACTGTATTTTTGCTTAACAATCTCCTTAAGTTGAACATCCGTTTTCATTTTCCCTAAATTAAAATGTTTGAAAAAATCATTCCATAATCCTTGTACCTGCTCCCATTTTTGGTTGTCGATACAATAACAAACTTTAGTACCTTCAATGTCACCTTTTATTAATCCAACCGATTTTAATTCTTTTAAATGCTGAGAAACTGTACTCTGAGCAAGAGGTAATTCATCTACAATGTCACCGCAAAAACAAGTATTTCTTGCTTTCAGTAAGTTAAGGATGGCTATTCTCGCCGGATGAGCTAACGCTTTGGCGTATTTAGCTATCTCAATTTCTGTTTGAATAAAATCAATCGGTTTGGCATCAATCATAAGGCATTCATATTAATCGTAAAATTACGATTAATATTTATAAAAGTCAATACAATGAAAAAAATCTTTCAAAAAGGATGACGCTTAAAAGAGGTAGGAATTCAAAATCAGGCCTCTGCCAATAATATCAAAAAGTCCCCTTGTTCAAACTGTATAGATTTTGATTTTAGCGGATTTAATACAATACCGAATTTACCATTATCATATTCTTTTTGATTTAGTTTTCTATAACCAATGGCGGTATGTCCAATTTTTGAAGCACTTTCTATCACCTGATAAAAGTCCGTGGGCTGATGAACATCTAAATACTCCTCCACTGGATTCAGGTAAATCTCTGCCCCTTCATCATTAAATAATGAATCATATACTTTTTCCAGGTCTTTATTTTCAGCAATTTGAGTCATTAAAAGACTTAACAGATTATCACTAACGATGAAATCATCTGCTTTGGCCACCTCGGCAAGTTCTCTGTTTTGAACATCCAGCATTTCCGATACTACTGAAAAATCCTTGCCAGCTTTTTCTGAAATATCTCTTAAATGTACCAGACAAATCAATGTAATGGCATCAGAGATTTGAATACTCCCCTTATCCATATAACTTAAAACAATAATATGATTAAATGATTCAATTCGTAACTCGTCCAAAGTATTTCTATCATTAATATTGCCATGTTGAAAGTAGAGGGTAATATTTTGAAGTTCTTCATAAAGCAAGGCAAGGGAATCTTTAACATCATCAATTTCGCCCAAAATACTTACGGAAGAACCTTTAACCACATAATGATCTAATTCTTCAATTATTTTTTTTCCTTTATGATTCCAACCTAAAATCAAGGTAGTTTCAAGTGCTTTTTCTCTTTTAGGAGCTGGTATGAAGTTTACAGGTAATATTTCTTTAGGAATGAGCAATCTGTTAATTTTACTATCATCTTGAGCGATTAAAATGAGTTGATCTTCCTTATTTATAATATAATTCATGTCAGGATTTAGTAAAACCTTCCTATCTCCTGTAAAAACACCCATAACACATGATTCTTCAAAAGAATATAAACATTGTTTAAAAGTCATTCCGGGCAGCCCGTGATCTGAATAAAAATAAATTTCATCTCCTTCAAATTGTAATAAATCAGAATAGATAATACTCAATCCTGACTGTCGGCAGGTCTGAGCTGTTAATCTGGAGATAAGATCTGATGAAAAGACATACGATACCTCTTTTCCACCTACTAGATTAGCTACTTGCCTATTTTCATTTTCTTTTATTTCCGCAACAATATGATAGGGTTCTTTCTTCCGGTTTTTATTTCCCGTAATAGATAATACGGATTTAATTACGTGATTATCAGGATTGTCTTCATTTTCAGGACTTAGAAGGATAATAGATTTTGCTTCATTATAATTTACCATTAACAAATCGCGTAAATCCAAAGGATTACCGCTACGAACAATAATTTTAGATGTTTTAGTGTCTGAAATTTTAGATCGAATATCATCTTCCATTTCCACTTTATCTTTATCAGCAAGTACCACAATGACTGCTTTTTTATTACTTTCATTTGCGAGACACAACTCAGAAATAACGGAATAAATCATAGAGCTATACCCTAAAATCAAGGTGTGATTGGTTTCAATAACTTTTGATTTACCCTTTCTAAGATTAGAAATACTTTCATCAATTCCACTTGATATAGAACCAATAAGGGAAGAGAAAATAAATAAACCTGCGATAGTAATAAGTAACATAAAGAGTCGAAAACCCCAACCTTCATCCCCCGTAACGGTACCAGCGTCGAGTACTCTCATCAAACTTTGCCAAATTCCTTCAACCAAATCAAAAGGTTCATTTTCTATTGGATTTGCACTTAGTCCAAAAATAAAAAGTATAAATCCTGCTATTATTACCAATAAAAAAGTAACCAATGCCAACCATGAAATAATAGCGATTGGACCATTTGATAGTGTGTTATCAAAATTATACCTTAATTTTTCTTTAAAGCTTGCCTTTGTCATAATAATCTAAAGTTTAATTAGATGTAATATAATTATTAATTCTTGTAATTAAAATTTGATTAATTTGAAGAATTATTATTTTTGGATATGAAAAAAACAACGAAACTTCAACTCCTTTCTTTTTTAGGTTTTCTATGTATAGTTAAGCCTTTATTTTCACAAAATAATTCAACTTCAAGTGTAACAGATAGTTTAATATCTCTTGACCTTAATGAGGTCATTTTTACGGGTAAAAAATTGAAATCCAATGTTTTTAACACGGCGGAATCTATATCCATCCTTCATTCAAAAGCACTTTCCTTAAATTCCCAACGAAATACGCCTGAGTTATTAAATGAAGCACCGGGAGTATTTATTCAAAAGACAAATCATGGTGGAGGTTCTGCTTTTCTAAGAGGATTAACTGGCAATCAAGTATTATATTTAATTGATGGCATTAGGATAAATAATGCCATTACCCGTTATGGCCCCAATCAATATTTGAACACCATTGATCGGTTTAGCTTAGAAAGAATTGAGATCGTTCGTGGTTCAGGTTCCGTACTTTTTGGCTCTGATGCAATAGGTGGTGTCATAAATATGTTGAGCATAAATCCAGATGTAAATCAACAAAAGGCGTTATCCGGTAAAATTTCTACCAGAATAGGCTCTAACCATTTGGAAGAAAGTTTAAATGGAAGAATAAGTTATAAAAACAAGGAAAGTTGGTTGACCTCGGGTATCACAACCCGTTCTTTTGGTGATTTGATTGGCGGAAAAAACACAAAGTTACAGCATCCCAGTGGCTATGATGAATTTTGCTATGATGTAAAAACCAATATACAAATGAGCAAAAGACACACCATACAAGGTCTTTTTCAGTACGTACACCAAAAGGATGTGCCAGTTTATCATAAATATATTTTGGAAAATTTTGCCCTTAATAAAATGGATCCTCAAAAAAGGAATCTGGCGTATGTCGGTTATACTTACACTCCTGAAAAAGGATTTATCCAAAACATTAAATTCACCCCCAATTTCCAACAGGTCACAGAGAGTCGATGGAGTAAAAAAAATAACAGCAATCTGACTACTATTGAAAATGATACGGTTGAGATATTTGGCGTATTAACTGAATTGAATACCTTAAAAAATATTGGGGATTGGAAATGGTCGGGAAGCCATGGATTTGACCTTTATCATGACAAAGTAAACAGTAATAGGTTTCAAATCTATGATAATAATACACCTATATATAAAAGAGGACTTTATCCTGATGATGCTACGCAAACCAGTTATGCTTTTTTTACCAACCAACATATCGAGAAAAATAAATTTCAGGTAACCCTGGGAAATCGTATCCAGTTCCTTTCCTTACAAATTCCCATTGACAATGGGCAGATGATAAATATTCAACCCAAGGCATGGGTAGGAAATTTATATGTAGCACAAGCCATATTACCGAAATTAAAATTGATTTACGGTTTAAATACCGGATTTAGAGCGCCAAATATAGATGATTTAGGTAGCCTGGGGATTGTAGATTTTAGATATGAGATACCCAATTATGAATTAAGACCTGAAAAATCGGCACAGATACAAATAGGTTACAAATGGAATGGACCTAAATTTAACTGGGAAACCTATACTTATTATAATCGCTTGAAAGACATTGTTGTAAGGAACAAGAAAGGAAATGAAACAATAGATGGTTACCCAGTTTACATCAAGGAAAATGCAGAAAACGGATATATTATGGGTTTGGAGACAAATTTTCAATATATTCTGGGCAGATCCTTACAATTGACAGGTAGCCTTACCTATACCTATGGACAGAATACCAGTAAGAAAGAACCTATTAGAAGAATTCCTCCACTTTTTGGTTATGTCAATATTCAATATCAAAAGGAGAAATATTGGGCTAAAGTATTTTTTCAACTGGCTGGTAAACAACAAAGGCTTGCCGCCGGAGATATTTCTGACAACAGGATTGGCCGCTTGGGAACGCCAGGCTGGAGCGTAATCAATATATCCAATGGATTCAATTTCAAAAAGATGGATATAAATCTTACGCTCCAGAATGTTTTGGACAAGGATTATAAATTCCATGGATCTGGAATTAATGGCGTTGGCAGATCCTTAATTCTTGGATTTAGCTGGTCCATTTGACGATTTCTTACCTGATTTTTCCTCACGTTCCTTAGCCTGTCGTTTCATTTCTTTCATGTCATCCATTTCAGGACTTTCTTTTAGTGCCTTCCAGTCAAATTTCTCATCAAAAGGATCCAATGCTTTTTGAGGATCAAAAATTCGGGCATCTACTGGTAAGGCGATATAAGGAGAAAAATCAGGTTTATCGGTAAACATATCAGATAAATCGGAAGCGGATGCATCGTATTGATTCAGATAAGGAATGCCCAGTATATTCCAGAAAGTCTTGAAAATACTACCGAAGCTACTGTGGGTATGACTGATATGATTGCGTTTTGTATAAGGAGACATAGCCATTAGCACACTTCTGTGGGCATCAACGTGATCTACCCCACCCTGCGCATCATCTTCTGTTATCAAAATGAGCATGTTTTTCCAATAAGGTGTTTTAGATAAAAACTCAACGATTCTTCCAACTGCCAGGTCATTATCGGCCATATAACTCTCCTTAAATGGGTAACCAGCCTCTGGTCTTTCTCCGGAACCATGATCATTTGGCAAAATAACAGTAAGCATACTGGGTAAACTATCTTTTCCGGGACCCCATTTCTCATTAAACTCCTTTTCAAAAACAGTCATTCTGAACTGGTCTGGAATGGCCATATTGTAAGTGGCAAATTCGTAACTGGTTCTATCTAATAAAGGGGTTGGCATCGGATAATTTGCTTTATGGCGAATGCCACCATATTTGTAAGTGTCTTTATAATCAGCAGGTTCAAACATAACACCAAAACCAAAATTAAAATACGATTTATCATGTCTGTACAAATGATCCCACATGGAACCCGCTTCGTTATAATCTTCGGGAAAAATGGCCCCGGCGGCACCATTAATGCCCAAATTCCCCGGAGCTTCTGAATTTTCCTTATGTTCCCTGTTATTTCCATAATTAGCCGGCGTCGTAGCCTCTACCCATTCATTGGGATAAGTATTTGCCAACCAACGATGGCCGTCCGCTGAAACATCGGAATCGACATAAAAATTATCACTTATCGCAAAGCGTTCAGCCAATTTTATATGGTTTGGCATAACATTCACATTTTCAATGACATTAGATTTATTTTTATTAGACACAGTACGGTTTAATCCAAAAGGTGCCAAGGTAGAATCCCCCAGCCCATTCTTCATTTGGCCGAAAATATCGTCATACGTTCTATTTTCTTTTGAAATGAAAACTATGTGTTTGATTGGGGAATCTTTTTGTCCAGGAAAAAGTGGAATAGGATTATTCTTTCTGGCATTATATATTGGGCTATTAGCGGGAATAATTTTAAAATTATTCTCAATCACCTGTTTTGTTAAGGCAGGTAATTGGTCATCCGATGGAACATCAGTTACCTGAACGGCACCATGCATTAAATTGCCAATATAACTTCCCGACACACCCATTTTAAAAGTAGATCCTCCATTGGGCCCACTTCCAAAACCCTTTGCATTGGAAATGATTAATTTTTTACCATCGGGGGAAACCTTTAATTTAGCTGGAAACCAAGCCGTAGGAATATGGCCCAAAACCTTTAATGTACTTACATCAATCACAGCCACTGCGTTAATGCCAGATTCTGCCACATAAATTCTTTTTTCGTCAGGTGAAACGGCTAATCCAAAAGGAATAATACCTCTTAATGTAGCTAACTTTTCTTCAGGCGCAAGCTTAATATGGGTTACAATTTGCTGATTTTCAGCGTTCAGAACAGTAATATTATCATTATTTCCATTACTTATAAATACATATTTCCCGGCAACCACCATAGAATTGGGACTTGAACCACCCACGGCAGGAATGCCTTCAACCAGGTCACCAATTAAATGGCCTGTTTTTATTTTAGCTGTTACCCGGGGCTGCAAATTATTTTCGACATCCACCGCCCACACCGAGAAAGACTCCTCAGCATGAATGGGTCCCAATCCGGGTACTAATATGGAATCATTCTGATAACCACGCTCAGCCTCAGGTGTATTATAAGCGAATACAGGTTTTTTAACGGAAGTCTTTTTCCACTCACCCTCTTCTTTTTTCCAGATATAGTCATATTGATACATGCCCACATTAGCCACATAGACTGTTTTCTCGTCTTTTGATAAAGCGATGCCAAAAGGATAACGACCTACAGGGCAAGAAGAAACCAATTTTTTCTCAATGACATCTACTATTAAAATTCTGAATCCAATTTGATCTACTGCAAAAAGATATCGTCCGTCTTTACTTAACACCATGTCACCAATATATCCATGCAAATAATTAAACTTATTATTTTTAAAACTGCAGTCAATATCTCCTTTCGATTTACCCGTATTTGCATCAAAAGAATAAATTTTATTAGCTTGTCCACCTGCAGCGTAAACGGTTTGGTTATCGGGCGAAATAGCAATACCCATAAAAACAGATTCCAGAACACCTTTATCACTTTTTACGGTGGGTGGAATTTGAGATATTTGAGGATTATCTGATAGAATATTTTTTAAAATACTTATTGATATTGGGCTCGTTCCAGAATTAGCTGTGATAGCGATAGAGCCATCCATACTGAGGGTTAAGCCGTAAGGATGCGGAGCAACTTGATGCACTTTCCCGTAAGGTGTGATGACCCTGCCATTAGGAATAATGGTTTTACCGTTTTTATCAATCTTTACATAACCATCACCAGCAGGTGCAGAAATGATAAATGGTACCGATTGGGCATGTGTCAAAATGGAAATACCCATTAAAAGAACAAGAAAAAATAGTTGTCGCATGTTGTTTTTCTTCAAATCTACTTAAAATTTTACCATCTTTATCTTCATTATTAGTCCTATTTATAAAGCAATTGATTAATTAACATGACCTTTACATTAAACCGACCTAAAATTAAAATCTGCTGTATCAGCAGTTTGGAAGAGGCTTTTCTTGCCATAAAACATGGTGCTGATGCTCTTGGACTAGTTGGTAATATGCCAAGTGGACCTGGTGTAATAGCGGATGAACTCATTTCACAAATAACGAAGCATGTACCTCCGCCTATAGCAACTTTCTTGCTCACAAGTGAAAGAAAAGCGTCAGATATTATAGCTCATCATCAAAAGGTACATACAAATACCATACAAATAGTCGATTCCTTATTGGAAATGGACTACGCCAAGATTAGAGAGGCCATTCCAACAGTAAAAATAGTGCAGGTTATTCATGTTCTAAATGAAAAACAAATAGATGAGGCACTGGAGATTGAGCCATGGGTGGATGCTATTCTCCTGGATAGCGGAAATCCTAATCTGAAGGTTAAAATTTTAGGCGGAACGGGAAATGCACATGACTGGAAGTTAAGCAGAAAAATAAGGGAGGCGGTGAAAAAGCCTGTTTTTCTGGCCGGTGGCATAAATGCTCAGAATGTGCAACAAGCTATAGCGGAAGTCAATCCTTACGGCATAGATTTATGCAGTAGCGTAAGAACAAACGGACAATTAGATGCCTCAAAGCTGGATATTTTTTTTAAGGCTATTCATATTTCTTAAACAATTAAAAGTTGAGAGTGTTAGGCTTAGAAAAAAAAAATAAACATGGACAGAAGAGCTTTTATTCATGAATTAAAATTACCCATTATGGCCACTTGTGCCATTTGCTTAGGGTCATGTGCTAAAGACGATATTACTTCGCCAGGTGGAGGTAATACAGGTGGTAATAACACAGGTGGAAACACCACGAATAGTTTTAAAGTCGATTTAACTAAAGAACTTCAAGCCGTTGGTTCTTTTATTTTTAACGATAAAATTATTGTAGTTCGTCTTGCCACTGGAAGTGTTCCATCTTCTTTTGTAGCCTTGCAAAGAGCATGTACGCATCAGGGAACCGACGTCAATTGGAACGCGTCTAAAAATGAATTCATTTGTCCTAATCATGGTGCCCGTTTTAATACCTCCGGTCAAAATATTGGAGGTCAATCTACCAGCGCTTTACCTGTGTACGCCATCAGTATTTCAGGAACCACGCTATCTGTTGGATAATTACTCCTCTTTGTTTTTTTCCAGAAATTTTAAGAATGGCTTTGAACCGAGGACGTTTACTTCCCCTCTCAGGCCTTTCACAAATCGAGCTGGAGGTGCAAAACTTTGAACTTTAACCTTAAAATGAAATCTACCCGTGCCATACATTTCGTTAACGAATGGCTTGCACATTGGGAATTCGTCTTTAAGAATTAAATAAGCTCTCATTGACATGTCCAGCTCGATGGTTTTATCGAGACTAGTACCTTGAAATCCAAAGATATCAGGTTTATTATATTTGTGTTGTTCTTCAAATTTGAAGGTTGCTTTAGTTATTTGTACCTCTGAAATACGCTCTACTTTAAAATATTTATTTTCACCCGTTGAAATTTCATAAGCAACAAGAGCTTCATAATTGGGGG
This sequence comes from Haliscomenobacteraceae bacterium, assembly GCA_947501115.1. GTDB lineage: Bacteria > Bacteroidota > Bacteroidia > Chitinophagales > Saprospiraceae > BJGN01. The sequence continues at coordinate 13,540 of CANMVX010000062.1, forward strand.
TAAATGCAATGGGTTCTACCAATCTGTCTGATACTATCTGACTATTTGCAGAATAATAATTTTTAAGAATTACCTGATTTTTCTGAGTGATAGCCTCGTAAAGGTTAAATATAATTTGGGAAAGATGCGCTTTAAAAATATTTTCCGCGCCTACATTGGCTACCGTCAGACCTTGTATTTTCTGTAATACACTTTGTGATAAATTATGTTGATTTCCTACACTTTGAACCAGTTTAACCAAATAGTCTATCTCTTGATCGGAAAGATTCAATGACTTTTTATCCACATCAGCGGGTAAAAAGTATCTGTTTTCATCGTCTTTTAATACTACAATGCCAAGCTCTGCTAAAAGATCCAGATATCTATACACCGAGCGTTCAGAAATATCCAATAAACTTACCAAGGTTTTCATACCTTTCGATGGCCTGGCTTTTAAAAAGTTAATCAACTCAAAAACCCTGAAAATTCTATTTTGATTGAACATAAATCAATATTTTTTCAAATAAAATCATTTTTTTTTGCTTTTGAAAATTTCCTGACCTTAATTGGCAAAATAAAGTCTTTATTTTGTAAATATTTTAGTTTTCAGCCAAGCCACCTTAGCTATTCAGCCAGTTAGGGTGGTTTTTTATTGAATAAATTTCTTCCTATACCAAATAAAGGGAAAAAAGAAAAAATTTATGCCAATAATAGAAGGTAATATCCACTCTAGTTTATTTATAGCCAGTAGGAATGACATAATCAATAATTGAAATCCTAATCCATACATTGATAAAAAAGTCATAAACAAAGAAGGAAATGAAGTAGCTTTTGAGGCTTTGGGGTCTAAATAATAAATAATTTTATCAAAAAGACCATAGCTTAGCTTGTACCATTGGAATAAAAAATTAACCTTTTGCTGACTTTCGCCCGGATAAGCAACTGGTGCATTTATTTCAAATATTTGACTCGTATGATCACTTCCTGCAGACTTATTTCGCAAGATAACATAGTAATAATTGTAAAGAGTACCCTGGGTTTGCAAACTAAAAAAGGCAATGAGCATGATGAAAATGGAGACATCAGATTTCCAATAGAAGACCATTAAAAACAAAAAATTTAAAATAAGATCAAAAATGCTATCCAAATATCTACCCACATAAGAAGGCTTATTTCTCATCCTTGCTAACTCTCCATCGGCTGCATCGATGACTGATTTGAGTATGATAAAGGAGGCAGCTAAATAAAAATGGTCTGTAAGGATAAAATAAATAGCCAACAATCCGCTAAGACCAAATAGAAAGGTCAAATGAACAGGCGTTATGCTTGTATTAAGAGAAGCTCTGGAAATAAATTTTGCAAAAAACCTGCCATAATCAGATAAATCCAAAAATTTATCTTTGTCAATAAGTTTGGGCATTATGTTAGTTAAAAGATGATTTTAATTACTTCCTTTTAAAGAAATTCGGTAAAAAACGCGGTACTTTTTCCTGATATTCTTTGTATTTTGGGTATTTAGACGCGGAAATTTCCTCTGAAAAATTGGCACTTCCCCTGAATAAAAGAATTAACAGTATAGCGCCACCGATAGACCAATTAAACCATTGACCCGTAGCCTGGACGCTGAACAAATACAAAATAACCCATATTGCTTGTTCCGCGGCATAATTAGGATGTCTGACAAAAGCCCATAAACCATTTGATACAAATCCGTCTTCATATATCCCCAGATCTTGATCGGTGTACATTCTATTATATTTTTCCGTTTGATAATCGTATTGTTGTTGATCAGCAATATATTCAATGAATAAGGCCGCCATAAAAAGGAAAGCAAGTAGGTAATCAATCATTCCCACCGCGGCTACATTTTCAGCATATACAGCAATTACGGGTAGTGTAATAAGAAAAATGAGGGTATTTTGGTAGAAACAAATGAATCCCAAATTAAAAAGAGTCCAGACAAAAGGATTTTTAAAAGCTGGTTTTTTTCGCAATATTTCCCAGCGATAATCCTCTTCACCTTCCCAAAATTTCCATGAATACGCTCCCCTTCTGGCAAAATTATAAGTAAGTCTCACCCCCCAGAGCGTAACTAAAATAGCCATAATTAACATCCTGTCATTCCACTGACCCAGATAAGCCATATACCAAACATAAACAACGGGCACAATACTCCATAGTTTGTCCACCTGCGAATAATTTTCTGTTAACTGCCCTGCGGTAAAAGTGAATAAAATAACAGCTCCTGCGATATAATAGGAATTTTTAATCATATCCCATTGAATATCATTGGGAGGCGTACCAAAATAAAACGCACAGACTGGTAAAATAAAAAGGGTAATGAGTAGGAAAAATACCGTCTTTTTCATGATTTTTTGGAGTTTATTTACTATCGAAGATAACAAAAGTCGGTAAATCTAACTAAAATGCGCCTCATTATAGGTAGTTCTCTAAATAAAATTAAAATATACCTTAGCTTTGGTATTAATCAAAAAGCTTATTTACTTTTAAACACTTTGATTATTATTATCTTCCATAACTTAAATGGCAAAAAATGAAATATCTAATTTTCTTATTCCTTTGTTTTTCTTTGGTTGTACAAAGTCAAACAACCGAGTTTTTTTCTCCCAATTTCTTTGTTGATAAAGACAGGGTTGAAAAAATAAAAAGCACCTTTTCCCTGGTAGAAAAAATGTACAGCGATCATGCAGTAAAAAATCATTTTCCAGGATATTCCTTCGGCATAGTGGTGGACGGACAACTCATTTTTAAGGGTAGTGGTGGGTTTTCCAACCTGGATAATAAAACCCCTGCCTCTTCTGCCACACTATTCAGAATTGCCTCCATGTCTAAAAGTTTCACTACAGCGGCCATATTAAAACTGCGGGATGATGGAAAATTAAGCTTAGATGATCCCATTGAAAAATACCTGCCAGGTATTAAAAATCAAAAATTAACAGTGGATGGACCTCCCATTAGCATAAGACATTGCATGAATCATTTAGCTGGTTTTCCAGAGGATAATCCATGGGGAGACAGACAGTTAGCAGATTCTGAGGAAGACCTGATACAACTCATAGGTAAAACCTTGTCCTTTTCCAATACGCCTGGAGTTTCTTATGAATATAGTAATCTGGGATTCACCATACTCGGTTATATTATTCATAAAGTTTCTGGTTTACCCTATAATGAATACATTCAAAAAAATATACTAAGGCCTATTGGCATGCAGAATACAACATACGAGTATTCAGAAGTTAAACCAGAATTATTAGCGCAGGGCTACCGTTTCATAGATGGAGAATGGAAAATTGAACCCTTCTTAGCCGATGGAATTTATGGTGCCATGGGAGGAATGATTACCTCCGTAGATGAATTTAGCCAATACGTTTCCCTTCATCAGCAGGCCTGGCCAGAACGAAATGATGAGGACAAAATGCCCATTAAAAGGGGAACCCTTAGAGAAATGCATGTTCCCCAAGCTTTTATAGGCCTAAATCCAGGATATACTTTGCCAAATGGAAAAAAAATGGCAACCACATCCAGTTATACTTTCGGCCTGAACTGGATGAAAGACCAATGGGGAAAAATAAGTTTGGGACATAGTGGAGGCTTACCCGGTTTTGGCAGTAATTGGCGTTTTATGCCTGAATATGGTATTGGTGTTATTTATTTTGCCAATGTCACCTACGCCTCAACCTCTGGACTTAATGTCGCTATACTTGACACCATCATTCAATTAGCTCAATTAAAACCGAGGAGCGTTTCTATCTCACCTATATTGGCGAAAAGACAAAAAGAAATGATAGACCTTTTACCAACCTGGGAAAATTTGCCCGATATTTTTGCTGACAATTTCTTTTCTGATTATATTTTGAAGGATCTCAAAACAGAATCAACATCTTTATTTTCAGCTGCGGGTAAAATCATTTCGGTTTCGCCTATTTTTCCTGAAAATCAATTAAGGGGTTATTGTGTTTTGAAGGGAGAGAAAAAATCTTTGAAATTGAGCTTTACGTTAACTCCCGAAGTCCCAGCCCGTATCCAAGAATACGATTTGACAGAATGGAAGGATACCAAATAAAATAAAAAAGACCGGAACTCCCCTTGGGGAGATTCCGGCTACATAATTACTCTCGATTTAACTTATATAATATTCTTAATTAACGATTATATGGTTTTATTATGTGACAAAGATAAACATGAGTTTTTTCTAATCATATACTCATAAATGAGTATTTTTTATACCCAACCGTTCTTTATTGACCTATTTACCAATTCAATTGTATTTTTTACGTCACATTTAGACAACATATTTCTCCTATGGGTATTGACCGTTTCCCTTGAAATGAATAACTCTTTGGCAATTTCTTCACTCGTTTTACCTTGAATCAGCTTATTCAAAATTTCTTTTTCTCTGGGTGAAAACCGCTCCTCTGGTTTTAAAAAGGAAAATTTACCTTCAACCTGAACATTTTCATAAGTGGGTTCTCCATCCAAACCAATGAAAGAAAGAACTGGAAGGCCCTCTTTTTTCAAATCTGTAATATCTGAATGAATGCCCATTGTCTTGATAATGGCTCCTTTTTCATCCGTTTCAATAGTTATCATTTGTTGTAACACTCTGACATAATGCCCCTCCTTATGTTTTAACCGATAATCATACCTTACCTTATACTTAAATATTTTTTCCACGGGCAATTCATTAAAAAATTCCCTTACTTTTGACTCATTAGCTATGACCACGGGTAAATCGATGGGATGCACCAATGAAAGCATTTTTTCCATAGACATTTCAGCCGGTTCATACCCCAAAACATCAATGGTGCCCTTACTAAAGTTATTTAGATTAACGTCTTTAATATCCGAAAGAAAAAAATAGGATTTTCCTATCATAAAGAGAGCTAACCTATTTTCCTGGAGGATATCAATGAACGCAAGATTTTGTTTTATTGAATCACCATAGCTTTGGTCATTCCAAATCTTATCTACAAGTGTTTTAACGGGTTGATTTCTATTCATATCGGAGTAATAGTTTAATAAAACAAACATAAAAACAATCGTAGAATTAACCTGATTTTTGGCGTAAGAAGCACGATTTTGACGTGAAATGCAGGAAATGGGATAAAATAGATGTTTAATTGTTCAAAGTAAATACTAGTCACACATAATTTAAAGTTTGCATGAAAGATTAAAATTATTTGCCAGGAAATTTGAAGCTCATATAGATGCCGGAATATTAGATTTATTAGACGAAGCGGCTTACCTTTCGGATAAACAATATTGGGTAAAAATGGGACAAGTCAATTTGGCATTCATCACCACACTAGCATTTATCTTCACCGGCTTTTTATTAAAATCAGGAGGGATTATCAAAGAGCAGGAAGGAAAAATTTTATCCCGCCTACTTATGCACACCACTTTTCCAGCCTTAATGATTGTCTCCACTATTCACATTGACTTAAATTTTCGGTTATTTTTAATCCCCCTCTTTGCTATAGGTATTTCAGCGATCATGCTTACCATTGCTTTTTTTCTTTTTAAAAAGGAAAAAAATTCCATCCGGGGAGTTTTAACCATGGGCTCAGGAGGCTGGAATGTTGGCCTATTTGGGTTCCCCCTTATTGAATCTATATGGGGAGCTAAAGCCCTTTTGTTTGCTATAATGTATGACATTGGAAATACCTTTTTAGCTTTTGGCGTTTTATATCCCATTGGAAATCATTTTTCTGACGTTACATCCAGGGGGAAATTAAATATGTTAAAAAAAGTCCTTCTTTTACCCCCCGTGCTGGGTATGATTATGGGATTGACACTTAATGCAAGCAATATTCCTTTACCCATCATTTTAGAAGAGGTATTAACAACGTTGGCTAAAGCAAATAAACCATTAGTTTTACTTTTATTGGGTATTTATTTAAGTTTTAATCTTGATAAAAACCAATTTAATGGAATTCTTAAGGTATTATCCATTCGATATGGTATAGGCCTTTTAACCATTTTAGCTATTTACCTATTATTACCTAAGTCATTAATGAGTAGTGTTTTGATAGCATTGGTCATTTTACCGGTAGGCATGAGCGTTTTACTGTTTTCAGACGAGCTTGGTTTCGATGCAAAAATAGCTGGAACGCTGGCAAATCTTTCTTTATTATTAAGCTTTGGCTTACTTTGGCTGGTTATTACCTGGTTACAACTTTAGTAAATTTTAGAAGAATTTAATAGCCTGGTAATGGCGTACCATTTTCATCAGTCGTTAGGATGTCAGAAAAATAGTCGAAAAATGGTAGCATTTGACTAAAAGTATATACGGCTTCTTCTATAAATTGATTAGACAAAACCTCCTCATCGGAAAATTTCCTAATTAATAGATACTGTTTAAATTTCAACCATTCTATATTTTCGTGATCTTTTGAAAATGACTGAGGCGAAGTTTTCAGTTTCTCTCCCTGCAGTTCACCAAACAATTTTTTAAAATCAGGTGCTTGCGTTATTTTTTTTATAGTAGAAGCATCAACAGCTAATTCCTGTCTGATTCTTTTTACATCAGCTGGTTCCGGATCCCAAAAACCGCCTCCAATAAATGATTCACCTGGTTGGATATGCAAATAATACCCCCCTCTTTTCCATTTAGTAGCTCTGGTAATACCCACACTAAAATGTGTTTTATAGGGTAATTTATCTTTGGAGAAACGCACATCCCGATATATTCTAAACACATTTTTTCCCTCCAATAGATCAAATGTTTCCATTTTCAAGTATAATTCATCAGAAAATAATTTGAAATGAGCAAGTTCTTTTTGGAAAACAGGCTTATTCAAGGTAAACCATTCACGATGATTATTTTGAGCTATGGTTGAAAGAAAATCCAGAAGAGATTGGGTAAGTTGCATCCTTTGTATTTTTAAATAATTTAAAGTGCCAATAGCAATCAAAATTAACAGATTAAAACAAAAGATGC
>CANMVX010000063.1 GCA_947501115.1 Haliscomenobacteraceae bacterium
ATTTCACCAAAAAACCATTTTCCATTATCTGATTGATTACCATGCAGCCAGACACCAGCTCTTAACGCCTGATCATTCCAGTCCTGTGGATTAAAACGGAAAGGGGCTCCAAGGCTGATTCTTTGATGCGGGCCCTGTACGAGATAGTAAATAACAGGTAAAATATGTGTGTTTTCCGTTAAAGACCATTCTCCACCCGCAATTAGGGTTGTTTTTCTCTCTAATCGGGAATCAGTATTGAGAATAAATCCCGTTTTTGGCTCATTAATATGAAACATACTAACGCCCGCATAAATTCCCGTATTTTTACTCCAACTGTTGGACCAAAGAACGCCAGCATTTACATCGGGTGTATAAGAAGAGGAATAGGTAATGCCATTTGGTTCTCCACTAGGTAGGGTTGTATTCACACCGCCTATATTGGGGTCATATTGATTAGAAAACCAGGTATTACTGGATAAGGAAGTTTGCTCCAGCCCAACCTGGAATGCCAGGCTTAGATATTGTGTTCCTTTACCATATCGGCCTGCTTTGAGCAGTTTTAAATATCCACCACCAAGACTTACTTTTTGATGTATAAAAGAAGGATCTTCTATTTTGAATGAAGAAATTAATCCTTGTAAAGTCCAGAAATCCTGCCTTCCTGCTTTGTATCTGGTATCAATACCAAAAGCCGACCATTGATTTTTGTAGGACAAACTTGGTAAATCACTTTGGGTTTTGAACTGCAAGCTTGCTCTGATTTCTCCTGAATGAAGCCCTGCAAAGGCTGGATTAGCTAGTAAGGGTTGCGAAGTAATTTGTGAAAAAACCGGGTCTTGCCCATTCACCGAAATGAGTGAAGAGATATAAAGGAGCAAGACAAACACAGTTCTTTCAATATTCATTTTGTAAAATTAACGAATCAATTGAGTTTGTCCCCGCAAATAATCCTTGTAGCCATCGGAATATTCGACCGTACAAAACCATTCATAATTTCCTACGGGCACTTCCATTTGTCTGAAGGTACCGTTCCAACCCCGGCTTTTTTCATTGGTAAAAAAATCAGCATCCTGGTAAACCAAATTGCCTAGTTGGTCGTAAATTTTGAACTGAAGTATTTTTACATTTTCAGGCCCATGTATAATTAAAATATCATTTTGGGCGTCATTATTGGGACTAAATGCTGTGGGTATCGCTATATTTCTTTGCTGACTCACCAATATTTTTACTCCGTCCTTAGCAATACAACCATTTTTATCTGTTGCGGTAAGATTTATTTCCATGGTTCTATTGGCTGTAAATAGGGTCTCTTTACAACGCAAACAGGATAAAGCCGTGCTATCGGGCAATGACCATTGGTATTTTATAGGTGCCTGACCATTGAAAAGTAAGGGAATAATAGATATTTTCTGATTATAATTTGCTTTTATAATTTCCTGGCCTAAATCTATATTGAAAAAGAGGGGTTCAGGGATATTGAAAGTGGTATCTGTCAGACAACTATTGGCATCTTTTAGGAAAAGGGTGTATTTTCCAGAGCCTAAATTACTAATGCGATTCCCTGTTTGCCAGGTTGTTTTATCAAAACTATAAACAAAAGGCCCTTTACCACCAAAAGCGACAAAGCTTAATATGGCGTCTGATTTTCTAAAGCAACTTACACTGTCTAAATCGAAGTCTAAAATAGTTTTTTCGGGTTGATAAATAGTTACCTCCTCCATTTTTAGACAATTCCGGGCATCCGTTATTGATATATTGTAGGTACCTCCTTTCATATTTTGCCTTTTAAAGGAAGCATTACCATCGGTCCACAAAATATTGTATCCTGGATTACCGCCAGTGACTGATATTTCAGCTTCACCTTCAGCATAACCAAAACACGCATTTCCTTTTTTAAATTGATTGATAATTATTGCGGGAGGTTCTTTTAGATTAAAAGAAGTACTTCCTTTGCATCCTGATACATTCGTTACGGTCAGTTGATAATTTCCGGCAGTCAAATTAAAAATAGTATCTTTTGCTGCCGCTTGATTAGGAGCACTCCAGGAGTAAAAAGAGATATTTTCCTCACTTTGAATTGATTTTAGCCATATTTTTCCATCTTTTCCAGCGTTGCAGGTAGGGTCAGTACCCTCTAGGGTAAGTATTACAGGTAATGGATTTCTCATATATCCCCTCGAAATACCAGTACAACCCTTAGCATCTGTAACGGTTAAAGTATAATTTTCAGCACCTAATAATCCTGTTACTAAAGGTGTTCTTTGACCGCTACTCCATTGATAGCGAAAAAGGGAAAAGTCAATACCTTCCCTACCATTTATTTTAGTGAGTGATATTTCTCCATTTTGATCATTAAAACAAGAGGGAGACTTTATATCTATTTCAGGCTTTATTTCAGGCAGATCGACGGGTTTTATTTGTATGGAATCGAGACAGCCCTGTGCATCATTTACTTTGATTATATATGAAAGGGTATCTAAATTGGACGATAATAATCCGTTAAAACCGGTATTCCAAAACACAAAATAGGCGGGACTTCCGCCAGTAACCGTGGCTTGAACTGTATTTTCTTTTTTTCCAAAACAACCGCTGTAAGTTTGAATGGCATTTATTTTTAGTGGATTTGCCGGATTATTTATGGTAACTTTATCTGTAATTTTACATTTATTAGCATCTGTCAAAGTGACAGCATAATCACCCGCTGGTAAATCAATCCTTTTTTTTGTTGTCACATTATCAGACCATAGAAATTGATAAGGTAGGCTTCCACCCACAGGAAAAACCTCTATATCGCCATCATTTTTATTCAAACAGGTCAGGTTTCGAGATTGAACATTCATTTGCAATGGCAATGGACTTGTCATAAGTACTTGATGCTGAAGAGCACAACCTTTTGCGTCGGTGATATTTATAAAATAAGACCCGGTAGCTAATCTGTTTGCCAGATTTCCTACCTGTGCCAAAGGGTCACTCCATTTAATCTGGTAAGGTTTTGAACCTCCACTTACAAAAACTCTTGCGAGTCCATCTTCATTTCCATAACATGAAACAGGCGTAATTTGACTGGAATCAATTTTTAAAACACTAGCGCCCTGAGCAATCACCGTATTAACCGTTAGATTACATTGGTTCTGGTCTGTAACAGTTAAAGAATAGGGACCCGCTGGTAAGTTGGTAATATCTGTATTGGTGTTTCCATTATTCCACATAAAACGGTAAGGCAAGACGCCTCCTGTCACTGTTACCTTTAAGGTTCCTGTTGCAGAACCTGAGCAAATAGTAGGTGTGCTAACGATGGTTCCAACGATGGGAGGTGGCGATTGAATTAAAAATGAATCTTTACCAATGCAGCTTTTGGCATCTGTTATAATAAGTGCGTAAGCACCTTGTTTAATTAGATTGGTCGTAGCCGATGTTCCACCATCTGGTTGCCAGCGGAAAGTGTAACCACCATTTCCTCCGGTAGGTTCAGCTTTTAATTGAGCACCCGCCAAATCAAAACAAAGCGCCGGTTTTAACAAACTTATATTGGGTTTGATTGGACTTGGTTCAATGAAATTCACCACGCGGCTGGTTTGACAACCTAAAAAATCGGTAGCCACAAAGGTATGAATGCCTGCTTTTAATCGCTCTATTTTTGTACCTGTTGGTTCGCCATCTTTTGTTAAAGATATGGGGGTGAAACCCTTGGAAAAAGATAATACCAACAGGCCGTCTTCTGAACCAAAACAACTGATGGGAATATTTTCCTTTTCCATGATTTCCAGTTCACAAGGCGGAAAAATACATTGAAAAGTTGTGTCAATAGGTTGACACATAACGCCATCTATGAGGGGTAATTTAAAATTAATAGTAATACTATCTTTTGGCGAAAGACCTGTAAAGCTATATTTTTGATTTCCAGAGGTTGATACATTGATCGCCGCTTTCCCCTTTTGAAGAATACTTCCAGTATATGTTTCTCCCATTAACAAAGGGGGAAGTTGCCAGCTTACATCTATTAATCCCGGACCCTTTGGTTCGCAGGTAAAACTAGGTCCAAAGGTTTTGTCACGATATTCAATCCTTAAGGTATCGTTGAATACACATCCTAAACTATTAATTAACTGAACGGGATAGTCTGTGGTTATGGTTGGATTAAATACGGGATCTTTGCAATTTAGACAGGAAATACCCGCTTTGGGCGCCCATTTAACTTGGTAAGCTGGCTTAGTTTCAAAAACCAGGGAAATACTCTGTACTAAACCAGGAACCGTTTCAGCTACCCGATCACTCACCCATAGTTGCCAATTTCCATTCAAATCTTCCCCCATGAGTCCCGACCAACTGCCGGCGATAGAAAATTCACCGGTATAGGGAGTATTTCCTGTGGAAAGGGTAGTGGTGGCTCCTGGTGTAAAGCAGGTTTGCAGAAAATCGTGACTATTGCCTGTATTTCCCGGACTGACCAACTCCAAAACATGATCAATATTTCCACTGGGGGGAATTAACCACACTTCCAAATCACTCGCCCGTGGTGTATAAATATCAAGGCAAATTTTTGTAAGGTTATAATCCTTAAAATTTATCTTTTCTTTGGGTAAATCCTTAATCTGTAGATTGATTTTCAGTGGGGAAAAGGGTTTGTGAAGTTGTCCATCTAATGGTTCCAGGGGATTAAAACGAAAGGTGTCTCTTTGAAGGTTTCCAACTATGGTATCCAGATTTATTTGAAGGGAGGCACCAGGACATAAAAAAGTATCCGTTAAGGTAGGTAAAGTCCAGGTACAAATTTCTGTTTGTCGAATGGCAGCTTCCTGTGATAATACAGATTTTGTAAAAACAAATAACATAATAACGACCAATCCCATGTTTTTGCAGGGAAAAGGCCTCATATAAAGGAATAAAATGGTTTTTTTTAGGTTCACAACTATATGAAATATTATTTCGTTAAACAAATGTAGAAAAAACTACATTTGCCACAGGGTATTTATTTATTTTAGCCCACTTTTTAAATGAAATTAACATTTATAGAATGACCTTATTAGATGGAAAAAAATTAGCTACTCAGATTAAATCTGAAATCAAAGAGAAAGTATTGATCAGGGCTGCTGAAGGAAAAAAAATACCTCATCTTGCCGCTATTCTCGTTGGGGAAAATCCAGCTAGTATGGCCTACGTCCGCAACAAGGTGAAATCTTGTGAAGAGGTAGGATTTACTTCTACCTTGTTCAAAGAACCTGATACCATTTCTGAAAATGACCTCCTCCATCTGGTAGAAAATTTGAATAATAACCCTGAAATAGATGGTTTTATTGTACAACTTCCGTTGCCTGGACATATCAATGAACACCTGATTACACTAGCCATTCATGCTGAAAAAGATGTAGATGGCTTTCATCCAGTCAATTTAGGTAAAATGATGCTGGGTTTACCTTGTTTTCTGTCTGCCACACCTAAGGGGATTTTAGAAATGCTATCCCGTTATGATATTCCTACAAAAGGTAAGCATGTGGTAGTCGTTGGAAGAAGCCACATTGTGGGTACACCCATGTCCATTTTATTGTCAAGAAAAGGTAAGCAAGGGGATGCAACGGTCACGTTATGCCATAGTTATACCCAAGATTTAAAATCATTTACCTTGCAGGCTGATATACTTATTGCAGCTACGGGAATTCCTGAATTTATAACAGGTGATATGGTCAAACCCGGTGCGGTAGTCATAGATGTTGGTATCAATAGGGTTGAAGATAGCTCTAATCCAAAGGGATTTCGATTGACAGGTGATGTGCATTTCCCATCGGTTGAACCCGTTTCTTCCTATATTTCTCCTGTTCCTGGGGGCGTAGGACAATTAACCGTTATGGCTCTTATTCAAAATACTTTGCTCGCAGCGGAGAGGAAAGATTAATTTTTACTATGAATTATTATCGTTTTAGCTTCTCATTTAATGATGATACCGATGCAGATATTTTGCTCGCAATGCTCGGTAATTATCCTTTTGAAGTTTTTGAAGAGGAAAGCGGGCTAATAAATGCTTTTCTTCCCGGAAATATTCCTCCGGATAGCCTTTTTGAGGATCTGTCTGTCTTGTCCCAATCGTTTCCATTTGTTTATACTGTGGAGAATTTACCTGAGGAAAATTGGAATATTCAGTGGGAAAGTCACTTTTCACCAATTAGTGTAAATGATTTTTGCTACGTCAGGGCTGATTTTCACCCTTCTGTAACCGGCTTTAAACACGAATTGGTCATTACACCCAGAATGGCTTTCGGCACAGGTCATCATGAAACTACGTATATGATGATGGAGGCCATGGAAAATATCCCTTTTAAGGATACCTTCGTTTTCGATTTTGGCTGTGGAACGGGTATATTGGCTATCCTGGCTGTAAAATTAGGGGCGAAAAAGGTCATAGCGCTCGATATTGAAGAACCTGCCGTGGAAAATGCCATAGATAATGCTACACTCAATGGCGCAGGAGATTATATAGATGTTTTTGCCGGAGATTTGAAAGCTGTGTCCCTTTCAGGTCAGGATGTTATCCTCGCAAATATCAATAGAAATGTAATACTCGACGAACTTCCTACGTTAAAAAATCAACTTAGTGCCTCCGGTCTATTACTTATTTCTGGTATTTTATGGTCCGATTGGGATTTGATTATGGATAAAGCCTCATCGCAAGGCTTGAATTTAGTTAGTAAAAATCAGAAAGGTGATTGGATGATGGGCGTTTTTAGCAGGTAATTTTTTATAATTTTAGTATATGAGAATATTGAGGCTTGTTTTGATTTTGTCGTTGTTGCCCTTGCACTTCGTTTTTTCTCAGCGGGTCGATACCTTACCCAAAGATCCGATAGCTTTGTGGGAAACTATCAATAAGTCTGTCATATCACTAAATAATAAGGATTTACTGGAAAAATATAACCTATATGCACTGGATATTCAATCAACTGCCTATAGTGAAACGCAAAAGAAGTTAATCTATCAGACTTTAGCGATTTTGTGGGGAAGGAAATTACCATTGATTCCCTACATAACCTCTTATTTAGATTATGTGGCGTTGTTAAAATCCAATACTCAAAACGATGATGGTTTTAATTCATGGCATAAATCCTTTCAATCGCTTCTCGCTCTGCCCGATAAATATACCCCATTTAAAATCAATGATTTTCTAACGCTTTCCTCTTCGTTTGTAGGCCGACAGTTAATTTCAAGCGGAGGCGGAGCCAATTGGACGCTAAAAGGGGGGAAATATTCCTGGGAATGGGAAAATCAGGAGCCAAAGTTGATTTTTACTAAGGCGCAGCTTTCTACGGGGTACAAAACAGATACGATTCATATTTTTGAGACGTCAGGAGTTCTTTATCCTTTTAAAAATCAATGGATTGGCGTAGGTGGAAAATGTGATTGGTCCAGGGTCGGCTTAGATAAAAGTGTTTTTGTGCTGCTTAGAAATTATTCCCTGGACTTGAATCTTAATAAGTTTAAGGCCGATAGCGTTCAGCTAAGCTATCCTTCCTATTTTGGGAAAAATCTTATTGCAGGAAATTTCCAGGATCAAATGGTTTTTCAACCCGATTCCTCTCTTATTTCTTTTCCCAGATTCAATTCTCTGAAAGATAACCTAGTTATCAACCAATTTGGCGAAGGCATTAAATTTATAGGTGGCTTTGCTCTTGAAGGTAAAACGGTGATTGGTTTTGGATCAACTGAGAATCCTGCGAAAATTACCTTGGTAAATAATAAAGCGAGAACTGCTTATGTCGGTGCGTCTGAAAAATTTATCCTCAAAAGAGCGGATCAATTAAGTAGTCAAAAAGTAAAATCAACCTTATTTTTAGGTACTGATTCTATAGTTCATCCAGAACTCATTTTCAACTACAACACAAAAACCAGAACGCTTTTATTGCGAAGAGGCGAAAAAGGGAAAGGAAGAAATTTATTTTATAGTTCTGCCCACAAATTTTCTATTGAAGCGGAAGAACTAGTCATGCAAATTGATAATGACTCTGTTATGATCGGTAGGGAAGCACTTCCCGTTTTAAAAAAGCCATTCGTTCGATTTGAATCCCTTAATTTCTTTAATGAAAATGAATTTGACGGATTAAAAGGTATTTCTACTCAAAATCCACTCCAATTATTGTATCAAATTTGTCAGGAAAAGCAGACTACAGTTTTCGATGCCAGTATCTTAGCCCCACTTTTGAATCCTAAATATTCTTTGGAAAATATTAGATCCTTATTGTATGAATGGGTAGCATCAGGTTATATTGAATTTCAGGAAGAGAAAAGCCTGATCATTGTAAACGATAAGGTTCGGTTAACCGTTGAAGCAGCGTTGGGTAAACGTGATTTTGATCGTTTACGCATCGATTCTAAAACGGATGGTGTCAATGCCTGGCTTACGCTTAACAACAAAAGCATTCAGATTCAAGCAGTAAATTTTTTAGATTTTTCCCCTTTGCATCGGGTAAGATTATTACCTACTGAGAACAAGATTACCCTGCTTCCCGAAAGAGTAATGCGTTTTTCAGGGGTATTAAAAGCAGGATTTACTGATTTTGAAGGAACAAATTTTGAATATAATTACAAGCAAAATCAAATAAAACTGGATAGCATTAAAAGATTTAGGATATTTCTGAAGGAATCGCCTACTGATTCATCGAAAATGCCCAATGCTTTTTCACTTACCTCGGAAATAAATTCTTTCGCTGGTTCTTTAGCCGTTGACGCGCCCGAAAATAAAGGGGGAAAAGAAAATATTTCCACTTTTCCCGTGCTAAATAGCAGAACAGGGGGCACTATTTTTTATGATGGTGATTTTGCAAAGGATACTACGCTCAAAAGAGATTCATTTTATTTTGCGCTGGCTCCCTTCATTTTTCCAGGCTTGGATAAATTTCAGGAAAATCAGGTACAGTTTAAAGGTAAATTATTTTCTTATGACATATTTCCAGTTTTTCAAGAAACGGTAAGAATCAGACCTTTTGACTATTCTTTGGGCTTTAATCATAAAACGCCTAAAGAGGGTTATTCAACTTATAGGGGAAAAGGTAAATATGTCGGTGAATTAGATCTGAGTAACCAGGGATTTAAAGGAAAGGGCCGATTAGATTATTTTGGAGCGGTCATTAATGCAGAAGATTTTGTTTTTCAACCAAATAAGGTGAGTGGTAGCGCAAAGAATTTTTCTCTGGATGAGGAAATAAAACCCATCGAAATTCCCAAAGTGGTAGGGAAAGAGGTTACTGTAACCTGGAAACCTTACCAGGATAGCCTTTATCTGGCCTCAGGTTCTCAGTCTTTTTCCGTTTTTAAGTCAGGTTCCTATCTTTTTGATGGTAATTTAATTCTTACCCCTGATGGTGTCGGTGGTAGCGGCTTGTTAAAATGGCCATTGGCTTCGTTAAAGGCCGATAAACTTAAGTTTGGTGCCAATACAGCCAAAAGTGATACCGCCTGGCTTAAAATTAAAGGGAAAACAGAGGAGGAAGTTTTGTTGGAGGCTCTTAATGTTAAGGCGGATCTTAACTTCGACAATGGAATGGGTGTCTTCACTGGTAATGATGGAAAGTTATTAACTAACCTTCCTTTTAATCAATATACTACCTCATTAATCGATTTTGATTGGAATATCAAAGATCAAATGGTTTATTTTAAGTCTGATAACGCTTCCGTGGGTATTTTTGCCTCGAAAGTAGCTAATCAGGATTCTTTGCGGTTTAATGGCAAAAATGCCCGGTATAATCTAAAAGATTTTAGTCTTGAAATTGGTGGCGTAGATTTTATTCATGCGGCGGATGCCAAAATTTTTCCCGATAAAGGGATGGTCACCATTCGTTCAAATGGATTAATTGACTCATTTGCTAATGCTATTATTATCTGTGATACCATAAACCAGAATCATAAAATTATAAAGGCAAATGTGCAGGTAAAAGGTAGAAAGGACTATTTAGCTTCTGGTTTTTATGAGTATAACCTGCCTGGAAAGAATCAGGAAATTGCCTTCTCATCGATTATTGGTCAACGGGTCGGTAAGGGTCTGATGTCTCAAAAGGCTACCGCAACCAGAGCTAAAGGTGAAATTGATGCGCTGGACGATTTTCGAATAGATACGAAAACAAGCTTTTATGGGGAAATTGGCCTCGCCTCAGAAGATATAAATCTTTCTTTTGATGGCTTTGCCAGACTTGAATCTTCAGCTATTGAGGAAAATAATTGGTTCAGGCTGAATACCAGGGCGGATAAGAAAAATCTCGTCATTGAGGCAAACAGGCCAAAAGATCCTGAAGGCCTGTTTCTTGAAACAGGATTCTTTTTGAGTGCCGAAAATGCCTCTATTTATCCAAGGTTCTTACAACCTCTCCCTACAAGAAAAGATAGACCAATCTTTCCCGCTAATGGTTTTATTAGGTACGAAAGACTTAAAGATCAATTTCTATTTGGCGACTCACTCTGTGTGTTGAGAGGAAATTGTGTGGGTAACCTGCTTGTTTTAGATGATAAATCAGCTAAAATTACAGCAGAAGGTGACTTTAACCTCGCTGCTGGATTAAAAATGGCCGATGTTAAGGCTACCGGTTTTTTGAAAACTACCATGCCCCCAACACAGGAAATGTCAGATACAGGGGAAGTTCAAAAATTAGTGCTCGACTTAGATCTTATTCTTGGCCTTAATCTGAAAATACCTGAAAAATTTCTAAGAATTATTGAAAATGAAATAGCCAGTGCCGCCTTTGGTTCAGAACCTATTGCCTACCTTTCTGATCTGGATTATTACAACCGCTTGCTTACCAGATTACTAGGTAACACAGATGAAACTAAAGAGGTGCTTTCCCAGTTAAGTTCCGGCCTTTTTGAGATTCCCGCTAAACTGAATCCCTATTCTTTCCTTTTTGGTAATGTAAAACTGAAATGGGATGCTGAATATCAGGCTTTTATCAATGCAAATACCAATGTGGGTCTTATTAGCGTCGGAGGAAAACCAGTGAGTAAAAAAATTAATACGTTTATTGAAATAAAAATGCCCGCTAATAATGACGATAGAATTTATGTTTATTTGAAATTACCTAATGATATCTACTATTATTTTGGTCTCAGAAAAGGATTCCTGGAAGTAAATTCCAATGACTCCAGGTTCCAGGATGAATTGACAAAAACCAAAAAGCCAGATCTTTTATTGAAAATGCCAAATGGTGAGATATTAGAAATTCAGGCCGTTGAATCTAATAGAGCTCAAATGTTTATGCGAAGAGCCATGTCTGCGGGGGGTAAATAATTAATCTGCCAAACTTTGTCTGAAGTCATTTATTAAATCACCTATCGCTTCTATGCCTACAGAAACCCTAATGAGTCCTTCGCTTATCCCATATTTCTCTCGTACCGCCGATGGTACATTCCTATGTGACATGGTGTAAGGATGCATGATCAATGTGTTAACATCGCCCAATGTCGGAGCAATCGTTGCTAATTTTAACTTATCAATACATTTTCTGGCTACTTCAATACCTCCGTTCAACTCAAAAGACAGCATTCCTCCAAAATATTGCATTTGTTTTCTTGCAATACTGTGGGTTTTATGTTGAGAAAGCCCAGGGTAATACACTTTCTTCACGGATGGGTGAGAGGATAAAAATTTTGCGAGTTCCAACGCATTTAAACTGTGCTTCTCCATGCGTAAAGCAAGCGTTTTTAATCCGTTATTCACCAACCAGGCATCCCAGGGATTGGCAGAACAGCCCATTAATTTTACCGTTTGTTTGACACGCTGCATTACTTCAGCATTTTTACCAATAATACATCCCGAAATAGTATTTCCGTGCCCATTCAAATATTTAGTGGTAGAGTGCACGACATAATCTATGCCCCATTTTAAAGGTTGTTGTACTACAGGCGTACAAAAAGTATTATCAATGACGGTTAGTTGGTTATATTTTTTTGCCAGCGAAACTAATTTTTCTAAATCAACACAGGTTAAAATTGGATTGGTTGGCGATTCTAAATAAATGAGTCTAATGGATGGATCGTTGGAAAGGATATTTTCTACTTGTTCGACATCATTTAAATCGGCCGTTTCAAATCCTATGTGGTATGAGGCCAGTATTTGATTGAAAAAATCAGTGGTTCCACCATAAATATCTGCTTGGGTAAGTATTTTATCACCTGGTCTCAGTAAAGCCATTAAAACGGCAGATATTGCCGCCATGCCAGAGCTAACTAATACACAGTGAGCATTTTCTGGTAAGCCATAAGATTCCAGGGCAGCTAATTTTTCAGCTACTGCATCACAGGTAGGATTACCGAAACGGCCGTATAAATAACCGCTCTCTGCACCAGAAAAAATATCTATACCTTGTTGTAAATTATCAAAAACAAAGGAAGATGTGGCGTAAATGGGTAAAGTATGCGAAGAAGTGTCCATAGGATCAACCGTTTCCTGAACGCATAATGTAGCTGCTGAAAAAATAGGTTCACTCATTTTATTTGTTTGTTTTGACTATTTATCTGTAAGGTAAGAAAGGTAATCACCTGAAGGTATCTTTTTTAAAGGTAAAACATCCTTTGTATATAAATAAGCATAAGCATTTATTTCTATTTCCTTACTGTTTACTTTTACCACCGCGCGGATATATTCATTATCCTCTGGAAATGATGGGTTTATGTCTTCATAATCGTCAAGTAAAGCCAGCGTTTTTTTCGGGGAATGCAGCCGATAAATTTGTCCGAACACTTTATGCTCATGGGTAAAATCTAAAACCATTGCCGGATAATCTCCAAGGTCATATAGCTTTGCAAAAACATATCCATGCCCTAAAAATTCTGCCTCTTTAAGGAATTGAGTAGATATCGAAAGATTACATTCTGGTAATAGTGTTCCATAAACGAATAGTAAGTCCATTTTCCTTCGATTTAAATACCTTTGCAATATATTTTAAATTTCAGGAAAATTACTATGTTAACTAGAAAGAAATCGACTACTTATTTGGAAGATAACCCTTTTGTTTTATCAGAAAACAGGAAAACGATACCCGTTCGAATTTGGTTAGATAATGTTAGAAGTGCACTAAATGTTGGTTCCGCTTTTCGTACGTCTGATGCTTTGGGTATTGAAAAACTATATCTATCTGGCATTACGCAACAACCTCCTCATAAGGAAATTTTAAAAACAGCGTTGGGTTCAACTCAAACTGTGTCCTGGCAATATATAGAAAATGAAGTTTCATTGGTAGAGGAATTGAAAGAAGATGGTTGGGAAATTATTCTGGCTGAACAGGTTGAAGGAAGTATTTGGTTGCAAGATTTTGAATTTATCAAAAATCATAAATATGTGATTATATTTGGGAATGAAGTCGATGGGGTGCAACCTCTTTTTCTTCCTTTAGCCAATGCCGTGGTGGAAATTCCCCAGGTGGGCTCAAAGCACAGCTTAAATGTTTCTGTTTCTATGGGTATGATTCTTTGGGAAGCTTTCAGAAAATTACTTTAAATCAAACTATTTCATCATGAGAATTGATCAGATTAAGGTTATCAGAAAAAATTTGAAACTGCAAAAACCTTATGCCATAGCCGGAAGAGTTATTGATGACGTGGAAAATATCTGCTTAACTATTCAATTGGAAAATGGTATCATTGGTTATGGTGCCGCAAATCCAGCACCTGAAGTAGTAGGGGAGTCGCCCATTGAAGCGGAAGAGGTGCTAAATAAATGGGTTTTACCTCGTTTAAAGGGTAGAGATATCAGAGGATTTTTAGGTTTAATAAGGGAATTTCAACAACTTATTCCAAATAATCCAGGGGCTTTGGCAGCGCTTGATATTGCCTTACACGATGCCTATGGGCAATGGGCAAAAATACCTGTGGTTGATATTTATGGGAAACATTTCGATGAGTTACCTACTTCAGTAACTATTGGTATCATGAATGTGGAGGATACCCTGAAGGAGGCTGTTAATTTTTATAACGATAAGTTTACTGTTTTTAAGATTAAAACTGGAGATGATCCTGTGTCTGATGTACTGAGGATTAAAGCCTTAAGGGAATATTTTGGTAATGGAGTTACCCTTAGAGTGGATGCAAATCAGGGTTATTCTTCAGAGGATCTTTCTTATTTTTTAAATGAAACATCCCATCAAACCATCGAATTAATAGAACAACCTTTTAGGGTTGGCTGCGAAAGTGACCTCTTGGTTTATCCGGAAACGATTCGACGTACTTTTTGTGCTGATGAATCTCTTAAATCTACCCAATCGGTCTTTCCATGGCTTATTGAAAAGCCTTTTGGTATTTTTAATATCAAATTAATGAAATGTGGGGGTATTTTAAACGCCATGGATATTGGTAGAATCGCTGAACTGGCTGGAATATCTTTATTTTGGGGTTGTAATGACGAGAGTTGTATTAGCATAACTGCCGCTTTACATGCCGCTTTTGCTAATAAAAATACAAAATACATAGATTTAGATGGTAGCTTCGATTTGGGCGAAGATTTTGTGAAAGGAGGATTCTATGTAAAAGAAGGTAAAATGGGCATCTATAAGGATAGATTTGGTCTCGGTTTTATAAATGATGAATTATAATTACCATAAAAATTTACCCTCTAATTGGTCCACTTTATCTATATCTCCTAATCGGAATTTAATGGGTATGCCATTTTTCTTTTCCAGTAACACCTCAATTCTGCAAAAGAATGCCAGGGGCCTGGCCGAAACCCCATTAAAAGGAGAGGGTTTCGAATGGGCATTTAACATTTGTTTATGTGTAGAATTTAACGCAAAATTAGACGAAAAAGAGGTTGTAAAATAAACATTTGTAGTACCGTCTTTTAGTAAATCGGGTATAGACTTATTAATTATAGAAATTCTGGAGGGTAACTGAGCCATTAAGGGAAAAAAAACAGAAGGTATAAACAGCGTTAAAAGGAGAAAGAAACGCAGATTATTTTTCATTTTTCACCTTTTTTGTACCAGAATACATCTCAAATTTCAAAAATTTACAAGCGATGTTGCCATTAAAAAGAGGAATTTTCCGGGAAGTTCTCAAACCAATGGCTTTCGCTGCTTCGGGATTTCCTGTAATCACCCAGGCTTGATACCCCTCATATCCGGATTTAAACTTATCGCCTAATTTTTTATAAAAAAGGGAAGCATCTTCAAGCGACATACGGGCATCATAAGGCGGATTCACCATCAAAATACCAGGTGGCGGAGGAGGAATACTTTTTTCAAAAGACCTGGTTTCGATGGAAATAGTATCTAAAAGACCAGCTGCACGAATATTTGCTTTGGTTGCACGAGTAGCACTTTCGCGAATATCACCTCCGTAAATACCGATATTGAAGGGAACTTCCTTACTTATACTTTCATTTCGTACCTTTTCCAATAACTCCGGTTGGAAATTTGGCCAACGCTGAAAACAAAATCCGTCCTTTCGGTTCTTATTTGGCGCAATATTTCGAGCAAAAAGGGCAGCCTCGATTAACAAAGTACCTGATCCACACATAGGATCTATAAACGGGCAATCTTTATTCCACTGGCTTAACCGAATCATACCCGCTGCCAATACCTCGTTTAAAGGCGCTTCTTCACCTTCCTCTCTATAACCTCTTCTGTGAAGAGAAGTTCCGGATGAATCGAGAGAGACGGTGAATGTTTTATCGTTATTATGGACATTTATCCTTAGGTCTGGAAAATTGATATCAACATTAGGCCTCACATCAAATAAAGATCTGAATCGGTCAACTACGGCATCTTTAGTTTTTAAGGCAATATAATGAGAATGGCGAAATACTTCACCTTGGGCAATAGCATCAACGGCAATGGTTCCTGTAGGAGAAACATACTTTTCCCAGGGAATTTCATTCATACAGTCATAAAGCTCCGTTTCATCTTCAGCTTCAAACCTTACAATGGGAATAAGAATCCTTAGTGCAGTACTTAGACAAATATTCAGGCGATATACGCCTTCAAGATCAGTTTCACAAAACACAGAACGAGTACCTAACTCAATATTTTCAGCACCAAGTACCTGAAGTTCACTGGCCAGGACTTCTTCAAGCCCTGCCAGTGTTTTCACTATTAATTTCAAAATTTATGCTTTTTCAAAAACATTTCTCACTAAATCGGCCGCTTCTTCAAGAGCAATAGCCGATTGCACGGCAAGTCCTGATTCGTCAATCATTTTTTTAGCCAAATCTGCATTGGTTCCTTGTAATCTAACTATGAGGGGAACATGAATATTGCCCATATTTTTGTAAGCATCAATGACACCTTGTGCCACTCTGTCACAACGAACGATGCCACCAAAAATATTTATTAAAATAGCTTTAACGGCTGGATCTTTCAGGATAATACGAAAAGCCAGTTCCACCCTTTTTGCATCGGCGGTTCCACCAACATCAAGGAAATTGGCAGGCTCACCACCTGAAAGTTTTATTATATCCATGGTTGCCATCGCTAATCCGGCACCATTTACCATACAACCAACATTGCCATCTAATTTCACATAATTCAAATCAGACTCTCTGGCTTCAACCTCTGTTGGATCTTCTTCGCTGTTATCGCGTTGAGCCTCTAAATCGGGATGCCTGTACAACGCATTATCGTCAATCGTTACTTTTGCATCAACGGCAATAATTCTATCATCACCTGTTTTCAGGCAAGGATTAATTTCAAATAGCGCGGCATCTGATGCAACGAAAGCAGTATAAAGTTTGGTAATGAAAGAGGTCATTTCTTTGAACGCCTTTCCACTTAGGCCTAAATTAAAGGCAATTTTCCTCGTTTGGAAAGCCTGAAGCCCCAAAGTAGCGTCAACCCATTCTTTTTGAACCTTTTCCGGCGTTTCCTCAGCTACTTTTTCAATATCCATACCACCTTCTGTGCTATAGATAATGACATTACATTTTTTCTCTCTATCCATAAGAATAGAGACATATAATTCTTTACAAGCATCAAAATCAGGAGCATAAGCATCTTCAGCAACAAGAATTTTACTAACTAGTTTGCCAGGTCCTTCCATCCCGCCAGCCGTTTGAGGCGTCCTCAAATACATGCCTAAAATGTTGTTAGCATGAAGTTCAAAATCAGCAGCATTTTTAGCTAGCTTAACTCCTCCTCCTTTACCACGACCGCCAGCGTGAATCTGAGCTTTTACAATGGCGAATGGAGAATTCGTTTTGGCAGTCAACGCAGTATAGGCTTCCATCGCTTCTTGCATGTTTCCAGCTACAATGCCTTCCTGAATGGCAACACCAAATTTCTTTAACAACTCTTTACCTTGGTATTCGTGTAGATTCATAATTTCCTTTATTCAGATGGTTATTTTCTAAAGTTTCATCTTCGCGGTCAAAAGTACAATTTTAACCCGCTATTTTGAAAGAAAAACCATTAAATTGGAATATTTTTCTGCTACTTTTGTTAAAATTTTATAATCATTTGATTTTAGACTATGGAAAATACGGATACATTACACCCAATACCTGAACAACTGGCCTTTACCGAAAAAATTAAAAAACCATTTGCCCTTTTTTTATTTTTTATTCTTAAGATACCAACGCTTTTTTGGTGGGGTGTGCGACTTGATAAAATCAACTGCTTTGAAGCTACGGTTATCCTGCCGTTTTCGAAACGTACACAAAATCCATTTAAATCTATTTATTTTGCAGCGCAGTCAGGTGCCGCAGAACTGGCTTCCGGATTACTCGCCACGATGGCAACTGAAGGTATGGGATCAATCTCAACCCTGGTGACTGAGGTTTCGGGTACCTATATTAAAAAGGCAAACCAGCCTGTTTATTTTACCTGTTTGCAAGGTGAGGACATTAGAAAAGTGGTTTTTGATTCGGTAAGGGATAAAACGCCAGGGTCTATTCAAACGAAAGTTGTGGGAACCTTTAAAGACGGTACTATTGTTTCTTCTCACCTTATTACTTGGTCATTTAAAAGTCGATAAATTGTTGAACTTTTTTTATTAAATTTGTGTTTATGCCATTTTTGTGATAAAAATCATAGAATAATTTAAATCATTACTTATGTTCAGGGGTATTATTGAAAAATCTTTGTTTGGTGTTTGTTCCTATTGGGGAGAATGGTTGGGTGTCCAATCGTCCAGGGTACGTCTTTATTTTATATACATCACCTTTGTTACCATGGGTTCTCCCGCCATCGTTTATCTCTTCATGGCCTTTTGGTTGAATATAAAGAAATACCTGAGACAAAGTAAAAATCTGATTTGGAATTAAAATTGAAAGGCATATTTTACTAAGTTGGCCCCCATTTGCAATGCCTTAAGTCTATTTTCTGGAGGATCATTGTGTACTTCCTGATTTTCCCATCCATCACCCAAGTCACATTCAACGGAATAAAAACAAATTAACCTCCCTTTCCATATTAAACCGTAACCTCGGGGAGCTTTACCATCGTGTGCATGGATTTTAGGTAAACCGTTTGTGAAATTATATTTTTGCTTATAAATTTCATGTTCAAAGGGTAATTCAACAAGTTCCAATTCTGGAAATACTTTCTTCATGGCAGGTCTGATGTATGGATCCATACCATAGTTATCGTCTATGTGGAGGAAACCACCACC
>CANMVX010000064.1 GCA_947501115.1 Haliscomenobacteraceae bacterium
CCATTCAAACTTTGGCAGGCAAAAGTAGCTGCCAACGATTGGACGAAATACAAGACCCTGAGTTGAGTATTGACAGAGCACTGGAACAATAAGTAAAACTCGCATACACAGAAAGTTGGATTAACCAACGGCTAAAAAGTTTTGAAATAAACAAGGAACTAACAGATGATTGAAAAACCGGGGATTAAAAGAAGGGAAGCAATTTGCCACTTTAACTGATATTATAACTAAGGCCTGGGCCGGTAAAACCACCAAAGAATATAAAGTTTTTAAAGGCTTGAAAAAAGAAAATCTCCTGGACAATATGACCAATATGGAATTGATACTGAACATGCTCGCAGAAGCATCTACCAAGGATATTTCAGCGGCAGTAGAACCACAAAATTTTGAAGAAAGTAAAAACGTGGCGCAACAAGGCGGTAATGTAACACGGGTAGCCCTCAAAGAACTGGAATCGAAAACCGGAACAAAGGTGGTGAGTACCTTACATTCAAAAGAGGTATTACATTGATACATCCCAAAAATATAAGCAAAATCTGATTCAGACCAGGAGCTATATAATTATCTGAAAAACCGAGAATGGAAGCACCAAAATACAGGTACAACTCAATGATAATATTGTTTCAAGGAATACTTGTATAAATGAATACTTATGAATTAAATAGTATATCTATATTTAGATATAAAAGGAAACGAACCTTTTATAAAGCAAGTTATACGAAAGGCGTTCTGGATTTGCATAAAATTTGTACATTTGTAAAAACCTATTATGAAATCTGCAGTGGAAAGAAGAAAGCTTCATATAATTGAAGAATTCTTAAATATTAGTAATGAGACAATTATAGCCAAGATTGAGTCTCTTCTTAGAGAAGAGCGATTAAAATTCTTGGAGAAACAGTTGAAAACACCATATTCAGAGAAGGAATTTATTGAAATGATTGGAAGTGCTGAAAATGATGCTAAAGAAGGAAATGTGATATCAAGTAAGGACTTAAAAGAGCAGATTCAATCTTGGTAATGAGAATCTTTTGGACAAATGAATCAAGGAATCGTCTAAAGGATATCTACGACTACTTTTCCCTTAATGTCTCTGAAAAGACTGCAAAAAAAT
Source organism: Haliscomenobacteraceae bacterium (assembly GCA_947501115.1). GTDB lineage: Bacteria > Bacteroidota > Bacteroidia > Chitinophagales > Saprospiraceae > BJGN01. Next base: position 1,112 of record CANMVX010000064.1, read on the forward strand.
TGATTAACGATATTATTGAGTATTCCGAAATACTTGCTTCTAGTCCAGGAATAGGCCAAAAAGAAAACCTGTTAAATTCAAGAACACATAATTACCAATACCTGCTTTTTGGGAATTACAAGATTATATATTGGATAAAAATGAATGTTGTTTATATTGCAACAGTTTTTGACACTAGGCAAAATCCCAAAAAATTAAGGAATTTAAAGGATTCGCCCAGCAACTAACAACGTTATACGAATGCAGTAGTCACGTCATATATACTGTAGATTCAACCAATTCATTTGAATTTTTCATCTATTTGTGACAACAATGAAAACAAATTTATGGCTTAGACAATACTTTTGGAAGATGAAGAAAGTAAAGCTATTGCTCTGAGAAACGAGATTCAAAAAGGTTTAGAAAGTCCAAGCGTCGAAAATTTTAACTTTGACGAAAACTTATTACAACTAAATGCCTGAAAAAGAAAAAATGGCTAAAGTTATTTTAACGAACAAAAAATACAGACACTAATATCCAGTGGCTATATACCAGGGCAAAATAAATAGGGCAAGTACTTTTATAGCGGGAAAATGGTTTAACGCCAGCTATATCAAAAATATTTTCATTTTTGACCCTATTTGGCAGAACTATTTTTGAATGGGTGACGCAAGAGCCTAAATATAGCTTAACTTTGCGTATTTCCCAAAGGGAATATAAATTATAATGTATGAAAATAGTCATTTTATAATACCAAACCTATGAAATTTGGATTTCGAATTCCCTCTTTAACGAAAAAAATCGCTGCCCGCACTTCCATAAAGCGGATAATCAGGCATAACCTGGGATTTAAAGCACCTAAGGGTTTAGGTATTTTAACTAAGTAAAACACAATATGATCAAAAAAATGAATTTCATACAACCAGGAACTATGGCTAAAATTCCCTTTAAGTTAATTTTCTCCATGTTTGTTTTAATAGGCTTCACCAGTTGCAATGTAACGATTAATAAAATACTAAGTTTGTCTTTATTGAAATATGACTTTGCTCTCGTGGAGGTCTCTGGGATTAAGAACCCAATGGATTATGGTGAATTAGCCTATGTAGATTCTTTAATAAGCATTTCTTTTTCAATAAATCAGAGGGAAATATCCTTTTCATTAAGGAATACGTCACCAAATACGCTCAAAATAATATGGGACGAAACGCTCTTTATCGTCGATGAAAACACAGGGAAAGTGATGCATTGTGGCATTAAATATACGGACAGGGAAATGTTTCAACCGCCGAGTGTAATCCCAAAGGGAACGGTTCATAGTGATGTAATTGTCCCCACCGACAATGTTTATTATAAAGACGGCATATACGGAGCATACGTATCTGTTGCAGGTGGATGGGAAGAAAGAGAACTTTTTCCTCAAACTGTTCCTGTTTCAAATCAAGAAAATATCATTTCAAAACTTAAAGGCTCAGAATTTACTATCTACATGCCCATCCAGGTCAAAGGCATAACTCAGGAATATAATTTCAAATTTAAAGTAATAAATGTTGCTGATTCCAAGTCCTACGTTCCTGTAAAACTTACACAACCAACAAAGATTGATACTGAAATTGCTACTTCTAAAAAATTAATAATATCTGAAATAGGTATTACGGCAGACATAGACGGCAATCAATATCCTATATTCCAGATTGGCACAAATATATGGATGGCAGATAATCTCAAGGTTAATCGCTTCAATAATGGCGACCAAATAACGGAAATCATCACCGACAATAAGTGGTCAAATACCCTTAAAACAGCATGGAGTATGTACGACAATTCAATAAAATATGGTAATTCTCTTGGTTATCTCTATAATGGAAATGCTGTACTAGACGAACGGAACATCTGTCCTTCAGGTTGGCACGTTCCAACAGATTCTGATTGGGAAAATCTAATAAAAACACTGGGAGGCCCCAAAGAAGCAGGTATAAAACTGAGGGCAACCAAGGGTTGGCTGCCAACTATGAATGGAACCAATGTCTCAGGAATGAAACTTCTTCCGAGTGGAAGTCGTAATGAAAACGGACAGTTTTATGGAGCCGGAAAGGTAGGTGTTTGGTGGAGCAGTACTAACGATCCATCGGGAGTAAAGCTTTTTACCAGAACCTTGTCAAACGATAAGCAGGAAGTAATAAAGTTTGCTGCCAATCCTAAAATTGGCGCTTATCTTCGGTGTATTAGGGATTAAAAATTGAATATCTAATCCATTCTCCAACTTTAGAGATATTTATAATGACAATCAATGAAATAAAGAATTATTTTAATGACCCGTGTGATGAAATAATTTCATTAAGTGAAAGAGGAGATCCATGGGTTTTTCTTTGTAGTTAAGCATTGGTAGTAAAGATTTGCCATGTCAAATGTATATTACTTTGAGATGTGGCATTGTTCATTCATTTTCATTAATTCCAGATGCGATTGGCAAGTTAAACAAAGGGAGACCTAGATCCATTTTATTAGCGCATGAAATGAAAGGTCAAAGCCATTTTGCTACTTTTAAAAATTATGAGATGGATTCCGTTATATTTACTGCCAAACAATTTGCAAAAGATATTAAGGAAACAATCCATATAATATTTCAAAAAGCAACCACTAAAAAAAGTTTAGAAAACCAGATTACAGAACATGTAAATAAATTTCCACCTATAGCAGGTAAAAACTGGATTCCATAGTCAACATAAACTAGATTACCATGTCACTTCAGTGCGGATTTTATACTCTACCTAATATAGTGGAATTGTTTCAATCTTCCCATCAAAACAGCAAACTGTATATTAAAAACAGTTTTGAAGAAGTTGTGCTCAATGAAAATTCTGTTAATAAGGTTTATACATGGATAAATGCGTTCTTCTGAATTAAATAGTTTATCTTTATTCAAATATAAAAAAAAACGATCCTTCGCTAATATATACCAAAATGAGCGGCTGTGCGAAAAATTGAATCGGGTATAAGCTAGTTACCACGAATGCTAAAAAGACAGTCAACATGACCCAAGCAATGACTAAAAATAGACTCGACATACAGACCATATCGACTAAGCGGACAGACTTTCAAACTGACCGTTTTTTGTTATTGGGACGAGTGATAAAGAAAAAAGAAAAAACCCTCCTTTCGCATTTTTTAAAGTTTCTTTTAGCCAACTGCACAAATGGCAAATTTTTTGTCAACGCACAGGGTAATAATTTATATTTTGTACCTCTTGTAAATAATATTTTATAAATGAAAAAAATTGACGGAACACCAAAGACAATCAGAGAGCTATTTACAGGAGTTAAATATACAATTCACTACTACCAGCGTGAGTACCAATGGCAGACAAAACAAATTGAAGAACTCATTGACGACTTAACCGAAGAATTTTTCGAGTTTTATTCACCTGAAGACGAGCGAAAAAAGGTTTTGAGTTATGGTCATTATTTCTTAGGTTCAATTGTATTAACTGCTGATGACAATGCAATTATAGATGGGCAACAAAGGCTTACTTCGTTAACGCTTTTACTAATATACTTGTATCATCATTTAGAAAATGAAAAAGAAAGAGCGGATGTATTACCCTTGATTTATTCAAGGCGCGCTGGAGAAGAAACATTTAATATTCATGTGCCTGAAATGCCTGAACGCTTTGATGTAATGAACGCATTACTTCAGGATGAGTACATGGATGTTACGAAACATTCAGAAACAATACGAAACATCTACCATCGCTATGCAGACATCAAGGCTATTATGAATGATACCTTGCCCAAGGCGGCATTGGATATTTTTAAGGACTGGCTTATTGATAATGTGGACTTTATCAGAATAGTAGCACAAACCGAACAGGATGCTCACAAAATATTCGTTTCAATGAACGACAGAGGCTTGAGTTTAACACCAACCGAAATGTTGAAAGGTTATTTACTGAGCAAAATTGAAAATGATAGTGTTCGACAACAAGCAAACGACCTTTGGAAAAAAAGAATACTTGAATTAAAAGGTTTAGGCAAAGAGGAAGAAAGCGATTTCATTAAAAACTGGATTCGTTCTCAATACGCAGAAACAATAAGAGAAAGAAAGAAAAACGCCTTGCCAGGCGATTTTGATATTATTGGTACTGCCTTTCACAAATGGGTTAGGGAACACAATACGCAAATGAAATTGGTCAGGAGCAAAGACTTTGAAGACTTTGTTTTAAAGCAGTTTGATAAGTTCAGTCAGATTTACCTTGACTTAAAAAAATATTCCTCTACCCTTACCAAAGGCTTTGAATATGTTTTCTATAATGCCGACAGAAACTTCACGCTTCAATATCAATTAATTCTTGCTGCGATTGACCCATCGGAAACGAAAGAAGAATCAGACAAGAAAATAAGATTGGTTTCTTGCTTTTTGGATTTGTACTTCACTCGTAGAATTTTCAATTACAAAACCGTTGACTATTCTTCCATTGTTTACAATGTATTTATGCTTTCTAAAAGAATCAGACGAAAACCATTGCCTGATTTGTTAGATGTATGTAAACAGGAAATTACAGGCATGGAGTTTCAATTGGAAACCATTGATGAATTCCGCTTGAATGGATGGACTATCCGTTACATGCTTCATATCCTTTCTCGTGTTACAGATTACATTGAAACACAAAGTGGCATTCCTTCTAATTTCAATAATTATATCAATAGGGAAATTAAAAACCCTTATGATATTGAACACATCATTTGTGACCACCACGACTGGTTTGTAGCCGAGTACCCTGAAAAAGAAATATTTGATAGACATCGCAGTAAGTTTGGTGGCTTACTACTTTTGCCAATGGATAAGAACAGAAGCTTGAACGATTTAACATTTGACAAAAAGCTACCGATTTACTTTGGCGAAAATTTATTGGCAAAATCATTAAACAGCGACTGCTATCAGAACAACCCACAATTTAAGCGTTTCTGTGAAGCTGAAAATTTGCAATTCAAAGCATACGCTGCATTTGACAAAGAAGCTCTACTTGAAAGACAAGAATTGTATGAGGAATTAGCAAAGAAAATATGGGGCATCAATAAATTAGACGAACAAGCGAATTAAAAATAGAGTTAAACGAATTGAATTATAAACCATGAACCAATCTGTACACAATAAATCAATTTCCTTCATTTGGTCAATAGCTGACGATTGTTTGCGTGATGTTTATGTGAGAGGGAAATACCGTGATGTAATTTTACCAATGGTGGTACTTCGTAGACTCGATGCTTTGCTTGAACCAACAAAGGCAGCCGTATTGGAAGAATTAGTTTTTCAAAAGGAAGAAGCAAAGTTTACAGAATGGGACGAAAACGGTTTAAGACAAGCCAGTGGTTATGTGTTTTACAACACCAGCGAATGGACATTGCAACGCTTACACGACACAGCTACCAATAACCAACAAATACTGCAAGCTAATTTTGAAGATTACTTGAACGGCTTTAGCGGAAATGTGAAAGAGATCATTGAGAAATTTAAACTCAAAAGTCAGGTTCGTCACATGGCTTCTAAAGATGTTTTATTGAATGTGTTGGAGAAATTCACTTCGCCTTACATCAACCTTACCCCTTTTGAAAAGAACGATCCTGAAGGTCGAAAACTGCCACCTTTAACGAATTTAGGAATGGGCTATGTGTTTGAGGAATTGATTCGAAAATTCAACGAAGATAACAACGAAGAAGCCGGTGAGCACTTTACACCTCGTGAAGTTATTGACCTTATGACGCATATTATTTTTGAACCAGTAAAAAGCAAACTTTCACCTGTAATGACCATCTACGACCCTGCTTGTGGCAGCGGTGGTATGCTCACCGAATCGCAGAATTTTGTAAAAGATGAAGAAGGCGAAATAAAAGCAAAAGGTGACGTGTATTTGTATGGCAAGGAAATCAACGATGAAACTTATGCCATTTGCAAATCGGATATGATGATCAAGGGCAACAACCCAGAAAATATTCGCGTTGGTTCAACCCTAAGCACTGATGAATTTGCTGGAACTACCTTTGACTTCATGCTTTCAAATCCGCCTTATGGAAAATCATGGGCAAGTGAACAAAAATATATCAAAGATGGCAAGGAGATCATTGATCCACGTTTTCAAATAAAACTCAAGAACTATTGGGGTTTTGAAGAGGCTGCCGATGCAACACCTCGTTCATCGGACGGGCAATTGCTTTTTCTAATGGAGATGGTGAATAAAATGAAGCCGTTAACTCAAAGTCCTTTGGGTTCAAGAATTGCTTCCGTTCACAATGGCAGTAGCTTGTTTACGGGTGATGCCGGTGGTGGCGAAAGCAATATTCGCAGATACATTATTGAAAACGATTGGCTGGAAGCCATTGTACAAATGCCAAACAATTTGTTTTACAACACGGGCATTACCACTTATATCTGGATATTGAGCAACAACAAAGCACCAAACCGTAAAGGAAAAGTGCAATTGATTGATGGAGGATTACTCTTCCGTAAGCTGCGTAAGAACTTGGGAAATAAAAACTGTGAGTTTGCTCCCGAACATATTCGTGAAATAGTTTCGGTATATGAAAATATGCAAGCGGTTGACCGTGTCATACAACCTGAAACCAATGAGGAACAAGGCATAGCAGCTAAGTTATTTGATAATACAGATTTCGGTTACTATAAAGTAACCATTGAACGACCTAAGCGATTAAAAGCACAATTTACCACTGAGCGCATTGCGGAATTACGTTTTGATAAATCCTTACGTGAACCAATGGTTTGGGCTTACGAAACTTTTGGCGAAAAAGTATATTGTGAAATAGCCAAACACGAAAAAGAAATTACAGAATGGTGTGAAAAAAATGAGCTAAATCTTAATGCCAAACAAAGTAAAACTTTAGTAAGTGAAGTACTTTGGACAAAGCAATTGGAATTGCTAAACACCGCCACCGAATTAATGCTAGCCATTGGCAACGATGAATACAATGACTTCAATGTCTTTAAAGAAAAGGTAGATGAGGCATTAAAAGCTAGAAAAGTAAAACTCTCGGCTTCTGAAAAAAATTCCATACTAAATGCCGTAAGCTGGTACGATGCTGCAGCCGAAAAAGTAATCAAAGGCACTGTGAAATTAACCGGCGATAAACTGGAACAATTGTTAGCGCATTTAAATTGTACAGAAACCGAGCTGGCCAAACATGGCTATTTTGCAACCGACAAAAAAGGCGAATATCTGGAGTATGAAACCGAAAGTGATTTGCGCGATACTGAAAATGTGCCCATAAAAGAAAATATAAACGCTTACTTTTTGCGTGAGGTAAAACCACACGTAGCTGAAGCATGGATAAACCTCAATGCTACCAAAATAGGCTACGAAATAAGTTTTAATAAATATTTCTACCGCCATAAACCATTGCGTGCCATTGAAGAAGTAAGCAGCGATATTCTGAAACTGGAAGCATTGAGTGATGGATTAATTCGGGAAATTTTAAACCTTGACATGTAATGGCTAAAAACAAGACGATACAAGTTCAGAATATCCCCATTGCTTTAAGTACAGATGGTGGTCACGATTTCATCTGTCTGACTGATATGGCAAATGCCAAAGAAGGAGAAAGCCGTGCAGCAGATATCATTAAAAACTGGTTGAGAAACAGATACACCTTAGAATTTTTGGGTACTTGGGAACAGATACATAACCCTGATTTTAAAGTGGTCGAATTTGACCACTTTAAAATGCAAGCAGGCCTGCCAAGCTTTGTGCTAAGTGTGAGCGAATGGATAGAAAAAACAAATGCGAAAGGCATTACCGTGAAAAAAGGTAAGTATGGGGGCACTTATGCCCATGTAGATATTGCTTTTGAATTTGGTTCCGCTATCAGCGCCTCTTTTAAATTATACCACATCAAAGAATTCCAACGATTAAAGGAAGATGAAAACAACCGTTTGCAGCTTACCTGGAATCTGCACAAAACATTGAGTAAAATAAACTACCAGATACATACCGATGCCATAAAAGAACATATTATTCCCGACATCCTTTCTAAGGAACAAGCCGCACAAGTATATGCCAGCGAAGCAGATGTGCTCAACGTGGCACTTTTTGGTAAAACTGCCAAACAATGGCAAACCGAAAATCCCGATGCCGAAGGCAATATGAGAGACCAAGCCACTATTGAACAACTATTGGTTTTGGCTAATTTGGAAAGTTTGAATGCTGAGTTTATAAAAATGAAGTTGCTACAGACAGATAGATTGATAAAATTGAACCAAACGGCCATTACCCAATTAAAAGCGATTTTGGGAAGACCACAAATCAAAAAATTGAAATAAAATGCTTAAAGATTTGATACCATTGGCCGAACAGATTCAGGCATTGCATCGCGAAGCCTACTGGCAATACTTGCCGAAAGTAGAGGCTTTGATCAAAAGCAATATTCAAGATGATAACACCATTCAAGCATTGCTGGATGGATTATTGGATTTTTGTGGAGAGGAACAGATTCTTTTGCTCTTCAAAAAACTGTGCCAATACTATTGGGCTATTAACCCACAAGCCACCGCCGAGTACATTCATTTTTACCGTGAAATTTTTGATGCTGAATGCCATGAAAACTAACATACAAAAATATCCTGCTTATAAAGATTCTGGAGTGGAATGGATTGAAGATGTTCCTTTTCATTGGGAAGTGAAAAAGTTTAAACGAGTTTTCTATGAAATAAAGAAACGAAGCAATCCTGAATTGAATTGCGGTTCGATAAGTTTTGGAAAAGTAGTTTACAAGGACGATGAAAAAATTCCTGAATCAACAAAGAGATCATATCAAGTTGCACAGAAAGGTGACTTTTTAATAAACCCACTGAATCTAAATTATGACTTAATAAGTTTGAGAATTGCTTTATCAGATATTGATGTTGTTGTTAGTTCAGGATATATCGTACTAAGTAATTCTGTCAAACTTAATAAAACATTTTACAAATATTTCCTACATCGGTTTGATGTTGCATTTATGAAATTACTGGGTTCAGGTGTTAGACAAACATTAAATTGGAATGACATTGCGAATTGTGATTTAATTTTCCCACCCCTCCCCGAACAAACCGCCATCGCCGCCTTTCTCAACCGCAAAACAACTTTGATAGACCAAGCTATTGGCATCAAACATAAACAAATAGACCTACTCAAAGAACGCAGGCAAATACTCATACACAAAGCCGTTACCCGTGGGCTAAACCCCAATGTAAAACTAAAACACAGCGGTGTGGAATGGATTGGTGAGATACCGGAGGAATGGGAGGTGAAGAAACTTAGATATTTGGCTAACTGTTTTCCAAGTAATATTGACAAACATAGTAAGGCAAATGAAAAGGAAGTTAGGCTTTGCAACTATACTGATGTTTATAAAAATGATTATATAACTGACGATATGAAGTTTATGATTGCAACAGCATCTGACGATCAAATCATCAAATTCACACTTAAAGAAGGTGACATTGTCATAACCAAAGATTCCGAAACAGCAAGTGATATTGCGGTACCTACATATATTAAAGAGAAATTAACAAACGTAGTTTGTGGCTATCATTTAGCCATAATAAGAACCTATCAAGGCAGTTATAGTAAATATTTATTTCAAGCTTTGAATACTAAATTATTCAATGCACAATTTGAAGTTTGTTCAAATGGTATTACTCGTGTGGGTCTTGGAAATTCGGATTTAAAAAATGGCTATTTTCTTTTGCCTACTGAAGATGAACGAATCAAAATATCTAACTTTCTAGAAAAAGAGACTTCCAAAATCGCCACCGCTATTTCCCTTAAAGAGCAAGAAATATAAAAGCTAAAAGAATACAAAGCCACATTGATAAATAGTGCGGTAACGGGTAAAATAAAAGTGAGTTAGCTATGAAGCCTTTAAAAATATTCATATCAAGTGTGCAAAAAGAGTTTGAATCAGAGCGTAAAGCTTTGGCTCAATACATTCGCAATGATGCCCTGCTGGGAACTTTTTTCGAAGTATTTTTATTTGAAGAAATGGCAGCCAATAGCCATACTGCATCGCAAGTGTATTTAGCCGAAGTAGCTGCTGCACATATTTATGTAGGACTTTTGGGTATCGAATATGGGTTTGAAGACACTCAAGGTATTTCTCCCACCGAACATGAGTATGACGAGGCAAAAAAACAATTACTGCAAAAATGGTTTTACATAAAAGGATACACTGATGAAAATAGACATCCTAAAGAACTTCATTTTATAAAAAAAGTGGGTGATGATGTTTCTCGCAAGCGTTTTGAAACGCTCGAAGAATTAAAAAAAGAAGTGTATAATTCATGCGTTCGCTATCTGAAACAAACGGGTAAAATTAATTCTCACGAATTTGATGAAAGTATAAACAGCGAAGCTACATTAGAGGATATAAACCCTTTGTTGATTCAACAATTTGTGCGTTCTGCAAGAGCAAAACGAAATTTTCCTTTGCAGGAAACAGCCACAGTTGAACAGGTTTTGATTCACTTAAATCTTATCCGAAATCATCAATTAACCAATAGTGCCATCTTAGCTTTTGGGAAAAACCCACAGCGTTTTTTCACAACCGCCACAGTAAAATGTGCACATTTTCATGGTTTAATAGTAGAAAAGCCTATTCCTGATTATAAAGAATTTAGTGGAACTGCTTTTGAAATGGCAGAGCGTGCTGTTGATTTTGTACTCTCTAAAATAAGTCTAAGCACAGGTACTCGAGAATCGAGTAATCAGGTAAGTACCACTTATGAAATTCCTCGCAGAGCAATTGCCGAAGCAGTTATAAATGCAGTTGCTCACAGAGACTATTATAGCAAAGCCAGTATTCAAGTATCCGTTTTTAAAAATCGAATAGAGGTATTTAATCCTGGTAGCCTACCTGATGAACTGGAACTATCGGATCTTCCAAATGTGCACGGTTCCTATCCTCACAATCCATTATTAGCCAATTGTATGTTTTTAACTGGCGATATTGAACGTTTTGGAACGGGTATTTTAGAAATGATAAAACTCTCTAAAGAAGCAGATTTAATTGCCCCTGACTTTGTTATTAACGAAGGATTTAAGGTGATTTTGTGGAGACCTTTTGCTACCACAAAAGCAATACATGATACCATACATGATACCATACATGATACCATACATGATACAAAATTTAATGCCATAGAAAACTTATCTCATAGGCTTGTATGGTTACTAAATAATGAAATGAGGAGAGATGAATTAATGGCTGCATTGGAGCTTAAAAACCGAGATAATTTTCAAAAAACATATATTAAACCAGCCGTAGAAGATGGCTTATTAGAATTGACATTACCTGATAAGAAAACAAGCAAGAATCAAAAATACAAATTAACTAAAAAAGGAAAATTGTTACTAAAAAAATTAAAAGGAAATGACTAGTAAAACCAACGAACAGGCACTGGAAGCAAGCATAGAAAAACGTCTTACAGGCATTTGCTTGGAAGAGTTGAAGGAGCAAAATATTGCTTTAAACACAGTAAACGAAAGAAAAGAATTGTATCGTGCTGGTAATGGCTATTATATTGGTTCGCCGGAAGATTTTAATGCGAAGTATGCTATAGATGAACAACGCTTTTGGGATTTCTTACAAACTACACAAAAAGAAGAACTCGCCAAACTGCAAAAACAAAGTGATTGGAAATTAAAGATTCTGGAACGCTTAGATCGTATGATTAAAAAATACGGTATCCTGCGTTCATTTCGCAGGGGTTTAGATGTGGATGATGCCCATTTTAAATTGCTCTATCCATTACCATTAGCCAGTAGTAGTGAAAAGGTTAAGGCAAATTTTGAAAGCAATCAGTTCAGTTCAACCCGTCAACTCCGCTATTCCATAACCAATACTGGCGAAGAAATAGACATGGTACTTTTTGTTAACGGTTTGCCCTTTGCCACCATGGAATTAAAAAACCATTGGACGGGACAGAATGCAAAAGTGCATGGCCAAAATCAATATATATTCAAAAGAGATATTGCTCAGCCATTATTAAACTTTGGAAGATGTATTGTACACTTTGCCGTTGATACCGATGAAGTTTACATGACCACCAAATTGAATGGGAAGGAAACTTACTTTTTACCTTTTAATATGGGTCAGCGAGAGCCTTTGTTTGGCAAAGGCAATCCACCTAATCCATTTGGTCATAAAACAGCGTATTTGTGGGAAGAAATATTTACCCGAAACAGCGTTGCCAATATCATTCAACATTTTGTTCGCTTTGATGGAAAAGATACAGATCCACTGAATAAAAAGACGCTGTACTTTCCACGTTACCACCAATTAGATGTGGTGCGAAAACTAATTAACGATGCCAGTAAAAAAGGCGTTGGACAAACGTATTTAATTCAGCACTCAGCTGGTTCAGGTAAATCTAATTCCATTACCTGGGCTGCATATCAACTCATAGAAACCTATCCTGAAAGTGATACAATACCCGGAAGTAAAGGCGTTTCAAATCCTTTATTTGATTCTGTAATTGTTGTAACTGACAGAAGATTATTAGATAAGCAGCTTCGAGAAAACATCAAAGAATTTTCGGAAGTAAAAAATATTGTTGCCCCTGCTTATTCATCTGCCGATTTAAAATTAGCCCTTGAAACAGGTAAAAAAATCATCATCACCACTATTCAGAAGTTTCCATTTATAGTTGACGGCATTGCAGATTTAAGCGATAAACGATTTGCAGTAATTATTGACGAAACCCACAGCAGTCAAAGCGGAACAGCCGCAGGAAAAATGAACCAAGCAATGGGCAATACTTCAGAAGAAAATGAAGAAGAAGATGAACTAGATCCACAAGACAAAATATTAGAAGCCATGCGTTCTCGTAAAATGCGAGGTAATGCCTCATACCTTGCATTTACAGCTACGCCTAAGAACAACACACTCGAACGTTTTGGCATAAAACAAGCCGATGGCAAACACAAACCCTTCCATTTGTATTCGATGAAACAAGCCATTGAGGAAGGATTTATCTTAGATGTATTGGCCAACTACACAACATACAAAAGCTATTACGAGATTGAAAAGTCCATTCAAGAAAATCCTTTGTTTGATACTGTAAAGGCACAAAAGAAATTAAGAACCTATGTAGAACAGAATAAGCAAACCATTGCCACCAAAGCAGATATAATGCTGGAGCACTTTGTAACGAAATTGGTAAATACAAAAAAGTTAAAAGGGAAAGCAAAAGCAATAGTAGCCACACAAAGTATTGAATCCGCCATCAATTATTATTTTGCATTAAAAACATTATTAGAAGAAAGGGGAAATCCATTTAGAATAGCCATTGCTTTTTCAGGTACCAAAAAAATAAAAGGTATTGAATATACGGAAGATAGTATCAATGACTTCCCTGCAAATTTAGATACAGCAAAACCAACAGACCCAGGTTATATCAGTGACAAGATTGCTCGTTATGTTGATATGGACGAATACCGAATTTTAGTAGTGGCAAATAAATATCTGACAGGATATGACCAACCTAAATTAACCGCCATGTATGTTGACAAAAAATTGCAAGGTGTAATTGCGGTTCAGGCTCTATCAAGATTAAATCGTTCGTCCGACAAACTCGACAAGAAAACCGAAAATTTATTCATTCTCGATTTTTACAATACCACTGATGATATTAAAAAATCATTCGACCCATTTTATACAGCAACCTCATTAAGCAAAGCCACTGACATCAATGTGCTTCACGAATTGAAATCAAATTTGGATGATGCAGGTGTTTATGAATGGAGTGAGGTAGAAGATTTCGTAGAGAAATATTTCAAGGGAGTAAATGCTCAGGAGTTAAGTCCAATTATTGATATAGCTGCCGAAAGATTTAATACAACATTAGCGTTAGAAGATAAAGCAAAGGCAGATTATAAAATTAAAGCAAAACATTTTGTAAAAATTTACGGTCAGATGGCTTCCATCATGCCGTATGAAGTCTTTGCTTGGGAAAAACTTTTTTGGTTTTTGAAATTCTTAATTCCCAAGCTAATTATAGTTGACAATGAAAAAGATGCCTTAGATGGTTTATTGAATTCTGTTGACCTTTCAACCTATGGATTAGAACGTGTAAAATTAAATACATCGATAGGACTTGATGCATCAGAAACAGAAGTTGACCCACAAAATCCTAATCCAAGAGGTGCCCATGGAGGAGAATCTGAAAAAGACGAATTGGATTTAATTATTAAAAGCTTTAACGAACGCTGGTTTCAAGGATGGGAAGCCACACCTGACGAGCAACGAGCAAAATTTGTAAACCTTGCCCAGAAAATGAAAGAACATAACGACTTCAAAGAAAAATATGCCGACAATTCTGATATACAAAACAGAGATATTGCATTTAATAAAATCTTTGACGAGGTGATGGGTAAACAACGAAAAAATGAGCTTGATTTATACCGTTTAATTTCAAAAGATGAAGGCTTTAAAATTGCAATGCAGGACACGATTAAAAGAATGTTGAGGGTATAAAGCCAAGGCATTTTGCGAACACATTTAAAAACCGCACAAGCAACCGCCAAGGCCAAAGTTTTTAATAATACTTTAAAAGCGCCGCTAAAGCAAATTTGTATATTGAGTAAGAACCGAATATGATGCCAGTTATTCCGGTGTGTGCCAATATTAAGTGTTTATAAAATTAAAAATAAATGGTTTTCGGATTGATTTTTAGACCAATTCCGGTCGCCATTGTGCCATTAATTGACGTGCTGCTGAATTATTAATTCCGTTCGCTATTGTGCCAGTAGATGCAGTTTTGACCTAAATTATCTTTTTCCGGTCGCCATTGTGCCAATTATTCATAATTTTTTTATCCTTGTCAAAAAAAACATTGACGATGGCAGGATTGGCCCGGATTTAGTGGCTCAGTTTTTGACCGGAATATTCAATAAGATAAATGAAAAAATTGGACAACTACAATAAAATACGTCAGCAAACAACACCAGCACGCGCGAACCGTAATGGAAAAATGAAAAGAAAATGACACTAAAAGAAGCTGTATTAAAAAGTTTAGAAGACATGAATGACATCACTATTTATTTGGCAGTACTTAGTCATATAAACGACAAAAACTATTATGACTTTGGCGGAGCAAGAACTCCTGGCTCGACAGTTTCTGCCGTTTTAGGCGACTTCATTCGTAATGGCGACATCAAGAGTAAAGAGAATAAAACAAGACGGTGGAACTTATTGTTATTAAGACGAAAACTAATGGTAAACATTATTCAAATTGAAAAAGAACTTAAAGAAAACTAGCCTTGTAATGTAGCATTTTTTAGTAAGCGTACAAATCTCAAAATTATACCTTCGCCTTTTGTTTGCAATTTGAAAACTTTCTTTATATTTGCTTCATGAAAATATTGGTCAAGAAAACTCTTTTATACTATGTCAAAAAATATCCATTAGCTGAAACACCTCTACTGATATGGTATAACGAGTTTTCAAAACTAAGAATAACTAATTTCAACGAATTAAAATTAGTTTATGGAAACGCAAGTTTAGTAAGGAACAGCCGTGTGGTTTTTAATATAAAAGGTAATGATTTTCGAATAGTAGTTTCGGTGAACTTTAATCAATCAGCTTGCTACATTATTTGGTTTGGAACACATGATGAATATGATCAAATAAATGTTGAAACCGTTGATTTTGACACTTCAATTTTGACAAAGAAAATATAGATATGATCTGGAAAGTAATAAAAACTGAAGATGACTACAACAAAGCTTCCATGCGCTTAATGGAAATTTTCCATGCTGAAGCAAACACAACGGAAAGCGACGAGCTGGAATTGTTGATGGTTTTGGTCAAAGATTATGACGATAAGCATTATCCATTGCCCAAAATAGATGTTTTGGAAGTTATCAAGTACAAAATGCAGGAAATGGGACTAAAGAACAAAGACCTTGAACCAATCATTGGAAGTAAAGGACACGTTTCTGCTGTTCTATCTGGCAAACGAGAAATCACACTAAAAATGGCTCAAAAGCTCAAAAATTATTTTAGTATTCCTGCTGAAATTTTTCTACACAGTGCTTAATTTCAATGTTTTTTCTATATAATCCATCAAAAAACGTTAGTCTCGTTTTTTAGTTTATGTAAAAGGGAAAGAAAAAATCTATTCCTTTAATTATTAATTATGGAAACAATTTAGAAAGTAAACAATAATGGTCAAGGCACTCCGTAAGAACCTGATAAAAGATTAATTAGCAACTTTAAAGAAAATATTAAGGCTGCGGATTCGAATTACATGGTCAATTTCGACAGGTTAATTAACTAATTTATCTTTAATTATAAATCATACAGAAAGTGTGCAAAAAAAGATAGAATGGACTTTGAATTTGATACAAATAACACAAAAAATTCCTGAAAAGTATTTTAAACATTTAGAAGGAATAAAAGGTCTATATAAAATTCGAGTTGAAGTGAGGGGTTGGGGTACCTAAACAAGAATTAATAATGGCAATTAAAAAAATGGAGGAATATCAAAATGAAAACAAAAACTAACATTATAACTTTTGACGAAATACTTGATAAAAAGTATGGAAAAAAGGGAGAAGCAAAACTGAGAAGAATGGGAACAAGAATTTGAGTTGTTTAGATTGGGTGTTTTACTTGAGGAGGCAAGAAATAAACTTGGCATGACCCAGGAAGAACTAGCTCAAAAATGTGGCACAAATAAATCCTATATTTCAAGAATTGAAAATAATTCCTCAGACATAAGGTTATCTACTCTTATGAGAATAATACAAAAGGGATTTGGAGGACACCTAAAATTGACACTTAAAATATAACATCAAGCTATAAGAAATGCTTAGCTCCATCTTACTGCCGCTGCCGTCTCACAGAAAAACGGCGCCGAGTATCAGCTTTTAAATGCATACTTCTGAAAAATCTGCGTAAAAAGAAACTCAAAACAATATTGAATTGAAACCTATGACTATGAAAGAGTTTCAAAAAAGAATAAATCAGTCTACAGAATATTCTCAAAATAGAAGATTAACCAAAAACAGTAAATTAATATCCGAAATAGAAAAATGGAGTTAGAGGTAGTCGGTAATTGAATATGCACCAAAAATAGTAACAGGAGTGCATCACTTTATCTATACAAGAAGGCAATTTGCAAGACATCGAAGCGGTATATGTAAATATGCAATACAGGCTTGAGTTTAGGAGCCGATTAACAGGAACGGAGCATGATGTAATAACTATTTGTTCATTGCTTGAATGAAGTAACCACTACAAAAAATGAAAAACATGGAACCAAAAGTTTATATTCCATTTGAAGCAACGCACCCTGGAAGCATTCTTAAAGACGAGTTAGATTACCGTAGGATTTCACAAAAAGAATTTGCACAGGATATAGGCATGCAAAAAAC
>CANMVX010000065.1 GCA_947501115.1 Haliscomenobacteraceae bacterium
GTGGTAAGACAATCCACTTTCACGCCAGATCCCCGCCTCATTTACACTCCAATGTCCGTGTAATCTTTGGACTTCGACTTGTTTCGCAGCCTCATCCCATTGGATATGCCTGATAAGGTTCGTATTCCTTGGGGCAGCGTTTTGCCGCCGGCTTCCTTCAGATTCCACCTCACGATGGACACCCTTGCCTTAAGCTAGTGGTTGGCGATTACATACCCCCACAGTGGACTTGCACCACCTAGTTGATTGCCATGCACGGCACACAAAAAGAGGCTATCTTTTTTTAGATAGCCTCTGAAAAGCACATTAATTTTACAAAAACCTATTTAACCTTTACATGCACTGGCAGTAGTTTTTAAATCTTCTTTTGAATTGACCACTTTGGTTATTCCGTCTGTAAACTTCACGGTTAGTGGAAACTTCATTTCGGGACGCCCCGTTGCGGTAGGATTAGCCGTTCTCCAGGCTCTCACTTTGGTAACAAAATCTTTCTGATCGATAGCACTCTCCTCTTTACCGCCTGGATAAACAATGGTCACAGGAAATACGACACTGAAGCAAGAAGGTCTGTGAGGTCTTTCCTCTTTGCATGCTGCCATCAAAGCTTTCAAATCATCAGCATTTTTTAACACAACGATACTACTGTCTAATTTCAATTTTACAGAGTAAGGAAAGGTAATCTTAGGATGACCCGTAGAACTTGTATTCGCCGCTCTCCATGCATCTAATTGAGCTTTAAAATCTGTAGCTGATGCTGCTACTTTAGATGTACCATCAGTGAATGAGATAGTTACAGGAAAAACTGGAGTGAAACAACCGCCACAAATGCCTCCTTTTGGTCCACCTTGTGGACGGCAACTCATCGCTAATGTCTTTAATCCATCTTCATTTTCAATGGTAGCCGTGCTGCCATCTTCCAGGGTAACTTCAAAAGGGAAAGCTAGCGTAGGTCTTTCTTTACTTTCAGGATTTGCCTCCTTCCAGCTTTTAATCAAAGTCATGTAGGCATCTTGACTGGCAACCTCTTTGGTTGTTTTGTCAGGATAAATAACGGTAACTGGAAAAACAATGTCAAAACATTTTCCAAAGCCACCGGGTCCCCCTTTTTCTCCACCACCATGTCCTTTTGGTCCCGCTCCCTCATGACCTGCTACACCAAAGACAAGTTTTTCTGTTGGGTTAAAGTCTTCACTCAAAGCAATGTCAGCATCCATTTGCTCACAACCTGTAAATAAAAGGGTACCACAAATGGCTACCAAACTTCCTAATTTAAACATTTGCTTTAACATAATTTTACTTTTTGTGTTCTGGAATATTATTTGTAATACTTAGATAAGACAGCGCCTTTTATTTTGTACTCATTTTAAATAAAATTATTTTAATTTTACCTTATTCCTTTTGAAACCATTACTTCTGACGCCTATTATTATGTCAAATACATTTTCGGATGATACCCAACTTTGGCAACAACTAAAGTTAGGAAATAAAAATGCCCTTGAATCTATTTTCCGAAATGAGGCGGATGCTCTGGCCAAATATGGAAAAAAATTCACTGCCGATAAAGACCTTATTGCAGATAGTCTCCAGGATCTTTTTGTAGAATTATGGCGAACCCGGGAAACAATAGGGCAAACAGATCACATTAGAAAATACCTATATGTTTCTTTTAGACGAAGGCTAATTAAGGATCTTAATAAAAGCCTTAAAACACAAACCTTAGATCCTGAAACCGATATTAAAAACGACATTTCTTTCTCCGTGGAAAATAGTTGGATCGAAAATGAGGAGACGGAACTGCGCTCAAAAGAATTAACCGCTGCCATAAGTAAATTGAGTAGCAGGCAACAAGAAGTTTTGTACCTTAAGTTTCACAGTGAAATGGATTACGATCAGATTATTGAAATCATGGGACTAAATTACCAGTCTGCAAGAAATTTGGTCACGCGCGCTTTGGAGGCTTTAAGGAAAAGTATGATATCTATTTTCATACTTATTTTTTTATTTTTAAAATAGACTTAAAGAATGAGTACAAAATTCGATTTTATTGCTTCTTAACATATAATTAACTGTGTAAATATTTTTAATGAAAAAATTTCATTTGTTTCCGTTCTTGTTTATTTTATTTCTTTCTTGTCAGAAAGAAGAAAATTTGATATCACCTGAAGTGGACGAAAGATTAACTTTTTTCTTTGAATCATTTAAAAAGGAAGGTTCTTCAAGGGGGCAAAACGTAAATATGGAAGATATTATAGGCCAAATCATTGATATTGATACCGACGGGGTCTTAGGTAGATGCAATCAATCAACTTCAGGAGAAAAACATCTGATGATCGACAGGTTATTTTGGGAAACAGCATCTGTTACAGAAAAGGAATTTGTTATTTTTCATGAATTGGGACACTGTGCATTGAATCGACGACATTTAGACGCTACAAATAAAGATGGTACCTGCACAAGTTTGATGCAGAGTGGGAATGGGAGTTGTAAGCTGATTTACAATGCTCAGAACAGAAGTAAATATTTAGATGAACTTTTTTCACAATAAGCTATGGAAGAACGAATACCTTCATTTAAAGAGATTGTAGAGGATGAATCTTTCATTCGCTGGGTAAAACATAATTCCTGGCAAGATGCCAATTATTGGGAAGAAAAAATAAAACAAAATCCCGAAATTATGGAAGATACTGCGGCCGCAAAGAAATTAATAGAGCATTTCAGCTCAAATGATTCACCCGTTGAAAAGGCCTACCTCGATGGAATCTGGAATAAAATAGATAATGCGACCACTGAAAAAGGAAGAATACGTCCTTTCAGATCCATCTTTTTATACGCCGCTTCAGCTGCTGCTGTCCTTATATTTTTGGTTATTGGTCTTTTACCTCAGGTTGAAACCTTTAAAACAGATAATGCTGAAATAGCTACGGTAATCCTACCAGATAATTCTCAGGTAACTTTAAATGCCGGCTCCAAGGTTGTTTATAGTGGGAATAGATTTAATACCCATCGGAAAGTCAAATTAACAGGTGAGGCCTTTTTTAAAGTATCAAAAGGCAATACCTTTTCTGTGATTACCACGGAAGGTACTATAAAAGTCCTGGGTACTACCTTCAACGTCAGAAGCAGGGATGAAAAATTATCTGTTTTTTGCTATACCGGAAAGGTGAAGGTTAGTGACCAATTTAAAGCCGTTTATCTTACCAAAGGTGAAAAAACGGCTAAACTTCCAGGTGAAATATTACAGGATGCTCAACTAACTGATATAAATGAGGGTTTACAATGGCGTAATGGTTTGTTCTATTTTCAAAATACCTCGTTGAAAGAGGTTCTTGCGGAATTATCAAGACAATATGATGCGGTTATTCATTTGCCTGAATCAGAGGAAAAAAGGGTTATCACCACTTCTTTTGACAATAAAAACATAGAATCTGCCCTTTTTAATATATTATGGCCGCTAAACTTGAAAGCTGAAAAAAAGGATGGGAAATATATTGTACAAAAATCAGTGGTTGAATAAATTTAATTCCCGTAACCCATGGGTATTTACGCTTTTATTTCTCCTTTTTGGTAATGCCAGTTCTTTCATAAAAGCGCAATCCAATAATCCCGAAATTTTACTCGCCAAGGTTTTACCCCTTCTTGAGGTTAGGTTCAATATAAGATTTGGATATGACCCCGAAATAATAAAAACGCTCAGCCTGAATAAAAGAATTTTGGCTACTGAAAATATTCATAGTGCCCTCCAATTAATAAGCGCCTCCCTTCCCTTAGAATATTTTCAGGCATTGGATGGTCAAATTCTTCTAAGAAAAAGAACTGTTACAAAAGTAGAGACTCCTATTGAACTAAATAACGTTAAAATAAAGGGTAAATTAATAGATGCCTGGACCGGTGAAATACTGCCGTTTGGCGATGTTGTTGGAGAAAATGGAGAGGGGTTTTCCTCAGATGAAAACGGCTTGTTCTACCTGAATGTCAGAATAAACAGTCCCGTTACTTTCAGATATCTTGGGTATGAATCTAAGATATTGACATTTTCCTCAAATAAAGAGGATATCAATTTAAGACTAGTTCCAAAATTAAGCGCGCTACCACTTATAGAAATTAGTGCAAAAATTCCTGGCTTAACAAATAAATCAGGGGGCATTTATTCTCATTTAAATCCCAGCTTCTGGGGCAAAATGCCCTCTTTTGCTGCTGGAAATGATATACTTCGAAGCCTTCAACAATTACCCGGCATTTCATCAAATGATGATTTGTCTGCCGACTTAAAGGTAAGAGGTTCAAATGGCGATGAGAATCTCCTCATTCTTGATGGTATAACGCTATATAACGTGACTCACTTTTCAGGCATGTTTAGTCTGGTAAATTCTGATGCCATCAAAGAGGTGAAATTATTTAAAAATGCTTTACCTGTGTCTTATGGAGGAAAAACTGCATCGATTATTGAGATGAATACGCTTTCTCCTCCAGAGAATATTAATTTATCAGGAAAAATAAGTAGTAATTTACTGACTTCTCAAGCAGTACTTCAAGGGAAGATTGCTCCTAAACAAACTATTTTAGTATCAGGAAGAACCACTTACGGAAATCTTGGTGATTCGAAATTATTTGGAGCACTTCAGGAACAAATAGTCACACCCGTTGTAAAACCTCTTGATCCAAAAGAAACAGTCACCAAGGAAATAGCTGCCTATAATCCAAATTTTAAATTCCATGACCTTCAGGGTAAATGGAATTGGGAAATAAGTGACAGGCAAAAGGTACAGGTAGCCTTTTTTTATGGCTATGACGAGATGGACTATTCCTATAATAAATCCATAAAAACAGAAGTTGGGAAATCATACTATTATCGTAAGGAATATTTTAAGGAAATAGCAGACTGGAATAATATGGGTTCTTCACTATTATGGAATTTTAATCCAACTGAAAATTGGCAACATACCCTTCATGTTTCTATCACTGAATTTCAAAATAATGCCAGTATAATCAATGATTTTAAATTTGTAGAGGATAGAAAAGTAGATAAGATTTTTAATTTTGAAAATACCCATTTTAATAAAGTGGCCGGTCAGGATTTAAAATGGATTAGCAGATATACTGTTTCACAGGAACAATCCTGGATTTATGGGTTTCAAACTACTAATAATCAAGTTAATTACGATATTAAACAAGATAGAGTTAAACCATTAACTGGTCAAAACGAAGCGTTGCAATCCGCAGCATTCGTTGAGTTAAACCAACATCTGAACGATTGGACTTTTAATGTAGGTGGCAGATTAAATTTATTTGCTCAGAAAATGTATTTTTCCCCAAGTATAGATGTTAATTACCATAAATCAAATACCCCTTTTTCTGTAAAAGGATCATTTGGAAGGTATTATCAATTTTTGAGGCAGCTAAATCATGAAGATCGGTATGGCAGAAATTATGGTTATTGGGTTCTAAGCAATCAACAATTTCCCGTACTAAGCAGCAATAATTCAATGATTGGTGCTAACGCAAAATGGAAGAATTGGGAATTTGATGTTGAATTTTACCAAAAAAATAGCCAGGGTGTATTGGAGCAAGCCTTAGCTGTTAATAATGTGAATAATCCGGACAGTACACAGCGACCACCGAGTTTTATCCTGTATAATGGAAAAGGACAAACAAAAGGAATGGATTTATTTGTTCAACATACTGGAAAATTCTTTACAGGCATGGTTGCCTATACTTTGAGTAAATCAACGAACCAATTTAAGGAAATTGGCAATGGCATCCCATTCCCATCTTCAAACGATAGGAGACATCAACTGAAAATAAATGGTAATCTGCAAATTGGCAGATTTGATTTTTTTGCTACTTATAACTTTGCCAGCGGAAAGCCTTATACCGATTTATCCAAAATATTGGAGAATAATGACAAAATGAAAAATAATCCTAAACCAAATCCAGGCAACCCCATGTCAAATATGCCTAACAACCGACGTGATGTTGTTAATCCATTGGATAGATTAAGTTATTTGGAGGATTATCAGCGTTTTGATATAGGGGCAAGTGTACATTTTAAGTTAGGACAAACTTCGAATTTAACCATTGAAGGTTCCATATTTAATATATTTAATAGGAAAAATGTAAAATACAGACAATTTATCTTCCAATTACCGTATCAACTTAAATCAGCACCAACTTCCAAAGAATTAGTGGTAGGTACCGAATTACAAATGTTAGGCATCACACCAAATTTAAATCTAAAATTCTCTTTTTAATCTTTTGATAATATAGTATTTACATTGAATTAACAATAAATATTGAATTTTGTATTAAATAAAATAAATGAAAAGAGAACTCGATATCGCCATCATTTCCGATGTTCATCTTGGTACTTATGGTTGTCATGCCAAAGAGTTATTAAATTATCTGGGTAGTATTAAACCCAAAACGCTCATTTTAAACGGAGACTTTATAGATATCTGGCAATTTAAAAAAAATTGGTTTCCTACTGATCACCTGAAAATAATACAAAAATTACTCAAAATGTCAACCAAGGGTACGGAAATCTACTACTTGACAGGTAATCATGACGATGCCCTGAGACATTACAGCGATTTTAATAATGGAAATATTCATCTAAGAGATAAATTAGAACTAGAAATAAAAGGGGAAAAATATTTAATTTTTCATGGCGACGTTTTTGATTTCTCTATAAATCTTTCACCATTTTTAGCTAAAATGGGTGGTAAAACGTACGATTGGCTTATCATTTTAAACCGATTTATCAACAGATTAAGAATATCCCTTGGGTTAAATCCTCTTTCGTTCGCAAAAAAAATTAAAGAGAGTGTTAAAAAGGCAGTGAAATTTGTAGATGATTTTGAGCAAACAGCCATTGATGTAGCGGCAAAAGAAGGCTGCCAATATGTTGTTTGTGGTCATATCCATAAGGCGCAATTAAAGAAAGTTCAAACCTCATCAGGTGAAATAACCTACATGAACTCTGGAGATTGGGTGGAAAGCCTTACAGCTTTGGAATATATGTATAATGATTGGAGTATATATGAATACAACGAGGTAGATTATAAAGTGGTGAATCCCTGGCTACAAACAGATAAAACAAGTAATAAAGAGAGCGAATTTAAAGAAATTCTTATGAATTCTTAGCTAATAAAACGCGGGTAAATTCATCTTCCTCTGTTATTGGAGTAATTATTAGACTATCCTGGTTGATTAAATCAATGCTTAATAATTGCTTCTGTTCACCTATTACTATTTGAATTTCCTTGCCCCTTTTTTTAAATTTCCAGGTTCCTGTGGTCAACATATCTTTCCATTTCATCTGAAAAGTTCCATCTTTGGAAAACTTTAATTCTGTAAATTGTTTCTCGAGCATCCACGTTTCCATTAACTCCTGAGTTTTGACAGAAGCTTTTCTGCTGTCAAGTTCCTCTCTGGTTGCCAATAAATTATACTGCCACGATTGGCAAAGATTATTTTTAACCTCTGTTTTTACACAAGAAAAAAACAGACTATACACGAGTAAAAAACAAGCAGTATATGCAAAAAATACCGAACGGGATGAAGATGTTACCATTTTTTATGAATCAGAAATTAACTTTTTATTAGATGCTCTGTAGGCTTTGGGATTAAGGCCGGCGATTTCTCTAAATTGTTTGTTAAAATAAGATAAATTATTGAATCCACAAGCAAAACATACATCTGAAATCGATAAATGCTCTTCTTTTAGTAAACTTGCTGCCTGGGCGATGCGAACTTCATTTACAAAATGAGAAAATGTTTTTCCTGTTAATTTTTTGAAATACCTACAAAAAGCTGGAACTGATAGATTTACCTTTTCTGCGGCGGTTTCTAAATGTATTTCGTCACCGATATTCTGATTCACGTATCGATAAATGGCTTCCATTCTGGTGAAATGCTGAGCATTCACTTCAAGGGAAAAACCTTCAACCTGCAGTAAATCATATTCATCGGAAACGGCCATCATTTGTAAGACCTTCAATAATCCCAATAATTTACTAAAATGATCCACCTCCAGAAGGGAAATAAGTTGCTCTCCTACCATTTTCTTTGTTTCGCCGTGAAAAATGACGCCCTTTTTCGATCTTTCGAAAAGCTGGTTTATCAAAGTCATTTCAGGTATTGAAAAAAAGTCAGGTCCGAGAAATCCTTCTTCCATTTGAACAACGATTTCAATTTCACCTTGCGCCATCTCCTCAGTGAATCCAAAATGAGGTAAATTCGGGCCCAAGAAAATGAGGTCTCCCTCTGTATAATATGATATGTGGTTAGCGATATGTCTTTTCCCCTTTCCGTTACTTATATAAACTATTTCAAATTCAGGATGAAAATGCCAGTGAGGCCCCTCCTTCTCTGGTGACTGAATAAAAGATCTCAGGGTAAACGAATGTCCAAAACCTGGATTTATTTTTTCTAATTGTGGTTTCATCCTTTCAAAAACGAATAAACCTGCCCAATAGTTTACTCTATTGATACCATAAATATTCTTGAAATTAAAGGGAGAAAGATTAATTTTGCGCAAAAATGTTTGTTATTTGGCGTCACCGCAAGGATCATCCTGTATTATTTCCCATAACCATAGGCTTCTCCATGTTAAGCTTTGGTTTCGGGCATTGGATAGGACGAATCCCCGAAACAAAGCATTTACTTCATTTATCGGAAAGTGATATTGGCCTGTGTTTTTTTGGCATGGCCTCGGGGGCTTTTATAGGTGCTCAAATGGCATCAACCATTTGTGAAAAATGGAAACCCTCTTTGGTTATTAGTGTTAGTTGCTGGCTTTTAAGCCTTGGTATCCTGTTGATACCATTTGCAAAGAATCAATGGATGCTTACCAGTGTTCTATTTTTTATGGGCGCTGCAAATAGCTGGCTAAATGTTTCTATCAATGCCGCCGCCAGTCAAATGGAAACTAAACTGAACACACCCATATTAGCCACCTGTCATGGAATGTACAGTTTGGGAGGCTTCCTGGGAATCATTAGCTCCGGTATATTTGCTACTGCTCAAATACCGTTAACTATCCACCTACCCATTATTGGTATTCTTATGGCTATTTATGTAGCTTTCGCTTACAAATATTTTGATGTAATTCAACCGCTACAAAAACGGGAAGCTCGTAAAAAATTCAATCTACCTGAACCCTGGCTTTTAAAATTGATGGTCATCGGTCTCATAGTTATGGTCTGCGAAGGGGCAGTAACTGATTGGAGTACTCTATATCTGCGCGATGAAATGAAGGTATCTGTAATGTTAAGTACTTTCGGATATGCCGGATTTTCAATATCTATGGCAGGAGGACGATTTTTAGGGGACTATGTTCGCAAATATTATCAACCTATCTTGCTGGTACGATATGGTATTTTAATAGGTGCGGCAGGCCTTTTGGTTGCAGCAAATTTACCATTTACAGTAGGTATAATTTCCGGTTTTTCCCTGACAGGTATAGGTTTTTCCATTATCATCCCCTTATTATTTGTTTTATCCGCCATGCAAAATCCTGATAATCCGACGATAGGTATTTCTGGCATTGCCACTTCGGGTGTTATTGGTTTTTTGATAGGCCCGGCGGTAATAGGCATGATTGGAGAAGTTTTCTCTCTTTCTGTCGCTTTTAATGGCCTGGGAATTTTAGCTTTATTTGCAGCTTTCATAGCCTGGAGAAAATATTAAAAAACTTTGATTTTTTCTTGCCAAAATCTAGTTGTATTTTGCATTAAATATTAAAAAAATGACCCTTCACGACAAAATTTACGGATTACACATTGTAGGAACACTTTTTCTTTGGGGAGGTGCCATACTTTCCTTAATGATGGCGAAAGCAGCCATTAAAAAACCATTAAAAGATAGAAAAACCTCTTGGCTAATTGCTATTATTTCTCAATGGCTCGTACCTATCGGCGCCCTATTATTAAGTATTTCAGGTGTAGGGTTAATCAACGAAGGTTGGGGCTGGTTTTTAGGATGGCTGGATATATCAATAATCACTACCCTGCTAATTATTCCCGTTATTATTTTCCGGTTAAATAAATCACTAAACAAAATAATGGATAAAAACGGGCCATTTACTTTACCTGCCGTCACATTTCCCTCTATCATTGGCGCTCATTTTTATCAGGTTTTTGCTTTATTATTTCTTGGCACCTTGCTTATGCTTGTCAAACCGGGAACGCCCATGGCTGTTTTACTGGCCGCGGGAACTTTTGCCATTTCCTGGATATTACAACCAAAACATTAATGGTGCTATTGTAAAAACCGCCATTTAAATCCAAAACGAAGCCCACCTGTCGGTAAATAGTACCGATAGACCTGAGAATATCTGGTTTGTAGAAACGCGGCTGAGATGTCCTCGAATTTCAAGAAAATTCTAAATTTTGTAATTTTGAAGCTTGCAAATGCGTCTAATAATGGATACGGAGCATCGGGATTACCTCCGTTCAATTGAAATTGAGCAGTTAGTGGAAAGTAGGTATAGGTTGAAAATGGGGTGAAATAACGAAATTCAACCCCCATTCTTGTTTCTAATACCTTGAATAAACGAGTATTTAAACTTAATGTATGGCGCGTCCATAACCTGGGTAAAGAAAGAACGTCCTCACGATTTGTTATTTGAAAAACAAAAATCCCTTCCCAACTAAATTTTCCAAATTGAATTTGTTGTTTATAACTAGACTGAAGAATGGAAACGGGTGCATCGACTTGCGCTGGTTTTCCATCCACATTATAATATATAGCATTGTCAATGACGCTTAAAGTCAAACCCAGATTACTTTTAAAACGGCTTATATCCATTTCACCACCAATTTGAGTAGTCAAAGACCTTTTAAAATCATTCTCCCATATTGGCCGTTGAGATACGAAAAATTGTTTTTGAATTAAATCAGGACTGGCTAATTGATTAAATGCAGTCACTAGTATGTTACCCCATTTACCCAGTCCTAACTTCATATCTCCTGAAATAAAATAATCTCCCCTATTATCAAGAATTTGAAAATTAGCTTTTCCACTTAACGATAATCGTTCGCTATATTTAAGGGAAGCCGATCCATCTAGGGAAAGATTATGAACGGTGGAATCACCTGGTTCAAGTTTTAAAAAATGTAATTGCTGAGAAAGTCCTGCCTCCACATCAACGATCCACTTTTTACCTATTTGTGTTTGAATATAAAGCGAATTGTCCAGTGTATTAGCTTGAATTCTATTTCTCAATCCCCTTGGATCTGTAGCAAATGATTTATAATAATTATTTATGTTGTTTTCGTTCAAGGCGTCGTCATAAAACAAGTAAAAACTATTTTTCCAACCCAATCTGTGTGCCAATTTTAAATACCCACCTGTCAGTGTGTCAGGTTTCACGGGAGGAACAGGCCTTGGACGAAGAGATAAGGAATCAGTTACTCTATTTAAAAGGGCAGAATCGACAGGAACGGGCGTAGGTTTTCGGGGTAGAATAGTGAAAAATTGTCTGATACTAAACTCTTGCTGTTTCATTTCAGATGCTCCATTTTTCAATTGAACGGTAGCAAGGCTCAACGAAAAAAAATCGGCCCCGGGGTCAGGTAAGGCAATAATACCTCCATTTTCCCTTTGTAAAATTCCATTTTGAGCCATGATGAGGTAACTTTCATACCTACCTTTCTCTGGCTTAATCCAAAAATTTATACCCAGGGAGGAAGTACGACTTTTCTGATTACTAAAATGAGACGCATTCCCAATTTGATTCAACCTATTATAATCGATAGAGAAATTTATCCCCTGTGCGAAATTTCTACTAAACTGAATACCAAAAAAACCATCATTTTGCTCCCCCGTCTGATAAAAAGAGGTTTGGGTAAAAGCACGCTTCAACGAATAAGCCGGCACTCTGTCTGCCGTTAACAAATAGAGATCAAAAGCATGTAAACCAAGATCGAAGCCCTTTCTTTGAACGGGTTTATAATATATTGGATAAGCGGGAGAGCCTGGAAAACCTAAATTAAAATATTCTAAAGACGGTTTTCTGGCCGGATCGTGCTGATGAAAATTGTTGGTTAAACTACTATCTAAAAAAGGATACACTTTATTTTTATCCCCCGGGAAATGAAAGAACATAGGAAAAGTATCGGGTTCAATGTCCCTTTGATTCCCCCCTGTTCCGCCGGAACGCCCCATAGAAGAACCACCTCCACTCCCTGAATTACTGAAGTTAGGTCGCTGGGAGAGTAATTCACCTTTGGCTATCAGTAAGATAGCCAAAGGAAGAAGCCTAAAAAACCATTTTTGCATTTAGAGATCCAATAAAGCCGGATTCATGCCCATGTTGGAAAAGCCACCATCGTTGTATAAATTTTGCATGGTCACCATACGTGTAAAATCGGAGAACAGACATACACAATAATCGGCGCAAGACTCAGCGGAGGCATTTCCAAGAGGAGACATTTTATCGGCATAATCAAAGAAAACATCAAATCCTTTTACACCAGAACCAGCCGTTGTCATCGTTGGAGATTGAGAAACGGTATTCACTCTCACCTTATTTTTTACCGCCCAATGATAACCAAAACTACGCGCGAAAGATTCCAGCAAAGACTTACTTTCAGCCATTTCGTTATAATCTGGAAAAACACGTTGAGCGGCAATATAGGTAAGCGCCAGTATAGAGCCTCCTTCCGCCATAGCATCCAATTTCCAGAGAGTCTGCATCATTTTATGAAAAGAGATCGCGGAGATATCAAACGTTTTGAGCATATAGTCATAGTTCAAATCGGTATAATCTCTTTTTTTACGAACATTTAAAGACATACCAATAGAATGGAGGACAAAATCAAGTTTACCTCCTAAGATTTCCTGAGACTTGACGAATAAATTCTCCAGATCCTCCTCACTTGTTGCGTCGGCAGGAATAATGGTAGCGTTTAATTTCTGGGCAAGTTTATCGAGTTCACCAAACCTTAAAGCCACAGGAGCATTAGTCAAAGTAAGCTTGGCACCTTGTTCTGCGCACCGTTCAGCTATTTTCCAAGCTATTGATTTTTCATCGAGGGCGCCAAAGATTACCCCTCTTTTCCCTTCAAGTAAATTATTTGCCATTTTATTAATTTTAAATTGCCACAAAAATACAATTTCCCCGCTAATTTATAGACCTAACAGCTCTTTTGCATTTTCAATGGCAAAAGCACTGGGTGGATTTTGGCTTAACATAGCCGCGATACTAAATATTCTACCCTCTTTATCTAATGATTTCACACAGGTAAGGGTTCTTTCCGGCATTTCCTCTTTGTAAACAAAATAATGAGTATCGGCCTTTGCTGCCACTTGCGGGGAATGCGTAATGGTTATAACTTGATGTTCATTGCTCAAAGTTCTAAGGATATTTCCCATTTTTAGAGCGACATCTCCGGAAATACCTGCATCTATTTCATCAAATATCAAAGTAGGTAAAGGTATGGCACTGGCAACCAACGATTTTATTACTAAGGCTAAGCGCGAAAGTTCACCACCGGAGGCAACATCTTTAATGGGCAACATTCTACTGCCCCTGTTTGCTGCGAACAGGAAGAATACAGAATCCTTACCATTTGGCCCAAGATCTTCCACCGATTGACAGTGAACCTCTAATCTTGCATTTTCCAAAGCCAGTAGAGACAATCTCTGATGAATTTTGTCCTCAAAGGAAGGAATAACGGCAATTCTCCTTTCATTTAAAACACCGGCCACTTGTTCCAATTGGTTTTGTAAATGGGAAATACGAGCTTCAATGGCAGCAATATCCATATTCCTATTCGCAAAACTTTCTAATCTCGATGCCAATTGCGCTCTAAACTTAATTAACTCCCCAACATTTGCGACCTGATGTTTATTCAGGAGGCGATTCAACATATCCAGTCTTTCCTGAACTGTTTTCAAACGATCCGGATCATATTCTATAGCATCATACCTATTTTCAATATCCCTGCTTAATTCGCGCAGTTCAATCTGGGAAGTGACCAGTCTTTCGTACAGTCGCCCCACCACATCATCGAATCTTCTTACCTGACTCAGAGACTGAGCAATATCAGATAATTGCGTTAAAATAGACGTTTCGCTTTCCTCTAATTGGCTAAAAGTAGCCCCTAAAATCCTTTTTATATCTTCCGCATGAGTAAGCCGGGTCAACTCCTCTTCCAGGGAATCTTCTTCTCCCAATTGCAGATTAGCTTTATCTAACTCATCCCATTGAAAATTCAGGAATTCAATTTCGCGCTGAGAAGCCTGACTCATGCTAATAATTTCGTCTCTTTGCTTTTTCAGTGCGGCATATTCTCTGAATTCCTTTCTATATTTTGTAAGTAAATGCGCATTATCAGCCAAAGCATCAACCATTTTTAGTTGAAAATTCTGGTCGTGTATATCGCTGGTATCGAATTGTTGATGTAAATCTATAAGCTCCGCACTCAAATCCTGGAGTGTTTTTAAATTCACCGGCGTATCATTAATAAAAGAACGGGATTTTCCTGCGGGGGTCAATTCCCTTCGAATAATCAGATCATCTTCATAATCAATTTCATTATTTTCAAAAAATGAGGCTAAGCCGTATTTTTCTATAGAAAAATAGGCTTCAACGACACATTTTTTATTTTCATCAAATAATGAACGTGAATCTGCTCTATTACCCATAATTAGTCCCAATGCACCTAAGAGAATAGATTTTCCCGCACCAGTTTCACCCGTAATGATTGTCAAGCCGGAGGGGAATTCCAATTCCAATGCTTCAATAAGCGCATAATTTTGAATGAGGAGTTTCTTTATCATGTTTTTTACTGCCCTTTGTTAGAATTAATGAAGAATCCTGTATTTTCGAGCCAAATAGCTATTTTTGTTTCCAACGTTCAAAATTACAAAACATGAAGATTAATTTTTATTTAATCCTTATCGCTTCTCTCGGACTTCTGCAAAATTGCAGTAATGCCAAAGCGCCCCACAAAAAAGGAAGTACCAGTTTATTAAGCTATGGAATTCCTTTGTATGTAAACATACCAAAAGATGTGGATATTACCCGTCGAATTGTCGGAAATATTACTGAAGTCATTGTTAAAGGCAAAGATGAAAAATCGTGGTTTGAGTTAATTGTCCAAAATTTACCCTCGGAATCTGAAGATTTGGCATGGAATAAATATCTTCAAATTGAAGATGTCAGAAACAATGTATATTTCACCAGAATTATGGAGGAAAATGAAAATGGGTTCATCTATGAACAAGTGCCCAGAGATAAACCCACTTACCATTTTCGATACGTCATTGTACAAGGATCGCAGCTTTATGTCATTTCAACCGCACTGGGCAGTGAACTTACCATGGAACAAACGAAAGAATTGTTCGACGCCGTTAGCCAATAATTAGAAATGACTTACTTTAGTTGACCCGAAAATTTCAGTACGAAAAACGAATAAAATTAAAACTAATACTGAGAAAATAATCATGGTTGTAGTTTTTTGTTCAAGGGATTATACATCGAATGCAATGCAATATCCGAAGAGAATGGATAATCTGCAATAGGTGGCAAACAAAAGTAAAATGAAACAGGCTGAATATTTTTTTAAATAAATAGTATTCAGCCTGTTACTAAAAGGTTAAATGTTTGTTAAAGTAAATATACTTTTACATTCCACTAATCATATCCTCTGGTTTCACCCAGGCGTCAAATTCATCGGGCGTTAAAAGTCCGAGACTCACGGCGGCTTCTTTCAGGGTCGTATTTTCGTTGTAAGCTTTTTTTGCTATCGCTGCGGCATTATCATAGCCTATTTTAGTATTGAGTGCGGTAACTAACATTAGGGAATTATCGAGATGCATTTTAATACGGGCATGATTAGCTTCAATGCCTATGGCGCAATGTTCATCGAAACTCAAACAAGCATCGGCAATAAGACGGGCAGAGGTAAGGAAATTAAAAATGATTAAGGGTTTAAAAACATTAAGCTCAAAATGACCATTCATACCACCGATATTTATGGCCACATCATTACCCATAACCTGTGCCATTGCCATAGTTAGTGCCTCCGATTGCGTCGGATTCACTTTACCTGGCATAATCGACGAACCAGGTTCATTAGCTGGAATAATGATTTCCCCAATACCTGATCGCGGTCCACTGGAAAGCAATCTAATATCATTTCCAATTTTCATTAAAGCCACTGCCGCGGTTTTCAAAGCACCATGAGCGGCCACAATACCGTCGTGACAAGCCAGAGATTCAAATTTATTTTCCGCTGTAATAAAAGGTAAACCACTCAAAACGGCAATATGCTTAGCCACATTTTCAGAATAACCCGGAGGGGTATTTAGTCCTGTTCCGACCGCCGTTCCTCCCAGGGCCAGTTCAGCAACATGGGGTAAAGTATAGGAGATAGATCTGACCGCATGGTCAAGTTGAGAAACAAATCCAGAGAAAGCCTGACCCAGCGTTAGCGGGGTTGCATCCATACAATGCGTTCTACCCGTCTTCACGATATCAGCAAATTCCTTCGCTTTTTTATCTAATGTATTTTGCAACTGCTTGATTGCTGGTATAGTATGATTTACTAAATAGGAATAAGCCGCAATGGACATAGCGGTAGGAAAGGTGTCGTTGGACGACTGAGACTTATTCACATCATCGTTGGGATGCAATATTTTTTTGGCATCCGTTAATTTTCCCCCTGTTAATACGTGGGCTCTATTGGCGATAACTTCATTAAGATTCATGTTTGACTGGGTACCAGAACCTGTTTGCCAAACAACTAAAGGGAACTCATCGTCGAGTAAACCTTCGCTTATTTCATCACAAACGCGACAAATCAAGTTTGTTTTTTCAGCATCAAGAATACCCGCCTCGTTGTTTGTCAGCGCAGCAGCCTTTTTCAAAATGGCAAATGCCCGAATAATTTCAATGGGCATAAGGTGACCGCCAATTTTAAAATTTTCGAAAGAGCGTTGAGTTTGAGCTCCCCAATACCTTTCTGCGGGTACGTCAACATAACCGATACTATCCTTTTCTTGTCTGAATGCCATGGCTTTCGTATTTAAAATTAATTTTGGGCAAAATTAAATGAATGTTCCATTTTTCCAAATAATGATTGTCATTGTTTGAACCAATTATCCGTTAATAAGGTTTTTTAGTTTATATTTAATCTATAATTTTATAACTAAAATTTCAAATAATGGCATTTACATTACCAGAACTACCTTATGCTTATGCAGCATTAGAACCCGTCATAGATGCGCGAACGATGGAAATTCATCATAGCAAACACCATGCCGCTTACACAAATAATCTGAACGCAGCTTTAGAGGGAAATGCGGCGGCTACAGGTTTAGACATAGAAGGAATATTACATAGTATTTCAACATTCTCGCCGGCCATCAGAAATAATGGTGGTGGATTCTATAATCACAATTTATTCTGGACTATTTTGTCTTCCCCTTCCAATGCAGACCAGAGTCTTCCTGTTCTTCAAGCGATCGAAACGGAACTTGGCGGAATGGAGGCCTTTAAAACAGCTTTTTCTCAAGCTGCTGCTACCCGTTTTGGATCTGGCTGGGCTTGGTTAAGTGTTGATAGTGAAGGAAAATTGTTTGTTTCTTCTACACCTAATCAAGATAATCCTCTCATGGATATAGCTGACCAAAAAGGTACACCTGTATTAGGTCTCGATGTATGGGAGCATGCGTATTACCTGAATTACCAAAACAGAAGACCCGATTATATTCAGTCATTTTTTACGATTATAAACTGGGAGGAAGTTAACAGACGCTACTTATCTGCTAAAGGATAATAATAAAAGGCAAAAAAAAAGGCGGTCATTTTTGAAATGACCGCCTTTTTTATAAAGGAAGGAATTAACGGCGACTGTAATCGCTTTCAAATCCTGAACTTCCAAATCTGTCGTTACGATCACGGCTGAAACCACCACGGTCTCCACGATCTCCACCACGGCTAAAACCACCGCGATCTCCACCGCCGCCTCCGCCGCCACGGTTAAAACCACCACGGTCTCCACCGCCAAAACCACCACGGTCTCCACCACCAAAACCTCTTGGCTTTTGTGGACGTGGTTCAGCTTTTTTAACTACAATTGTACTACCATCTAACTCTGTTTCGTTTAGCGCATCAATCGCAGATTGTGCTTCGTCATCATTAGCCATTTCAACGAAAGCAAAGCCTCTTGAGCGGCCAGTTTCGCGATCCATGATAACTTTAGCAGAATCTACTGCACCAAACGCTTCAAATGCCCGCTGCACGTCTTCGCTCTGAGTGTCAAAATTCAGTTTTGCAACAAAAATGTTCATCTTTAAAAAAATTAATATTAAATAAAAAAAA
>CANMVX010000066.1 GCA_947501115.1 Haliscomenobacteraceae bacterium
GATAATGGAAGTTGTTTAAATTGTATATTTCCCATATTGTTTTTGTTGCACCCTAAGATAATAATCTTTGAGGAACAAACAAAAATCCCCGACACTTTTGTATCGGGGATTCTTTTTTTATTACAGATGGGCTTTTTAGACAGCCTCCTTACCTTCGAGATGCGGACACTACGATTATGTTGTCACCTTATCTTATGAATGCAGATACCACTGCCATGCTTGCCAATTACTTTACGGGAATTAATTCAAAAGTAAATATTTCGGATACATTAAATATGTTGCAACCCTACCTGCGAGCTGTGGACACTACGAATATGTTGTCACCGTATTTGCTTGACGCTGATACCACTGCCATGCTTACCAATTATTTTACGGGAATTAATTTGAAGGTAAATATATTAGACACTGCATCAATGTTGCAACCCTACCTGCGGAGTGCGGACACGACGAGTATGTTGTCACCGTATTTGCGTGACGCTGACACGACGGCTTTGCTCGCCAATTACCGGACAGGAATTAACGCTAAAGTAAATATATTAGACACTGCATCGATGTTGCAGCCCTACCTCAGGGATGCTGATACGACAAGCATGTTGTCATCTTATTTACGTCGGGCAGATACGACGATGATGCTTACAACTTATTTGCGTGATGCAGATACTACGAGCATGTTGTCGCCTTATTTACGTCGGGCAGATACGACGAGCATGTTGATGCCTTACCTGCGAGATGCAGACACAACCAATATGTTAATGCCCTATCTTTTGGATGCGGATACATCCAATATGCTGTCAAACTATTGGTCGGGATTGAACGCTAAAGCGCCTATTAACAATCCCATTTTCACGGGAACAGTTAGTGGAATTACTCAAGCCATGGTAGGTTTACCTAATGTTGATAACACCTCAGATGTTAACAAATCTATTTCAACAGCCACTCAGACAGCATTGAATCTAAAGTTAAATATCTCAGACACAGCAGCTATGTTATTAAATTATCGCAACAATAGTAGCGGTCTTCCAACTTCAGGTAATTCTCTTGGCGATATGTTATATTGGAATGGTTCAGCCTGGGTAAAGCTATCAGCTGGTTCAGCAGGGAAGGTATTAAAGATTAACGGAGGTATTCCCGAATGGGCTAATGCTGATTTTAATTGTGGTTTAGCTACTACGGATGTTGATATCAATACATATAACACTGTACAAATAGGGCAACAATGCTGGATGAAAGAGAATTTGAAAACTTCTCGGTATAGAAATGGAGACCTGATTCCATTAGTAGTTTACTCAGCATGGGGTGTCCTAACCACTGGAGGGCGAGATTGGTATAGCGGTGATAGTACGGCTTATGAGTATCCTTATGGAAATCTTTACAATTGGTATGCGGTGGGAGATAGCAGAGGGCTCTGCCCAACAGGTTGGCACGTACCCACCGATGCCGAGTGGACTATTTTGACTACTAATCTTGGGGGTGAAAGTGTAGCTGGAGGCAGGCTGAAATCAACAAGTAGCAGCTATTGGGGTTCAAAAAACACAAATGCAGACAACTTAACGGGTTTTTCCGCTCTCCCTGGTGGAGAGCGTAGTACGGGTGGGAGTAACGTAAATATTGGAAACGCTGCTTCCTTTTGGAGTGCTACCGATAACGGCAGCAACGCTTGGTTCCGTTACTTAAGATACAACGATAGCATGATGACCAGGGGCAGCTTCGGTAAGACTTACGGTGCTTCCGTCCGTTGCCTCAAAGATTGACTATTTGATTATTTCTTTTTCGAGGCTATTGCGTGGGTATCCCGCGATTACAATAATAAAAGATACTGGTTACTTACTAAAGTGACAGGTACATCAATAACTAAAATATGATTTGAAAACAGAAAATGTCCTGATGGGCATAAATCATTAAAATTAATTTAACGCCTGAAAAACTTATATCACATAGTCTTTTGTTAATTAGAGTAATATATAATTTTAATAAGAAAATAAAAAGGAACAATGCGATTTTCTTCCTTTCGAATCAGTCTATTTTTGAATAAATAATTTAAAGCCCATTTTAAATGAGTAGCTTTGAAACGGCAATTATTTTATATTATTCCCGGAAAATTTATTTTAGATGCTGTTGTTAAGTGGAATAGGCTTATTTTTTTCGGCTTTCTTATTAGTTTATAATAAGGGTTACAAATCTGCAAATATCTATATAGGACTTTTCCTGTTCTCTTTTAATTTCGTCACAATATCTCATTATCAGTATTTATTCAACCATTCTAAAGCCGTTATAGCTTTTATCTTGAGTATTCCAATCAATGCTTCAGCTTACGCTATTGGTCCTCTCGCTTTTCTTTATGTGCGATCTATTTTAAGAGATAATGCCAAGTTCACTAAATTTGACGGGTTACATTTTTTACTATTTGCTATTATTTTCATAGGTAGATTGCCTTATAATTTGGCAAGTTGGGAGGAAAAATACAAAGCAGCAGATGAAATAATTAACCATTCCTGGAAAACTTTAAGCTATTCCAATTTAAATAATTTTTTGACCTTAAGAATTAATTATGCCCTTAAAGGGATTCATCTTTTCCTTTATCTTGTAGCTATTTGGGTCCTTATTTTTAAAAATAATTATAAGAGAGTATCCTATAAAGTACAGGGAAATCAGGTAAAAATTGTTAAAAATTGGCTATTCTTTTTTGCCATTATCGTAACCTTTTTAGGTGTTTTCTTTTCTACCATCGGTCTGATGTTTCTAAATGCGAAGGATAAGATTACTTTTCAAAATGAGGGAAATGTTTTATTCTCACTCATTTTTATTGGATTTTTGGTCTTAACCCTTGGACTTGTTTTATTTCCACAAATTCTTTATGGTATTCCCTTGGAAAAACCAGGTTTGGAAGAAAAGGAAGATAAAGTATTACCAGAAAGCGAAATCGACGGTTTCTCCTTACAAGATGATTATATAGAGAAAATAAGGCTTTTACTTGAAGATTGGAAGAAGAACAATAAATTTTTAGATGCGGACTCTAGTACCTATAGTTTGGCAAAGGATATTGATTTACCCATACATCATATTACTTATTTTTTCAATCAGATCAATAATGAAAAATACATAGATTGGCGGAATAGATTGAGAATTGAATACGGTATTGGACTAATAAATAATCAAAAAGGATATAATAAAACCATTGAATCATTAGGCAAAGAATGTGGTTTCAAATCCTATTCCGCATTTATTCAAAGTTTTAAACTCGTAACAGGGAAGTTACCTAAAGATTTTATTAGGGAAATTAAAAACTAATCAATTTCGAAGAGACACAATGCTTCGTGTCTTCTCCCCGACAGGTTTTTACAGATAAAATATACCCCTAACGCTCGGGTTTGAATCAGGATTTACAGGATTTACAGGATTACAGAGGACGTCTTCGTTTTTAGCGCAATGTTTATTTGTAGAGGATTACTTTATACACTGCTTTTCGCCGATGCGTTACGCATCGGCGAAAGGCCTGACAATGAAAGTACCATGTAATAATAACCTTCCCACACAAACCAACGACGTTATGGTTAATCCTGTAAATCCTGATTCAAAATTGGCTGCTGCGCGCATAATTTCC
Source organism: Haliscomenobacteraceae bacterium (assembly GCA_947501115.1). Taxonomy (GTDB): domain Bacteria; phylum Bacteroidota; class Bacteroidia; order Chitinophagales; family Saprospiraceae; genus BJGN01. The sequence goes on from CANMVX010000066.1 coordinate 3,602, forward strand.
ACCGAAGATTAGGGGATTTGCTTGTTTTAAGGGAATGTTTCCCGTAGATAATTTCTGAATCAGGATTTACAGGATTTACAGGATTACAGAGGACGTCTTCGATTTAGGTGTAATGGTGATTTTCAGAGGACCTTTCTTAAAAAAAGTTTACACTTTTCATGCCTGACCCCTTGGGTCACATGTCTATTGATCATTATGCCCCTGGCGGCAGAATGTCAACATGTAGAGTCGCGAAGCATCGCGTCTCTGCGATAATTATGTATAATAACCTATTATAAATCTGGCACATTCTTAGAAAACTGTCCAATATTTATCCTTTGAAATCCTAAAGGGGCATAGCCCCGCCATCTTCGTAACAAAAAAAAAAGGCTACCCGAAGATAGCCTTTCAAAAATGTACCCAGAGCGGGAATCGAACCCGCACGGCCGTTATGGCCACAGGATTTTAAGTCCTGCGTGTCTACCTATTCCACCATCTGGGCAGAAGAAAAAATTCGAGCGGATGACAAGATTCGAACCTGCGACCTCAACCTTGGCAAGGTTGCGCTCTACCAACTGAGCTACATCCGCGACTTACTTAGAATGCTTTTACTCTAACGAAGTGCAAATATAATACAATTTTTGACCGATGGTAACTTTTCACAAAAAATTATTGCAAATTTTCTGTGTTTCTCCTTGCATAATAATAGGCCTCCAATTGTGACCGGATACTCAAATCACTCTCCGTTTTCCTGTATTCATTCAAAAAGTTAATGTCTATAATCCTAGCTTTCACATTGTCATTTAGTTGTATCCTTAAGTAATTAACTATTTCCTTCTTTAAAGTTTCATTATATACAGGTATGGCCGTTTCAATTCTATGGCTTAAATTGCGAAGCATCCAATCGGCCGACGATAAATATACAGCTTCTTTACCTCCCTGATGAAAAACAAATACCCGGGCATGTTCCAGAAATCTATCTACTATACTTATCGCTTCTATATTTTGACTCAAGCCAGGAACACCTGGTACTAAACAACAAATACCCCGGACGATTAACTTTATCTTTACACCGCACTGCGAAGCCTGGTATAATTTGGTGATCATAGCAAGGTCTTGTATGCTGTTTACTTTGAGTATTATTTGTGCCTCTTCTCCTCTCATCGCTGCGTCAATCTCCGCATCGATAAATTGCTCTAATTTTTCTCTGAGATTAAATTTGCCAACTAAAATATGATTGAAGTCCTGTTGCGGTAGTTTAGCCGTTTCTAAATAAGAGAATATTCTGGCCAATTCTTTAGTTAATCTTTCATCGGCTGTAAATAATCCAAAATCGCTGTAAGTGCGTGCAGTTTCTTCATGGAAATTTCCCGTGGCTGTGTATGCATACAATTTAGCCGTTTCTCCTTCCTGTCTTCTGACTAAGGCAATTTTAGCATGTACTTTAAGTCCCGGAAAGCTGTAATGTACCGTAACTCCTTCCTTTTCCAGCTTTTCTCCCCAGTTCAAATTAGCCTCTTCATCAAATCTTGCCTTTACTTCAATAAAAACAGACACTTGCTTACCCGCCGACACGGCAGCGGTTAAAGCTTGCATTATTCGCGAATTTTTGGCTACGCGATAATGGGTAATTTTTATATGCGTTACCGCCGGGTCAACTGCCGCCGCTTCAAAAAAATGAATGACCGATTCATAAGACTGATAGGGATAATGTAGCAAATGATCTCTCGTTCTTATGGTTTCAAATATATTGACGCTTTTTTCTATCAGTGGATAGGCCAGGGGGGGCAAAGCGTTATTCTTCAAATGAACTAATCCGAAATCAGGAAATTTGAAAAAATCAAAATTATTATGGTATCTCCCTTCTCTTAAGGTGTCATTTTTCTCCAGGGCAAATACCTTACATAAAAATTCAAACATTTGTGGAGGCATCTCTCTATCGTAAACAAACCGCGCCGCTGGTCCAACCTGCCTTTTTGATAAACTCTCTTTTATTTTTTGAATTAAATCGCCCGAAAATTCATCATCAATGTATAATTCCGCATCACGGGTCAATTTTACGGAAAAGGTGTCTATGATGGCGTACCCCGGGAACATCCAGGAAACGGAATGCCTCACTATGTCGTCCAGCATAATCATTTCGTGCTTTCCCGAGGAGGATGGTAACTCGATAAATCGGGGTAAATGATCCGATGGTATTTTAACTAAAGCATATTCATCGTCAGCATGTAAATCGTGAATAGGCTTCATTTGTAACGTTAAATATAAGGCAGCATTATTCAGGAAAGGCCTGACTTTTTCACCCACTAACAGCACCGGTTGAACAAAGGGAAGCATGTGGTCGTGAAAATAATGTTCTACAAATTCTCTCTGCTTGTTATTTAAATCCAATCGTCGCCGTAAATAAATATTGTGTTTTTTCAACTCTGGAACGATTCGTTCTAAAAAAACACTGCTGAATTCCTCCTGTTGCAGATTTACAATGCGGCGGATTTCTTTAATGGTCATTTTGGGATCGTGTTCCAATTCTCTTTTTGCCTTTTTTCCCGCACGTACCAGATACCTGTGATAGGCCATTCGGACTTTAAAAAATTCGTCCAGATTTGAACTGTAAATGGCCAAAAATTTGATACGCTCAAACAAGGGAACCGATAGATCCATGGCCTCTTGTAAAACCCGATAATTAAAACTCAACCAACTTAGGTCCCTATGTATGAAAGGTATCCCCGATTCGGTTTCCAGTAATTCCTGAATTGGTTTGAATTGATGTGTATTCACCGCTGTATTTTTTGCTAATATAAACGTATGCGTTCTAAACTATGGTGCTTTTATGTTATTTTATCATTAAAATAATTTTAATTGCCCCGTTTCAGGTTCTTCAGTATCTGACTTTATCTCTCGCATATTTTGAAAATTCCCCGTGGCTATTTGAAGTCCCTTAATATACTCGTACATAGGCAGAATAGCCTTCGGTTGCGGTTGATGAAGGAAAAAATATATTTCCTGAATACCTGCATCGACCCATTCACTCAAGGAATTTACCCATTGTTTTAATCTTTCCCCATCGCTTGGGTGTCCTAAATTTCCAACAAATCGGACAAAAATTATGTCTGTAGTAGCGCCAATGGTCAACACATCTCTTCTTCCTGCAACGTCGGTCATGACCATCCCTTTTTGATAATATATTAAAAGTTCGCTTAGTTTATCCTTTGTTGGGGGTAAATACCAGTCTTCATGTCGAAATTCAACGTGTAAAGCGATTTCTTTTGGCCATGTCTGAAAAAATGTCTCTAAAATGTCCAGGTTATCAGGACTAAAATAGGGGGGAAGTTGAAGAAAACAGGGACCAAGTTTTTCTTTTAAGCCCGAAATGGATTCACAAAATAATAATACATTGTCAGTCCCATTTCCCAATCCTTTATGGTGACTAATGGCTCTGGGTAACTTTGGGCAAAATTTGAAATCAGGCGCACTTTTATCATACCATCGTTCTATTTTTAAATGATCAGGTATCTGGTAATGCGTAGTATTTAATTCTATGGAGTCAAAAACCTTTGCATATTGGCCTAAATAATCAGCTGGTTTTGTTCCTTTAGGATAAATACTTCCCACCCATTCCTTTTCAGCCCATCCAGTGGTTCCAATATGAAAATGAATAGGTTTTGAATTTTTAACGACCCCTATATTTGGTTTTGGTGGTAAATTCCATAAAATATCAGATAGATTCTCTACTTTTCCAAATTCCATTGCATCGATTTTGTTTTTGCAAAATTAGTTTTGTTTTGGATTTATATGCTTTCCCTATTACCTTCGCAGAAAAATAGTTTTTACATGGTAAAAAGAAATAAATGGGTAGCAGGAAACTGGAAAATGAATCTGGATTATTCCTCCGCGCTCGAATTGACCAATAATCTGGTAGCCAATTTACCCGGTTTGAATGGTACGTCTGTTACTTTATGTGTGCCTGCCGTCTATTTGGATGCACTCAAACCTATTGTAAATAAAAATGGTTTGATTCAGCTGGCTGCTCAAAATTGCCATTCTGAGGATAAAGGTGCTTTTACTGGTGAAATTTCTGCCACTATGCTAAAAAGTATGGATATCAATCAGGTGGTTCTCGGTCATTCTGAACGCAGAGAATACTTTCATGAATCTAATAAATTTTTGAGTGAAAAAGTTTCTAAGGTACTGAGTCATGGTTTAACGCCAATATTTTGTTGCGGTGAGCCACTGTCAGTCAGAGAGGAAAATAATCAAAACGCATTTGTTACCAATCAGTTAGAAGAAAGTATTTTTCATTTAAGTGCGGAGGAAGTAGCAAAGGTGGTATTTGCTTATGAACCTATTTGGGCTATAGGAACGGGTCGTACCGCAAGTGCTGAACAAGCTCAGGAAATGCATGAAGTTATTCGCCATTTCTTTGAACAAAAATATGGTGCTGCCGTCGCTGAAAAATTAATCATTCTCTACGGAGGGAGTGTAAATGCTTCTAATGCTGCCACTTTGTTTTCCATGCCCGATGTAGATGGCGGTCTGGTTGGAGGTGCAAGCTTGCAAGCCAATGATTTTCTTCAAATTATTTCAGCAGCAGCTAATTGTTGAATTAAATTACATGTAAATAAATTTTAATGTAAATTATGTTGAATAATAACACTAAATAGTTTACAAATAAGTTATATTTGTGTAGGAAAACGAGAAAACTACATGAATACAATGGTCACAGATAGGTTCATCTTTTGTCATGATGAACTTAAACGACTAAGAAAGGTACGTTCAAGCCGGCAATTTGCCCTGTCTTTGGACTACCTTCCTCAGTCTCTCAGCGAAATACTAAAGGGTAGAAGAGATGTTACTCTAGAACTCTTAAGAAAGGGGGTAGAAAAATACGAAATGAACCCAGTCTTTTTATTAACGGGAAAAGGCAGTCATTTTTCTCAACCAGAAGAATGGCTGCCAGCTAAAAGTTCTGCCGATGCTCCAGGCGTTTCCGATGTTATCTATTTTGTTCCACAAATGTTAGGAAAAAAATATGCCGAGGAAAGAAGAAATAGTCAGTTCTTAGCTTCATTGGAGAGTTTGAAACTACCGGGTGCTCATTTGAAGGGGCTTAACCTCCGCGCTTTTGAAGTGCAAACGGATAGTGGCTATCCCGCTTTTTTACCAGGTGATGTTCTCATTGCTGAAAAATTAGATCCAGCGTCGGGCGTTAAAGCCATTTCAAATGATAAATTTTATGTGGTTGTTACTAAAAATAATATCCTGATTAATAAAATTGATCTAAATTCTCTGTCTAAAGGTGTCGTAAATCTTTACCTGGGCAGTAAAGAGGATAAGATTACACCCATAAAGTTATCTGAAATACTCGAATTTTGGGAGGTGAGGCTAAAAGTTACGAGGAATATCGAAAATGAAAATATGACGTTAAATGCTTTATTGTCAGAAATGAAGGATATCAGACAATTGCTTTTTAATTCCTCAAATGCTTTAGTGTAATAGGATATGGCAAAAAAAGTATATAATAATATATCAGTTCATCTCAGTTACTACGATTTCGAAGGTGGTTTTTGGGGAATGACCGATAAAAATGGGAATCAATGGCTACCATTGAACCTTGACGATGCCTGGATTTCTCAAGGTAACATAGAAGTGGTGGTCTCATTTGCCGTGGACGAAAATATTTTTTCCCTGGTAAATTGGGGCACACCTGTAATGATTAGTGATATTAAGCACCCATAAATTTTACCTTTTCTTTATCTTGTAAAAATAAGCTCAACGCTATTTTGCTTGCAAGTAATGCGTCCTCCGCGTAGGTTTCATTTATTTTTTCTGTGGTAAAATATTTTTCAATAAAGTGGGTATCAAATTCACCTGAAATAAAGTTTGGGTGTTCGCAAACAAACTTTCCAAAGGGTAGGGTAGTCTCTATACCCGTTATATCAAATCGTTTAATGGCTTCCAAAAGATTTCTTATGGCAGCATTCCTGTTATCACCAAAGGCTATTAATTTACCAATGAGAGGGTCATAAAAGATAGAAACTTCCATGCCAGCTATAAACGCATCATCAAGCCGCACGTTTTTCATCACTGGCGGGCAATAAGTCTTCAGGACACCCGTACACGGTAAAAATTGATTAAATGGATCTTCAGCACAGATACGCAATTCAACGGCATGACCTTTTATAGATAAATCCTCCTGGGTAAATGGCAGCTTTTCTCCCTCTGCGACAGAGATTTGTAAAGCCACCAAATCGAGACCAGTAATGAGTTCAGTCACGGGGTGTTCCACTTGTAGCCTGGTATTCATTTCTAAAAAATAAAACTGTAGATTTTCATCCACAATAAATTCTACGGTACCTGCGCCACGGTATTGGCAACTTTTTGCTACCTGCACCGCCGCATTTCCCATGTCTTCCCGTAATTTATCTGATAAAACTACACTCGGCGCTTCCTCAATCAGTTTTTGATGCCTTCTTTGAATGCTGCACTCTCTTTCAAAAAGATGAACAACATTTCCATGATGATCAGCCATTATCTGAAATTCAATATGACGGGGAGAACTTACGTATTTTTCAACAAAAACGGCATCGTCACCAAAAGAAGCTAATGCCTCACTTTGAGCTCTTTCCATCTGGCTTTCAAGCTCTTCCATAAACATCACCTTCCGCATTCCTTTGCCTCCTCCGCCTGCAGCCGCTTTTATTAAAATGGGAAATCCAATGTCAGCAGCTATGATTCTGGCCTGATCAATGGATGTTAAGGTATTCTTATTTCCGGGAACCAGCGGAACCCCCTGCTTTCTAACCGTCTCTCTGGCAGCAATTTTGTTACCCATTAAATCGATACTTTCTGCCGTTGGTCCAATAAATATAATACCTGCTTTCTCAACCTGAGAAGCAAAATCTGCATTTTCACTCAAAAATCCGTAACCAGGATGTATGCCATCTACGCCTGCCTTTAGGGCTGTTTCTATAATGAAATCTCCCCTTAAATAGGATGAAGAGGAAGAAGCCGGACCAATGCAATAAGCTTCATCTGCATATTTGACATGTAAACTATTTATATCTGCTTCCGAGTAAACGGCCACCGCCTTTTTACCTAATTTTTTAATAGTTTTTATAATTCGTAGAGCAATTTCTCCCCGGTTGGCAACTAATATTTTTTCCATGATGACTACTTATGTGCTCAAATATAATTGATTTGACCGCCACTTTTACTATTTTTAAGGTATTAATGGGGTCAACCTTTAAATAGATTGATTTGTTTCATTGAAAAATACAGAACCTTGGAGTCAAAGTGCATTGAACTGAAAATTGAAGGGATGGATTGTGCTCAATGTGCAGTGGGGATCACTCGTTTTCTTGAAAAAAAGGGCCTCGAAGAGGTGAGTGTAGATTTTCAAACGGGTGAGGCTCAGTTTGTTATATCTAATGATTCCATGACGGTTGAAGAAGTCAAAAAGGGTATTAGCAAACTTGGATATACCGTAAGTAAAGAATCAGATAATTCATTAAAGGGTGCATCACTTAAATTGTGGATTAGCTTGTTTTTTACCTCTCCTTTGTTGCTTTTCCATGTGCTTATGGCCTTTGGCATTCACTATCCATTTATGCATAATATTTGGATTTCTTTTATCCTTGCCGCTCCAGCTATGTTCATTGGTATGGTTCACTTTGGAAATTCTGCCTACCAGTCACTAAAAATGGGTGTTCCAAATATGGATGTACTCATTTTTACTGGAGGAACCGCAGCCTTTATATATAGTGTAATCGGTCTTATCAAAATGGATGAGAACCTAAACTTTTTTGAAACGGCTGCAGGTATTTTTACGCTTGTTTTATTGGGAAACTGGTTGGAGAAAAAAGCGGTGAATCAAACTACTTCAGCTATAAAGTCTTTAGCAAATTTGCAAAAAGGGTCGGCAAGAAGACAGCTACCTGATGGTCGAATTGAAGATGTTGAAGCCGCTCAGATTAAATTAAACGATGTATTACTGGTTTCTGCAGGCGAAATAGTTCCTACCGATATGATTATTACCTCCGGAGAGGTCCTTTTAGATGAATCGCTAATTACGGGTGAATCTATGCCTGTGCTTAAAAAAACAGGGGAGTTAGCCATTGGTGGAACCAGATTATTTGACGGAATTTTGGAGGGTAAGGTTAAAGCAAAAGGAAGAGATGCGGTGGTTGGCAATATGATTGCGCTGGTAAAAATGGCTAGGAACGATAAACCTGCTTTACAACGCTTTGCCGATAAAATGAGCGCGATTTTTGTGCCTGTTGTCTTGCTTTTATCGTTAGCTACCTTTTTAGTAGCTGCCTTTTTATTTGATATTTCTTATCAGGATGCTCTGCTCAGGTCTATTGCTGTACTTGTTATTTCCTGCCCATGTGCCCTGGGTCTCGCTACACCCACGGCCGTAATGGTTGGGGTAGGTCGTTTGGCAAAAAGTGGAGTAATTATAAAAGGGGGTGCTACCCTGGAGGCTTTGGGTAACCTGAAAACCATGGTTTTTGATAAAACAGGTACCTTGACAACAGGGGAATTTACTATTTCTGAACCACTTACTTCCCGTCCCGATGATGCCGCTTATGTGAAAGCGCTTTGCTATCATTTAGAAAAAATTTCTGCTCATCCTATTGCCAAATCCATTCTCACTTCCTTTGAATCTTTCAATAACCCCGAGGTATTACCTGTTTTTACCAAGGTTTGGGAAGATAAAGGCGTCGGAGTCAGTGGTATCGATGATAAGGGGAATATATATTTCCTCGGAAATTGGCCGGCCGATAAACCAAATAAACCCAATGCCGATCTTTTTTTACTCATAAATAATGAAGTCAGGTCATCATTTATCATTTCAGACAAGGTGCGAACGGAAGCTGCATCGGTAATTAGTGGTCTAAAAGCACGAAACATTTCAACCTTGATTCTCTCTGGAGATAATGAAAGTAAAACTAAAAAAGTTGCTAATGATTTGGGAATAGACCATTATTACGCGAGCAAATTGCCCGCTGAAAAATTAGACATAATCTCCCGATATTCCAACGAAAATATTACCGCAATGATAGGCGATGGAGTAAATGATGCCCCTTCTCTTACTCGTGCATCGGTAGGAATATCTATTAGTAATGCCTCTCAGATGGCTGTACAATCGGCTCAGGTGATTTTAATGAATGGTAACTTAAGTAAATTGCTGGAGGCCATAGATATTTCAAAATTGACAGTTAATACGCTAAAAAATAGTATATTCTGGGCATTTTCCTACAATATAATTGCCATCCCATTAGCAATGGGCGGTTTCCTCAACCCCACCTGGGGAGCACTATTCATGGCTTTTTCTGACCTTATAGTGATAGGAAATGCCTTGTTTCTTAATTACAGGAAACTTTTTTAAACCTCTACCTTCCTTTTATTGTTGCCTTATAAATTTAACCAATCATTATGAGGTACCCAATAGTGAAGTTTTTACTTCCTTTTTCTCTTTTATTATCTTCTTGCGAAGAACCTTTTATTCCGGAAAATTTACAGAAGGAACCACAAATGGTGGTTGAAGGATTTATTGAGGCGGGTGATAATGCTAATCCGGCCTTCCTGGTGATTACCAAAACACTCCCTTTTTTATCAAGTATCTCCACAGAAACGCTTAATAATAATTATGTTTCCGGGGCAAAGGTGACGCTTTCTGAAGGCGATCGAAAGATTTCGCTAACAGAGGTTTGCTTTAAAGATTTACCAGCAAATTTAAAAGCGCAGGCGGCAAAAATTTTAGGATTTAACGTTGAAAATAATAGTTTTATTCCCAATGTTTGCTTTTATGCCGATCTGGCTCAGGCTATGCCCGGTCAGGCGGGAAAAAAATATCAAATTGAGATACTTGCTGAAGGAAAGAAGATTACCGCTTCAACCACAATCCCTCTTCCCGTACCGCTCGATTCTCTTCAGTTTGTACCTAATCCAGGGGCTAATCAAGATTCATTTTTATTGCTAACCTCTAAATTAGCTGATCCTAAAACGCAGCAAAATTTTTATAGATACCAGGTTAGAATGGAAGATGGACCATTCATTACGCCGGGGGGCGGTTCCCTTTTTGATGATAGATTATTCAATGGACAAAATTTCAAACTAAATCTTCCCCGACCTGGAGCCGATGGTGAATCATTTAATTTTACTACTTTTGGCCTTTATCCGGTAGGAAAGGAAACAACCATTCGGTGGGTAACCATGGATCAATCTTTGTTCGATTTTTGGAATACCCTCGAATTTAGCATTAATAACCAAGGTCCCTTTTCAACCTATACCCGGGTAAAGACCAATGTGTCTGGAGCGCTCGGTGTCTGGGGCGGTCTTTACGTAAAGAATTATAAGCTCATTGTAAAAAAATAAAATAGTTCGTCTATGCAAAACCCTAAAGTTGCCCACACTAATGAAATAAGTATTAAAGTAGGCCTCGATGAAAATAAGGTGCCAATCGATATTTTATGGACGGCCGATAAAAATGATGGAACCGCTGAACATCAAACGTGTAAAGCTATTTTATTATCGCTGTTCGATGGCGTTCACCAGGAAACGCTTAAAATTGACCTGTGGACAAAAGATATGATGGTCAGTGAAATGGACCGATTTATGTTCCAAACGCTAAGGGCGCTTTCAGAAACTTATTTTAAAGCCTCTCAAAATGCAGCGCTGGCTAACGAAATGCAACGGTTCGTTCAATATTTCGGGGAAAAAACAGAGGTTATTTCCCCAGAAAAATAAAATATAATATGACTGTTTGTAAAAATTAGTTATATTTGCAATCCGGTGGGCGCACTTGGTGCTGCTCCTTCTAATCCCCCAGGGTGGAAACGCAGCAAGGGTACGAAGTTGAGCGCTCGTTGTGTTGCTCACCTTATTTTTTTCCCTCCTTCCCATCTCATTTTACTTATTTTACTTATTTTTTTATCATTGCTGATAAAAATTTTAACTTATTGCCTTTCAATATGTTACATTACATGTAATCAAATTGTTGAAATATTTTTTTAATATATTAATTATATATAAGGATAGATTACTATATTTGAACTGTTTATGATTAACGAGATATAAGTATTCTTTATAAATGCACATTTTGTAACCAAAATATTAGTATTTTAATCCCGTTATAGTATTATTTGTTATACTTATCATAACACATACATCGGAGAGAGGTTATCTAACATACCATTTAGCGGGACAAGGAGTCTGATTCTTGTCCCTTTTTTATGCCTTATTCTTCTTTTATCAAACGGGCGAGTACCAAATCGATTAATTTTTCTATGCTTTCATTTGCCTTCTGACTAAAAACATTAAGTGGTCTGTTGGCCAGAATGACATTACAGCTTACAGCCTTATGGTCTAAAAGGGCACTCAATCCATAGATGCCACTTGTTTCCATTTCGAAATTCGTAAGGCTCGTTTCTTCCCTTTTTGCGTTAGCTATCGTTTCCAATAGATTTCTCATGCGGCTCTTTAAGCGTAACTGACGACCTTGTGCACCGTAAAACCCCGGGGCTGTTAAGGTTATTCCTGTTTGCATGTCATCTTTAAAAAGACGTATTAATGATTCATCGGCGGCAGTTAAATAGGGTTTTATAGGCAATTGACCTAATGCAGGGTATTTATCATGTATTTTATCATTAAATGCCTCTAATGCCTGATTATTTTCAAACTCATAGAATGATAACAAGTTATCTAAGCCAAGACTATGTGTATTTACCAGAAAACTATCTATGGGAATAGATTCATGCAGCGAACCTGAGGTGCCAATTCTTATAAAGGTTAAGGTGGTATGTGTATCCTTCGGCTTTCCCGTTTTAAAATCAATATTCACTAAGGCATCCAGTTCATTGATAACTATATCAATATTATCGGTGCCAATGCCAGTACTCACCACAGAAACAGGCGTTTTTCCTATTATACCTGTATGAGTGATAAATTCCCTGTGGATTCTTTGCATGAACACTTTGTCAAATTTTTTGGATACCTGGCTTACGCGACCTGGGTCTCCAACCAATATAATGGTAGTACTTATTTCACTTGGCAATAAATCGAGATGATAAATTCTACCATTTGGGCTTAAAATTAATTCTGCTGACGCCATTTTATTATTTTTGTGCTTTGCCTGAGTAATGTACAAATTTTATAGGCTTTACCTAAATGACAAATCATAATATGAACCATATTAGTAATTATTTTAAGTCCTTACAAGAAGATATTTGCCAGCAATTATCTGTGGCTGATGGCGGTACTCCTTTTCTTGTCGATGCCTGGAAAAGACCCGAAGGTGGCGGTGGAACCAGTATGGTTTTACATGGGAAAAAAATTGAAAAGGGCGGCGTTATGTTTTCTGCCGTCGAAGGTGTTTTAAATGAAAAGGCCGCAAAAGGGTTAAATATTCCAGCTGGTGATTTTTTCGCAACCGGCGTTTCTATCGTTTTACACCCATCTAACCCTTTCTCACCTATTATTCACATGAATGTTCGTTATTTTGAAATGGATAACGGCTTGTGGTGGTTTGGCGGTGGTATCGATTTGACGCCTCATTATATTGATCCTGATGATGCTATTTTTTTTCATACAGGTCTGAAAAAAGTTTGTGATCTGCATGATCCTTCTTTTTATCCTACCTTTAAAACCTGGGCCGATGATTACTTTTTTCTTCCTCACAGAAAGGAAACAAGAGGCGTTGGGGGTATTTTTTTTGACCGATTAGTCGCGGCTAAAAGAGAGGATAAAGAGTCTTCTTTTGATTTTGTCAAAGCGGTGGGTGAATCTTTTTGCTCGCTCTATATTCCCATACTTCAACGCACTTATGATTGTCCATTTAATGATTTGAATAAGAAATGGCAGTATATCAGGCGCGGAAGATATGTCGAATTTAATCTGGTTTGGGATAAAGGAACTAAATTTGGCCTCGAAACCAATGGTAGAACAGAGTCTATTTTGGTAAGCATGCCGCCTATGGCTTCTTGGGAATATGACCATCAGGTGGAAAATGGTTCTCCTGAGGAATTTACCATGTCCCATTTGAAGAAAGGAATTAACTGGATTTAACCCGCTATTGACATAAAATGGTGATATTTTCCGTCTTGATAGTATTACTCCAATTTCCAGCCCGATCCTTTATTTTTATACTGTAATATAAGGAATCTTTGGGAAAGTTGGTGCTTGGTATGCAGGTTAGACGGGTATTAGGAAAGGTGCAACAAAAATAGCGGGTATCAGATCTATTTGTTAATGATAGCTTTATATTTCCTTGAATGCCTCTGCCAGCCCCTAATTGCGGTATTTCACCTATTTTAAACAGGTGGTTAAACCCGTCCCGGCTATCTGTTAATAAAATATTTACGCTGTCCGCATTACCTAAATTTCCATCTCCGTCAGTAAATTTGAAACTTATTTCAATGGTATCTTGAGGCAATTGACTACTTCTACTTTGAATAATTGTATTTTTGCTTAACCCTATGTATTCGATGACAGGTTCATCAGGAAATTCTGGTGGGCGCGAACAACTCTCTGTTAAAATAAGAGTTGTAGCTAATATCCAGTAAGTAAAGGGGGTGAATGACATCGATTTCATGATTGAAAATTTATAAACAAAAACGATTAAATGGCTAATGATAACACGAAATACCTTCATTTCGTTGCGAATAATAATAAGGAATTTACTGACCGAGCCTGGGAAATTTTTCAATTCCAATCAAAAAATAATACTTTATATCAGAAATTCCTTGAACTTCTCCCAAATTGTTTGCCTAATCAGGAAAATTTATTTTCTATCCCTTGTTTACCCGTTCACTTTTTTAAACATCAATTGATTCAAACAGGTTCCTGGGAACCAGAAACTATTTTTTCCAGCAGTGGTACTTCCGGATCCACACAAAGTAATCATGCCGTTCGTTCCCTAAATAATTATTTGGAAAACACAGC
>CANMVX010000067.1 GCA_947501115.1 Haliscomenobacteraceae bacterium
GGACTGGCAGGCGATATTGATTTTGCGGATTGCATCGACTTTTTAGGCACAGATGCTCATACCGCAGGCATTCTGATATATATGGAAAAGTTACCTAATGCTCGTCGCTTTCTAAGTGCCGCAAGGTCTTTTTCAAGAAATAAACCCATAATTATTTTAAAGGCAAATAGAAAGAAAGAGGATATAGATTGGAACTCTTCTGTTTTGGACTGGGAAGAAGAAAAAGATTTTGCATACGATGCCGCTTTCCAAAGAGCGGGTATTATCAGGGTCGATACCATAGCTCAGTTATTTAATATGGGCCTGGCTGCCACCAATTCTGTCAGACCCACAGGAAATAATATGGTAATTTTATCCAATATTGCCGCAGGGGGTATTTTAGCATTGGATGCGTTATTAAAAAGAGGGGGGAAGCATAGTATTTTATCTAAGGTATCCGTTGAAAAATTAAATACCCTCTTACCTCATTCTTCATCTGCCGACCGACCTATTCATGTGGGTAATTTTGCCGACACGAAAAGATATACCGAGACGTTGAAGATTTGTTTAAATGATGATGCAGTGGATGCCATCATCGTCGTTTACTCCGTTTATCTAAAAAGTGAGGCCCTGAAAATTGCTCAGGCCATTACTCAATTAAAACCTTTAAGAAAACCGGTATTCACCGTTTGGATGGGCGGAAACCAGGTAGCTGAGGCGAGAAGGATTTTAGGACAAGCGAAAATTCCTTGTTATCCCTACCCAGAAAGTGCTATTGATGCACTAATGAGGCTCTACCAATATCATCTGGATCTGAAACTACTGTACGAAACACCCCTTTCTATACCTATCGACTTTAATGCAGATCAAAAGGCAGCAAAAAGCATTATCGATAAAGCCCTAGCTGAAAATCGATTATTACTTTCAGAAAAAGAGGGTCATGATTTACTCCTGGCGTATGGCTTTCCAGTTATTGAGAGCTTTTTAAGTACTACCGTAGAAGAAGCTAAAAGTATTGCACAGAAAATAGGTTTCCCTATCGTAATGAAAATCGATTCCATTGATATTTTACAGAAAACAGCCGTGGGCGGCGTTCGTCTGAATATTAGAGATGTGAATGAAATGACCGAAATCTGGACAAATATGATGCTTAGTTGCTCAAAAGCACATCCTACCGCTGTTATTAGAGGCATTCGGATTGAAAAAATGGTGCTTAAGGGCTTTGATCTGTTTATTGGTTCTTACAAAGATCCTACTTTCGGACCTTTGATGCTCTTTGGAAAAGGCGGTTGGGATAAAGAAGTTTTTCCGGATATTCGCGTCGGTCTTCCTCCACTGAATATGGCTCTCGCTCAACAAATGGTAGAAGGAACCCATCTTTTTACCCTCCTAAAAGGTTACCGAAATCAATCGGGCGTACAATTAAATCAATTGTATCTCTGGTTACACCGGTTTTCTTACCTCCTTATGGATTTTCCAGCCATAGCAGCCGTTGAAATTAATCCTTTTCGAATGGATAATGAAAGTGGCATGGCTTTGCACGTAGCGGTGAGATTACAGAAAACAACCGAATCGACAAACCAACATTTCAGACACCTGGCCCTTTCTCCCTATCCCGGAAAAGATTATAGTTTAGATAAAAATCTTCGCTTAGGACAATCCGTTCACCTACGACCCGTAAGACCAGAAGATGAACCTGGCCTGGCCGAAATGCTCAAAAATGTCTCCCGCGAAACCCTGTATATGCGATTTTTCGGCTACATACCCAAAATAGATCATACCTGGTTAACCCGTTTTACTCACATCGATTACGATAGAGAAATAGCCATTGTCGCTACAATTCCTCCAACAGAAGATAACCCCGAGCCCATCATTGGAATCGTTCGTATTATCGAAGATGCCTGGAGAGAATCAGCCGAATATTCAATTCTCATTGCCGACCTTTGGCAAGGGCAAGGACTGGGTCTCATGCTAACTAATCACATTCTGGATATTGCCAAAAAACGGGGTATAAAAAAAATAGTGGCCTCCGTACTACCGAATAATGAGTCGATGATTAAACTTTTTATAAAAAAAGGATTCACCATCGATAAAAAATATCCCGATGTTTACGACGCTTTTTTAATCCTCCAATAACCTATCATCTATTGGGAACATATCCGTATATTGTAAAAAAAATTAGACCATGTCCACCTTTAAATGCACCTTTTTTCTCCTCGCTTTTGTTGCCATAACCTCCAATCTTCAGGGACAGGAAAACAAGATGGATTTTGAAAAATATGACCCGCCCTCTTCTTTAAAAGTTCCGGAACATGCTTTATTAAAATCAAAATTTCCCTTTGTGGATATTCATAGTCACCACTGGAATATGGCTACTCAGGACCTGACCATTTTACTAAAGGAAATGGACTCCCTCAATATGGGTGTATGTATTAACCTTAGTGGCAGAGGTGGAAATGCATTGAAAGGAATGGTAGAAAATGTTAAGAAATATGGAGCCGAAGATAGAATTGCCATTTTTACAAATGTTAGCTTCAATGGCATAGATGAACCTGATTGGACATCAAATGCCGTAAAACAACTCGAATTTGATGTGCAAAATGGTGCAAAAGGGCTAAAAATATTTAAAAGTTTAGGCCTTAGCGTAAAAGATAAAGCGGGTCAACGTGTCGCTATTGACGATATTAGGTTAGATCCTATCTGGGCAAAATGTGGAGAACTTGGTATCCCCGTTTTGATTCATTCCGCAGATCCCGCACAGTTTTGGGAACCTTTTGACGAAACAAATGAACGTTGGTTAGAGCTTAAAACGCATCCGGGAAGAAAAAGAAGTGATACCGACCCGGCTCCTTTTTCAACCCTAATCAAGGAGCAACATCATGTTTTCCAAAAACACCCAAAAACAACCTTTATTAATGCTCATTTCGGATGGATGGCAAACGATCTGGATTCCTTATCCAGATTTTTAGATGTTTTTCCTCATGTAAATGTTGAATTTGGCGCAGTTATCGCCGAATTAGGGAGACAACCAAGACGTGCCAGTGCCTTCTTTGAAAAATACCAGGATAGGATTCTTTTTGGAAAAGATGCCTATAATCCAGAGGAGTATTTTACTTATTTCAGGGTGCTGGAAACTGCCGATGAGTATTTTCCTTACTACAAAAAATATCATGCCTTTTGGAAAATGTATGGCTTACATCTTCCAGATAAAATTTTGAAAAAGATTTATTATCAAAATGCTGTCAGAATTGTTGGTTTGAAAAAATCAGTTTTTGAATAGAAAAATGCCTTTGTTATGAAATGTAAGTTCTTACCTATTATAGTTTTTTCCCTCTTTTGGATGGCTAATCTGTCGGGGCAAACCTTTACCCCCGAATCGGTACCTAATACGAAGATTCAAAATAATAGTTATATCAGTGATCCATCTAACATACTGGATGAAGAAACTTATATCCAGATAAATAATCAGTTAACCTTTCTGGAGGACAGTGTTGGTAATCAGGTAGCTTTAGTTATGTTGCCTTCCATAGGCGAAGCTATACCTAAGGATTTTGCCTATAAACTGTTTAATTTATGGGGAATAGGTAAAAGTGGGGCGGACAATGGGTTACTCATATTATTTGTTCTGGATCAAAAAAGAGTTGAGTTTGAAACAGGTAATGGACTGGAAAGCATTTTGCCAGACGCCATTTGCAAAAGAATAATAACCAACGAATTAATTCCTTCCTTTAAAAACGAGGCTTATGGGGAAGGCTTATTAAAAGGTATAACTGCCATTTCCTCCATTATCCAAAATCCTGAAAATGCGGTTGAATACGAGGAAAAGGAAAATAAAGGGGAAGGCGGTTTCTTTTTGGAACTATATGCCTACCTGACTGCTTTCGTTAATGGCATCATATTGTTGCTTTTAGGTAGAAGTTTTAAGAAAGATGAAACACCTTACAAGAAATATCACACTTTAAAAAAATACAATATAACGCCCCTTGCCTTTATTTTTCCCATCCCATTTTTGGGCATCCTTTGGTTTGTCAGGAAGGAAATGAAAAAGTGGCGAAATACACCTCCTCAAGAACCCCATGGAGTGACATTAAACAAAGAACAAGAAAATAGGTCGAATAACTATTTGAATTCAGGACAGTCTAAAGAGGCTGAATTGGGGGTGGCAGAATATGACGTTTGGGTAGGCGAAGGGGTCGAGCCTACGATTTTGAGGTATGTAAAATCTCCTAAAAGTTACACAAAATGTCCTTCCTGTAAATTTCAAACGGAGAAATTAGCCAATTCAACGACCTTAAGGGCAGCAACTTATTCAAATACTGGCGAAGAGTTACTGCGTTATTCTTGTTTACATTGCGGAAACCAACGGGAAAAGATAAATATTATTCCTAAAAAGGTGAGAAGTAGCTCAGGCGGTTCCGGTGGTGGAAGATCAGGAGGTGGTAGCTGGGGCGGTGGCAGAAGCAGTGGAGGTGGTGCCGGTGGCAGTTGGTAAATGACTTGTCAGGAAAAAGGAAGGAAATTATTTATTTGTTCCGCTTACTAAGTTTTTAACTAGCAACGGACCTTCATACACCAAGCCTGTATAGATTTGAATGAGCGTTGCTCCGGCGTTCAATTTATTTTTCGCATCTTCTACTGAGGAAACACCCCCTACCCCAATAATAGGTAGCATTCCATTTGTTTTTTCAAAAATATAGGCTATCAGATGATTTGATTTTTCACGAACAGGCTTTCCGCTAATCCCACCAGAACCAAAGGATTCAAGCAACGACGATTCAGTAGATAGATTCGTACGATCAGACGTTGTATTTGAAACAACTAAACCATGGCATTTCGTCGATTGAACCACCTCGATGATATCATCTACTTGAGATAATTCCAAATCAGGGGCTATTTTTAAAAGGATAGGTTTACTATCAATCATCCTATTATTAGCCTGTTGCAGTGCGGTTAATATAAGCGTGAGAGGTCCTTTTTCTTGCAAAGCTCTGAGTCCCGGCGTATTCGGGGAACTTACATTGACGACAAAATAATCGACGTAAGGAAATAGTTTTTCAAAGCAAATGAGATAATCATCTAACGCATTTTCATTCGTTGTATCCTTATTTTTTCCAATATTCCCACCTATTATTAGCCCTTTTGGCCGTGAGAAAGCTATCAATTGCTCAACAAGAAAATCTACTCCTCGATTATTGAACCCCATTCTATTCAAAAGAGCGTCATCCTCAGGCAAACGAAATAAGCGGGGTTGAGGATTTCCATTTTGAGGTTTAGGAGTTACTGTACCCAGTTCAATGAACCCAAAGCCGAGAGCAGGCATTTCATTCAGGTATTCACCATTTTTATCGAAGCCTGCTGCCAGGCCGATGCGATTTTGAAAAGAAAGGTTACAAAAAGAGACCGCTGAAACATTAGATTCCGAGGAGCAATACCTTTTGAACAAGTTACCAATCAAAGGAATTTTCAATAAAACTTTAAATAAAAACAACGTTAATCCGTGCGCTGTTTCCGGAGGAAAGAGGAAAAGAACGGGCTTAATAAAAAGTTTATAGAACATAAAACCGAAAATTTAGCTGATAACCATGTTAAAGAACCCGAAGTTGAAAACCATTTCCATGAATATTAACAATTTCAATATTAGGATCTTCCTTTAACAATTTCCTAAGTTTGGTAACAAAAACGTCCATTGAGCGGGCCGTAAAATAGGTGTCATCACCCCATATTTTAGTTAGCGCTTCGGCTCTTGCCACCACATTATTCATATTATCTGCAAATAAACAAAGAAGCGCTGATTCGCGTGGAGAAAGTTTCACTTTTTGATCTGGATTCGCTGCTTTTGTATAGACCAGAATTCTAAGATCCGCATCATAATGATAATCCCCAATCGTATAATATCTGCTAACTTCCTGGGATACAGGCTTTTCAGGAACATTGCTTCTTTTCCTTTTTAAGATGGCATTTATTCGTAAAAGAAGTTCTTCCGAGTTAAAGGGTTTGGTGATATAATCATCTGCACCGATTCTAAAACCTTCCAAAACGTCAGCTTTCAGCGACTTTGCGGTTAAAAAAATTAAAGGCATAGAAGGATCAGCGTGTAAAATTTCCTTCGCCAAAGTAAACCCATCTTTTTCAGGCATCATAACATCGAGAATACAGATATCAAATTTTCCTTCTTTAAAAGCATTCCAGCCTTTCACACCATCATTTGCCAGTGTCACATCATATTGATATAATTCCAGATAGGAGCTTAGAACGTCTCCAAAATTCTGGTCATCTTCGACTAATAGAATTTGCTTATTATCCATTTTAAATGAGTTTCAAATGAAAAAATGATAAATCAATGAAGGGGAAAAAACAGGATAAAACTGCTTCCCTTGCCTAATTCACTGCGAACATCTATTTTACCTTTATGGGCTTCTACCATTGTTTTGACGTAACTTAATCCTAGTCCGAAACCCTTGACATTGTGAATATTACCAGTTGGAACTCTATAAAACTTATCGAATATAAATTTACGGACATCCCTTCCCAAACCTATTCCCTCATCCTTCACAATAATCTCCAGGCCTTTATCTACATTCCTTGTAAAAACGGTAATATGTGGTTTTTGTGGAGAGTATTTGTTGGCATTATCTAACAGATTATTAATAATATTGGATAAATGTGTCTGGTCTCCATTTATAACGGGTGAAGCAGCATTTAAAAAGCCTTGAACGGACCCTTCTCTTGCCTCTACCTGCAGCGAAATATTTTCAATGGCTGCAAGAATTAGGTCATGCATATTAATAGAAGACCACTTCAAATTAAAGTCCTTTTTATCTAAAAGAGCCATTTGCAGCACCTTCTCCACTTGCTTGTGCATGCGAATATTTTCCTGCTTAATAATTCTTGAGAAACGCAATATTTTATCTTCGTTTTTTAAAACGGCGGGGTTATTTAGTGAATCTGCAGCTAAGGAAATGGTAGCAATTGGCGTTTTAAACTCATGAGTCATGTTGTTTATGAAATCCGTTTTCATCTCTGACAACTTCTTTTGAGTAAAAATAATATATAAAGTGTAGCCAAAGCAAACCAGAATAATACCAGCAAAAAACAGAGTTGCCGTCAGGGTTTTACCTAAAGATCTTAGTATAATAGCATTTTTATTGGGGAAAAATATCCTTAATTCGCCAGGAACGGGACGCTCCCTTGGAAAAACATTAACTCTAAAAGCTGTATTTTCATCCCCTGTATTAACGTATTCAGGTAAAATATTTTCTTTTTCCTCCTCGTAATTAAACTTTTTGCCATCAAGAATGACAAAACTACCTTTTTCAAAGCCATAAATTCCATAATGATATCTATAGCTTGGAATTTGACTATTAATACCTCTAATGGCCAACTCCTCTTTAAGAATTCCATCTAAATAATCCATTTTAATTCGATTCTCCAGATTTTTTTCTTTTTCTCTGGAGCCAAAAGGATTGAAAGAAGGCACATTACTGTTAGGGTATTTTTGGCTCATAGAAGAGAGGAAAAGGTCTTTTTCCTCATCGAGTTCCAATTTTTTAACCACTTCATTCAGGGCACTAAAAACACTTTTTTCAAACCGCTCAGTATTCACCAGCGTAGCTGATTGAATGAGGCGTATTTGTGACCATATCACCCCAACTATGGCAATAGCCATAAGCGCCAAAATTCCAAAAATGACTTTTTTATTCATATTCTACAATGTAAACCTAAGAATAAAACCGCCAGAAGCATCTGTACGGGGAAATCCAGCTGAAGTTTTAGGTCTATTTTTCCTGTAATCGAAAAAAGCCCTGAGGGAAAGTTGCCTGCTTATTTTGTATTCTGCTGAAGGAGAAAAGGTAAGGGAATAATTACCTCTGGTAGGTTCAATAATTCCCTGGTCCAACAAGTGATTAAAGGTTACATCATCTCTCATGCTCAAATTAAAGGTAATATCTAAATCGTTACCTTGTGCTGCGGTATTTCTGCCTGCCGGGTCAGTATTACCCATTGGATCTGTAGTTTTGGGAACAGGACGCCCCCCACCCTTTTTCTTGGAACCTGTTAGAAAAGGAATATCCAGATTTCTAAGTAGATAGCCAAAACCAATAACAAACTCCTTACTTCTGGTTTCTGAAAGTTGATTACTAACAAAACTCATTGCCAGCAAACGATTAACTTTATAATTTACATTAAGAGACATCCCGTTTTTCAAAGTAGCGTCCACGGCAATAAGTGGGGAAAATCCTTCTTGAATCGCCACTTCGGGAATCTCGAGCCTGGCATAAAAATTACCGTTTAGTTCGTTTAAAGCCCCTGAACTTTGTGTCCTGATAAAATCGAGTCCCGAGTTGAATCTACTCACTGTAAGGGTAGATTTATAACCGTGCGTCAAGCTAAAATTCTGGAACAATTCACTGAATAAAGGAACTTTAGCTAATCCATTATACTGCAATCTCCAGTTAATATTGGGTAACAACCCAAAAATATCCAATGGAATGGAGTTGGCATCAGCGCCGGTATAAGCCGCAATAAATGCGGGGATTAAAACATCTTGCTGCGTCCTGCCATACCCGTAAGAATATCCATTTTTTGCTAAAGTAGTATCTAAGTGTGTACCCTCACCCAAACGCATTGATACAGCTATTCTATTGGTTTCAAATTGTTTGAACAGATTTACCAGATCATCTTTATCCTGGTTAAACAAGGTTTTAAGCGCTGAATAACTCATCGTCATCGTTCCAATATCTTTCGGAATGGCATGCGAAAAAACCGTTGAATTATTCAGGGTTGTATCTTTAAAGAACTGAGAATGGTTACTGGAGAAATTTTTATTAAACTCCAACTCGATTCTAAACTCTTTGAAAGGTTCAACGGTCAGACGTCCGTCATAATTTTCTGCTCTGGATTGAGCCACCTCTTGATTTAGAAAAACGCTGGAAGAAATCCAGCCCTTTTTTGCTATTTCATTTAGCCAATCTGAGGCAGTATAATTTTCTGCATCGCTTAGTTCACTGATTTTAGGTTGCAGTCCAGCAACAAAATCCCAACCCGGACCTTGAAAATCAGGTCCCATTCCCATTAATTTTGCGGCTGGCATAAATCCGGGAACCACAGTACTACTTTGCAAGGTATAATTGAATCGAGCCCTTCGAAGCAATAAAAAAGGTCTTATCAACATCCTTTCTGCCATACTGGGCTCTGACCCTTTTTTTTCTTTTTCCTCTGGTTGCGCTGGTTCTTGATTTTGATTGTCGTCCTTACTTTTCTTAGATTTTGTGGCTGGCGCACCTCTATCTATTTTTCTTAAATAAGGAATTTTACTATAGATAGATTCGAAATTAAAGTCAATGTTTGCCTGAATATTTTGGCTATTCCTTATCTGATTTCCCAGACTATCTAAATTCAGAGCGGCTGCATTCCATCCATATTGACCTTGATATTGTACTCTGGAAGTAATCCAGTCCATAAAAGGAATGACTCTGAAAGGAAGGGTATAACCCAAAGTAAAGGAGTGTTGGTAAGTTTTAGATCTACCTAATTGCTGAATATTACTCCATATACTATCTTTTCTAATTTGTGTAGCTGTTTCAATATTGTAATTTTCCAATAATCTGACTTCATCAGGTTCATCAATTACAGCAAAGTTTGATGCTGAGAAAGTAAATTTAATAGCCTTCGTCAAATCCCAGTTTACGTTATATTCCCTATCCCAGGAAAAGCGTTTATTAAAGAAGGTATTGTATCTATCTTCGAGACCTGTAAACCGGTAACGAGTGGTATTAAACAATCTTGCCATTTGGGTACCGAAAGTAAATGAATTAGGCAGAGGATTGAAGTTTATTTCTGAAATCCACTTTAATGCACTCCCTTTTAAATTTTTAAAAGGTTGAATAAAGTCCCCTTTTCTTGAAAAAGCGTAATTTAAAGAACCTGTTCGACGCACACTTTCATCAAACTCGATAAGAGGGCTTCGTTTATCTGTTTTTGTAAATGCGTAATTAAAGGAAAAGTTAGAAATATCCCAGGGTGCGGGATTACCTGGCTGTCCGCTAGGCCCTCCTGTTCGTTCCTTCCGAATATTTGTAAAATTATACCCTTGAATAGAATTGATTTCTCTGGAAAGTCTTTTTATAGAATCTCTATCTGCCAGAGAGGGAAAGGTTGGTAATTTATCTTTCAGCCTGATATCCAAATCAAAAGGGTCGAATTCAGGGGTTGTGAAATTGGTTGAATATTGAGCGAAAAGAGGTAATTTAATACCCCAGGAAGCAGGGAGAAACTTATTTAGTTCAATAGAACCGGAAACATCAAAACCGGTAATAGCTTCTCTATTTCTTTGCAACACTCTTTGGTCAATGGCGCCAAAACCAATAGAGGCATAATTTCCGGCTAAACTGACATTTCCCAAATCAGCTAATTGCATGTCCAGGCGGCCGATAGCGGCAACACCCCCTCTTTCATCCAGGCCAGTAAGCCTAAGTTCATTTATCCACAACTCAACATTTACAGGGCTTATCTGCCCACCATTTCTATTTCTCACCCCAATCATAGCAATTTTTGCCAATCCCAGGGAAGGATTACCTTTTATACTTATTCTGTGCTGCATTTCCGGATTACCGACGGTGCCGGTGCCATCTACAATTTGGCCATATTCGTCAGTTAAGGAGAAGCCAGCGTCGTTTCTCTTGATTTTCAGGTCGGTAAAAAGAGAAAGAGCGACATCAAATTCATTTTCAGGTCTCCAGACTTCTTGTTTATAGTCGTCGCTAATAATATTTGCTGGTAACCTTTTGTCATCAGAAAAACGGACGGGAATTTCGTATTCGTAATAATTATTTTTAAAGTCAGATCCAATACGAATGAATACAGAAACATCTCCATCATTTAGATTTGGACCAACTACCTTTTCAGCATGAACAAATGCCTTAATTCTATCATAAACCCGCATATCAAGACCCACGTTTTTAAATACCGCTTTTTCCTCCCTTTCGCACAAACCTTTTATCTTCATGGTCAGTGACTGTTCGTTTTGTAGGGTATTGAAAACGCCCAGGGCCTGTTGACGCTGAATACCCACGGGTAAAACATAGCTAAAAGGCTTTCTGTTACTATTTTCCTCAATATTTACGGCATCTACGTCGAATTGTGTTTGCGCATCACAGGGTACATTATTTTGCTCATTTAAATCTTGAGAATATCTACGCCATTGATTACGAACCAATTCCATACGTGCGAATCTAAAAGTTACCTCACTTTCAAAACCGTGTAAATACATTCTCATGAAACGGATAGAGCGAAAATCCTTTATTCCACCCACTGCCACTTTATCATTGCCATTTAAAGGAACGCGAAGTCTGTACCATATTCTTTCACCGTTATCACTTTCAATACGATCTGTGACAAATGGCGTCCTGTTAACATCTATTTCTCTTGGATTCAGCGGATCGGCCAGGATGGGGATTTTATATTGGAAATAGGCTTCCGTTTCATTCAGCGTATTATCTCTGTTCAAATCTTCTGCATCAGGCACGTTGGTAGCCGATTGCAGTTGATTGCCCCCCGAGTTAGACTTCGAATTACCTTCAGGTCCATTAAAATCTTTATATCTGCTTAACAGATCTATATTTTGAGTGTAACTAGGGTCATTAAAATTTCTGAAATTATCAGCAGCTGGGTCTGACTTTAATTTTTCTGACGCACGCGGATTTGATTTTGCAATACTTGATAAATAAGGTGCGAATTTTTCTGCTTCCGTGGCATCATTCATACCATCAAGACCAATATCCTGTGCTAATCTGGAAGCCTCATCGATATCAAAAGCGTTAGTAATTTGCTGAGCAACGGGAATAACGGACCAGTTGGTATTATCCGTTCGACGACTAGGATTTAATGGAGCGGGAAGACCGTTTTCAAAAAACTTTCGGGAATCTCTTAATATGTCCTCTGAAACGTTTCCAAGATTTATATACAATTCTCCTTGTTTCTTTTCATAATTATCCACTGGCTTTTTAGGATCAGCAGGATCTAAAAACGGACTGAGCACCCAAAATTCCAGAAACTCAATATTTGAAGATTGGAAATCATTGGTATTTAAAGCCCTCATCACCCCTGCCCATCTAGAACCTGGATTATCAAGTACCATAGAATCGCCAATAAATTTAGCTCCTTTGCTAATCCCTGGATAACCACCTGGCACATCAAAGTTGTATGGACCTCTATTTTCAGGATAGTAAGTCATATCAAACGTAGGAATATTAGGCAGCTGGTTAGGAGCAATCTGAGCATTTGGAAATACTTCAATTTGAGGAACCTGACTAGTATAAGGATTTTTAGCATCCTGATCGGTACCTCTGGCACCTAAATCTATTCTATACCAACTTAATTTTGCTCTATTTGAGCCATAACGAAGGTCATTTACCAGAGAAGCCTCGGGAAACAAAGGATTATTATTAAAGGCATCATTTTGAGGTACAGAAGCCAATACCCAATTCGTAACAGGCTGTCTTAGGTCTAAACTACTGGCACTTCCTTCAAAGTCATCAATATAAACCACGCCTCCTTTGTCCTTACTATTTTGGTTTATCGCGCGGGAATGCCCCGGTCTGATCAAAGCCGTTTCCCCTGTAAAGTTGATAGAAGACTTAGCTTTTGTGCTTATACCTGGTAAGGCATCAACTATTTTTGTTAAGAAGGGAGCGTCCCTGGAAATACCAAGGTCGAACCCATAAATTGAATTATTGATGGGATCCTCCCCAATATTTACCTTTTGCGTAAAGGGTCTTTCAAAAAGTTTTAAAGCCGTTGCACCTATATTAAAATTCTTATCAACGGCATAATCAGCTCTAACGCCAAACATACTTTTTGTTTGGAAGTTGAACAGACCGTTATCTTCATAACTTACATTTACAGGAATGCCAGAATTGAGAATAGCATCATTTAAAATTCTAACGCGCCCAATATTATAATCAATTTCATAATCCACCCCTTCTCTTAGGGTCTGTCCACCACCACTTACGGTAACAGAGCCGGGAGGGATATTAAATGCACCTAAAGAAATTTCCGACGAAACACTCGATTTATAATTACCCTTTATAACAAACCTGTTTTTCTCCTGGTACTCCTGCGCCAAAAAGAGCGTTTTTGAGTATAGTTCCGGAAAAGTATATTTTGCCCTCAAACCAACATCTTCAATCTGCTTTGCTAATGAACCGCCAAATGGCTCTAAGACGGGGAACATAACCCGGCCATTAGATAGATTAATGGTCAAACCAGGCACAAAGTCAAATATTCCGTCCGGGGTTGGATCCCCCTGCGTATTTAATTTATCAACATTAAAAACTCTGAGTAATGGTCTTCCCGCCAGATTAGTTTCTGGTAAAAATCTTTTTAAACCTTTGCCCGGATCTTCATAAAAAATATCAAGGCGAAACTCATTCTGATCAATCTGCACGGCACCAATTGGATAAATATTTTTCATCATCAAATCCCAGGTTGGTACATCTGTTGTTTGAGTGGTACTTTTCAACATTTTAACGAAGAGAACCGTCAAAGAAGAATCAGGCTTTGTATTTTCCGAATTATTGGCTAATTCTCCTACTTTGAAGGTCTTGCCATTATAAGAATATTGATAAGCAACCCCCACAACCTGATCTGGCTGAACATTTATATTCAGCGTCACAAAGCCTAGTTCAGAATGAACATTGTATTCACTTGGTCTAAGTTTTCTCGCACTAACCTTTTCAAAATCTCTGGATTGATTGAGTTTAAACTCTGACTGAAGGATAGAAACTGCATTATCTATCTGGCGAATTCTGGGATCACTAATCACCCGATTATACAAATTATTTGAGCTATTATCTGGTAAAGGCTTACCCGTTAAATCCTTAGGAGCGAAGGCTGTTTGTACAGGGACTGCTGTGGGATTCACTAAAATTTCAGGCTCGCCTAAATCGGCCAGCGCAACGATATCCCTTACGTTATCTACCTCATTTCTGTCATTGGTCAACCAAACCTCAATATTTTCAAGCTTAAATAAGCTACGAATTTGAGGTAAATTTTCAAGAGCGGGTTCAAAGGCGCTTCGATTGTAATGCGAAAGGAAAAAGTGCCTGTTTTCGTCGTATTGATCTGCACGAACCTCGAATTCCTGTACCTGACTTCCCCCCTGAGTTTGTATATTTTTTCTTTGTGAACGCTGCTGAGAGGCGATAGCAGTAAGGCGAAGATGACCAAATTGAAGTTCCGTTTTTAATCCGAAAAGACTTTCCGCCCCTTGAATCAGAGAACCTCTTAAAGGTAAACTTACATTACCGGCTTCAATTTTTTTAACAATCTCGTCCTCATTAAACAAATCACTGTTATAATTTAGTTTAATAACCTGCTTATCAACATCAAAAGTCGCATTGGTATTATAATTGGTTGCCAGATTCAATTTATCACCAATCTTACCCGTTATATTCATTTGAATATTCATATCGAAATCAAACAAGAGTTGTCTCCTACCTGCTTCGATAATAAAAGGATTTTCCATACTTTGATAGTCCATTCCAAAGGTAAGGTCAACGCCACCTTGCGGACGAATATCAATAGAATTACCTCCAAAAAGCCTGTCAATCAGACTAGCTTTCACATCAACGGTAGATAGAGGATTCAAGGAACCTGTATTATTTTCAGAACCAATACCAGCTAATTGCCTGAAATATTTTTGATAATCTTCAACTTCTCTTTTTTTCAAATACTGATCAAAGGACATGTAGGATGGATATTGAAAATCATCCTCTCCAATTTTTTCCGTCATGATATATTTATTGGTAATGGGGTCATAAGTAACCTTTTTATCAATAATGGACGGATCTTTTAAATCAATAATATTTACAGGTTTTGCTATACTGAAATTGTCTTTACGTTCCTTTATAGCGGGTAAAGTATCTCTTGAAACCTGGGGTTTTACCGGGGGCAAGAACCTAAGCAGATAGGGGTTCTCTTTACCCCAAGACGGCAAATTACCTCCAGAAAGATTTTGGAAAGTGATTACACCTACAAATAAAACGAATAATACGATGGCTGAATATTTCATGTTAAACAAAGGAAAAGTCGTTAAGGTGCAAATTTCAGCCCCTTGTATTAATAAATAAATATTTCCAACTCATTGAGAAAGAAGCTTAAGCGCTTTTTTAATCAAATCTTCAACATTCTCCGTGGGGGCAGAATCCTGTAATATTTGCTGTATGGCCTTTTGAACTAACCCACGGTTAAATCCTAAAGCTACCAAAGCCGATAACGCTTCATCTCTAATTGTATTGTATGACGGGTTGTTAGAAAATACTCCTTCCCCACTGTCTTTAACCATTTTATCTTTCAAATCTAAGATAATTCTTTTAGCTGTTTTGGGTCCAATCCCCTTTGCTTTTCTAAAAATTTCATCTTGTTCACTTAAAATAGCTAATCTGATTTCGTCTGGTGAAATAGATGATAATAATACTTGAGCCGTGGTAGGTCCTACCCCGCTAACACTGATTAATAATCGAAAAAGCGTTCGTTCTTTATCTTCAGAAAACCCATAGAGCGTATGACTATCTTCCTTTATAAATTGATGTGTTAACAAGAATATGGTAGGCGTATCCGGCAATTGGGAATAGGTGTGTAAACTAATAAAAACCTGGTATCCAACCCCTCCTGCTTCTAAAACAACAAAAGTGGGACATTTAAAAGTCATTGTACCTCTAAGGTGAGTAATCATGGTATAATTTTGATAAACAGATGCAAAGGTAAAAAAACAATCACTATGTAAAAGAATTTCCTACAAAGCATATCTTTACATTTCAATTTAAAAAATGAAAAATAATAAAATTAATATTCTTCTCCTGGGAAGTGGTGGACGTGAACATGCTTTGGCGTGGAAGATTAGTAAAAGTGAACGATGCCAACAATTATTTATTGCTCCTGGAAATGCCGGAACACGTTTACACGGAACCAATATTTTTCTAAATCTTTCCGACCTTGATGCTATCCGTGCATTGGTTATTAAGGAAAATATAAAGATGGTCATTGTTGGACCCGAGGAACCTTTGGTAAATGGTATTGTAGATTTTTTTGAATCTGATAGCACACTATCTCACGTTTTAGTGGTAGGTCCCTCGGCAAAAGGTGCACAATTGGAGGGAAGTAAAGCTTTTGCTAAAATATTCATGGCGGAACAATCTATACCTACCGCGGCTTATAAGTCCTTTACTCCTGAAACGCTCAACGAAGGACTTCATTTTATTTCTGAAAATGTCGGTCCGTACGTGCTAAAAGCAGATGGGCTGGCGGCTGGAAAAGGGGTTGTTATTTTGACCGACGCAGAAGAAGCGAAGGCGGAATTAACCGCCATGTTGGGTGGAAAATTTGGAGCAGCATCCTCCTGTGTGGTCATCGAACAATTCTTAGATGGGATAGAATTTTCGGTGTTTGTCCTTACAGACGGCGTTAAATATGTCCTTTTTCCAGAAGCCAAAGACTACAAAAAAGTGGGAGAAGGAGATGTCGGATTGAATACAGGCGGCATGGGCGCTATTTCTCCCGTTCCTTTTTTTGATACGCCAATGGTTCAAAAAGTGACTTCACGCATCATTGAACCTACCCTTAAAGGCCTTCAAAAAAACAATATTTCTTATAAAGGATTTATTTTTTTCGGTCTTATTTCAGTAGCTGGAGAACCCTTTGTTATTGAATATAATTGCCGCTTGGGAGACCCTGAAACGGAAGCTATTATCCCGCGACTGACCTCTGATATTGTCTCCCTTTTTTATGATTTACACGAACAAAAATTAGGAGAAAATCCAATAGAAATAGATCCTCGGTTTGCTGCTACAACTATGCTGGTATCAGGTGGTTATCCTGGAAATTATGAAAGTAATTTACCAATAACTTTCCCCGGTGAAGTAACAGAATCCTTTGTTTTTCACGCAGGTACTAGTATGGATGACCAGGGCGGCATCGTCACTAAAGGTGGCAGAGTTTTAGCAATTACTTCCCTTGACGCAGATAAAAGTAAAGCGGAAGAAAAAAGTAGATGGCTCGCAGATAAAATTTATTTTAAAAATAAGTATTACCGAAAAGATATTGGATTTGACTTATGATTATTTTCAAACAATCTTTCTCTTAATAATTCGTTATCATCGGTAATTTGTTTTCGTTTTTAACTAGTCAGATATATTTTTTAGTTTTGTTCTTTCAAA
>CANMVX010000068.1 GCA_947501115.1 Haliscomenobacteraceae bacterium
GAAGAATGGCAATTATCTCCTTCCAGAATTCTTGCCGCAGGAAAAGGAGAATTCTCCCCAATGAAATCGAACGAAACGGCAGAAGGAAAGGCATTAAATCGGCGAATTGAACTTGTGGTAAGTCTCAGAACGGAGGATATCCTCCGGGATTATAGAAAATTACTCCCCAAATAATTCAACCTATTTGAACCTTTTATTTATTACCTCAGCTCTCGGTTACCTGCCAGGAACTACCGTCTTTGCCATCTTTTAGTTCCACCTTGTTTTCCTTTAAGGCATCGCGAATAAGGTCTGCCGTAGCCCAATCTTTCCTCAACCGCGCATCATTTCTCATTTGAATGATAAGATTCATTAGCCCATCCAACAAAGATTTATCCTGATTACCAGATAGATCGCCTTCTACATCGCTGTCAACGGCGAATATGTCATTAATAAATAAACTAAACACCTGTTTTATATTTTCGAAAGTAGCAGGGGAAATCTGGTCCCAACCTATATGTTTATCTTTCAGGGAATTCAACTTGTTTACCAGTTCAAAAAGGCGTGACAATGCCTTGGGAGTATTAAAGTCGTCGGCCATATCCAGGTGGGCAGCTTCTATCAACGCTTCGATGTCAGCATCTTGACCAGCGTCACCTTTAGTTCCCGGATGATTTACAGATTGAATCCATTTATATGCTTCCATCAACCGTTTGTATCCTTTTTCAGCGGCTAAAAGGGCGGCATCGGTCAGATCGAGGGTACTTCGATAGTGACATTGAAGCATAAAGAATTTCACCACCATGGGTGAATAAGATTTTGAGATATGCTCGCTATTTCCAATAAAAAGTTGTTCGGGAGAAATGGTATTACCGTCACTTTTGGACATTTTTTTACCATTTAAAAGGAGCATATTTGTATGTAACCAGTACTTGGCACCTTTACATTGGCAAGACCCCATGTTTTGAGCTATTTCGTTTTCGTGATGTGGAAATTTCAAATCGTTTCCACCACCATGAATATCAAATACTTCACCCAGGTATTTCAGGCTCATGGCAGAACATTCCAGATGCCAGCCAGGAAAACCAATGCCCCAGGGAGAATTCCATCGCATAATATGTTCATCGGAGGCTTTCATCCAAATGGCGAAATCGGCGGGATGATTTTTTTCGCTTTGATTTTTAAGGTTATCACGTGTTTCAGAGAGTAACTCATCGATTTTTCTACCAGATAAAACACCGTAGTCCCCCTTATTGTCAATATACTTTTGGGTGTCAAAATAAACACTTCCATTTTTAATATAAGCCAGACCATTTTTTAAAATAGTTTCTACCATTTCAATTTGCTCTGGAATATGACCTGTTGCCCGAGGTTCAATGCTAGGCGGTAATGTTTGAAAAATGCGCATCATATTATGAAAGCCTACGGTATATTTTTGAGCAACCTCCATCGGTTCCTTTTTTTCCAGTCGCGCACCTTTGCTCATTCTATCTTCACCGTCATCCAATAAATGTCCTACATCTGTTATATTTCTAACATATCTAACTTGATAACCAATGGTTTGTAAGTATCTGTAAATGATATCGAAGCTGACGAATGTCCTGCAATTTCCTAAATGCACATCGTTATAAACGGTGGGACCACAGACATACATGCCTATAAAACCAGGCGTTTCAGGTATAAAAAGTTCTTTCTGACGGGTGATGCTATGATAAATATGAAGTGCTGTAGTCATTGAAAAAAGGAATTAAGGCGTAAAAATGGCAAAAATAAGGATTGTTTTATATGTTTTATGGCTTATTTCCAATTAATATCGGCGGCCACCGGACAATGATCTGAAAAATTACCAGGACTATACCTTCGGCAGTATAAGGTTTTAAATGTTCTTGATGGCAATATATAATCTATCCGCATACCTTTTACAGGTCCAATATATGTTACCCCAATGCCATTTCCTGCGGCTAAAAAGGCGTCGTCTGCGTATTTTCGTAATCTATTATAAACATAAGATAATGGCGTATCATTTAAGTCTCCACAAATGATAACAGGATGAGGGGATTGGGCAATGTGATCTGCCAGTATCTGGGACTGTTGCGTCCTTGTTTTTATAGATTGCTTATATTGAGATAGCATTTTTCTATACAAATGCATATCCTTTCCTTCCGGTACAGTGCCGCCTTCCGAAATCTTATAAGCCATGCCCGTAATTTGATTTGACAAC
This sequence comes from Haliscomenobacteraceae bacterium, assembly GCA_947501115.1. Classification (GTDB taxonomy): domain Bacteria; phylum Bacteroidota; class Bacteroidia; order Chitinophagales; family Saprospiraceae; genus BJGN01. The sequence continues at coordinate 2,201 of CANMVX010000068.1, forward strand.
AAATGCACGTTATATACTCTGAATATTTTTCCATTTTCATGCCTGAAATCTGCATATTGAAAGCCATTGTCCGCACTGAAAACGAAGGATTCTGTTTTGATGGGGTCGTAGGAACTGTAGATGGCCAGACCAGCCACAGCAGAATGAGCGGCTCTGTTTAATCCAATGGATTTGGGCAAACTTCCCTTTACAAATTTTATGCCTTCAATTTCCTGAAGGCACCAAATGGTAGGTTGTATTTTTAGTATTAACTTTTCCCAGGCATCATCTTGTATGTACGGATGCGGGTAATCCATTTCTTTAAAATCATGAGCATTAAATGTGGCCACCCTAAAACTTTCTGTGGTTTCACCAGGTGGAATTTTCATTCTAAAATAGCCGAAAGCGTAATCGACGCGCAAAATAATGACCACAAGGGGTAAAAGAAAAATCCATTTCCTTCGGTACATCCAATAGATAGTAAAAATTATATTTGCCAATAAGGAAAGAGGATAAAATAAACTCGCGATGCCAAAGTACCAATAGTCATTTGGATTAATATAGGCACCGAGATAAAGAATAAGTAAACTGAGTGCTGCAAAGAGAGTAATGATTCGTATAAATGAGTCCAAATCTTACTTTTTACTAGCCTGAAATAAAAATTCTTTCTCCTCGTCGGAAAGACTGTCGTAGCCTTTCTGCTTGATTTTATCTAAAATTTGATCCAGTTGGGTTTGATGATCGAGAGAATTTCCTCCTTTAACCTCTCTCTCGCTAGTGTTTTTCGGTTTAGTTGCTGTTTTTCTATGAATAACCTTGAGTGGATTATTTCTTCTATGTGAAGCCTTATTGGAGGAGAATAAATATTGAATATACTCGGCCATTCTGTTAAATGGTAAAGATAAATCGTGGCCTTCCTGAAGTAACCTTACAAAAATAAAACCGAAAATAGCCCCACCAAGGTGAGAAAAATGCCCTCCTGTATTTGTATTTGACGTTATGGATATCAAATCGATGATTAATAGGGCAAGAACAATAAATTTTAATTTGACATCGCCGATGAATAATAATCTGAAACTGTAATCTGGTGCAATGGTGCCTGCCGCAACGACAATAGCCATAATTCCCGCAGAGGCTCCTAAAGCCATTTTTGTTCCATTGGCACCATAAGGAAGTAAATTTGCAGATAAAAAAAATATAATAGAACCCAGGAGTCCGCCACAAAAATATAAGAATACAATTCTGTGATTACCTAAAAAATCGCCAGTGACTCTTCCAAACCAAATGAATATCAACATATTCCATAAAATATGGAAAAACTCAAGATGTAAAAACATGTTGGTAACCAGAATCCATGGATGTGTTAGTACAAACATACCGTCGGAAGACATGGCGAGGTATTTTATCAAACCCTCAAATATCGTGGACGTTTTTCCACCATTTGATAAGAAAAGGATAAAATTCAGAATGGTAGCAATAACAAAAACAGCTACATTTATGATAACCAATTGGTTCACCTTGTTTCCGTAACTGAATTCTGCTTTTAAATCGTTGTAAATAGAACTTAGCATGATATTTGTCCTGATTAATTAAATCGCATGGGGAATTTGTGCCAAAAAGTGATGATGAGAAATCCAAATAACGCACCACCTAAATGGGCAAAATGAGCGACGCCGGGTTGTTTGCCACTCAATCCGAGGTATAATTCTAAAGCAGCATAAATCAGTACGAAATATTTAGCTTTTAATGGAATGGGTGGAAAGAGTAGTTGTATGACTGAATTTGGAAAATTCATCCCATAAGCTACCAATAATCCGAAAACGGCGCCTGATGCACCAACCGTTGGAATATCCATACTTGACATAGGTATAGAACCTGACGTCAGTTCCCAATGCATGACCGCCATGTGTAAAACAAAAGAGCCAAGACCTGTGGCGAGATAGTAGAAAAGGAATCTTTTCGGTCCAAAAACAGCTTCAACGGGCGGTCCAAACATGTAAATAGCAAACATATTAAATAATAAATGCATGAAGTTTCCATGCATAAACATGTGCGTAACTATTTGATAAGGCTGAAAATAAGGTGAACCAGGGTAATAGACAGCCAATTGATTGGGCTCAATAAAAAACCGTACGCCCAAAAACATTATAATGTTGATTATCAACAAATTTTTAACGACATCAGTAAGTTGGAGCATATTTTAACGTTTAAATGATTCAGAGAGTTCAGAAAGATTATAGGTAAGGAAACATCGGTTCCCAGAGGGACTCATTAAAGGATTTTGGCAGGCAAATAGTTCATCAATCAGGGTTTGCATTTCAGTCTGATTCAAAGATTTTCCTCGTTTCAATGCGCCAGCTTTGGACATGGCCCGGCATAATTTTTCTCTGGTGCCCAATCGTAAATTTGTTCCCAGTTTAAATTGTTCTAATAAATCTTCCAATAGACTGACTTCTTCCGAAGAAGATATGCCTGCAGGTACGCCGTTTATCAAAAATCCATTATTTCCGAAGGGTTCTATGTCAAAACCTAATTTATTCATTTCGGGTAAAAGGTCCATCAATATAACCGCGTCAGCAGGGCTATATTGCACTTGTCTGGGAAATAAAAGGCGCTGGGAGCTTACCCGATGTTCATTTATGGCATTTTCAAATTGCTCGTAAAGTATCCTTTCATGCGCCGATTGTTGATCCACCAAAAGAAAACCCGATTTTATTTGACACACTAAATATCGATGATGAATCTGATAGGGTGATTTTAATTGAAAATTTTCTGTTTCATTAAAAAGAGGTTGATCTGTTGAGGCCTGGTAAGTTACGACTTCTGGTCCGGACGATTCTCCGAAATCAGGTTCGTCGTTAGAAACATTTTTCATACCCTCATATAGTTTTTCCCATTGCTTATTAGCCGACGTAGGGCTATAAGTTCCGAAGCCAACTTTATTTGCTGCTTGTTCAAAACTTGGCGCAGGCTCATGCTGAGGTGTTGGGAAATTTAAGATCGAACGCTCAAAATCTAAGCTGCCCGATATGCCATATTGCCCTATGGCATGTCTAACTGCCACACGTATATAGCTGTATATCAAAGATTCATCCTCAAATTTAATTTCCTGTTTTGTAGGGTGAATATTTATATCAATTTTACCTGGATCAATATCCATGTAAAGGACGTACAAAGGGAAAGTATCTTTTGGCAGCATATCCTCAAACGCGCTGGTGATAGCATGCTGCAAATAATGGCTTCGAATGAACCGGTTATTAACAAATAAATATTGTTCCCCCCGTGTTTTTTTTGCGAATTCAGGCTTACCGACAAAGCCAGTAATTCGCACAACATCAGTTTCTTCTTCAACCGGCACCAATTTTTTATTGGACTGAACACCCAGCACCTGAGAAACCCGCTGGCGCAAATTTCCGGGAGCGTAAGAAGCTATTTCATTGTCGTTATGAGAAAGATGCAGCTGAATAGATGGATTTGCCAGGGCAATCCTCTGGAACTCCTCAACAATATGCTTGAGTTCAACGGTATTATTTTTTAAAAAATTTCGTCGCGCGGGTACATTAAAAAATAAATTTTTTACTGAAAGGCTGGTCCCTGGACTCATGGTACAGGGTTCATGTTTTTTAATATCCGTAGCTTCCACGATTAATCGGGTACCCAGTTCGGCATTATGTAACCGTGTTTTGAGTTCGAGTTGGGCAACTGCGGCAATGGAGGCAAGTGCTTCGCCCCGAAATCCCATGGTTCTTATAGAAAACAAATCGGAGGACTGTTTAATTTTAGAAGTGGCGTGTCTTTCAAGGGACATTCGGGCATCCGTTTCGGACATTCCACAGCCATTATCTGTCACTTGAAGAAGTTGCCGGCCGGCCTCTTTGGCATGAATGATAATAGAAGTAGCCCCAGCATCTACTGCATTTTCCAATAATTCCTTGAGAACTGAAGCTGGCCGTTGAATAACTTCACCCGCAGCAATTTGATTTGCAATGGCATCGGACAGTAACTTGATGACATCTGACATCTATTCGGTTTTTTCAATCATTTGTATCCATACCGGTAAGAACTCGGTAAGGACAAAGTAGGCACCTAAAAGAAGAATACCAATAATTAGGAGTAATCTAATGTTTTGTTGACGCTTAGATTTTTGAGCAAAGTTAGCGTCTGCCTTATATTTATTTTTGAAACCAGAACGAATACGCATTTTGGCACCTTCCAAATCGTCCTGTTTCCTCATCTCCCGTTGCTTCGCACGCTCTTCCAATTCTTCCTTTACCGGATCATAGTACCTGGGCGTAAAAGTAAAAGCCTTTAATTTTGGCAATTTGGAAAATCGAAATAATGACATGATATTTAAATTTAAATATGGAAAACAAAATTAAACTAAATTTAGCTTAATGCAGTATGATTTTATAACCATTTAAAATGGTAATCTGTTTGACGTTTTATTTTTTTTGAAATTTTACCACTACCATATTTTAGTTGTGTACCTTTGCGGGGCAAATAATAACCAAATGATACTCTTATGAGCGATGCCATAAAACATGAGTGCGGAGTTGCCCTCATTCGTCTTAGGAAACCCTTTACTTTTTATCAGGAAAAATATGGTTCAGCTTTTTATGGCATTGAAAAAATGCGTTTATTGCTTCAAAAGCAACGGAATAGAGGTCAGGATGGTGCAGGATTGGCAACCATTAAACTAGATCCTAAGCCGGGTGAAAAGTATATTAGTAGAAAAAGAAGTGTCGCGACAAACTATTTAGATGACCTCTTTGATCAGGTTTATTACCATTTTAATAAACTAAAGGATTTTCAACAAGATGCTCAGTGGCTGAAAGATAATAAACCCTATATGGGCGAATTATTGCTCGGGCACCTCAGATATGGCACGCATAGTGATAACTCTATAGAAACTTGTCACCCTTTTCTTCGCCAAAATAACTGGATTAGCAGAAACCTTTTATTGGCTGGAAATTTTAATCTGACTAATGTCGATGAACTCTTTCAGGAATTGGTTGAATTGGGGCAATACCCAAAGGAAAAATCAGATACGGTTACGGTCCTTGAAAAAATAGGGCACTTCCTGGACGACGAAGTGCAACGCCTTCACACCTGGTATAAACCCGACGGGCATTCAAATATTCAAATTAATGACCTTATTTATGATAATCTGGATATTCAACGTCTGTTGCGAAGGGCCTGCAAAAAATTTGACGGCGGCTATGTAATGGCTGGTCTTATAGGTCACGGCGACGCTTTTGTCATACGCGATCCAGCCGGTATCAGACCCGCATTTTATTATGCAGATGAGGAAATTGTGGTGGTCGCCTCGGAAAGACCGGCTATTCAAACCTCTATGGAAGTCAATTTTCATGACATTAAGGAGGTCAAACCGGGTCATGTCCTAATTATAAGAAAGAATGGAAGCCTGGAGGAACTTCCCTTTATTGAGCCAAGAGAAATAACGCCCTGTTCTTTTGAACGCATCTATTTTAGTAGAGGTAACGATAGGGATATCTATTTGGAAAGAAAGGCTTTAGGTAAAAAACTTATCCCTCAAATTTTGGATAGTATTGATTACGATTTTGAAAATACCGTATTTTCTTTCGTTCCCAATACGGCCGAAACGGCTTTTTTTGGAATGATTGAGGGAATTTATGATAGCCTGAATGTGGTTAAAACAAAAAAAATACAGGCTCTTCTGGAAAATGGACCTGTAGATGATGTGGAGCTGCAAAGAATAATGAACTTAAAGCCCCGTATCGAGAAATTGATTCTCAAAGATGCTAAAATAAGAACTTTTATTGCCGATTCACAAACAAGGGGCAAACTCGTCTCTCACGTATATGATATTACTTACGGTTTAGTTAAAAATGATGTGGATACCCTGGTTTTACTCGATGATTCTATCGTAAGAGGAACCACTCTTCGCGATAGTATTATTCATATTGCCTCAACCTTGAAGCCTAAAAAAATTATCATTGCTTCTACGGCTCCTCAAATTAGATTTCCTGATTGTTATGGCATCGATATGTCTAAAATGGGCGAATTCGTTGCCTTTAAAGCCTTGGTGAAGCTGTTAGAGGAAAATAATAAAATGAACTTACTTCAGGAAACTTATGTAAAATGTAAGGAAGTAGAGTTTTCGTCTGCAGCATTAGCCGAAAATCAGGTAAGTAGATTATACGAATCCTTTACCTATCAGGAAATTTCCGATAAAATTGCTGAAATAGTTACCCCGCCTGATACAAATATCGACATTGAGGTGATTTACCAAACCATTGCTGATTTACACGAAGCTTGTCCTAACCACAAGGGTGATTGGTATTTTTCAGGTAAATATCCTACGCCAGGTGGGGGTAGAGTCGCAAACAGAGCCTTTATTAACTATATGGAGAAAAAAGATGTGAGAGCTTATTGAGTAAGTTTTCGCAATCTTTTTAAACGTTCTCCTGCTAAAGCCAGGGTATCCTCTTTTTTTGCAAAACAAAAACGGATAATTCGGGCATTTGGTGGATTATGATAAAATGAAGATAGGGGAATGGCTGCGACGCCAACCTCTTTAACGAGCCATTCAGTAAATTCAATGTCATTTTCCGAACTGAGTTCACTATAATCGCAACATTGGAAATAAGTACCTTCACAGGATAATGGTTTCAATCCTGTCCCTGCGATTAAATCTAAAAAATAATCCCTTTTTTCTTCATAAAAATGGTTCAGTTTCATGTATTGCCCGGGATCTTCCATATAATCTGCCAGGGCGTATTGTAAAGGTGTATTCACTGAAAAAACATTGAATTGGTGAACTTTTCTAAATTCTTTGGTCAATAATGGAGGTGCGACGACATACCCGATTTTCCAGCCTGTCACGTGATAGGTTTTACCAAACGAGAACACGGCAAAGCCTCTTGCTCTTAATTCGGGATAATTTAAAATGCTTTCATGCTTTTTTCCATCAAAAATGAGATGCTCATACACCTCATCACTAAGTAAATAAACTTCAGTGTTAGACAAGACTTGTTGCAAATTCAGCATATCGTTTGCTGACCATATTCTGCCTGTAGGATTATTAGGGTTGTTTATTATAATCAGTTTTGTTTGGGCACTGAACATTTTTCTAACAAGGCTCCAGTCAATGGTATAATCTGGTCCCTCGAGTATGATAGGTTTTGCTATACCACCACATAATTCAATAGCTGGTCGATAGGAGTCGTAGGCTGGTTCAAAATAAATAACCTCCTCTCCCGGTCTGATTAGGGTGGAAATGGCGGTAAAAATACCCTGGGTTCCACCTGCTGTTACCGTTATTTCATCTTCTTCATGTAAAAGAATGCCGTAAAGTGCATTAAATTTTTCTGACAATCTCTCTCTCAGTACGGGAACCCCCGTCATTTGAGCATACTGGTTTTTACCTTGATAAAAATACTGGGTGGCTAATTCAAGTAAGTAGGGGTCTGGTTCAAAATCAGGAAAACCTTGCGATAAGTTGACCGCACCAAATTCTTTAGCCATATTTGACATTACAGTAAAAATAGTAGTGCCAACATTGGGTAATTTGGAATTAAAATACATTGAATTATTTGTTATATGAGTTATATATCTTGTTGATACCCTCTGCTAAATCTTTATCTTTTTGTGTAATAACACTTCCTGCGTCATGCGTTGTTAAACGGATTTCCACTTTATTCCAACAATTGGACCAATCGGGATGATGGTTCATTTTTTCCGATAGTAGTGCAATTTGCGTCATAAAACTAAAAGCGATAGAAAAATTGTCAAATTGGAAATGTCCAATGAGCGTATTTGATTCTTCTTTCCAGTTTGTCATAAAATCGTTTTAATGGGGTAGCTGATGTAAGGCGTCATCTAAGGTAACAAACAATTGTTCTATGTGTTGCTTTTCTGTGTGAATACTTGTTACACATGCTCTAAAGTATAAATTTTCATTCAACTTAAGTATTGAAAACCAGGTATTTCCCTGATCAATAATCTTTTTGTGAAAGGCAGCTAACTCATCAGGGGAAAATTTTTCTATTTTTTCATGCGTAAACACAACAACTCCTAAAGCACTTTGAACGGGTAATTTCCATCCTCGTTTTACCAGACCTTCAGCCATATATTCGGCCAGAGAAAGTTGTTTTTCAATGTCGGCTGCCATTTGGGTAGCTCCTTTCACCCTAAAGGCCATATAAACCTTTAAGCCGATAAATCGCCTTGACCAAAGTAAGCTATTCTGATATGGATCATTGTTGTTTTGAGAAGGCATGTACAGTGCTTCCGTTTGAAAAGTCTGATATACCGTTTGTGGATATTTACAAAAAAACATTCCTGCTCCCATCGGAACGCTTAACCATTTATGGGCATCAGCGGTGACAGAATCGGCGAGCTCAATGCCATGTAATTTTTCGGCAATGACGGGTGAAATAATAGCACCGCCTGCCCATGCAGCATCCACATGGAGCCATAAGTTCTCTGTTTTGGCAAGGTCAGACAGCTCGTAGAGCGGATCTACACTGCCGATAGGGGTAGATCCAACGGTTCCTACCAAAAGGAAAGGATGATAACCATTTTTCTTGTCTATATTGATTTGTTCCTTTAAGGCTGATATATTGAGTGAAAAGTCATCATTTAAAGGAATTTTAAAAATAGATGATGTGCCAAGACCTGCATTTTTTGCAATCTTGTCAAAGGAATTATGTGCCAGTGCAGAGACGTAAAATCTTGGTTTTTCTTTAATTCCGGCAAGCCCCTCTGTTAAATATTCCGGAAAATGATGTGATAAAGCACATAATACGGCAGTGAAATTTGCCTCTGATCCTCCGGAAGTAAAATGTCCCGTGGCACTGTTTGGCCACTTCATTTTTTCTATATAAAATTGAATTAGTGAATTTTCAACTTCATTAGAAAATTGAGCATGGCTATAAGCAGCCATCTGTGGATTAAAAAGTGCCGTTAAATAATCGCCAACAACGGCTGAAAATGAGGTCGCAGGGTTAAAAAGGCCAAAATACCCTGGATGGGGAACATGAATATTACCTTCCTGCAACCAGGGTAGTAAATCCTCCAGGGTGCTTTCAATATTTTCTCCGCCCATTAAATCTCTATTTTTTAAATAGTTTTTTATCTCTTCCACTGTTTTTTTAGGCACAATAGACATATCAGATAAACCAGAATAATAATTTTCTGTGACAGATTGGAGTTTTGAAAAAATAGAATCCATACCTTACGCTTTTAAATGCTAAGGTAATATGTCTTTATTAAAAAAGTTGGCTGGGGAAACAGCTATTTATGGATTAAGTAGTATTTTAGGTCGATTACTTAATTATGTTTTGTTGACGCCCTATCTGACGAGGGTTTTCAGCACAGAATCTTATGGAATCATTTCCGACCTATTTGCTTATGTTGCTTTATTGACGGTCATTTTTACCTACAGAATGGAAACTGCCTTTTTTAGATACGCCAGTCGGTCTGAAACAAAGGAAAATGCATTGGCTACCGCTACCATTATGTTATTGGTCAGTACGCTCTTCTTAGCCGGTATTTTATCGTTTTTTGTCCCACAATTATCAGCCCTTCTGGGTTATGAAAAGTTTCCAGAGTACCTCTATATATTTATTGGCGTATTGGCTTTAGATACTTTGGTGGCCATACCCTTTGCTCAATTAAGGTTGCAGAACAGACCCTGGAGATACGCTGGTTTGAGATTGATGAATATTATCGTTAACATAGTCTTTCTATTCTTTTTCCTTGAATTTTGTCCTTATTTAATCAAAAGAGATTTTACCTGGATAAACAATATTTACAATGAAGATTTTCGCATTGGCTATGTTTTTTTGTCTAATCTTATAGCGAGTACCCTAACTTTTTTTCCATTTGTTACCGCTTACAGAAATCTTAGATCCAGATTTGACAAGTTATTAGCGGGAAACATGATCAGGTATGCCGCACCTTTAGTTATCTCAGCTATCGCAGGCATAATCAATCAATTCATAGGAACGCCCCTTTTAAAATATCTTGGCCCCGGCACTATTTCTCAGAATTTAAGTGATGTAGGTGTTTTTAATGCCGCTGCAAAAATAGCTGTTCTGATGACATTATTTACACAGGCGTTTAATTCCGCCGCTGAACCCTTTTTTTTCAGGCATTCTCAACGTGATGATTCGAAGATTATTTATGGACAAGTTGCCAGAGCTTTTACCTTGACAGGGAGCATTGTTTTTTTAGGAATTCTAAGTTTTATAGACCCTATAAGTCTTTTCATTGGGCCCGATTTTAGAAGTGGATTGCATATTTTACCTTACTTGCTCCTGGCTTATTTATTTTTAGGTCTGTTTTATAGTTTTTCTATTTGGTATAAATTGGAGGATAAAACTTACTTCGGAGGAAGAATTTCTTTTGTTGGTACGTTAATTACCGTGGTTTTAAATATAGTTTTAATCCCACAACTGGGTATGTTAGGCCCCGCCATTGCAGCGCTGGCCTGTTATTTCTTTATGGCCGCCGCCGCCTACATTACAGGAAGGTTCAATCATCCTATTCCATATCCTATGGATAAAATGACCTATTATCTGGGTGGAGCGATAGTGGGGTACATTGCTGTCACTTTTATACCTGCTTTTTTCCCCAATGAGATGATTTATCGCATTTTGTTCGGTGGTGTCATTTTTTCTTGTTATCTTATTTTTTTGCTATTTATAGAAAGGAAAATGGTAATGGCCTGGTTAAAACAAAAGACAAATTAATATAGAATAAATATGGAATATGCATTGGTTACAGGTGGAAGTCAGGGTATTGGCCGTGCCATCGCCAGAGAATTGGCTGGCAGGGGTTATGGTATTTTTCTCGCCGCGCTTGATAATTCGTTTTTAGATGAAACGGCTGCGGAGCTGATAGCTACTTTTAAGGTTCCGGTTATTAAATTCCCAGTAGATTTAACGCATGAAAAGGCCGCTTTAACCATCAAAGAAACCGTTGAATCTGAAGGTATTTGTCTTAAAATTCTGGTAAATAATGCGGGTTTTGGTAGAGGAGATTTTTTTGAAAATATCTCCTTAGAAACATACCATATCATGATGGGGCTTAATAATCGGGTAATGGTTGAACTTTGCTACCATTTACTGCCAGTGTTGAAGAAAAATAAGGCGGCTTATATTTTAAATCTGGGCAGTATGGAAAGCTTTTTACCCATGCCCGTGAAAGCGATTTATACTGCATCTAAACATTTTGTTCTTGCTTTTTCTTTAGCATTAGGCACGGAATTGATAGGAACCGGGGTCTCTGTTTCTATTTTATGTCCTGGCCCTGTGGTTACGAATGAAGATGGTATGCGGCGGATAAAAAACAATGGGGCAAGAGCCAGATTGGTAGTAATGATGCCCGAAGAGGTAGCTCCTATTGCGGTAAATGGCTTACTGTCCGGAAAAAAAGTAATTGTTCCGGGAAAAATAAATAAGCTGATTCTTTTTATGAATAAGTTGCTTCCCCTTTCTATGAAAATGGTGCTGTTAAAAAAAATAGGAATTAGCTTCTTACCTAAAGAAAGTTTAGAAGACGAACGATTTAAAAATCAGGCTTGAAAAAGTCCTCGATTTTACAAAATTCGCAACACATTTGCCATAATTTTTCTGCATCGTCTAGTTTATAAGTATCTGCAGACGAGGGCTTTGGTTTGCATTTGTCCCAATACAAGCCGCTTTGATTATGAACGGATGGATCAGAGGCTAAAAATATTTGTGTTTGAGCACCTATGTCAGGATTAACTCCTCCGCTTCTTCTTAATTTCCAGGCTAAAGCATGCAGCCAATTTGTTTTTTTGACGCCAATATCCGTCTTTACTAATCCAGGTTGAACGGCAAAAGTGGATAAATGATTCACAGGTTTTCGCCTGTTTAATTCATACATAAAATGGATATTAGCCATTTTAGATTGAGCATAAGCTTTAAGGCCGTGGTAATTTTTGGTTAAATGAATATCCTCGAAATTTATTTTCCCTTTAAAATGAGAATCGGAAGCAACACTGACCACCCGTGGATTTTCCGCTAATATTAAATTTGGATAGAGCGCATGAGTGAGCAGAAAATAGGCCAGATGATTTATGGCAAACATAGATTCAACCTTATCTTCGGTAAAGGTTAGTTCAGAAATCCAGGTTCCTGCATTGTTCACTAAAACATCAACCACGGGAAAAATCTGTCTTATCTGGCCGGCAACTTGTCGTATATTTTGCTGAGATTCAAGTAAAATAGTTAAAACCTGAAGATTTGCAGAGGGGTATTCCGCTTTAATTTTAGCCGCAGCTGCTTCTCCCTTCTCTTTGGAACGACAAAGCATTATTACATTAGCATCCATTTTAGCCAATGCGCGGGCTGTTTCATATCCTAATCCAGCATTGGCGCCAGTAATGACAACATTTTTATTTTTCATTGCTTATTGCTTATTTGTCGAATGGCTTGTTTGTGAAGAATCGGAGGGGGTGTAATACCTAAGGGAAGCAACTGGTCATTAAGGAGCTCCAGGTCAGTATCATTTATAATGAGAAAATATTGAATTTGTGAGGTATCTGCCTCAAGGCCATAGATTAGAGCATGATGATCTATATCATTGCCTTGAATAAAACTAAGGGCTCCACTATCAATCTTCGTTGTGAATGTCTGGTCGTCTGTATAAAACTTCTGTCTTCTTTTGTATGTGAATCGTTGAAGGTCAAAGTATAAATATGTTGAAACCATTTTGCAATGGTCACATGGTAGATTACCCTCAAAGGCTACCTCGTTTTCCATTGGTAATTCCTTCTCTTTGAATAAGAAAGAAAACTCTTCGTCATTCAAAGATTTAGTGTGTTTATTTACTTTATCTTTTTCGCAAGACGAAAAACAGATAAGTAATAAAAAGTAAAATAAAATATTTGTAATTTTCTCCAGGCTCAAAGCAAAAACTTTATGCGCAAAAGTAAAAGTTTTTTTGAATCTGACAAGCAATATTATAAAAAAGAGAAAAAATGTTATTGCTTGTAAAGCCTTTTAACGGCAAGATTGACATTATTTGTGCCTATGATTTGTACCAGATACATGCCTCTTGGTAAATTTTCCAGAGAATGCCTGGCGTCCTGTGTTATTTCTGAAAACTCTCTTACCCTAACCCCCACCATATTATAAAGTACAATTTTTGTTACACCAGTAACATCACTTAGACTTATAAAATGGGTAGCCGGATTCGGGAATACATCAATATTAATGCGGGATTCTTTTCGTAAATTATCGTTCCCCCAGGAGGTACGCAAGCCTGACTGGGCTGTGAGAGACATTCCCGGCAGAGTCAAAATTACGATAAGGATGAACAATAAACGCATCACATTTTTATTTTCCTAAAATGTAAATGTACATGATTTCAAGGTAAGACGCAAATTAATATTGTTCAAAAAGGGAATTATTTTTCAATTTTCAAACATTATTTTTTAAATATCCTGAATCAAAAGGGATTGTATTTTATTTTTTAAAAACAGAATGGACAAAAGGCATCAAAGTGCGCTTATCTTTGTTCCCTAAAAACTAAAAGATTGAAAGCAAAAAAATCGTTTGGTCAACATTTCCTGCATCGGGAGGATATTGCTTCGGCCATTGCGGGAGCTTTAAAACAGACCGATACCGTTCCACGGATACTTGAAATTGGTCCGGGGAAAGGTATGTTAACCAAATATTTAAAAAATATTCCTGCTGATTTTAAAATGGTTGAAGCAGATGTGGATATGATCACCTTCCTGAGGAAGAATCATCCGGATTGGGCAGACGACATCATTGAGGGAGATTTTTTAAGCCTGAATCTATCCCATATTTTTGAGGGTAAATCATTTCTAATGATTGGAAATTTTCCCTATA
>CANMVX010000069.1 GCA_947501115.1 Haliscomenobacteraceae bacterium
GGCGCTGATTTTAGAATTCTGGCAGTCCATTTTGGAATGAACATCTGATGGTAACGGAGGCGGGAAATATAATTTGGTTGGGTATGATCCCCATTCCAGCAATGTTCCGCCCTGTCGCCGTAGTCAACTTCTCCGTCATAATGAGGATTTTTGGTTTCCTCTAACATTTGCTCTGTAAAATAAACCGCATTATTCAGGTAAAAATTATCCATATCACCACAATAGATATAAATTTTACCTTTCCAATCCTTACCATGTTTTGCCCAATCACGGTTTAAAATATAGGATAAGTCATAATTTTCCTTCCAATATTGAGCCACTTCAGGAAAAATCTCACCACTATATTTATCCCAGATTCTCTTTGGGTACCCATCCTCTCCAACGGGAGAATACACCGCTTCCCATATATCCCACTGTTGTCCCGACCTTGTTTTGGTGCCTAAGGCCAATTCCCTGTGGTTAGCTTCCTGAATAGTAGCTGAAATACGCCCCAGGGAATCTCTGTGTGCGGGACGGGGAGTTTGCTTATAGTCAGAAGCTATAAAATAGGCATTTTTATCTTCATATAAGTTAAAAACGGTGTTTGCTCTGAAATCAATGGGATCGGGACAAGCCGCATAACAACCATTATATTCTGTCGGATATTTTACCTGGACGGCAAGTGCTTCCCAACCCCCGGTGGAACCGCCATAAGTGAAACGCGCCCATCCTTCACCAATTCCACGATACATTTTTTCAATGTAAGGAATTAATTCATAGGTAATTGCATCGCCATAAGGCCCAAGATTTTCTGAATTAACTGCATAAGAATCGTCATAGAATGGATTCGCATGCTGTATTTCAATGGCAATGACACGGGGGAAATTTGGCCCTGTCCATTGTTTGTAAAACTTGTAGGCTTCCTCTTGAACTATTCTGTTATAACAATCAACGCCAAATCGGGAGGAATATTCGCATGGAATGGTCGTATCCGGCGGCGTAGTGCGGAAGCCACCAAAATCAGAGGTGAAATGTCCATGATAAATGGCCAGTGGATATTTTGCTTTCGGATGGGTCTCCCAGCCTTCAGGTAAAAGGACGTGAGCACCCAGATACATGTCCCTTCCCCAGAACTTAGAAAGGAGTTCACTTTTTATCTTAATATGCTTCACATATTTGGTATCTTCCGGTTCTTTGATGGGTGGAATAATTTTATCAAACAACAACGGAATAATTCGGGCACTCCCTGGGTTAAATGTAATTTTTTGTGGGGTGGAATACAAGTTGCCAGGTGCCAGATTCCATTGCTGGCCTTCCCCTCTGTCCATCGGTAATTTTACAACGTGACCGTCCGCTTTCTTAAATGTTTCGTATTTGTGAAACAAAACCTGTACAAAATAATCTCCGGCAGGTACGTCAGATAAACTTTCTATGGGATAACCAAAAGCATTGGAGCCATCCACAATAATAGGTTTGCCGGCCTCCCATTCTTCTGCATCCAATCCAAAAACGAGTTGGGATTCGGGTCCGTCAACAATTTGAAAACGGGGTTCAGCCTTATCATTTTTCGAAAGCATAATCATTAATCTGCCGTCCAGTTTCTCATTATTACCTTTATAGGTAACTGAAAAATATGGGGGTTTACCTTGGCTGTATGAGGTATTGAAAATAAAGAAACATAACGTAAAGAGGATAAATACTTTTCTCATTTCATCTGATTTTTATGAAAATGTTGCCTTTCCGGGAATCGTTTAAAATTAATACTATTTAGGAATATTAACATACTTTTTAAACTATTACCTTTTTTGAATGTACTTTTGTATTCTACTTTTCTGAAATTTTGAATATGACACCTGAAATTCTGCGTTGGCCTCTAGTGCTATTATCGATAATTTACTTTATTAAGTTAAATGCACAGACACCTGGCATCACTTACGAGGAACAACCTAATATGATGGCCTCCTTTACCAATGAAAAACCTGTTATAGATGGTAAAGTAGACGAAGATTGCTGGAAAAAAGGTAGAGGGGCTAAAGATTTTTGGCAACTCTTTCCCACCGATAGTATTAAAAATCCTGTGCAAACAGAAATTTATATGGCTTACGATAAATACAATTTGTACGTCGCAGCCATTTGCCATTCAAAAGGGAATAAATACATTATACCTTCCTTGAAACGCGATTTTAGGGCAGGGGGAAACGATAATGTTACGTTTGTTTTTGATTCCTATAATGACAGAACCAATGCCTTCGTTTTTGGTATCAATCCTCTAGGAGTCATGAGAGAAGCTGTTATTGCCAACGGAGGGAGGGAAAGATCTGATTTTAATGAAAATTGGGACAATAAATGGCATGGTGAAGCCTTCATAGGTGAAAATTATTGGTCTGCTGAAATAGTAATTCCTTTTGCTGCACTGAGATTTAAGGAAAATTCAACTTCCTGGAATTTCAATGCTTATCGTTTTGATACCCAGTCCAATACCCAATCAACCTGGAATCATATTCCTCAAAATCAACTACCCATGAGCCTTGCTTTCATGAGTAAAATTGAGTTTGAGAAACCCATAGAAAAAACAGGTTCTGCCTTTACCGTTATACCTTACATTTCAGGGGGAAGTACGAAGGATTTCACTTCCAATTCACCTACAAACAATACCTTCGGAATAGGGGGAGACGCTAAAATTGGACTGTCACCTTCCTTAAATTTAGACCTGACCGTTAATCCCGATTTTAGTCAGGTAGAGGTAGATCGTCAGGTTATTAATTTAGATCGTTTTGAAATATTCTTCCCTGAAAGAAGACAGTTTTTTTTGGAAAATGCAGACCTCTTTTCTGGGTTTGGTGATCAGCGAAGTAATCCTTTTTTCTCCCGGAGAATCGGAATCGCTAAAGATGCCGATGGAAATAATTTTCAGGTGCCTATTCTTTATGGTGCCAGATTGAGCGGTAAATTAGATAATAATTGGAGAGTAGGTTTGTTGAATATGCATACCCAGGCTGATCCTGATAATAAACTGGCGGGAGCAAACTATACAGTGGCTGCCGTACAGCGCAAATTGTTCTCCCGTTCAAATATTGGTTTCATTTTTGTTGATAAAGAAAATTTTACTTCTGACCTAACTTTTGAACCTGTTGATCCGGAAAGGTTTAATAGAGTAGTTGGTGTCGATTATAATCTGGCTTCTTCTGATAACCGATGGAATGGCCGAACCTTTTATCACCAGATGTTTAATTCCGATAAGAATGGAAAAATGTCTGATCGTTTTGCTCACGGAACCACGTTGGTTTACCAGGACCGCAAATGGAATTTTGCTTATCAACACCAATGGATAAAATCGGAGTATGCGCCTGCCGTAGGTTTCGTGCCAAGGAATAATTTTTTCTCTCTGAGTGGAGAGGTAAGCCGCTTCTTTTATCCTAAAAGTGGTCCGATTAATCAATATTCTTTTGGTTTTGAAAGCGGACAAACCTGGCAACCTGAAGACGGTAGGACTGATCAGGAATTATCTCTATCATTTGAAGGGCAACTTAAAAATTCAGGATTCTTTAATGTCGCCATCAATAATAGTTACATCTATTTGTTCGATGCTTTTGATCCTTCCCGCACCGATGCAAAAGCCCTTCCGGCAGGTTCTCAATTCAGGAATACTTTTGTAAATGGCTTTATTTCGTCAGATCAAAGAAAACAGATAAACTGCAGGTTGGAACCGTTTTTTGGACAATACTTCAATGGGAATATTATAGGCATTGAAGGAGGTCTGGTTTGGAGATATCAACCCTTTGGATCTATTGAAATGTCGTTCAATTATAGCGATATAAAACTTCCAGAGCCTTATGGTTCCGCTAAATTACTGTTGGTAGGACCAAGAATTGATTTTACTTTTACAAAAAAGTTATTCCTAACCACTTTCATTCAGTACAATAACCAAGTTGAAAACTTAAACGTAAATGCCCGTTTACAATGGCGTTTTGCTCCGGTTTCTGATTTGTTCATAGTTTACACCGATAACTATGATACCTTTTATGGAACTAAGAAAAACAGGGCACTTGTGGCTAAATTCACCTATTGGCTGAATTTATAGAATAAGTTTCTTTAGCTCCGTTTCTTGTTCAAGCAGCGATTGAAAGAGTTTTAATTGGTTTTTTGCTCTTACGAGATTATGATCGGGATATTTTATCTTATAATATTTGTCCCCTACAAGATAATCTCCTAAAAAGCGGATGGCCTGTTCTAATATCAACCAATGGGCGCCTAAAAGTAGATTTTCCCTTTCCACAGAGGTTAATATACTTCCTACTCCGTCTAACCATCCACTGGTTAGTGCTTCAAACCGATGGTAATCGACGTGTACCGCCAACAGATTTGGATCGTCTTCTGCCGTAGTGGTAGAAATGGTTCGTACCATATCACCAAAATCACTTAAAACGGATCCTCTCATGGTGGTATCCCAGTCAATGACTGCGCAAGCCTGGCCACTGTTTTTATCAAAAAGGATATTCCCAATCTTTGCATCGTTGTGAACCGCTCTGAAAGGCAGGGATAATCTGGTGATTTTTATAAAGATTGATTGATGCTCCCTGACCCATTGTATTTCCTTTTTTGCTTCCCTAATCCTTTCTGGTATGCCCCATTTGACCGCATAAGAAAAGGCTCGGGTCCTTAATATGCTATTGTGGAAGTTTGGAATCGTATCATATAATTTTTCAGCAGATAAGGTGGATAATTCACGGAGGTATAAACCCAGTATTTTTGCCGCTGGATAAATGATGTCTGCAGAACTGGCTGACTCAATGGCAAAGGTATCGGGAATATACTTTACAGCTCTCCAAGCATTTCCATGAATATCTTTATACAAATATTCACCTAATTGACTTACAATGGGTTGCAATAATTTTAATCCTGATGGTTGTAATGTCAAATGATTATAAATGGTCAGGTGATTTTCAACCACTTTCTCTGGTTCACTAAAAACATGGGTATTTATCCTTTGGAGGACTATCTGGGTGCCTGTATTTTTGTCAGTGGCCAAAAAAGTATCATTGATATGTCCATTTCCTAAAGTAGGAATCTTTTCCTCAGAAGGAAAACATAAAAAGGCATTGGCGACCTCATGGACTGAAAAATCGGGATTCTCTTTCATAACATTCCAGGCATTAGATTTGTAACAGGTCACTATAGGAATTTTCTATCAGATCTTCCTTTTGAACGTTAAGTAAGTTAATGTAAAATTGACATTGTTCCTTCATTTTAATAATATCCATAGCATCAGTAGCATCTATAACCTCTATTTCAAGAAAACTACCAAGCGCTGTCAACGTATCGATATGAAACTTAATGTGATCAATGAAATAAATTTCCCTTTTCTTTTCAACAACAATCAGGGTAGGCAGGGCAGCTACCAAAACCGCTTTTAAGGAAGCCACCTCGGCAGGTTTGTACAAGGTCACCTCTGATTTTTTGGCATCCTTTTTATTTTCACGATCGTAGTATATCAAACTGTTTTCAATGTTTCCTTCCCTTAATTTCAATCGCCCGGAGGGAATCTTAAAATAAGTATCCACTTGTGTATCGACACCGATAAACTGTATGTTGGGTTGTTGAAGAAGCAGTTGTCTAACCTTTGATGGATTTGAACAACGTGCCTTAATTTCAATCAGTTTCATTTTTCTATGAATTAGGCGCTGAAATTAGCTAAATAAAGAAAAGGTAAAAAAATTCTTTTCCATTTTAAATAATAAAATTTGTAGTTTAGTACATCAAACCTATTAAGAACCTTAAAATCTGGATATGAATCGTTTTGGTAGATTTAGTTTATATGTATTCCTGCCTCTAATATTATTGGCCGCCAGTTCTTACAGCGTATTTAAATACGTTAATACCTCTGAAGATCCTGAGGTGGTCAATATTAAAGTGCCCGAGGGATTTGCAGCAGAACACCTGTATCGTCCTTCCGATAATCAAAGAGGTTCGTGGGTGTCCATGTGCTTCGATGACAAAGGCAGATTAATTACCTCCGACCAATATGGCGGTATGTATCGTTTGACCATCCCTCGGATTGGTGAAAAACTGGATACCAATAAGATTGAAAAAATCATGCTTAAAAATGATACCCTGAATTTTGGCGCGGCCCACGGTTTATTATATGCTTTTAATAGCTTATATGTTATGGTGAATAATCGCCCAAGTAAAAATCTGCCTAAAACAAGTGGTTTTTACAGATTGCAGGATACCGACGGAGATGACAAATTTGATAAGTTGACCTTGCTTAAAACCTTAGTAGGTGAAGGGGAACACGGACCACATAGCATCAAATTGTCACCTGACAAAAAATCTTTATATGTAATTTGTGGTAATTATACAGATCTTCCTGAAATGGATAGTTACAGGGTTCCCAAGACATGGAAATATGATAATTTATTTCCTGAAATCAAGGATCCAAGGGGACATGCAAATGATAGAAAGGAACCTGGTGGTTGGGTCGCTAACGTAGATCCGGAAGGGAAAAAATGGGAATTAATCTCCTCAGGGTATAGAAATCCATTTGATTTAGCATTTAATGACGTGGGAGATCTTTTTGTATATGATGCAGACATGGAATGGGATTTTGGTCTTCCATGGTATCGCCCAACCCGTATTTGTCATGCGACAAGTGGTTCTGAATTTGGTTGGAGAACAGGAAATGGTAAATGGAGTCCTGCTTTTCCCGATAATCTTCCACCGGTTATCAATATCGGGCAAGGATCGCCGACCAATTTAATGTATCTCAAGGAAGCAAAATTCCCTACAAAATATAAGCAAACCTTGTTGGCATTCGATTGGAGTTTTGGTATCGTCCATGCCATTCATCTTAAGCCAAAAGGTTCAAGTTACACGGCCATGCAGGAGGAATTCTTATCTGCCGCGCCGCTACCTCTTACCGATGGAGCTATTGGTCCTGACGGTTCCCTTTACTTTTTAACAGGTGGCCGACGTTTGGAATCTAGCTTATATCGGGTGTATTATAAAGGAAATGAATCTACGTCCGATGGGGAAATGACCCAAATTACGGAAGAAAATAAATTGCGCAGACAATTGGAAGGCTTTCACGGAGCACCAAATGCAGCGGCAGTTGCAACGGTTTGGCCTCATCTGAATCATGCAGACAGACATATCCGATATGCTGCCAGGATGGCATTGGAACACCAGCCATTAAGTGCTTGGAAAGAGAAAGCACTCAACGAAAAAAATGCGGTGGCTTTGACAAATGCTATGATTGGTCTTGTGAGAACAACTACAGAAGTAGATAAGGCGCTGATAATTGATGCGTTATACGGTATTAATTATGCTTCCCTATCTGCTTCTCAACAATTAGATGTGTTGAGGGCTTATGAATTAGTATTTTCTCGTTTTGGTATGCCAGCGTCCGCACAAAAGAAAAAGTTAATCGCTTTATTTGATGCGCAGTACCCTGCAAATACAAATGACTTTAATAAGGCACTCAGCAAATTACTTGTTTTCCTGGAAGCCCCTTCTGTTTTGCCCAAAACATTGGTTTTAATGGATAAAAAGGAGCAGAATAACCCTAATGATGAGTTGGCCATGAGTTCTGAGGATCTTATTCTTAGAAATCCTCAATATGGATTGGATATCGCAAAAATGTTGGAAAAAATGCCTGAACCTCAACAGACTTACCTCGCCATTATGATTTCAAAAGCAGAAAAGGGCTGGAATCCTGAAATGAGGGAGAAATACTTTGCATGGTATCGCAAGGCTTTTTCTTATCGCGGTGGAAACAGTTATATCGGTTTTATTGATAAGGCAAGAAATTTTGCTTTGAAAAATGTGAGTAAGGGAAAACGGGAATATTATGATGAACTATCTGGCGGCGATTTATTGACAGATTCCGGAAATGATCTGGAGAGATCGGATTATCCAAAAGGACCGGGTAAAAATTATCAGATAAAGGATATAGACACTCTGTTTGCATCAGCCTTGAAAGAAAGGAATTTTAAAACGGGTAAATCTATGTACATAGCCACCACTTGTATCCGATGTCACGCGATTAAGGGAGAAGGGGGAAATGTTGGACCTGACCTTACTCAGATTGGTACCAGGTTTAGTACCAAAGATATCATGGAAGCTATTTTACTGCCAAGCAAAACCATCTCTGATCAATATGCGACCACTGAGTTTCAGCTTAAAAATGGAAAAAGTATAGTAGGTAAAATTACCAATCAAGATGAGGAGAATTATTACATCGCCCAAAATCCATACGTAGCTGATATTTTGGTTAAAGTGCCAAAGAAAAACGTATTGTCTAAAAACTATTCTACGGTATCTTCCATGCTTCCAGGGTTGGTAAATTCCCTGAATGCAGAGGAATTAAGAGATTTAGTAGCTTATTTGACATCTGGAGGCGATGAGAATCATGCTGTTTTTAAAAAATAAGGACTTATTCATAGTTTATCCCAGAGGATAGGAATAAAAAAAGCACTTAGGAATCAGTTCCTAAGTGCTTTTTTACATTAAAGAGGTTCAATAATTAATACCCGGCATTTTGCTTAAGGTAATCTTTTAGATTTGAAGCCCCATCAACAGCTGTTTGAGGAATGGGGAAAATACGTTTATTTTTATCGGTATTGGGATGTAAAAAAGGTAATTTTATTTCCGACCCTGTATCAAATTTTTAATATCACCATAAATAGGTAACTGAAAACCTGGCAAAGAAAGGGGTGCCAGGAGTGAAATGTATTTCTTCGACGGCAAGTGGCTCGTTCTTTAACCTGCTCAAAGTAGCAAACTGTGTTTCTTTCCACCGAGAATTCAGGATGTTTTGAAGATTAAGACCAAATTCTATCTTTTTTAATGTGTAATTTGCTTGCAGATCTAATAAAAAATAACCTTTAGCCACAAGGCTAAAATCTTCATTGGCTGGGCGATCAGCTAAAAATCTTCCTCTCAGAGAACCATTAAATCCTTTTTCCTGACGTATGGAAAGTCCTCCTGTCGCAGTGAAAAGGGGCGCTAAAGGGATATAATTTGCACCTTCTGGGTCATTTTTTGATCTGGGATGCGCATAAGTTAAATCAATATCACTGAAAAGAACATTGGTAAGTTGTATTCGACTGTTCCAATCCAAACCCCATCTTTGCGTTGCGCCACTGGGTTCCACTATGCCGGCATCACCTACATAAACTAATTCATCTTTTAAATTAAGAGACCATATACCAGCTTGAATCAACATTTTATGCGTTGGCTTCAGACGAATACCTCCATCGAAACCCCAGGCAGGAGGTAAAATCTCCCTTCCATTTTGTGGGACAACTACTCTGGTATCATTAGAATGAAATCCTTTGCCCGTATTGATAAAAAATTGTGTTTTATCATTTGGAGTATAAAATACATTAAATTTTGGGGAAAGAGTACTTGCATTTGCCCTTTCCCAATAGGGTATAACCTGGGGTAATTTATCAAAATAAGCATTTAAAAAATAATCTCCCCTAAGCCCCATGTTAATAGACCATTTTGAATTCAGCCTGATGTCTTCTTCTATAAATAGGCCTGAATTCAACTCTTTAACATCACCAAATTGTATGGGAGTAATTAATTCTGTTCTATTGAAAGTACTGGATAATTCATTATCCTCGACAAAATCATTGCGCAGTTGGATGCCTGCTCTAAAAAAAGCTGTTTTATTACCAATTAGGTGAGACACACTGTAAACACTATTCATTCCCATCAATGTCCGGTTTTCTTTTTGTCTGATTTGATCACCATTCACAGGGTCATTTAAAAAGAAAGTGAAATTGGAAAATAAGGTGAATTGATATTTGCTGAAATAAATCTGATTTGACCAATTCCCTGCACCAAGCTTTGTGTTTGTCCTGAAATTTAGGATACTCCTTCCAGTTTTACCTCCTTCCGTCGGATCTATAGAGCCAAAAAAGGATATAAGCCCTTCTTCAACGGCTCTATCCGGGATCTGTCCGGAATGATTCCAGCTGGAAGAAAAATAATTAGCGGTTAAATTGAATTTTGTTTTGTTGGAAATATTACCTGTCCAACGACCCTGCAAATTTACTCTGTTAAAATCCTGAGGATTTTCAAAGTAGCTGTCGGAATAACTATACTCCCCTGCAATGTAGGCATTATTCCCTTTTTGACTACTTTCATCAGAAAGTAAATTAATGGCTGCCATGGTTCGAAAGGTATTAAATTGGCCAACTTCCATTTTAAGCATTTGCTGGCCTAGTTTTTCTCTCGTCTTGAAATTTACCCAACCTGCAGTGGCAAAATTTCCCTTTTCGGCATGATAAACTCCTTTTGCAAATTCGACCTGATCAACTAATTCTGGAATCATGAAATGCAAATCAGCATATCCCTGACCATGGGCATGGGAAACCATGTTTACGGGAATACCGTCAACGGTAAGTTGTATATCTGTACCGTGGTCTAAGTCAAAACCACGTAAAAATATTTGTTCAGCTTTACCACCACCTGCATGCTGACCAATGAAAAGTCCAGGTACAAGTCTTAATATTTCCTGGCTATTGATTACAGGTCTTAATTTAATATCTAATTTGGAAAATGGTTGATTCTTATGCAATACGGGGGAATAAATGGTCACATTTTCTAATTGGACAGCATTGTTTTGCAATTTTATCTCTTGAAAATTTGTAATTTCTGAAAATGGTAAAGTCACCCTTATTTTTTCAAAACCCAATGAAGAAATTTCTATTATGTAAGTATCCCTAACCGTTAAAGGTAATTTGAAGTTGCCCCATTCATCGGTGGATGTACCTGTCTGTGTCTGAATATCCACAATATTAATCCCTGTTTCCAATGCCCCGGTTTCCTTATTTCTTATGTTGCCAGTAAAATAAATAAACTGAGAGAAAGCTAAAGTGCTTTGAAAAATAATAAGAATAGGTAAAAATATTTTTTTCATAGAATAGTATCTTGCCACAAAGTTAATATTTTATGGTTATTATAAACAATGTAAATTGTCACTACATTTAGGTATTAACACTATTAAACCTCGCAAAATGCAAACACTGAAAGCCATTTATGTTAATCTACCCACGAGAGATTTAGAAAAAACACGGGTTTTCTGGACAAATCTTGGCTTTTCCTTTAACGAACAGTTTAGTAATGAGCAGGCTTTATGTATGGAATTAAAAAAGGAAATGATTTACGCTATGCTTATTTCCCATGAATTGTTTAAAACATTTACAAATAAGCCCATAAGTGATAATACTACCACTCAGGTGTTGATTGCTATTGAAGTCGATACGAAAGAAAAAGTGGATCAACTGGTTTCGATTGCTTTTGAAAATGGAGCTACCCGTTATAGAGATTCTTCTGATCATGGCTGGATGTATTACGATAGTTTTGCAGATCCCGATGGTCATCAATGGGAAGTCCTTTTTTCGGATATGTCTTTGTTAGGATAAAAAAAACACCTTAAGTACAGGGACTTAAGGTGTTAAAAAAGGCTATGTTTTTATTAGACAAAAGCTAATTATTTGCTCATTTTTATTACTTTGAATACATCCCATTTGTGATCACGGGAAACTTGTAGATAATAAACTCCTACAGGTAGATCTGAAACAGACATTTCATAATATCCGGCACCACTTTGGGTTTGCATGGTTCTTAAAACTCTTCCATATTGGTCGGTTAATCGAAGTGTTTGCCCTTCTATGCTCTCTAATTGTATATTTAACAAGTCATTTACTGGATTAGGATAAATATTTACACCTTCTTTGGCTTTTACAGGTGATTGGATGTAATTTTCAACCACAGCTACAAGAGGTGTTTCATTCACATCTTCCCCATTTTCTCCAGGACATGGATTGGTAATAAATACATTCGATTGTAGGTTGGTAAGGGTTGTATTTCTTTTAATTACATCAGATAATCTGGTATTGGACACCTGTGTTTTGATAGCTGCAGGAAGATTTGGATCTGATTTATAAAAATAAAAATCACCATCTCTTAATTTTTCAAACTGAGCTTTTAACAACGCATGCATAGTTTTTCCCACTGATTTACCTGGGAGTAAATCTTCTGCCAGTAAGCCAATCCATACATCAATATTGTCAATAGTGCCATATTGTGTTTGAAGAGCAGCAGCCAAAGTAGTATTTTTGGTTATATCGGCAAAAGTTCTGGCAGGGGTTCCTGTATAAAATTTACGGATATCATTATAATCAGGTAATCCGTGATCTCTACCTCTTTGAATATTTAGTGCAGCCAAGTCAATACCAAAACGAACTGGTGCGGTAGGACTACCAAACAAGAAATTCCGGAGTATGCTATTTATTTTGGTATCAGTCTCATATTGTTTATGCGTTGCAAATCCTTTTAAAAACGATTCTAATCCAAATTCATCAAATAAACCAGTATTGAAAAAGGCATCTAATAATTCAACGCCACCACCACCAACAACGGCACAATTATTATCGCGCATGGCAAGTAAATCTGCCACCTGGGTATGACCGATTCTATATCCTGCGGTAGCGAAGGAATTTAATATATCAGGTTGAACGGCGCCATTGTACCTTGAATAATTATTAAGGGTAATGCCCATAGCTGGAAGGAATTCCTGATAGGTTATGGCTTGAATTAAAGCGCCAACTTCTTTCCTTGCTTTCTGATATATCTCTTCGTCATTGGTTAAACCCTGTGTTCTCAATCTATCACAAATGCGGTTATGTTCTCTTACAAAAATTAAATGTAAACCACTAATTCCTGGATGTTCGGCGCCTCTTACATCTCCTGTCACAAAGGTTTTAATGGTATGGTTTCCGTCATTTGCCATACTTGGTGCCGAGGCATCCAGAGCACCTGTTGATTCTCCATTTACCGTATTCCAGGGAAGATTGTTACCCGCAGATGTTTTTAATTTACCATTTACTTTGGTTCTCAACCAGGATGCCCGGATACTATCAGATCCATAAACGACTGATCCATCAATCCAGGCAGTATTCAGATTCATTTGCTGACGTTGCGTATTGATGCCGCTACCCGGGAAAATGGTACTTCTCGTAAAAGAGATGGGAACCGTGAAAAGTGGCTCATTAGCCGGTAAGGTAATGGGTGCTGATTCTGTGGTACTACTTGGAGTTAATACCATATCATGATCAAGAAATTGTCCCCATACATAGACATAAGTACTTAAATTTTTTGCACTGAAGGTTGTAACTGGTTCATCGCATATTGCATTTGAAATTTGTCTTGCAGAAGGACGGCTGGTTCCTCCCATAGCATTTTTGGTGTCAGTAGCACCATATTCAGCCGGAATTTCTCTGGCCAATGCAATATTTGTTGCACCCCATTCTGCTTTGTTTTTACTAATGTTATTATTGGTTCCATCGATGGTACGATATATCGGTTGGTTACCAACAGGTCTGGGAGAATTTCTTCTGTTGGCGTCAAATCGTCCGGGCATACCGTCAGATAAATGAGTTTGCGCAAAAGAGGAAATTGAAATACTTAGGATTAAAAGAATAACAATGTTCCTTAAAATAAAGTTAGATTTCATAGGGTGTTTTTTTATAATGGTTAATAAAGCGAACAACCCATTAAGCAAACTAATTTCCTTTTGTACTCATTCCCTTTTTTTATTTTCCCCTAACTTTTTGATTTGGTTTTCTTCCCCAGTTCGTTAGATTGATATCCAGGTCGTCATGGGCTGCGATCATTTCCTGTCGACAAATATTTCTCATGTTAAGTATAGTTGTATGATAGTCAGGTTTTTCCGAAAGATTGACTGTTTCCATGGGATCTTTTTTCAAATCAAATAACTGCGTCGTTTCCTTTCCCGCTACATTATATACGATTAACTTCATACCATCTGACGTTTTTACACTTCGGCTCCAATGTCCATAAACGTTATATATATTTTCCCGAACTTTTACCTTTTGATCTTTAATAATAGGCATTAAAGATTTAGCTTCTACCGTTTTAGGGGCGGGTATTTTTAAATATTCATAGATGGTTGGGGCTATATCACTTAAATAGACAAAACCATCTGCTTTTTTATTTTTTGGAATACCTGGTCCTGAAAATATCATGGGCACACGAATGCTATGTTCATATAAATTTTGTTTTCCCAGTAATCCATGCTGACCCACTGCAAGGCCATTATCTCCTGCAAATACTATCAGCGTATTTTCCATTAATCCCTCCTTTTCAAGGGTTTCCAGTATCCTTCCAACCTGTGCATCCATTTCTGAAATCATGCCATAATAAAGGGCTATTTCTTTTTTGATTGCTTCTGGAGTTCTCGGCGTTGGTAGTAATTGTTCATCGCGAACATTCAAATCGCCATTATCAAAAGGATGTTTCGGCAGGAAATTTTTTGGTAAAGGAATTTTTGTTGGATCATATAAGCGGTCGTAAGGTGGAGGTGGGGTCCTCGGGTCATGCGGGGAGGTTAATGCAACATAGCACATAAAAGGTCCGAACTTCGCCTTGTCACTTCGAAGAAATTCAATAGCATTATTGGTATATAAAGTGCTGCTATAAATATCACTTTGTCTCTTGGTTGATTCTGGAAAAATGCCTGTAGGGTCAAATGCCTGAACCATAGGTTTAAATTGTCCACCGTCTTTTTCAAAATGCATGCCACCAAAATAGATGTCTCCACCGTCACTGAACATTCTGTGATGAGAGGCCTTATCGCTATGCCATTTTCCAGTGTGATAGGTTTCATATCCATTTTCGCGAAGTGTCTCAGGCAGACTAATCAAACTGTCGGGTATCACCCCTCCGTCAGAAGGAAGGCGATTCACATATCGTCCCGTCATTAACATAGCCCGGCTTGGTACACACACCGCTCCATGATGTCCACCCATCACGTGGGCTTGCGTAAATAGGAGCCCCGATGCTGCCAGTTTATCCAGATTAGGTGTGGAAATTATTTTATTTCCCATAGCACCTAATGCCTGATAAGTATGATCGTCTGAATAGATGATGAGCACATTTTTATTTAACGCATGACCGCTTATTTGTCCATGAACGGAATGGCTAAAAAGGAAAGCAATGAAAATTTGTAATAGAAAAGTTGATTTTCGTGAAAATTTCATAAGTAATAGGTTGATTTTTTAAATTTAGTGGTTTATGGGCATTATTTCTGCAATTTATTAATATTTTTAGAAAGTTCTTTTTCTCTCTAAAAAACACAATGATGAATCATTTTTCCTGGATTATCTCCTTTTTTCTAAGCATAAATTTTTTGGTAGCTCAATCTACGAATGCCAATTTAATACCCAAAAAAGGGTTGGTTTTAGAAAACCAGGGCATTAAATGGGGAAATGGTTCGGAATTGAATTTTTTTAACAGCGATAAATCAAAACACCATTATTATTTTACCTGGTGGGAGCAGGATATGGATAGTTCTCAACCGGATGTGGACAAATTACTCATCGGTTCTGAAAATACCGCCGTTTCAGGATTTTATCAACTTAGGAAATCAAAAC
>CANMVX010000070.1 GCA_947501115.1 Haliscomenobacteraceae bacterium
AATGGGCGTAGAGGAAGTAATGATTTTAAAAAGTGTAGTATCTCTTCCCGATAAAGTGATTATATAAAAAAACGATATAAAAAATAAGCGATACCTGGACATTTTGAATGTATTGAAACAAAATTAATCAATTCTTATATTTCTTCCAACGAATTTCTTTTCTTTAATAATTCATTTTGCCGTTCTTTCAAAACTTTCTCCTTTATATCAGATAGATATTCCTTAGGTTTTTTTCCAAAGTGATCCATAAATTTTGTGTAAAAAGCATATTTCGTCAAACCAGACTGATATCTGATTTGATCGACATTAACCTCATCTACATGATCTCTGATATAATTTTCCAGGGATGAAAAGAATATATTTTCATCCGTTTCTACTTTCTCTTCCGGAGGGTCAACTATTATATTGACAGGGTTTGATATAATTCTAATGAAAAACACAATCAACAAACCAACCATAAAAATGACGGTAGCATGGTAAAAAAACCTGAAATTTTCCTTTGTTGGAGCATTAATTCCATCTTCGGCAATTAATTCCTTAATATCGAAACTGATTAATCCATTTCCATTACTTCCAAGATAGACGGTATCCCCTTTAAAAAAATAAGATCTCCTATTGAATTCTGTTCCTTCCAAAAAGGTATAAATATTTTTATTATCTCTGTGGTATCTAATGATTCCATTATTGGTACTTATCCAAAAATTACCATAGTTATCCTCATAAAAAGCATCCGTTTCTATTTTTTCATAAGGGGAACCTGCTAAGATATTTTTTAATCTATTTTTTTGGATATCATACGTCCATAGTCCTTCGTAGCAGGTAGAAACAATCAAACCGTCCAAATCAAAAACCCCGGTACTATTATTTATTTTGAAAACCTTATTAAGTTTTTTATTTTCAATGATATACACGCCGTCACTGGCAGATATCCAAAGTTTATCCTTAATAATAGTCATATTATGAATTTCCAATCCTTCCTTAAGAATTTGGATTTTTTTATTTTTATCATATAAAGCCAATCCTTTTTCGCCTCCTATATAGAGTATTCCCCTATAGAAAATAATCACAGCTGCGTTATTAATCTTCTCTAATTTACTCCGATCTATTATTTTTTCAAGTTCAGACCCATCTATGCTCATTTTAAAGATCATTTCACCATTAGCCACAAAATAAAAATGCCCCTTATTTTCAATGATATTACTATTTGAAAAATCTAGTATATCTGTAAATACTTGTTTTTGATTTAAATAAAAACCTTTATATGTGGAAACAAGCAGGGAATGGTTGTTTGCGTATATACCTCTAATAGCCAGATTAGGCAGTGATTTTTTTAATTTATCTGCTATTTTAAACCCATAAATAAATCTATTTTTAATCAATACCCAGTAAATGCCCTCATTTGAAAGTTCCACCTGAGCATAATCTAACTTTGGATTGACTAATTTTGCCCAATTTTCGTTTCCATTATTTGTAACCTTTACCTTTTCCTTATTAATACTTGTTTTAAAGAAATTTTCACCATCAAATTCAAACACACCATCATACCGAGTAACAATAATGTTACCATTTGACTTTGTCAGACTTCTAATTGGCTTTGTCGATGTTACTATTTTGTAAAGCGTTGTATCCCTTCCAAATAATGGTATATTAATACCTAATAATATAAGGAATACACATAATTTATACATTATCAAAACTTTATCTTGCCAATCTGATCTGATATTTTTTACCCTTCAATTTCTCATCTTTTACTTTTAGCAACAACTCCTCCACTTTATTTCGGTGGACGGCTACGAATGACATAAAATCCATACCTTCAATTTTACCAATTTCATGTAATTCCAGCCCACCCTTTTTTACTAAGAAACCAACAATATCTGTTTTACTAATTTTATCTTTTTTACCGCCACTAATATATAAAGTAATCCAGGGTGATTCGTCAGGAAGAGAGTCAACGATTGGAATCTCAAATGTTTCGGGAGGCTCTGATAAATATACGGGCAACCTTTCATTTTTACCTATTAAAAGAAAGGCATTTCCTTCCGCATGCATTCTGGCTGTACGACCATTACGATGAATAAAGTCTGTATTTTTCGACGGTATTTCAAAATGAATGATATTTTTCACTTCGGGAATATCTAAACCTCTGGCGGCGAGATCAGAAGAGATGAGAAAAATAAGACTGCCATTTCTGAAGGAAATCAAGGTTTTTTCTCTATCTGTCTGCGTCATACCCCCATGAAAACAAGCACTAACTATTCCCTTTTCTGCCAACCTTGCGCTAACATCCTCGGTAGTTCCTCTCAGGTTACAAAAGATAATCGTAGGAGATGCCCCCAGGTAGCATAGTAAATCAAATAAAAGGTTCAGTTTATCGTCAGTTTCGCCATAAATGACCTTAAGATTTAACCCTTCTGTTGTTTTTTCTCCAATCGTTGAAAAAAGCAACGTTACAGGAGTGGTTATGCCTACAAAGGGAGGAATTTGCAATTTTTGTGTTGCAGAGACAAGCACCCTCTTTTTTAAGCCAGTGAGCGTTTTTATAATGTGTGCCATCTGGTTTTGAAAACCCATGGCTAAAGACTTATCGAACTCGTCTAAGATTAAAATTTTTACCTTTCTTTGATCAAAGGACCTCCTACCCAGATGGTCCAGAATTCTACCTGGCGTACCGATAATAATAGCAGGAGGCTGGGATAGATTTTGAATTTCAACAGACATTGTATGACCTCCGTAGCAAGTATTAACTTTGTACCCCGTTTTCATTTTTTGCCAAACCTGTTCCAATTGAATGGCTAACTCTCTGGTTGGGGTAAGGACTAAGATTTGAACATCCTTATTATTCGCATCTATAAGTTCAAAAACAGGCAATAGGAAAGCCAGTGACTTGCCAGAACCTGTTGGTGCCAATAAAATAACCTCCGATTCCTCTTTTATTGCCTGAAATGCTTCTTCCTGCATTTCATTTAGCGCAGAAATATTGAGATTTCCCAATACTTCTTTTATTTTATTATTTATTTCCATCGGTACAAAGATGAGTAGAAATGACCAATTAATATGAATTACATCCTAAAGAATTAAAATACCACTCATAATAATTCATTATTCTGCAACCATTTGATTCCATTCCCGTTTGGTATTCTCAAATCAAAAACAAAATCATGAAATTCAAATTATTAAGTTTAGTATTTTTAGCTGTTAGCTCTTTGTTTTCTGTACTTCATGCACAAAAAACAATCGTTGATATCGCCGTGGGATCAAAAGATCACACTACATTAGTTGCAGCAGTGACTGCTGCTGATTTAGTAGCAGTTTTACAAGGTACAGGTCCATTCACAGTGTTTGCTCCGGTTAATGCTGCTTTTGCGAAACTTCCAGAAGGAACGGTTACTACTTTATTGAAAGTTGAAAATAAGGCAACCTTAGCTAAAGTTCTTACTTACCACGTAGTAGCTGGAAATTTAGATGCTGCAACAGTAGTGAAAGCTATCACTGATGGTGGTGGTAAAGTAGTAGTAACTACTGTAAGCGGTGGAAAATTAACAGTTAGCCTAAAGGACGGTAAAGTGATTCTTACAGACGAAAATGGTGGTGTAGCTACTGTTTTAGTTACAGACTTGAAAGCTGACAATGGCGTTATTCACGTGATTGACTCTGTTGTATTGCCAAAATAAATAGTTTTTAAACTACGTTTTGAAAAAACCATCGGAAATAAAAGTTCCGGTGGTTTTTTTGTTTAATTTAGCTTAAAAATGAAAATATTACATACCGCCGACTGGCATTTAGGAATAAATCTATATAACGAATCCTTAGAAGAAGATCATCGATTATTTATTTCCTGGCTACTCAACACTTGCATTCCTGAACATAAACCGGACGCCCTTCTCATTGCAGGCGATATTTTTGACAAGGCTAACCCTCCCACTTACGCCCGACAACAATATTATCAATTTTTGGCTCAACTTATTCCCTTAGGAATAAAGAAGATAATCATTACAGCAGGTAATCATGATTCTGCCGCAATGCTTGAAGCGCCAAAGGAAATTTTACAATATCTAAACATTCACGTAGTTGGCCATGCGCCGACTGAAACAGAAAATCTCCTTATACCTATTTCAATTAATGATGAAAACGAGCCGACGGTAGTTGTTGCCGCTATTCCTTTTTTAAAGGACCAGGATATTCGAACACCAGGCTTAGATGCAACTTCTGAATCGGTAGAACAAGCAGTTAGAAATGGCATAAAAGCTTACTATCAACAAGTAACCGAAGCATCAAAAGAATATCATGAAAAAGGGATTCCCGTCATTGCCATGGGCCATTTATTTGCCAGTGGTGTCTCCGTTTCAGATTCAGAGCGCCAGATACAGGTAGGTAATCTGGGTAGTGTTGATGCCCAGTGTTTTCCCATAGAATATTTTGCCTACGTAGCCCTGGGTCATATCCATCTACCCCAAAATGTACAGGGATCGAACCATATCTGGTACAGTGGCTCACCCATAGCCCTCAGTTTTTCTGAAAGGAAACAACAAAAAATCGTTCGCTTACTTACCATTGATGGAAAAGATATAAAAAGTGAATCCATTAAAATTCCTGTTTTCCGCGAACTTAAAAGGGTCGAAGGAAATTATTTATCGGTCAAAAATGAAATCAACCATCTGACGAATGATAAATTGTTACCCCTGTTAATAGATATTGTCATTCTTGAAGAAGATTATAATCCAGCTATTGGAAGAGACATATCTGCGTTTATAG
Organism: Haliscomenobacteraceae bacterium; assembly: GCA_947501115.1. GTDB lineage: Bacteria > Bacteroidota > Bacteroidia > Chitinophagales > Saprospiraceae > BJGN01. Next base: position 4,756 of record CANMVX010000070.1, read on the forward strand.
ACCAGATAGCGATGGAGAAAAAAGAGGATTTACGTATTGCAAATTACCGATATGCCTTCAAGAATAGCCTGGCTTCCCTTTCCAGTTTAACTGATGTTTTAACCTTAGCCGATATAAAACCTGCCGAGGTTTTCCAAAATATTTTACAATCAAACACCCTAATAACAGAAGATAAGGAAGCCTGCCTGACGATCTTTAATTTAATCATGGAAGAAGTACAAACTGAAAATTAACCTTATGAAAATCCAAAAAATATTCATCCGAAACCTGAATTCACTGGCAGGCGATCATCCTATAGATTTTAATAAACAACCTTTGGCTAACAGCACTTTATTTGCCATAACAGGGCCTACCGGTTCAGGTAAAAGTACTATTCTGGATGCTATTTGCCTTGCACTTTATAATGCATCGCCCCGCCTGGATCAAAGTATTACCAGTGGTTTACTTTTAAAATCAGGGGCATTAATCAGCAAAGGAGCTACCGAGGCTTTGGTAAGTGTCGAATATACCCAGGGCAAGGATTTGTATAAAAGCCAATGGTCTATCGCCTATAACAGGAATAATAATCTGAATGAAAGAAAACAAGAATTATCGACGTTTGACAAAGACAAAAATGAATGGGTTCTTTTAGAGACCAATACCAAAGTACCTGCCAGAAACACGCAAATTACTTCTCTCGATTTTGTGCAGTTTACCCGAAGTGTACTGCTGGCTCAAGGTCAATTTTCTGCCTTACTAAATGCAAATAAAGAGGAAAGATATACCTTAATGGAGAAAATAACGGGAGATGATGTCTATAGAAAAGTGGGTAAAAAGGTATATGAAAAATATAGTGCCTTGAAAATTAAAATGGAAGAGGATGAAAAAGGGCTGAAAAATATCCAACTGCTTTCCGATGCTGAGTTAAGTGAGTTGAAAGATCAATTGAATACTTTCGAAACCGAATTGAACCATTTTAATGAGGAAAAAAATAAAAAAATAGCCTTAAAATTAATTAAAGAACAAATAGCAACAAAATACTCCTTACTGGAGAATGTAAAGACTGACCTGATGCAGTGGGAACAGGAAAATACGATTTTCCAACCCAATAGGGAGCGGCTGGAACGATATGATAGTTTCCATCCTCTTTTAAATGACCGGGAAGCTCTAAAGCAGAAAGAAGATGCTATTCATTCATTGGATAATAAAATCAATGAAAATAAGATTTCCCTGGATAGTAAAGGAAAAGAGATTCATGATAAATTAACCTATTGGTCTGACCTGTTAAGTGTTCCTCTGACGAAAGATAATTTCATCGAGCAGCTTTCACAAAAACTGGAAGCCATGCAAGCAGCCATTGATCATAAGGCCCAAAAGAATACTGCTTATCAAACAGCCCTTAACGAAAAAGAAAAAGCAGATAAAAATTATCTGGATGCAGAAAAGATAAAGACGGACAAATCAGCCTTAATTCTTCAAATAGGAGAAAAAAAAGAGGAGATTGGAGCAAAAATGGAGGCTTTTAAGGAGAATATCCCCTTATTTGAAAAGTTAGTTGTCGGACAACAAACTTTCCAATCTTTAGTCAACTATAGAAATTCCATTTTTCAACAGTTAGGTATTGATCTTCATATTAAGTTAGAAGATGCCAGAAATATCATTGAAAAAGAAGAAAGAAACCTGTTTTTTCAATTAGAAGCGATACGAAAATTGGGTGAGCGAAAGGTAATTGAAAAAGATTACGATGAAGTGCATGACCTGGAAAGTCAACTACGACAAGTACTGCTTCAGTTGGAAAATATCATTTCTTTTGAAAAAGAATCAAACCTTTTACTTCAGGAAAATATAAACATTGACGCATCCTTACCACCCTTAATTAATCAACGTAAGTTGGTGGAAGAGGAAATACAACAACATACGGATGCCCTGGCTGAAATCGAAAAAATACTGGCCTTGGCCGCAAAAGAAAAGGACCTGGCTGTCCTAAGAGTACATCTGATAGATGGTGAACCGTGTCCTTTATGCGGCTCTGTTCATCATCCGGGCCATACAAGCATATCCGATCACGTTATGGCTTCCAAACGGGAATGGCATCAATCTTCTCTTAAAATATCGGGTGATAAAAAAGAGGAAACAGGTAGAAAAATAACGGCTCTAATAGCCAAAAAAGAAGGAAATGAGACTAGAATACTGGATATTGAACAAAAAATCCATGTTTTAAGCCATGAGCCTGTAACGGCAAAATTTTTAGTCCATACTGAATCTCCTTCTCAAACACACGAAAATTTACAGCAGACCCTCAACGATACTGTCACAAGGAAAAGTCAGTTACAAGGCTTAAAAACAGAATTAAACAAACTGGATGATCTCCAGCTCAAATGGCAAGGTGAAAAGAATAAATTGAATCGATTTGATGACCTTGATGCTAAAAAAGCGGAGATACTTGCCTATTTCAGTGAAAATTTAAATATTTCCGATTTTAATGATATAAAACCTTTCCTACAAGATCTGTCGAAAAAACAAGAGGAATATAAGAACCTGGAGGACGAATACCGACCATTGGAAAAGGAGCTGGACGTCCAAAGTAAGTTACTTGAAACTGCCATTCTTAGTGCTGAGAAGGAAAAAAAGGAACTAGACGTCAGAATAAGTGTGGTTACCGACGCCAATGTTTCTTTTCAGGCCGCTTCTCAAGCCTTAAACGAACTTCCTAATATTGAAGAACCCTTTACTACATCTCGGGAGGAAACGCTAAAAATGCAGCAGTTACTTTCCGATTCAACCTTTCTGACCGACCAAATAGTTGAAAATCAGAAAGAGGCAGCGGCCCTCAGGACGGAATTTTCAAATCAGAAGGACCTTTTTCTGCAAAACCTTAGAGACGCTGGATTTTTATCTCCTGAAGCGCTGGAAAGTATCAATCTTTCGTCTGATGAGAGAATCAGGCTTCGACATAAAAAAGATGAATTATCCCAGCGGAAAACTTCGCTGGATACAAATAAAACAAATTTCGAGAAAGAGCTGCAAATCTTGAGACAACAGGATCAAACAGAGATACACCTGGATCAAATCATTGAAGATTTGAAAATAGTAGAAGATACCATTTCAGGACATCACTCAAAAAAGGGCAGCATTGGACAGATTATTGAGACAGACCAACAAGCTCGAAATAAGTATAAAAAGGAGCTGATTGCCCTTGAAGAAAAGAAAAAGGAAATCAAACCTTTTGAGTTATTGAACAATATGATTGGCGATGCACAGGGTAAAAGATTTAATGAATATGCCCAGGAATTGACTTTGAAGAGATTATTACAGGCGACAAATAGCAATCTTGCTTTAATTAATGCGCGTTATTTATTGGATATGCATCAGGATGGGGAAGACATGAACCATCTATATGTGATAGACCAATACATGGGAAATAACCGACGGGCTGCCAAAAGCACCCTATCAGGAGGCGAATCCTTTTTGGTATCTCTTTCTATGGCTCTTGGATTGAGTGATCTGGCATCGGGAAAGGCTGAATTGGGTAATTTATTTATCGATGAAGGCTTTGGAAGTTTAGACCCTGCCACCCTCGAAAGTGCCATCTCCATGTTAGAGGAAATTCAATACAAACGAGGACGAAGCATTGGTATTATCAGCCATGTTTCTGAATTGAAGGATAGGATTACCACCCAAATAAAGGTTATTCCTACCTTGGGAGGTAACAGTAAGATTGTTTGTGGGTAAAGTTGTGGTAGATCTTTGGATTTTTTTCAACTACTTAGTTAAATTTCATTTAAATTTGTGGATTAAGCTTTGAAAAATATGTTTTTTATCATTTTAATAAGCCTTTTCAACCAATTTCTCCCAGGTATGCCTGTGGAGCGGGAGATGATGTGCTGCAAAATGAGAGAAAACAAAATGGAAGATGACCTTGCTCCGTGTTGTATTGAAAATCAAAAAAAGGACTGCGAAGACAATGGATGTGGGGGTAAATGCGGTGATCCACTGTGTCATTGTCCTATTACAGATATACAAAAAACCATTCCCCCAAGAGTAAATAATCCGATTTACACTTATTCAGATATAGTTAATAAAGCCAGGTTCTATTATTTAAACGGCTATTTTAATACTAACCATCCCGATATTTGGTTGCCACCAAAGATATCTTAGCATCTAATTTTTTTATTCAACATTTATTTTAATCTCCCTTAATTATTTGACAATTAAGGAACAACTTGTATTTAACCAATGAAAAATATATTTTTTATAACCTTAGCCTGTTGCATATTAACAGCTAACGCAACATTTGCCCAGGTGAAAAAGGCAGAAATCATAGCCACAGGATTGACTTGCTCCATGTGTTCCAATGCGATTTATAAACAGCTGAATACCATCGTTGGTGTAGATAGCGTCCTTACCGATTTAAATACCAACACCTTTACCGTTTTTCTTAACCCTGACAATAAATATGCGCCCAATTTATTTAAGGAAAACATAGAAAAAGCTGGCTTTTTTATCGGATCATTGATTGTAACCGTGCCTGGTTCGGTTATTTCAGGGAACGCCAATCAATTTATACCATTAGGCAAGAGTTCTCCCATAAATGAGGAAGAAATCTCTATCAAAATTTTCGATGAAGGCTACGTAACGCAAAAGGAACATAAGAAGTACTTAAAAACGTTCGCTTCTGTTGGAACTTATGCACAAAAAAAGCCTGATGTTTTTCATTATAAAATAGAAAACAAATGAAGAAGTACCTATTGAGCGTAGGTCTTCTTTATATCATTTCTTTTTTAGGGGCACAAGAATTGTTCGTTGTAACTGATCCTGCAAGCAATATGCCTGCAGGATCAAGCAATATTCGATTATCCCAATCCCTTTTTAAAGAACTTTTAGAAGACGGCTACAATTATCATTTAATGCCAGAGGTTTCGTATGGAATCAATAAAAACCTCATGGTCAGAGGGGCCAGTTTTTTAAGTAACCGAAACAACAGGTTATATTTAGAAGGAGGAAGTTTATTTTTAAAATACCGCTTTTTCTCCTCTGATGACATACACAGTCATTTCAGATTGGCGGCATACGGACGGGTGAGTAAAAACAGGGCAGACATTCACCAGGAACAAATCGAAACGATGGGGCATAACAGTGGTGCTGAACTCGGATTAATTGCCACAAAGCTTGTCCATAAAACGGCCATTAGCAGTTCCATCAGTTTAGAGAAGGCAACGAATAACGATCCAGATTATGTTTTCCCTGAAACGCAGGATAACACCGCTATCAATTATTCGTTATCCTGGGGGCGATTGATGTATCCAAAAACGTACAAAAGTTACAAACAGACCAATATCAATCTTATGTTTGAGTTTTTGGGTCAAACCTTGAGTGATAACCGTAAAACCTTTATTGACGGAACGGCGGCCATTCAATTTATTGTTAACAGTCAAAGCCGCATTGATCTAGCCTATCGGAAATCTTTGTTTAATAACATGTTAAGATCAGCACCTAACGGTATTTATCTTAATTTTGAGTACACCTTTTTCAACTTCAAAAAATAATATTAATGAAAAAACTAATTTTTGCCCTATCCCTATCTTGTTTTATGCAAGTTTTGGCTTATGGTCAGACATCCTCAAAAAACGTCAAACTTACCTACGCCGACAGTATAAATTCCGGGCTGATTAAAGAGGATCTAAAAAAAGCAAGTACTCCCCGGGTAACCTCTTTAAAAGTAGGAAAGACCCAATTGACATTAAACTACTATGCACCAGGCGTAAGAGGAAGAGTTATATGGGGTGGATTGGTCCCTTTTGATCAGGTTTGGGTTACTGGTGCCCACAGTGCCAATAAATTTGAAATAAGTAGTGATATAAAAATCAATGGTCAGGTCATAAAGGCAGGCATTTATGGTTTATTTACCATTCCGGGGAAAGAAAAATGGACTTTCATACTCAATACGAATCATGAGCAACATTTATCAGACGATTACGACCAAAAAGACGACGTTTTCCGACTTGACATCAAGCCAATACAAACAGAAATGACACAGAGATTAACCTTTGAATTGAAAGAAACTTCCAAAAAAGAAGGAGAACTTGTTTTCAAATGGGAAAATCTTAGCTTTTCAGTTCCATTTACCACCATATAACGAAAAAAGGGCTGTCATTTTTAGACAGCCCTTTTTAACTAAATATTTTACCCCAATGATTATTTAGCGGTAACCTTTAAAATTCTTCCCGGGCCTTCTAATGAAATATAAATAGCGCCATCAGAACCTTGAATAACATTTCTAAAGCGCCCCATCTTTTCCATCCAAATGTTTTCTTCAGCTATTTTATTGTCTTTTATAACGAAGCGATATAATTTCTGACCAGCAAGACCTGTGGCCAAAAAATTACCATTCCACGATTTGAAATTTTCGGAATTGATAAAAGTGATACCGCACACACCTATAGAAGGAGTCCAGGTAAAAATAGGTTCTTTAATTCCTTCTGCCTTATGATCATTTGAAACGGTGGTTCCATTATAATTAATGCCAATAGAATAGGTTGGCCAACCATAATTTTCCCCTTTAGAGATGATATTAATCTCATCGCCCCCTTTTGGACCATGTTCAGTCTCCCAGATATCACCTGTTTGAGGATTCAAAGTTAAACCCTGAGGATTCCTGTGTCCATAAGAAAAAATAGTAGTAGGCTTAGAATTTCCTGGAAGCACAGGATTGTCTGAAGGTACGTCACCATTATCTTTCATTCTATGAATTTTTCCCCAATTTAACTTGGTATCCTGGGCATTTTTATTGGTAGAATTTGGACCACCTAAACTAGAACCGCCCCCTTCGCCGATACTTACGAACAAATAATTATTTTTATCGAAGGCAATTCGGCTACCGTAGTGATTATTAAAAGTATTACCTCCACCGGTAGCGAAAATATTCTCTACGTTCTGAATTTTATCATTTTTAACTTTGAATCGAACCAGTTTCACCTCTGAATCTTTTTCAGCGACAGCGGAAGTGAACGTAGCATAAATCCAGCCATTTTTCACATAATTCGGGTGCGCCTTTAAATCCATGAAGCCACCTTGCCCCCCTGATTTTACGGTAGGAAATCCTTCAAGGGGAATGGTCTGTTCACCTCTTTTAATGTAAATTTTTCCCTTTTTTTCTCCGTAAATCAAATCACCATTGGGTAATAGTTCCATTCCCCAGATAACATCATTACCTGTAACGACGGTTGTTACCGTAATTTCGGGATTATTGGCAGGGGTTGTTTCAGGCAAAAAAGCAGCATCATATTGTTTGCAAGCGTTATAAAAAACGAGGGCGAAACAACTCAAAAAGAAATATTTAAGTTTCATTTAAGTAGAAATTAAGGGTTATAAATTAGTTTAACAAATATACCTTTAATTTGGTAATCTTAGACAGAATCCAAGGGTCAAAAACGAGTAGGTATTTTCAGTTCCTAAACTTATTCCTGATGAAATATCTAATTGGATATTATTTTTTGGGTAATAAACGATACCACCTTCAACAAAAGATTGGTTCAACTGATTTGAATCCCCGGGTAAATCCATCTTTTGGGAATCTCCATGTCCCTGAATATAACAACCCAATTTATCAGAAAGAGACATTTCCAGTGAAAGGGCATAATAATAAGCAGGATTTTTATTTTCACCATCCCATGCAGCTCCCAGATTATAACAAAGCGTTAGCCAATCGGTTAATGGATTGGCAAAGGACAATTCCGTGCTTGGATTTACAGCACTTGTCCTAAATACCTTTGAGGTAGAAAAAGGAAATCCCGTCATTCCGATAAATGTTACGGCAGGTATAGCTCCCTTATTTTCCAGTAAAGCAAGTTTAACCCCTACTCTGGCAGGTTGGAAACCAGTGGTAAACGCTTCATTGTTTAATTTTTCCTGCCAAAGCGAATAATCAAATCTGAGTTCCATTTTTTTTGAAACCCCATATCGGAGCAAAGTGGAATTGAGCCCAATTCCCCTGGTATTTTGAATAACGGAACCAACTTCTTTTTGATTTTCGGTCCAAAATCCGGTTTCTATCATTAGATACTTTTTGGGCGTTATAAAAACGGCATCACCAAAACCAGGTCTGTCAGGGGCAAGCACACCAAGTGAATCCTGACTGTATAGATAGCTGGAAAGGAGTAAACAGATAAAAATGTTAAGGTAAAATTTCATGATGTATATAGTTTAGTTATTCCAGAAAATGAAATTGATTCATTTTAAAAAGAACAAGTGGGTGAATACTTTCAATGGTTAATTGATTTAAGGAAATGGATTCAGTCAAGAAATGGTGCCATGTATTTTTTCCCTTCCCCGGAATATGGTCGAATATAGGCCTTTCATCCTGCTCTCCTCTTATTTCTACCCCATATCGCAATAAAATACTTTTTTCAGCACCCTCATCCATGTAAGAAATTTTGATAACGGGCGTTCCTTCGGGGAGAATTCTATCTGTTTTAATAGCTAAAGAAAAGCCGCTTACAGATATAGTTTTTTTGTTTTCCCAACGGAAATTTTGGATTAAGGTTCCCTTCTTATCATTTAAGATATCCAAACCTGCCATTGAATGAATGGGTAATGGCCCATTATAATAAAGCTGCCCCCACTTTTCAATAGGATGATATGGCAATTTTTCCGGCAATTCATTCCGACCACTCCAGGCGTAATCGAGTGCGAGAATGTAGGCACCAAATTGTTCCATATTTTGCAGCATATTGTATTCACTGCTTTCAAAATCGGCCCAGGTAGTTTGTAGCACACCAGCTCCCACTTTTTGTGCTGCAGATACAAAACCTTTGATGTTATGGGAATAAAACCAGGTACTTGCCAATGGGATATTTCCATTTTCTTTCCAAATCTTCAGATTAGGCAAATAAACCGATGGATCTGCGTTGTTCAGATAATGCCAATCTGCCACCCAGGTACCTTTTGGAATGGAAGACCGAATTTTTATGGCTCGTTCAGAGGTGATACCGTTACAAGCATCGGGACCTTCGGATGGAGCCAAACCCATATCGCCCCAAATCATAAGGTTGAGTTTTCTGGCTTTGGTCAAACTATCCAAAAGCCCCATTTGAATATTCCAATAATCTATTTCTTTTTCCCGGGGTTCATTAAAGCCAATCATACCAATTTCATCAAATCCAACATGTATTGTTTTAGGTTTCAGTAGAGAAATGGCTTCATCCCAAATATTCAGAATAGCCAGTTTTGAACTTTCTAAGGTTGGATTAAGCGTGTAAGGATATGCAGGATTAACTGCCATGAATCGGTTTTCTTTAGATTTAAAGAACCATTCCATGTGCCCCAGACTCTGAATAAGGGGTATGGGCTCTACTCTGTTTTTATTAAAAAAATCAAAGGACGCCTTTAAATCATTCAATGAAATAGAAATGGGATTATGAATATTTGGAAAACTTTTCCACTCGGCCTGCTCACATTGAACCACCACTTTATTCACTTTTAGGGGCAATAATATTTTTTCAAATTGTTGTTTGTGAAAATTCCGGGAAGTAGGTCCGGTAAACAAATGTATACCTCGCCAATCGGTTAATGGCTGATCGGACAACGAAAGAAGCGGAATCTGTAATTTATTGTTTTGGGCTACCGTTAGCTGTTGTAAGGTGTATAATGCGTGCTGAAGCCCCTTTTCAGTCTCATAATCAATAAAAATGCCTCCATTTTCCACTCGAATCTTATAAGCCTCCTCATGCCCTAAAGGAATTTTACGTGTATTGATCTGTGGTGCATACTTCTTGTTCCATTGCCATTTGGAAGAAATGATTTTCAGGAATTCCTTTTGGGTTTCGTTCAACACTGTATTTTCTAATTCAGGAAATACATAAAATCCCTTGTGAAAAACAAGCTCCTTAGGCTTCGGCAATACCTCGGGAAATTCTTGAAAAGGAGCTTGCCAGGCATACTTAACGGGTTCGATAAATGAACTTGACATAGTACTGTTATTCGAAATAACCGCATTTGCTTTTAATTCCCTTATCGAAAAAAATCTTTTTATGGAACCTCCGGGTAAAATGGGAATATTCCTTTCTTCTAATAATAAATATTGGTCTCTTCTCGAAAACTGATCTGCCGGCACAGGTATTTCGACCTGTTTTACCAGTGAAAAAGGATGGGAACTTTTAATTTCGAAGGAGCCCCAGGAGGCATGGATAATTAAACTTGATCCAGAAAAATCTTTCCATTCCTTAAAGGAAAATACACCTTGTGGACTTTCAAATGTCGCATTTTCAATAAATGGAAACCACCATTTGTTGTGAACAACATCCACTAATCCACTATCTGGTCTGTTCCATTGACAATTAATTTCTATTTCAAATAGCTGTTTTGATTTCCTAAGTTGATAAAATCCTGAAACGGCGGTATTTTCAGAACCGATGAGTAATTTGTCCACATCCGGTTGAGAACTATCCATATCCTGCTCCCACCAGGTAAAATAATAATGGTGTTTTGATTTATCGCTGTTAAAAAAA
>CANMVX010000071.1 GCA_947501115.1 Haliscomenobacteraceae bacterium
CGGTAGTGTGACGGCAATCAATTTTACAAATCTCTTAATCAAAATGGGTATTCATGGCAACTCGAATTGATCTTTTAGTGGAGGCTTATGAAAAGGTCGTGAAAGAACCCTGGTCTTCTGCCTTGTCAGGTCAGGAAAGAATTTGGTTTTTGGTATATGACCCGGCGGAACAACGTAAAGTCGATTTGCGATTAGGAGATTTTGAAACCGCTGCCATTAAAGCTGGAAAAAAATGGGAGGCTATTTCTCTAAAACAATGCTTTCCTCTGTGGATGGCAAATCATGAATACAAGGAAGATTATTTCAGTAACCCCGAATATATCGTTGACCAGCTGGAAGCTGAGTTTATCCCCTTCGCTATTCAGTTCCTGAAAAATGAACTAAAGAAAATGGAGCAGGATGAGAATACTCTGGTTGCTCTGAAAGATGTGTCAGCTCTTTTCGGTTTTGCCCGCTTATCAGAGGTTTTAAAAAGTTGCGACAAGGATTTTAAAGGTCGTTTGCTCATCTTTTTCCCAGGTGAATTTGAACATAACCATTATCGCTTGCTCGATGCCAGAGATGGATGGGACTATTTAGCAAGACCAATAACATAATAAATGTAAGACAATGAAAAATAAAGAATTATTTACACTTAATCCTGAACAGGTAAATCTAAAAAATGAAGGTGTTGCTAAAATTAGATCGTTAAATGAAAATGAAGATCTCTCTATTGTAGAATATGAATTAAAAACATTTGTATGCGAAGGCGAGTACCAGGAAGGACTGAGAAAAATGCTCGACACCTATCTTACCTATTTGCAGGAAGGAAAAACGGATTTACCCGCCTTTTGGGTAAGTGGTTTTTATGGCAGTGGTAAATCGCACCTGGTGAAAATGGCCAGTTACCTTTGGAATGATTTTGAATTTTCAAATGGTAAAACAGCCCGTAATTTAAAGCCATTACCACAAGACGTTCAAGATCTTTTCGTTGAAATAGATCGCAAACAGAAAATACAGGGTAAGTTGTCCATTGCAGGTACGCTGCGAGATTTCCCTTCAAAAGATATTCGCTATTCCTTTTTACAAATCTTCCTGAGTTCCTTAGGTCTGCCGCAACAATACCATCATTTCAAATTTGTGCATTGGCTAAAGCAGGAAAATATTTACGATGGTGTTTTAGCCATTTTGGAAGCAGGTGGTAGAAATTTAAAGACAGAAATTGAGAGAATATTTGTTTCTACTTCATTAGCAAAAGCAGTGTTGGAAATGAAGCCGGAAATGGCTGATAGTGAAGCAAAATTATTGGAACTTTTCAGATCACAGTTTGCAAGAGTAGAAACCATTGGTCGAGAAGATTTTGTGAAAACTATCAGAGAGGAAATACTGCCACTTTTCTATGGCGATAAGATTCCTTGTACCATCATTATTTTAGATGAGGTACAACAATTTATTGGAACAGATGCAAATCTTGCTTTTGATGTTCAATTATTAGCCGAGGATCTTAGTTCACGTTTTGATGGGAAGTTTTTTTTGATTGGCACAGGGCAGAATGCTCTTTCTGATACGCCTATTCTTCAAAAACTAATGGCACGTTTCAGGGTGCCTATTCAGTTAACCAATACTGATATTCAAACGGTTATTCGCAAAACAATTTTAGATAAGAAGGCTACTTCCATTGCTCCATTGAATACAAAACTGGAAGCATCGTCGGGTGAAATTTCTCGTAACCTGGAAGGCACCGTTTTTGGTTATCTCACAGAAGATAAAAATACGTTGGTAGCAGATTATCCTTTATTACCCTCCACAAGAAAATTCTGGTACAAGGTTTTACAAGTGGTGGATGTGGCTGGCACATCAGGTCAATTACGAAATCAATTGCGTTTAATTGATGATAGCTTAAAAACCATCGCTGAAAAAGAAGTGGGTTCCATTGTTCCTGCCGCTTTTATTTTTACACAAACCCGTGCAGACCTTATTCAGGCTGGCTTATTGTTAAATGATACCAGTAATCTAATTCAGGGCAAAAAGGCAAAAGGTGGGGATGAGGAAATTGAAGGCAGAATATTAAGTGCTGTTTTTCTTTTAGATCAAATTACTTCCAATATTTCTGATACTGGTATTAAGTCCAATGACAATACCATTGCTGATGTTTTAATTGATAATCTGAATGTAAACTCAGATGCATTCCGCACCAAAGTAAAAGGGCTGATTAAAAAATTGGTAGATGAAAAGGTTCTCATGCCAATTAATGATGAATATAAACTGCAAACTAAAATCGGAGCAGAGTGGGAACAGGAATTTACTAAGCAATACATCAAACTCAATAATTCCGGTGATGACCAGATACAATCGCTGCGAAGAGAAAAAATGGTGGCTCATTTTAAAGAAAAGACCCGAGGTATTAGTGTCACCCAAGGTACCTCAAAAATAGTCCGTGATTTTGAATTGTGGGACAAAGACGCGATGCCTAACACTGAGCATAAATTGAATGTATGGATTCGGGATGGTTGGTTTGAAAATGTGACCAGCGTAGAAAATGAAATTCGAGCCGCTGGTAACAATGCTCCTTTAGCTTATTCCTTTGTTAAAAAATTCAGAGATCCTGAAATTAGAACGGAGATTATTAAATTCTTAGCTGCCGGTTTAGCTATCAATGCCATGGGCTTACCTTCTACACCGGAAGGTGAACAAGCGAAGAAAAGCATGGAAACCAGGCAATCGCAAGCGAAAACGGCAATACAAGAATTGATTGAAAGAATTTGTGACGAATCCATCGTGTTTCTTGCCGGTGGCAATAAGGTTCAATCCGGTACTTTTAAAGATAATATTCAGGAAGCGCTTAACAGTATTGCAGACAGACAATTTCCTGAATTCAAAAGTAAAGCCGATCAACCCAATTGGGGTCAGGCTTTATCCAGAGCCTTGGCAGGGAATCCTGATGCGTTAAATGCAACCAACTACGCAGGTGATGTTGATAAACATCCTGTTGCTTCCGAAATTCTTCGGTTTATGGGCAATAGCTCTAAAACAGGCAGAGATATCCGCAATCATTTCATGAAAAACCCTTACGGTTGGAGCCAGGATGCCATTGATGCCATGCTGGTTGTATTGAAAAATATGCAGCATATATCCACAACGGAAACGAACTTGAATGTTGCCCGTATTAACCAGGCTACCTTTAAAAAGGAGATTCACATCATTAAGGCTTCTGAAAAAATTGCTATTCGTAAATTATTTCAGGATGCCGATATCACCTGTCCTCCTAACCATGAAATATTTCCATACTCCAATGAATATCTCGATAAACTAAAAACGCTTGCTTCGCAGATAAGTGGCGATTCCCCCCGACCTGAACCTATACCTATAGAATTCATCAAGGAAATTGAAAACAAGGAAGGTAATGAGAGGCTTTTAGACATACTTCAACAAAAAGATGGGTTGCAAGCAAAGTTTACAGATTGGAGTGCAAAGGCAAAATTGGTACTTAAAAGAGAACCCCTTTGGAACTTATTGGTAGATTTAAATAACCATGCACCCGATGAACCAGAAATGGAGCAACTTAAAATGGAGACCGCTGCCATTAAAGATAACCGATTGTTGCTTCAGGAACCCGATTTGATTCAGCCTATTTTAACTGCCATTACCGATAAGTTATTGGCTGTCCTCAACAAACGCAAAGATCAATACATAGCACTTTATAATTTGCGCATGGCTGATTTGCAGGCGAATGAGTATTTCAAAAAACTCACACCCGAACAAAAGCACAGCATATTAGTAAAGCACCAGTTGTTGGTAAAACCAGAAATCAAATCACTGGACGCCCATGCCTTGCTCATTCAATTACAGAAGGCCTCTCTTTATACCTGGGACACCAAAATTGCTGCATTGCCTGGTCAATTTCAATCGGCTTTGGAAGATGCTATTTTATTGTCTGCACCGCAGGCAAAGACATACAGCCTTCCCCGTAAAACCATCAGTAGCCAGGCAGAGATAGATAGCTATGTAGCAGAACTGAAAACTGAATTAGAAACCTTATTGGCAGCATCAAGCTCAATTATATTAAAATAATGGCAGTACTCACACCCCAACAAAGAAACACGCTGGAAGCAGCCGTAAAGCAGGCAAGGAAAGTGGCGGAGCTTGGGGCGTTTAATGCCCTGCATAGTATGGCTGTAGATCATCCTGAGCCATTTGCCCACATGACCCCTGAGCAACGTGGCTTGCGAAATAACCTGCGCAGTAAAGCCCGTTTGTTGGGTGATCCTTTACCTGCCAATGGTGCACAAAAAATAGACCATCTAGGTTATGAACTGGCTTATGAAACGTGGCACAAAATGTTATTTGCCAAGTTCCTTGAAGCCAATGGATTACTGATGCATACCGATGGCGTAGCGGTAACCATGGAAGATTGCGAAGAGTTGGCACCAGAAGAAGGCTTCGTTGACAAATGGGATGCAGCGGCTAACTATGCAAGTAAAATGCTGCCTGCTATTTTTAGAACCAACGATCCTTTAATGCAAGTGGCGTATGCCACAGAGGAACGCATTAAACTGGAAACCATTATTGATGCTTTAGAAAACCAAATATTCATAGCCGACGATGCACTGGGTTGGGTGTACCAGTTTTGGCAAAGCGATGCCAAAGCCGCCATCAATGCCAGTGGCGAAAAAATAGATGGAGAAAAACTCCCTGCCGTAACACAGTTATTTACCGAACCCTACATGGTTCATTTTCTCATAGACAACACCCTGGGAGCCTGGAGGGTAAGCCGAAACCCAGGTATAAAGCCACCTGTAAAATTTGAATACCTCCGTTTACTGGAAGTAAATCCAAAAGTAGATTCGAAAGTAGATTCGAAAGTAGATTCGGCTTCCAGCCGAATAAATAACGATAATGAAAATGATAATGATAATAGTCTCCGCCAGGATGGCGGAGCTACTTTAGGCGGAGTTACTCTCGGCGGAGTTACGTTTGGAGATATTTTAGGCGGAGATATTTTAGATGATGATATTCTCCGCCAGGATGGCGGAGTTACTTTAAGCGGAGATATTTTAGAGGAAGCTACTTTTTTTAACAAATATGAAGAAGTTGATCACTTCTTTGGTAATCTTCCTCATTGGCGACAAGAAGGGAAAATGTATTTTGTTACCTTCAGAACAGGTGATTCTATGCCACAGGAAAAATTAAAAGAATGGCAGGAGGAAATGGAGGTATGGAAAGCTAATAATCCCGAGCCTCTTTCTCAGGAGCGGCAAAAAGAATATTATAAACGCTTTTCTGTTAAAATGCAGGAATATCTTGATGCCGGATATGGAGCTTGCCATTTAAAAAATGAAAATATTAAAAATATTGTAGAAAAGGCGCTGAAGTTTTTTGAGGGAGAAAGGTATGTATTGGATGAGTTTGTGGTTGCAGCAAATCATGTGCATGTAATAGTTCAACCAAAAGGCAACCACCAATTGTCTGATATATTACATTCGTGGAAGTCTTTTACTGCCAATGAAATCAATAAAGCCATCGGTGAAAAAGGAACCTTTTGGCAAAAAGAATCATTTGATCATTTGGTAAGAAATGAAGCTTCCTTAAATAAGTTTAGAGAATATATACAAAACCATAACAACCTAAATTCGAAAGTAGATTCTAAAGTAGATTCGGCTTCCAGCCGAATAAATAACGCTAATGATAATAGTCTCCGCCAGGATGGCGGAGCTACTTTAGGCGGAGCTACTCTCGGTAAGTTCGAAGGGTGGCCCGACAAAACCGCCGAAGTAACTGCCCTCGATCCTTGCATGGGCTCCGGGCATTTTGTGGCATCATTGTTTCCCGTATTTGCTGCATTGAGGATGCATGAAGAGGGGCTAACAAAAGAAGAAGCCACCGATAAAGTTATTACCGAAAACCTACACGGCCTGGAGTTAGACGCACGTTGTACCCAAATTGCCGCTTTTAATCTCGCACTCACCGCCTGGAAGTTTTGTGGACATTACAAAGAACTACCCGAAATGAACCTGGCTTGCTCTGGCATTGCTCCCAAAGGCAAGGTGGAAGATTGGGTAAAGTTGGTTGGTAATGTTGAAAGAGCCGTTGATAAAGCCCGTATGGAAAATGGTATGCGGGTATTGTACGATCATTTTCAATTAGCCCCCGAATTGGGTAGCTTACTTGACCCAACCACCATTAAAGCCGATGCCTTTACTGCCAGTTTTGAAGAATTGCAGCCGATACTAAAAAGAGCATTGGAAAATGAAGTGGATACGGAACAATTGGAAAGAGGGGTCATGGCGGCGGGTATTGCCAAAGCAGGTCAACTTTTGGGTAAGAAATATACTTTGCAGATTACGAATGTGCCATATTTATCTCGTGGAAAACAAGATAAGGTGATGTCTGATTATTGTGAAAAAAATTATCCTGAAGCAAAAGGTGATTTGGCTACCGTTTTTTTAGAAAAAATGCTGAAGGCAAATTCCAAAGGAGGTATTTCCTGCAGTGTGATACCTCAAAACTGGTTATTTTTAACATCCTATAAAAAGTTTAGAGAAAAACTTTTGAAGAACGAAACATGGAGTGTTATTGCACGCCTTGGTGCAAAAAGTTTCCAAACACCCATGTGGGATTTTAACGTGATGCTCATCTCTCTATCACATACAAAACCAACTTTCCAAACCTCTCTTACTGGCCTCGATGTCAGTGATGCTCCCAATGCATCATCCAAAGATGAAGCACTTAAAGGTACTGAACTCAAAATGGTGAAGCAATTGGAGCAGTTGGGGAATCCGGATGCAAGGGTTGTTATTGAGAATCAAAATAAAACTTCAAAATTACTATCAAAATATGCAAAAAGTTTACAAGGCATTTCACCAGCTGATTTGCAACATTATGGTAGAAACTTCTGGGAACTAAATAAAAATGGCGATAAATTTTTCTTTTGGCAATCTACTATTCAGAATACAACATTCTACGGTGGTTCAAATCTACTTTTGTGGTGGGGTAATGATTTAGGAAGAGCAATCGAAAATGGTCAAGCGTATGTGCGTGGAGAGGAGGCCTGGGGTAAAAAAGGTATTGTAGTTAGGCAGGTTGGAAAACTTCCAGTTTCTATTTATACAGGAAAAATATTTGATACTAATTGTGCGATTATTAGCCCGGAAGATGAAAATAATTTACCCGCCATATGGTGTTTTTGTTCTTCTCCTGAGTTTAATTTTGAAGTCAGGAAAATTGATCAGAAATTAAATGTTACAAATTCGACCTTAGGAAAAGTCCCATTTGACTTAGAACACTGGCAAAAAGTCGCTGACGAAAAATACCCCAACGGCTTACCCAAACCATATAGCGATGACCCAACCCAATGGTTGTTTCATGGTCATCCCATCAAAACAGATAATCCATTACAAGTAGCTTTAGCCAGAGTATTGGGCTATCGTTGGCCTGCAGAGGAAGTAAACAACACTTCAGCTAAAGTAGAAGCCGCTTCCAGCGGCTTTCAAAAGGAAACAGATTCAACAGATTCGGGCGACATAAAAAATAATGCTGCTGGAAGCAGCATCTACTATACGCTGGCTGATGAAGCCAAGGAATTAATTGATGCCGTAAAAGCATTTGATTATCTGAGCGATGAGGATGGTATTTTCTGTATTCCTTCGGTAAATGCAGAACAAGCCGGTGCAGAACGTTTGAGAGATTACCTGCAACAGGTTTTTGCCGGAGAATGGAACAACCAAACCATTACCCAGCTCTTACGCAAAGTAGAAGCTGCTTCCAGCAGCTTAGATGACTACTTACGGAATGAATTTTTCTCCCAACACTGTAAACTTTTTCAAAACCGACCCTTCATCTGGCATATCTGGGATGGCCGCAAAGATGGTTTTTCGGCTTTGGTCAATTATCACAAATTAGACAAAGACAATCTTTCCAAACTCATCTATACCTATCTCAATGACTGGATACGTATATGCGTAGCCAAAAGGAATGCTGGCGAAAGTGGTGCAGAAGGGTTACTTAGTGCGGCTCAAAAGCTAAAAGAAAACTTAGAAGCCATCCTGAATGGCGAAGCTCCCTACGATATTTTTGTTCGTTGGAAATCCCTTGCCGAACAACCCATGGGCTGGGAACCCGATTTGAATGATGGGGTGCGATTAAATATTCGTCCGTTTGTGGAGGCAGGCGTGCTTCGTAACAAATTCAATGTAAAATGGGGTGTGGATAGAGGAAAAAATCCTCCGGGAAGTTATTGGGGTGAAATCAGGGATAATGATAAACACCTGAGCCTGGAAGCAAAAAGGGAGGCGAGAGAAAAAATTAAAAGCTAAAATTATGATTACTAAAGAAGAATTAGAAAAGTTGCTTCCACAATTGGAGCAAGACAGAATAGAGAAAACCATTTCAGTGAATGACCCAAACAAATTTGGAGAAGCTATTTGTGCATTTGCCAATGACTTGGCAAATCATAATCAGCCCGGATACCTTATTGTGGGGGTACATGATGATGGTTCAAAAGCTGGAATGACCATTACTGAGCAAAATTTACAAACTCTGCTTGATTTTCGTACTGATGGAAGAATCGTTCCACCTCCTGGCATGATTGTAGCTAAATTTGAATATCCAGACGGTGAACTTGCTGTAGTGGAAGTTCAACCTCATTTTTTACCTCCAGTTCGGTTCAAGGGTAAATTGTGTGTAAGAGCAGGGATTAGAAAAGGAGCGGCAAATGAGGCAGAGGAGAGAATATTAACAGAAAAACGGACTGCATTTGCCCGTTCATTTGATGTGTTGCCGTGTAAGGGAAGTTCGATGGACGATATTAGCGTCGAATTGTTTAAATTGAGGTATTTACCTTCTGCAATTGATGCGGCTGCTTTGGCAGAAAATGGAAGGGAGCTCAAAGTACAATTGGCTTCTTTGAAGTTTTATGACTTGAAGGAAGATTGTCCAACATATTCAGGCATTCTAATGTTTGGAACAAATCCAAGGTTCTTTATTCCCGGAGCAAGTTTACAGTATGTTCGTTTCCAAGGAGAAGATGAGGCGAGTGATTTTGATTTTGAACACCGCTTCGAAGGTGACTTAACAACCCAATTAGGGCAAATGGAAGAATTTATAAAAGCCAACATTGTGAAAGTAGTATTGCCTGAACTTGGGAGTGAGTATGTTTCAAGTTATCCATTACGGGCGGTAAAGGAATTGTTATTCAATGCCGTAATTCATAAGGATTACCAATCAAATGCACCCATCAAATTTTATGAATTTTCTGATAGAATCGAAATATCAAATGCTGGAGGTTTATATGGCAAGGCAAGACCCGAAAACTTTCCTAATGAAAATGACTATAGAAATCCGGCTATTTCTGAAGCAGTAAAAAATCTGGGTTATGTAAATGCATTTAACGTTGGAGTAAAAGCCGCCGTTGCTGCTTTAGCAAAAAATGGCAGCCCTGCACCTGAATTTATTAAAGATCAGCCTTTTTCATTTTCAGTTAAAATTTTTAAAAAGGTATAGTATGAAGAAAATCATATTCTTTAATAATAAGGGAGGAGTTGGTAAAACTACTTTAGTTTACCATTTTACCTATATGCTGGCAGAGCTAGGCCACAAATGCCTGGCAGTTGACCTTGACCCACAAGCCAATCTAAGTTCTATGTTTTTATCGGATGAAGAAATGGAACGTATTTATGGACAAGACGTAGATAGGGAAACCCTCATTTCTGGTATAAAACCCCTCGATAGAGGTATAGGAGATATAGCAAGGGTTAAAGTCCACAACATATCAAGTAACATTGGTCTGCTTGCAGGTGATTTGGATTTATCACTTTTTGAAGATAAACTAAGTGCTAATTGGAGTAAATGTGTAGATGGAGATGAAGCTGCGTTTCGAATTGTTTCTTCATTTTCCAGAATAATTGAAAATGAAGCCAGACTTTTTGAAGCCGAATATTGTATAATCGATGTAGGTCCAAATTTTGGGGCATTAAATCGAGCTACTTTGATTGCTGCTGATTATGTTATCGTTCCAATGGCGGCTGATTTATTCTCAATGCAAGGATTAAGAAATTTAGGTAGGCGACTGAATATATGGAAAGATGAATGGAAAGATAGAGTTTCACGAAATAGAGCATCTGACCTTTCTCTACCAAATGGAGAAATATTGCCACTGGGCTATGTGGTAATGCAACATGGTATAAAGGAAAGTAGGCCAGTTCAATCCTATTTGAGATGGGCGAATCGAATTCCTTCAGTTTTTAATGAATTTGTTTTGGGTGGTATCAATGGTTTAGAAATAAAAGTCGAAAATGACTTCAACTGTTTGGCGCTATTAAAGCATTATCATAGTTTAATTCCTATGGCAATGGAAGTAAGAAAGCCCATTTTTCTATTAAAACCTGCTGATGGCGCAATAGGTGCTCACTATCAAGCTGTATTAAGAGCTTACGCTGATTTTAAACTATTAACAGAGAAAATTCTTGAACGAGCAAATAAATGAGCAATAGTATCTACGATAAAGTTGTACATGCTTTAAAACAGGCAGAAAACCATAATAGCAATGTCATGGTTAAGCCCGAGGTTATCCTTTGGCCTGATCCTGAAAACCAGTGGATCGATGTGATAGAGGTGTTGCAAGAAAGCATTCCGCACCTGCTTATCTATGGCAGTTATGATCCTGCCAAAAAACAAGGTCCCGCGATCTGGTTAAAATGTATGATGGCTAAAGTATTGCCTGAAGCCGACTGGGATGCAGACACTATTCCCATTATTTATTTGCCAGGGGTGGCCAAATCCGATTTAAGGAATGTTGAAAATGCGGTGTTCAACTTTCAACCGCTATTAGAATACCAATATACCGGAACCTTGTTCACTCAGGAAAATGGCAGAGAATGGAGCATATTGGCTTTTGTAGAAAACCCCATGAACGGCTTGGGTATTAAAGTTGCCAAAGACCTGGCTACCAAAGAGGCTTTAAAGAAAACATTGCCTTCTATTTTTCAGGATGGGGAAATATTGGCCAATAAAACCATTATTGATGCCGATTATTTGAATAATCAATTGTTCCCGGACATTATCCCCACTATACTGAAATGGCTGTGTAAAGGCGATGTGTTGCTGAATACCATGGCTGCAGGAAAGCAGGAAGTATTTACGAATCTGTGTATATCGCAATACGAGTTTGAACCAGATTATAAAAACATAAAAGCCATTGCAGAGAAACTGGGCTCGCAGAAAAATGCATGGAAATACGTTTGGCAGTTATATGCTACCGCACCCCATAAATATCCTGAAATAGAAGACTTACTTCGTTTGGCTAAACCTGCCGATTTAGGTATTGGCGTTTTTGCCCTTCCCGATGAAAGCTGGCCACAGGTAAACGAACAGAGGGAAGGAGCCCTAGCCCAGGCATTGACCAAAGCAGCAAAACAAGATGCCGAAAAAGCATTGGTCACTTTGCACGATTTGGAAAAAGAACACAAAGGAAGGAGAAACTGGGTATGGTTTGAATTGGGTAAATCGCCACTGGCAGACGCCTTGCATTATTTGGTTCACATGGCGGCAAAAGCCAGTGAAGCATTTTCATCTGCTTCCATTGATGACTTAAAAGACTACTACACAACTAATGGATTTTTGGTTGACCAGTTTATGCGTAAATCATTAGCTGCTGTGAAGTCCGAGAAGGACAAAAACATTGTAAAATCTATCATCCATTTGTTCTACCGCCCCTGGTTAGAAAGCATCACCCATAAATTTCAAAAATTAGTGGAACAGGATGCAAGTATTTTTACTTCGCAAAAGGCAGCTACAGAAACAGAATCCTTTGTGTTGTTTGTAGATGCATTTAGATATGAATTGGCAGAAGAGTTTTTCAATCGATTGGCAAAATACAAAATGAAAGTGTCATTGCAAGCCGGTTGGTCAGCCATTCCGTCATTAACACCCACGTCAAAACCCAGTGTGTCGCCCATAGCAACGGCAGTTTCCCTGCAAAGTACCTTTACAGAATTTCGCCCTCAATTACAAAACGGGAAAGATCTGCTCACTCCCGTATTTCGGGAAACCTTAAATACTGCCGATGTTAAAGTAGTAAGCCATGCAAACGACATACAAGGCGAAGGGAAATATTGGCAAGAAATAGGCGATATAGACACTAAGGGGCACGAAGAGCAGGCCGACATGGTTAAACGAATAGAAGAATTATTTGACCAGGTACAAGAGGCCCTGGATGTAGCCTTTGAAAAAGGAATTAAACGCATTAAAATAGTAACCGATCACGGTTGGCTATTATTACCTGGCGGTTTACCCAAAACCCAACTCAATGCAGGATTGACTGAAACTCGTTGGGGCCGTTGTGCATTAATCAAAGAAAGTGCAACCACCGACTTAATGCATTTGCCGTGGCGTTGGAATCCGTCCATATACATTGCTTACGCGCCCGGTATTTCATTTTTCAAAGCAAATGAAGAATATGCTCACGGTGGCATATCCATTCATGAATGTTTAGTACCCACGCTTATTGTTGAAAATCCGAAGGTATTGAATATTGAAGCGGAAATAAAAGCGGTAAAATGGGTGAAGCTGAAATGTACCATTCTAACCAGTGATGTGCCCGATGGTTATTTGGTGGATATTCGAACCAAATATAATGATGCAAAAACGTCGATTGTATTAACAAAAGGTAAAGTAATAATAGGAAATACTATCAGCTTGCCGGTTGACGATGAACACGAGTTTCAGGCTGCCACCATTGTATTATTGAATGAAAATGAAATAATATTAGATAAAAAACCAACCACCGTCGGTGTTTAAAAATATACGGTTATGGAATTAGATAAAATAGATCTGTTAGCGGCAAAAGCCTTCGAAGGTTTTATTGTGCGAAAAGATTTGCTGGAACAATTCCGCAAAACTTATCCTGTGCCGACGTATGTCATAGAATTTTTGTTGGGAAGATATTGTGCAACGACCAACGAAGCAGAAATTCAGGAAGGTTTGGAGATTGTAAAAAGACAATTGCAAGACCGCACCGTAAGGCCCGGTGAAGAAGAATATTTTAAATCGAAAGCCAGGGAAAAAGGTTCCATTAAGCTCATTGATATTATCACCGCGCGTTTAGATACTGGTTCTGACAGTTATGTGGCAACTTTACCAAGTTTGCAATTAAACAAGGTGCGCATTTCTCCGGAAATTGTAAACGCCAATGATAGAATGTTAACGGGAGGTTTCTATGCAGAGATAGCGTTGGAATATGATGCAGCAATTGCCCAGGAAAGCAATGGTCGCCCGTTTGGCGTGGGAAATATAAGACCCATTCAATTATCACAAAGGAATGTTTTAGATATTCTGTACAAGGGAAGAGAGCATTTTACCTCAGAGGAATGGAAAGATTTTCTCATTCGCAGTGTAGGAATGGAACCCTCCAGTTTAACTGAAAAAGCTAAGAATGTTCTTTTTGTCAGAATGATTCCCTTTGTAGAACGCAATTATAACCTGATAGAGTTAGGGCCAAGAGGAACAGGGAAATCGCATTTATATCAGCAAATTTCACCTTATTCTCATCTGGTTTCGGGGGGTAAAGCTACGGTTGCCAAAATGTTTGTAAACATGGGAAGTGGTGAAAGAGGGCTTGTTTGCAAATACGATGTAGTTTGTTTTGATGAAGTTTCGGGTGTTTCCTTTGACCAGAAAGATGGCGTAAACATCATGAAGGGCTACATGGAAAGTGGAGAATTTAGCCGCGGAAAGGAACCCATACGTGCCGATGGTGGGGTGGTAATGGTTGGAAACTTCGATGTTGATGTAGAACATCAGCAGCGCATTAGTCACTTGTTTGGCCCCATGCCGAAAGAAATGAGGGACGATACGGCTTTCATGGATCGTATCCATGCGTTTGCTCCTGGCTGGGATTTTCCAAAACTCAATAAAACATATTTTACCCTACACTTTGGATTGGTTAGCGATTTCCTTGCCGAATGTTGGACAAGACTAAGAGATAACAGTCGCATTTCTTCTGTTTTGCCGCGTATTGACTACGGTGGTGCATTAAGCGGTAGAGATACCACAGCGGTTAATAAAACCTTAAATGGTCTTTTGAAATTGATGCAACCTAATCCGGAAGCGCCCATTTCAGATGAGCTGTTGGAATGGGCAATAAAGATTTCACTGGAATACAGAAGGAGAGTTAAAGAGCAACAGAAGAGAATTGGTTCAGCAGAATTTCGAAATACTCATTTCAGCTACCGAATTGGCGAAGAAGGGGTAGAGACATTTGTAACTACGCCGGAAATTCACAGTGAAAATACCATTAGCGATGATCCGTTACCTCCTGGGCAGATATGGGCCTTAAATGCGGGTGGTCTGGAGGAAACAACCGGTTTATATAAAATTGAAATAAACAAAAGCCCTGGCTCGGGGGTCAAGATTTTGAATAAGCCGGTACCCCCACAATTTCAGGAAAGCGTCAGGTACGCGGAGCAAAATTTGTATAGCAAAAATAAAGAACTCGTTGGGGACAAAGAAGCTCGGTCAAATGAATTTTCCATTCAGCTGAGAGCCTTTGATGCGTCTAAAAGTGGCAATGGCATGGGTATGGCTGTACTTATGGGGATGTGCACTGCAA
The DNA here is from genome assembly GCA_947501115.1 of Haliscomenobacteraceae bacterium. Classification (GTDB taxonomy): domain Bacteria; phylum Bacteroidota; class Bacteroidia; order Chitinophagales; family Saprospiraceae; genus BJGN01. Next base: position 14,582 of record CANMVX010000071.1, read on the forward strand.
TGCTTGAAAAAAATACCAAAGGCGGAATAGTTATTGTTGGTCAGTTGAATCTGGGTGGCTCGTTAGACATGGTTTACAATGCGGTAAATCTTGCTGAGATTGCTGTTGAAAAAGGAGCGACCACCTTGCTTATTCCCCTGAATGCCAGAAAGCAATTGAATGATCTTTCAGATGAAATGATTACAAAAATTAACATCCAGTATTATACCGATTTAAAAGATTGTTTAGTAAAAACATTGCTCGATTAGTGCATAATAACTAGCAGAAAATAGGGTAAAGTTATTGATGAATGTTTCGAGGTGGTAAAAAATCCTCCACCCATTCCCTAAATCATCACAATTCAATAATTAAAATCAACCAACATGTCAATGTACGAATATTTAAAAAATAATCAGGAGCCTATTCCTTCATGGCTCCTGGAAATAAAAGAAGGAGATAAATTTTCAAGAGATGATTTCTTCAGCTCAAGAATCGTTTTTTATCCGGGTTCATATACCGATGGGCATGCCGTTAAGGTTTTTGGTTCAACCTGTTATTCGAACATTATTTAAATGGATATTGCTTAGGCAATGGATGAATGGAATAAAAAAATGGTAAATGTCAAAAAAATGAGACAG
>CANMVX010000072.1 GCA_947501115.1 Haliscomenobacteraceae bacterium
AATAGGGTTATGCCAAAAAGGATTATACCTCCCAACGCCATCAAAAAATCAAGACTGTTTTTATAAACAGCTAATAATGAAATAGCTACCAAAAATATAGTTGGAACCTCATTCAACATTCTAAATTGAAAGGAGCTGATGCCTAAGGTGCGTTTCTCCAGTTTTGGTATTAAAGCTCCACACCAAAAATGGTAAAGCGTAAGACCAACCAGAAAAATTAACTTGATAAACATCCAGCTGTTGGCAGATAACCATTCTAAACCATTTAGCCAAAGCATTCCCAAACCAAAAGTCCAGGTGATATACAAGGCTGGCTTACAAATAATTGTATATACTCTATGGGCCATCAGATCAAATTGATGGCTTAATATGCCTCTGTCAGGTTCCTGTTTATTCCAGGATTCAACCTGATAGACAAAAATTCTAACTAAATAAAACAGACCGGCAAACCATGAAACGAATCCGACAATATGTAATGATTTGAATAAATAATACATGGCATTCTTTGTTTTTGGTAAAATTGATTGACCAAAAGTAGGCAGATTTATGCCATCTTCGGAGATAAAAATATTTTTCTTCTACATTCTAATTTATTTTCCGATAAAATGTCTTACTTTCCCATTCAATAAACCATTTTTAGTTTTCAATAACGTTACTATGCAAACAACGCCTTCTTCTGCCAAATTCTCATTTATCATACTCACTGTTTTATTTTTTCTTTGGGGATTATTAACTTCCTTAAATGATATTTTAGTACCCCATTTAAAAGCGGTATTTGATTTAAAGCATTGGCAAGCTCAGCTTATTCAGTTTTTCTTTTTTGGCGCCTATTTTTTAATGAGTATTCCCGCGGGTTATCTGATAAAAAAAATGGGGTATAAGGGCGGTATTGTATTAGGATTAACTTTAATGGGTTTTGGTTGTCTTACCTTTTACCCTGCTTCAATCGTTCAGGAATATAGTGTATTTTTACTTGGATTATTCATCTTAGCAAGTGGCATAACTATTTTGCAAGTGGCTGCTAATCCCTATGTTGCCGTACTCGGACCTGAAAATACAGCGGCTAGCCGTCTAAATTTAGCACAAGGTTTTAATTCCCTTGGACACACTATAGCGCCTTTATTAGGAGCATTACTGATTTTGCAAAATACCGATAAAGTAGATGTGTCCACCGTTCGTTTGCCTTACGTTGTCATGTCAATCATTCTATTTATTATAGCCTTTATTTTTAGCAGGCTATCTTTACCTTCCATTCAGGTAGAGGAATCAGACAATAAAAAGGATTTTAGTATATGGCAATACCCGCAATTGTACCTGGGAGCTATAGCTATTTTCTGCTATGTTGGTTCAGAAATAGCGGTGGGAAGTTTTATGGTTGAATACCTAAAGCAAGATAGTTTACTCAATTTAGAAATGAAAACCGCTGGTTCGTATGTCGCATTTTACTGGGGCGGTGCTATGGTGGGTCGATTTATGGGCGCTGTTTCTCTATCTAAACAAGGGGATAAAAATAAATTGGGCCTCATGATCCTTTTTCCACTGATTGCCTTCGGTGTCTCCTGGATTGCATCCACTTCTTACGGGGCTGACCCAATGCTTTCCTTTGGCTTTTTAGCCGTCATGATGCTTAATTTTGTTGCTTTTCAATTTGGAAAGGGCATTCCATCCCGATTACTTTCTGTCTTTGCTCTCATGAATATCATTCTATTGGTCGTAACCATGAATACACAAGGTCAAGTAGCTCTTTGGTCTATTTTAGGCATAGGTCTCTTTAATTCCATCATGTGGTCAAATATTTTCACACTGGCTATTGAAAAATTAGGCGCTTATACCAGTGTCGGTTCTTCTGTTTTGATAATGATGATTGCAGGGGGAGCCATTATTCCACCATTACAAGGTTTATTTGCTGATATTCCCAGTGTTGGAGTAAAGTATTCTTTCCTTATTCCAGCCATCGCTTATGCATACCTGGTTTTTTATGGAATAAGAATGAAAAAGTTGGGAGAAAATTAAGGTATTTTCGCAGAGGGGTAGTTATATTTCTGTTAATGGAAACTTAATACTTGAATTTTTCGTTTGCCTTCATTATATTTGCAACCATTATGAAAAAAATAAAGGAAGTTCAGGTTATTTTTACATGTCGCGTCCGCAGATTGCCGCGCCCCTAAGGGCGTATTATATTAACTTCCACCCCAGGCAGTGTATTTCTGTCCATTCCCTAACCAAGGTATTAATACTATTTTTTTTAAAACTTAATCTCCTGACATGGATTTAAAGGTTTTAGTGTCGTCGGCAGAACATGTGCAATATGCTGAAAATGTTTGCCTCCTAATAGCGGAATCAGCAAAAGCAAGAGGAACAGGTATCGCAGCTCGTAAACCAGAGTATATTCGCGCCAAAATGGAAGCGGGAAATGCAGTGGTTGCTTTCGATGGCGATGTGCTGGTAGGTTTTTGTTATGTGGAGGTTTGGAGCCATAATCGGTATGTCGTTAATTCAGGCCTTGTAGTCCATCCGGATTATCGTAAATCGGGACTTGCCAGAGAAATCAAACGTAAAGTTTTCAATCTTGCCAGAGATAAATATCCTGAAGCTAAAGTCTTTGGTATCACTACGAGCCTGGCTGTAATGAAAATTAATACGGAATTAGGCTACAAACCCGTTACTTTTTCCGAACTTACTCAGGATGATGCGTTTTGGGCTGGTTGTAAAAGTTGTCCAAATTATGATATTCTGGAAAGAAATGAGAGGAGAATGTGCTTGTGTACCGCTATGTTAGCACCCTCAAAGGTGGAAGAAGAGCAAATGACGCTCAATTTAACACATCTAATCGTCGAAAATAAATGAGTAAAAAAAAGGTCGTTTTAGCCTACAGTGGTGGTTTGGATACTTCTTTCTGTATTCCATGGCTTACAAGAGAAAATAATTGTGAGGTACATGCCATTACAGTTAATACTGGCGGATTTACGCCCGAAGATGTCGCGCGCTTAGAAGAAAGAGCTTTTCAGTTGGGGGCAGCTTCATTTAAAATAGTTGATGCTCAGCAGGATTTTTATACTCAATGTATTCGATTTCTCATTTATGGAAATGTATTGAGAAATAATACTTATCCGCTGTCAGTAAGTGCTGAAAGAATGTTTCAAGCCATCGAAACAGCTAAATATGCTACTGAAATAAACGCTCAGGCGGTCGCTCATGGTTCAACAGGAGCAGGAAATGATCAGGTGCGCTTTGATATTGCTTTTCAAATTCTGGGTCATGATCTTGAAATCATTACTCCTATTAGAGATATGAAATTGGCAAGGCAAACCGAAATAGATAAATTAATAGCCTGGGGTTTTAATTGGAATTGGGAAAAAGCCAAATATTCCGTTAATAAAGGTCTCTGGGGTACCAGTGTCGGTGGGGTGGAAACCCTAACCTCCCATAAAGGATTACCAGAGGAGGCTTATCCATCTCCGTTAACCGCTTCCAATCCTGTTTCTGTATCCTTGCAATTTGCTAAAGGTGAATTGGTTGGCGTCGATGGTAAGGTTTTTGACGCTCCCCTCGAAGCTATCCATTCACTGCAAATCATAGCAGAACCTTTTGCCATCGGAAGAGATATTCACGTCGGTGATACCATAATAGGTATAAAAGGTCGCGTTGGCTTTGAAGCCGCCGCTCCGCTTATCATTTTGAAAAGTCATCACTTGCTGGAAAAACATACCCTCACCAAATGGCAACAATATTGGAAGGAACAATTGGCAAATTGGTATGGTATGCTCCTGCATGAAGGTCAGTTTTTAGATCCCGTTATGAGAAATATTGAACACTTCCTCGAAGATACTCAGTCGCATGTTTCCGGTACCGTAACCCTTACTCTTTACCCTTATCGCTTCGTGCTCGAAGGTATTCATTCCGATTTTGATCTGATGAATCCTGAATTTGGACACTATGGCGAAATGAATAAAGGTTGGTCCGGTGAAGATGTAAAGGGCTTTACCAAAATTGCAGGTAATCAATCAAGAATTTTTTTCGAGGTGCTCTCAAAACAACAAAAGCCTTCTTAAACCATGATTAACGTTGGTGTTATTGGTGCGGGTGGTTATACTGGTGGCGAGTTGTTGCGTTTGCTCGCTTTTCATCCTAAAGTGGTCATTGCCTTTGCACAAAGTAATTCCCAGGCAGGTAAATCGGTCGCCGCAGTACATGATGATCTCTTTCAATTGAAAGAGCTATACTTTTTGGCCAATCCTCCGCTATTGGCCGATGTCATTTTCTTATGTATGGGGCATGGTAAATCGTCCATTTTTATGCAGGAAAATGTGATTCCCAATGGCGTAAAATGTATCGATTTAGGAAATGATTTCAGATTGGATGAGTCTTTTATTTACGGTTTGCCAGAGCTGAATCATGAACCTATTAAAAAGGCAGATAGAATCGCTAATCCCGGTTGCTTTGCCTCGGCCATTCAACTCGCTTTACTGCCTTTTGCTGAAAATCATCTCCTGAATAATTCCATACATATTCACGCCATTACTGGCTCTACTGGTGCCGGTCAGGCGCTAAGTGATACCACTCATTTTAGTTGGCGTTCTTCAAATATTTCGGTGTATAAGGCCTTCGATCATCAACATATTCCAGAAATTTTAAGAAGCCTTAAACAATTACAACCCGATTTTAATCAGGATCTGCATTTTATTCCTATAAGAGGTGATTTTACCAGAGGTATACTCGCCTCCATTTATTTCGAATCAGATGTATCGCAAGCAGATTTGAATCATCTATTTTCTTCTTATTATAAAAATCACTCCTTTACAAAGGTTACGGACCTTAATCCTCACCTAAAAATGGTCGTTAACACCAATAATTGTGTGGTACAGGTAAAAAAACAAGGTAAATGTGTTCATATTATCTCCGTTCTTGATAATTTACTCAAAGGTGCCTCAGGTCAGGCAGTGCAAAATATGAATCTTATGTTTGGCTACCCTGAATATGAAGGCCTGAATCTTAAATCTACCGCCTTTTAAATCTTTTAATTTTTTGATATGAAATTATTCGATGTTTACCCTCTCTATGATATTTGCCCGGTAAAAGGTCTTGGATCTTATGTTTGGGATGAAAAAGGAACCAAATATCTCGATTTCTATGGCGGTCATGCCGTCATTTCTATCGGCCATTCACATCCGCATTATATCTCAAAAATTACAGAACAGCTCAATGGCATAGCTTTTTATTCTAACTCTATCCTCAATCCTTTGCAAAATGAGTTGGCTGATTTATTAGGAGAAATAAGTGGATGCAACGATTATCAGTTGTTCTTATGTAATTCTGGCGCCGAGGCGAATGAGAATGCCCTGAAAATGGCCTCTTTCGAAAATGGAAGAAAAAAAATTATCGCTTTTAAAAAAGCTTTCCATGGCAGAACGTCGGCTGCCGTTAATGTAACAGACAGTAAAGGTATCCAGGCACCTATAAATAGTACCTTTGAGGTGGTTTATCTGCCGTTAAATGATTTTGATGCGCTCGATAATGCCTTTTTAGATAATGATATCGCTGCCGTTATCATCGAGGGTATTCAAGGAATTGGCGGTATACATATTCCTGACATCGCTTTTTTACAAAAAATATCGTCCCTTTGTCAAGCCTCAAATACTATACTAATCCTCGATGAAATACAATCGGGTTATGGTAGAAGTGGTTCTTTCTTTGCTTTCCAAAAATCGGGTATTCAACCCGATATAATTAGTATGGCAAAAGGGATGGGAAATGGTTTTCCTATCGGAGGTATATTGTTACACCCCCGTTTTAAAGCAAAACATGGTCTTTTAGGCACTACCTTTGGCGGAAGTCACCTGGCTTGCGCCGCTGGGATTGCCGTCCTGGAAGTTATTCGCGATGAACAATTGATGGAAAATGCAGCCGTTTCTGGCCAGTTCTTGATAAATGAATTAAAAAATAGTGCTCTGCCCGGTGTTGTTGAGGTGCGTGGTGAAGGGCTCATGATCGGTATCGAATTCGATTATAATACCGCCGCGCTTAGAAAGAAATTACTGATGGAAAATCATATTTTTACAGGTTCCTCCTCTGACCCGAATACCATACGACTTCTTCCTTCTTTGTCTGTTGGCGAGAATGAAATAGATCAATTATTAAACGGATTTAAATCTGTTCTGTATTCTGCCCCTCAATCTGTTCCCGTATGAAGTCATTTATAGCCGCACCAGAGGTAAACGAAATTAATCGATTATTGGCTTTGGCAAAAGATATCAAGGGATCACCTGAAAATTATAGACAGTTCGGAGTCAATAAAACACTGGTCCTTCTTTTTTTTAATCCCAGTTTGAGAACCCGACTTAGTACAGAAAAGGCGGGTCTGAATCTTGGCATGCAGGTGATTAGCATGAATGCCGACAATGGTTGGAAAATTGAGTTCGAGGAAGGTGCTATTATGGACGGAAATAGCGCAGAACATGTAAAAGAGGCCGCTGCTGTCGTTAGTCAGTACGCATCTATTATTGGCATTCGCAGTTTTCCTTCTTTAGTTCAACGCGATAAAGATTATCAGGAGGAAGTGATTTCTGCCTTTGTAAAATATGCATCGGTTCCTGTAGTTAGTTTGGAATCAGCTACCCGTCATCCTCTTCAATCGTTCGCCGATTTGTTAACGATAGAGGAATTTAAACAAAAAGACAGGCCAAAGGTGGTCCTATCCTGGGCGCCTCATCCCCGCGCTTTACCGCAGGCTGTTCCTAATTCTTTTGTGGAATGGATGAGACGCGCAAACGTCGATTTAGTCGTCACCCATCCTGAAGGTTATCATCTTTCACCCGATTTTATGGGCGACGCTTATGTTACGACTAACCAAAATGAGGCCTTCGATGGTGCCGATTTTATTTATGCAAAAAACTGGTCCTCATTTGAAAACTATGGCGCTATTCTGTCAAAAGATCCTTCCTGGACCATCACTGCTGAAAAAATGGCGCTCACTTCTAAAGCAAAATTTATGCACTGCCTTCCCGTTAGAAGAAATGTTATCGTCGCCGACGAAGTAATCGATGGTCCCGATTCCATCGTTATCGCCCAGGCAAATAATAGAACCTGGGCTGCACAAGCCGTTTTGCACGATTTATTAAAAGGTTAAACGTCTTGCTGAATGAAGGAAATGCTCCATATTCTTAAAATAGGTGGAAATGTATTAAGCAATGACCTTGTCCTGGCGTCGGTTTTAAGTGCATTTTCAGAAAAAGAGGGAAGAAAAATAATCGTTCACGGAGGAGGCAAAAAAGCAACCGTTCTTGCTGAAAAATTGGGGATTCCCTCTGTTTTTGTTGACGGAAGACGAATTACTGATACCGATTCTCTCGAAATTGCCGTGATGACGTATGCCGGTTGGTATAATAAAAAAATAGTGGCACATTGTCATTCAATAGGGTTATCCGCGCTCGGATTATCCGGGGCAGATGCGAATGCCATTCTTTCGGTAAAGCGACCCGTAAAAGAGGTAGATTTTGGTTGGGTAGGGGATCCGGTAAAGGTAAATGTTCAAACCTTATCCCATTTCATGAATATTGATTTGACCCTGGTCTTTTGCGCCGTTACCCACGATGGGCAGGGGCAATTGCTAAATACTAACGCCGATACCATTGCTTCTACCCTGGCTACCGCTCTTTCCAATATCTATTCGGTAAACCTCACTTATTGCCTGGAATTACCTGGCGTCCTTGAAGATGTTTCTGACCCTAATACCGTAATCTCCTCTCTTAATCGTTCCTCCTTCATCGAGGGGCGCGAAAAGGGTGTTTTTCATGCTGGAATGATTCCAAAATTGGAAAATGCCTTCAATGCCATTGAAAATGGTGTGACAAAAGTCGTTATTTGTGGTCCTGATTCTTTTCTTACCAACGGCGGTACTCATATTTGTTAATAATGAATAGCTCCAATGCTGAATTGCTTGAAAATGCCGTAAAATGGTTGTCTGAAATCATTCAAATTCCTTCTTTTTCAAAAGATGAAGATCAAACTGCTCAATGGTTTTTTGATTGCCTTGAAAATCAGGGAGCTAAGCCATTGCGTTCAGGGAATAATGTCTGGGCTCTTTCATCGGTTTGGGACCCAAATAAACCAACGCTCTTACTCAATTCTCATCATGATACCGTTAAACCTGTTTCCGGCTGGACTTTTTCTCCCTTTGAAGCAACGAGGGTAGATGATACTATTTTTGGATTAGGCAGTAATGACGCAGGCGCTTCATTGATATGCCTGCTTTGCACTTTCCTTCAGCTGAGGACTTCAGAGCATTTAGCGGTTAATCTCGTTTTTGCTGCCACGGCGGAGGAAGAAATTTCAGGAAGTGGGGGCATTGCCTCTATTTTACCCCTTTTACCTCTCATAGACATGGCCATTGTAGGGGAACCCACTACCATGCAGCTGGCCGTGGCGGAAAAAGGCCTAATGGTGGTCGATGCAGTGTCAAAAGGAATCTCCGGACATGCAGCAAGAAATGAAGGGGTCAATGCCATCTATGAAGCGATGAAGGATATTGAAGGTATTCATTCTTTCGCTTTCCCTAAAATTTCTGACTTTTTGGGGCCAGTTAAAATGTCCGTTACCCAGATAAATGCAGGTACGCAACATAATGTGGTGCCTGACCAATGTTCTTTTGTCATAGATATTCGAACGAACGAACTTTATACCAATGAGGAGGTATTTGAAATACTGAAACATCAAGTTAAAGCAGATTTGAAGGCACGTTCCTTCAGACTCAAATCTTCCGGTATTTCCTTAGATCATCCATTGGTTCTTTCCGGGCTTCATTTAAACTTGATTCCTTTTGGATCACCAACCCTTTCCGACCAGGCTTTGATGCCTTTCCCGTCTTTAAAACTAGGCGTTGGTGATTCAGCCCGATCTCATACGGCCGATGAGTTTATTAAAATAAAAGAAATAGAGAATGGCCTCTCTCTTTATCATGCCATCATTACCGGCATTCATATACCTAAAAACTGAAGGATGAAACTTTGGGAAAAAGACTTCTTGGTTCAACCGCAAATTGATGCCTTTACCGTAGGAAAGGATAGAGAAATGGATCTTCTTTTGGCAAAATATGACGTTCTTGGCTCTTTAGCTCATATCCAGATGCTGGAATCAATTCAGTTGATTTCAAAAAATGAATTGGAGGTACTCTCCGCGTCCTTGAAAAATATTTATCAGGACATTGAGAAGGGTCTCTTCAAAATGGATGACGACGTAGAGGATGTCCATTCTCAAATTGAGCTGTTGCTCACTAAATCTTTGGGCGATATTGGAAAAAAAATACACAGTGGCAGATCAAGGAACGATCAGGTGCTGGTGGATTTAAGACTTTTCTTTCGCGCTGAATTACAAGAAATTGTGCTTCTTATGGAACTCGTTTTTCATGGATTTCAAGAGCAAAGCGAACAGCATAAGGATGTACTAATGCCTGGTTATACCCATTTTCAGGTAGCTATGGTATCTTCTTTTGGTCTTTGGTTTGGTGCTTATGCTGAATCGTTAACTGAAGATTTGTCGCTGCTGGAAAGTGTTTTTAATATCGTAAACCATAATCCATTAGGTTCTGCCGCAGGATATGGTTCTTCTTTTCCCCTGAATAGAAAAATGACAACGGAATTGCTGGGTTTTGAAGACCTTAGTTATAATGTGATTCATGCCCAGATGGGTAGAGGTAAATCGGAATTATTTATCGCCTTTGCTTTGGCGTCTCTCGCTACTACCTTAGGTAAATTTTCAATGGATGTAGTACTTTATTCCAGCCAAAATTATCATTTTCTTACCCTCCCAAAAGAATATACCACAGGCTCAAGTATTATGCCGCACAAAAAAAATCCAGACGTATTTGAATTGTTAAGAGGTAAATGTAATCTTTTACAGGCGCTGCCGGGGCAAGTTAGCATGTTAATAAATAATCTTCCCGCTGGCTATCACAGAGATTTTCAATTACTAAAGGAGGTTATTTTTCCAGCCATTCATAACATGAAGGAATGCCTTGAAATGATTGCCTTTGTTTTGCCACAGTTGAAAATTCACGATAACCTCCTGGATGACCCTAAATACGCTTATCTATTTACGGTTGAAAAAGTTAATGAGCTCGTTTTAGAGGGGGTACCATTTAGAGATGCCTATAAACAAGTAGGTGAAATGGTGGAGAAAAATGAGTTTGTGCCAGGGAATAAAATTTCTCATGTTCATGAAGGTTCTATCGGACAACTTTGTAATAAGGAGATTTTTCAGAAATGGAAGATGATTAAAGATAGATTTCCATTTGGAAAAATCGAAGAAAAATATAGTGTCCTTACACGTATTCGCTAACTTTTAAATCATAAATCATTATGCCAAAATCATGGACCGAAAAGCTCAATGTGAAGAAGGAACCCAAAGTGGTGAAGCTTCAGGAAGCATTTTCTGATATTCCCGCCGATAGCCTGATGTTGGTCGCTACACCTAAATTGGTGGACGATTATATGAAACAGGTGCCTAAAGGACATCTTGTGGATATGAAAACGCTGCGAAAAGATCTGGCATCCGATTTTCATGCAGATAATTCATGTCCGTTAAGTACTGCAATCTTCGTTAGAGTAGCTGCTGAAGCTGCTTTCGAACAATATAAATTGGGTAAGAATCTCTCAGAAATTACGCCTTTCTGGAGGGTAATCGCTCCTGGATCCAAAATGGCTGCAAGGTTAACCTTTGGGGAGGATTTTTTGAAAGAACAAATAAAAGCTGAAATGGCTTAACTTTGATTCCTTTAGGTTGGAATTTTAAAATAACTGAATGATTGCCATTTATATTCATGTCCCTTTTTGCAAACAAGCCTGCCATTATTGTAATTTTCATTTTTCAACCAATCAATCTGGGAAACCTCTTTTTGTTAAGGCGCTCCTGAAGGAAATAAGTTTAAGGAAAGACGAATTTCAAAACCAACCCGTCGCATCCATTTATTTCGGTGGCGGAACACCTTCCTTATTGAATAAATCTGAGTTAGAGGAAATATTTTACCACCTGAATACTACTTTCGATATTTCTCCCTCGGCAGAAATAACCCTGGAAGCTAATCCAGATGATATAAATACCAGTTTGTTACAGGTGTGGAGAAATTTATCTATTAATAGAATTAGCCTGGGTATTCAGTCTTTTCAACCGCATGCACTTACCTGGATGAATAGGGCGCATAATAATCAGGATGCTTTAAATGCTTTGAGTTTGATTGCAGAAGCTGGTTTCGATAATATGACAGCTGATCTCATTTATGGTGTGCCGGGCGTTTCGGACGATCAATGGATGAGTGATATTCTTGCATTGACAGATCGAAAAATACCTCATATTTCTGCCTATTGTCTGACTGTTGAAGACGAGACTGCGCTCGCTCATTTTGTAAAAAAAGGGACCTCTCCTCCCGTTCAGGAAGAACAGGCTAATAGACAGTTTGACCTGTTGATTAAAATATTGACGGAAAAAGGATATCAACATTACGAAATTTCGAACTTTGCACTGCCGGGTATGGAGGCAAACCACAACAGTTCCTATTGGTTAGGCCGTCACTATATGGGCTTTGGACCTTCAGCTCATTCGTATAATGGCAGCTCAAGATATTGGAATGTGGCAAATAATAAAAAATATACAGAGGCTTTAAATGCAGGAATTTTGCCTCCAAATGAAATAGAAATACTGTCGGAAACACAAAAATTTAATGAATATATCCTGACAAGGCTTAGAACACATTGGGGAGTTAATCCCAATGATATGTCCGATCCATTCAAATCTGCTTTTTTAGAGGAAGTAAAAGAATTTATACCCGATATGATTTTTGAATCAGACGGCTCTTATTTCTTAACAACGCAAGGAAAAATGTGGGCCGATCATATATCCAGCCAATTATTTGCCTCTGAAGAATAAAGAAGCCAGGTATCTTATGTAAATACCTGGCTTTCACACATTTATTTTTTCTCGAAGGCTACAGAAATGATGATTTCCTGTTCCTCGTCATGTCTTTTCTTAAATCCTGTGGCAGGTGATGCCGCTCTTCTCCTTGATATTAAACGGAAAGGGATATCTGGTAAAGAGAAGGAGACGTGTCTCCAGGCTCCCATGTTTACAGGTTCTTCCTGGACCCAGCAAATTTCCATGGCTCCTGTATATTTTTTCTCCAAAAGTTCGCGAATCTGTTTCTCAGGAAGAGGATAGAGCTGCTCTAATCTGATAATGGCTATGTCGTCTCTTTTTTCCTCTTTCTTCCTTGCAGCTAAATCGTAGTAAATTTTTCCAGAACAAAATAATACCCTAAATACCTTTTTACCATTTTTTGCGGAGATTTCAGGGTCATCAATCAATTCTTTGAACTTCGTTGCTCCTACAAAATCTTTGAGTGGAGAAACACATTCAGGATGTCTTAGCATCGATTTAGGCGACATAACCACTAAAGGCTTACGGAAAGGAAAGGCTAATTGTCTTCTAAGTAGGTGGAAAAAATTGGCAGGCTGAGTTACATTGGCAATAATCCAATTCATTTCAGCACAGTTTTGAAGAAAACGCTCCAATCTGGCACTGGAATGTTCAGGACCTTGCCCTTCATAACCATGAGGTAATAAAAGTACGAGTCCACTTTGTCTGTTCCATTTACTCTCGGCAGACATAATATATTGGTCAATAATAGTTTGTGCACCATTATAGAAATCACCAAATTGTGCTTCCCAGATGTTTAATGCGTGAGGCGTTGCGAGGGAAAAACCATATTCAAAGCCTAAAACAGCAAATTCTGATAGTAAGGAATTGAAAATTCTGAAAGTGCCCTGTTCGTTCGATAACTTACTAAGTCTGTTATATTGAGCATTCGTCTCGGAGTCAAAAAGAACGGCGTGTCTATGGGAAAAAGTACCCCTTTTCACATCCTGCCCACTCATTCTAACATCTTTTCCTTCGTTAAGAATCGAGCCATAAGCAAGTAATTCACCAATAGACCAGTCCAATTTATCCGCTTCAACCAACTTGATTTTATCCTCAATCAGACGCTTCATTTTTGGTAGCGGCTTGAAGGAAGAGGGAATTTCATGCATTTTGTCCAAAAGATCCTGGAGAACGCTTTTATCAAGACCAGTTACTGGAGTATTTTCAAAATTAGCATACGTTGAGCGAATCATTTCCTTCCACGCTTGCTCTGGCTCCTGCATAATATAAGGCAGATTGTGTTCTTTTACCTCATTGAGCCTTTCTTGCAACATATTCCAAAAGTCTGCTTCTAATTCATCGGCAATCTTTTTCTCGAGTTCTCCTCTTTCCACCAGTCTTTTCAAATAAATCTCCCGGGGATTTGGGTGATTATTTATGATGGAATACATGTCGGGTTGGGTGAATTTCGGGTCGTCCCCTTCATTGTGCCCATGGCGGCGATAACAAACCATGTCTATAAACACGTCTTCGTGGAAAGTCTGCCGATATTCCGTAGCTAGCTCAGCTGCAAATACAATAGCTTCAGGATCGTCACCATTTACGTGAAATACAGGGGCGCCAATGGCATTGGCCGCTGCCGTACAATACGTGGAGGAACGGGCCTCTTCCCAGTCAGTGGTAAAACCAACCTGGTTATTTATAACGAAATGTAAAGTTCCTCCCGTGTAATAACCGGGAAGTTTACTCATTTGAACGGTTTCATAAACAACGCCTTGTCCGGCCACGGCGGCATCACCATGTATCAATAAAGGCAATATACAATCGTAATTTTCTTTGTAAAGTACGTTGGCCTTCGCTCTTGCAAAACCTTCAACCACAGGATTTACCGATTCTAAATGCGATGGATTTGGCGCTAATTCAAGATGAACGGTAATGCCATCAGGTGTTTTTACCTGAGAGGAATACCCCAAATGATATTTTACGTCGCCATCACCAAAACTTTGATCAGGAATAGCAATGCCTTCAAATTCATTGAAGATATGTGTATAGGTTTTACCTAAAATATTGGCAAGAACATTTAATCTTCCTCTGTGCGCCATACCCATGATGACCTCCTTGGTACCGTGGGAAGCTGCATAGTTAATGATGGCATCTAAAGCAGCAATCGTGGCTTCACCTCCCTCTAAAGAAAATCGCTTCTGTCCGATATATTTGGTGTGTAGAAATTTTTCAAAAATGACGGCGCCATTTAATTTTTCTAATATCCTTTTCTTTTTTTCAATGGATAATCCATATTGGTGTTCAGGACGGTGATTTTCAATCCTATCCCTTAACCATCTTCGTTTGTCTCGGTCCTGAATATGCTGGAACTCAAAACCAATATGACCGCAGTATATCCTATTCAGGTGTGATATAATTTCCGATAAGGTAGCCTGAGCAGGTAAACCACATTCTGTTCCCGCTGCAAATGGAGTGGAAAGATCGCTTTCAGAAAGATTGAAATCCTCAATGTGTAATTTTGGATGACGGTCTCTTCGCTGCTTGATGGGATTGGTCGTGGAGAGTAAATGTCCGCGAGATCTGTAGGCGTTGATTAATGCAACTACCTGAAACTCTTTAGTTGAAAAATTCGTCCCGGGAGATCTTTTTTCTATGGTTGAGGATTCTGCAAATTCAAAACCTTTGAAAAAATGATACCATTCCGGATCTATCGATGTAGGATTTTCTAAAAATCGTACATACATCGATTCAATGTATGCTGGGTGGGCATTGCTTATAAATGAAAAATCACTCATTTTATATTTGCACTTTAAACGTTTTTAATCATCATGCAAATAAAAGGTACTTTTAGTCAAATATCAACTTTTCAAGCATATATAATTGGGGATTATTTTTCTTTTGCTCAAACTTTTTTAGTGTTATTATTTTAATTATTTGGATTTATTAAGTGTTTTGTTTACTTTTGCCCTTCGATTAAAATGTTAAAAAAATATAGCCATGGCAAATCATAAATCTGCTGCAAAACGCATACGTCAAAATGCTAAGCGCCGTTTACAAAACAGGTACTATAAGAAGTCCGCTCGTTCTGCTATAAAGAAGCTTCGTCACATGTC
>CANMVX010000073.1 GCA_947501115.1 Haliscomenobacteraceae bacterium
ACCCAACACTTCTCGCTTCGCCTGATTCATTAATTTGTTCTCTCTTAAATCCTCAGGACTTTTTTTTTGTTACCATAACGATTAAATTTTTAGTTTTGTTAAGGTAACTGTTTTTTAGATAGGTAGCTACCGAAGGTTTCGTTCAACGCCGGTTTCCCTACACGCGGCATCAAAGGCTTCCATAAAAATCAACTTACGTGTAAGTTTGAGATTCAATTCTTACACTTGGGTATATGAACCCGTACTTCTGTCAGCTGCGGACCGTTAATCGATGCTCACCACTCCTATATCAATACTCAAAGAAACTTGGAAAATAGTAACTTATAAGTTACATTTGTATTATGAACGAAAAAATCCGTGAGGTAGTAGAATTTGAGAATCACTTTAGTGAGTTCTTGAAAAAGCAACCCGAAAAAGTTCAGAATAAGATTTTTAAGATAATTGAAGCAATAGAAACGCTTGAAAGAATTCCTGGTAATTATCTGAAAATGCTTTTTGGCACAAATGGACTTTATGAAGCACGGATTCAATTAGGATCAGACATTTGGAGGGTGTTTTGCTTTTTTGACAATGGAAAACTGGTTGTTTTGTTGAATGGATTCATAAAAAAGACCCAAAAAACCCCGAAAAATGAAATTGAAAAAGCACTCCAATTGATGCAGAAGTATTACAAAACTAAAAAGGAATAAAATGAGTACAAGAAGTTGGAAAGAAATCAAAGATGAAGTATACGGTAAAAAAGGCACCTCTAGGCGTGATGCTTTAGAACGTGAATTCGAGTCATTTGAGATCGGGTTACTATTAAAAAAGGCTCGAGAGGATAAACATTTAACCCAAGAACAACTTGCGGAATTAGTGGATAAGAAAAGAACTTTTATTTCAAGAATTGAAAATGATGGTAGCAATATGACGCTAAAAACATTATTTGAAATAGTCGAAAAAGGATTGGGTGGCAAAGTAAAGATTTCCATCCAAATATAATTGCATCCTCTAATAGCAAATAAGCTCCACTTTCACGGAGTCAAAACTGTTACAATTAAAGCAAATCCTGACCCATTTGGTTGACATTCCTGAAAGCTGGCGTTAAAATCTTTTTTCTAGGCTTATAGCCCATTGCCAGTAATTGCATTTGCAATTTTTCATGTTGCCGCACCCAACGTCCTAATTGAGTGCTGGCAATTTGTTTATTACTATTTGGAAAGTAGAGTAAAACACTGATTTACCTTAGACGAAATGAAGGGAAAGGTATTGGTCGTGAATGAATGGATTTTACAAAGTCTTGGTTTGTTGATTCCAATAATAAAACTGGTTGTCGTTTTCTGGTTGTAGATTTATACAACAAAGAACATCCAATACGATATTATATGAAGAATGGCTTCAAATTTATTTTTGATAACGGAAGGCATATTTGCCGACTTTAAATGTATCGCAAGCGGATACAGGCAATATTTTTGGAACAGCTTACAATCTTGGTTGCCATTCAATCAAATACTCGCAAATGGAAAACCGAATAAAAGCAAACATTGTTTTCAGACTAATCTAACCCTTTTCTCAATCCTCCACTTCCCCTGCTTCCAACATGAAATAGTGCAATTCGGTATTTTTCATAAAGGGTTTCATTTTATCACTACCCGGGCCAAACATAGCCAATTCCACATAATCTGAAGAATGATCCATACTTATCCAGCTAACACTGGTCCTCGATTTTTGTATTTCAGCTAAGGTGCGGAAGGGCAAATTGGCATAATTATAAATGCCATCCTCTCCTTTCGTCAACTTCAGATAATAATTCTGGAGTGTTTTAGCCTCCTCATCTGTAATGGTAACATTAGTGGCAAAATTTACCCGTTCTTTTATTTGCGCCAGGGTAGATTCCGGCGTAAAGCCACGAAGAATCCAGTCATTGGAATGTTTGTAAGTGTGAAGGGAATCAAAATTGGCATTCACATTACTTCCCGCTACAAGTCCTGGATTAGCATTTCCATGATCGGTAGTAATAATAACCAACGTATTTCCATCAGCTTCCGCAAAGTCAATGACTGTTTTAACTGCCTCATCAAAAGCAATCTGGTCATAAATGAGACCGGCAGCACAGTTGGCATGGGCAGCCCAATCGATTTTACCACCTTCAACTTGAAGAACGAAGCCATTTTTAGCCTTCTTCATTTTATTGATAGCCACCATGGTCATTTCAGCCAACGACGGAATCTGGTCAGCAACTTCCTTGCTGTTTTCCCTATCAACTGAGTAAGGCAAACCATCTTTATAGAACACCCCAAGAATAGGTTTTTCGTTATTTAAGGCCATCATTTCAGATCGGTTATTAGCAACCTGAAAACCATTGGTGCGATATTCGGCATAAAGATCCCTTTTATCTTCCCGCGTATCTCTGGAAAAATATTCATGGCCACCGCCCATCATCACATCAAATTTCAGCGACATATAATTTACGGCAATCTCAGGTTGAGCATTTCTGCTTTTGCTATTTACACAAAATCCGGAAGGCGTTGCATGGGTAATAGGAACGGTTGTAACACAGCCAGTCATTTTACCCGCTGCCTTAAATTTTTGCCAGATAGGCATATTCTCTTCTCCGTTTGGACCAATGTTTAAGGAACCATTATTTACCCGTTTGCCTCCACCCCAGGAAGAACTTGCAGCAGCGGAATCCGTAGTAAGTGAATTGGCGGATGCCATATCCATGAGTCCACGGCTTACCTTATTTTCCCTATATAAATTAAGCCAATTTGAACCTTTTCCCATTTTGCGTTGAAGCAGCATATCGGCCATATTCAACGTTCCTGTACTCATGCCATCACTTACCATCACGATGATATTTTTAGCTTTTCCCTTTGAACCAGGAAATAAAAGCTTACTATTTTCACCCTGACCATTTGCCTGGCTCAGGAATAAACTGCCTAATGCGGCAAGGGAAGAATTGCGAAAAAATTGCCTGCGTTTCATTATGATTAATTTGTTGGCGCTAAAGTAGCTAAAAATTAAGAAGTAAAATCAGCCTTTAGGTAAAGGTTTTGTTAAATATTCACTTGTTTGCCCGTTTCCACTGACTTATAAATGGCTTCTACGATAATGGTGTCCCTAAGTCCTTCCTCACCGGGAACCAACAGATTTGATTTGGACATAATGGCTGCACAATCCTCGTCCATTTGTTTTGCCTGCTGATTTGGCACAGCAAATTTTATCTGGGTGCCATCAGACAGGCTGCCCATATTTCCATTATATGAGGAATGCGGTTCCATTTTCAACCAACCTTTTTCGTAATTGACGTGAAGATGATTCATATTCACCCCATAACTGGACATGCACGAAGCCCTTGCCCCACTCGGAAATTCCAGAAAAAACTGAATCGTTTCCTCCACTTCCGTATATATTTCAGGACGGGTTGTGGAAGCCTGTGCTAAAACATTGATGGGTTCTTCGCCGGTAGCTAATCTGGCACCTTGAAGAGCATAAACACCCATATCACCCATGACACCGCCACCCATAGCCTTTTTCTGTTTCCAATGGGTAGAGCGGCCATCAAAATAACCGGCAGCACTGGTCAGTAATTTCACCTTCCCAAATTTTTTCTCTTTGGCAACTTGCATATAAGCCTGGATATTAGGGTCATGTTGACACCTGTAACCAATGGAGAGATTAACTTTATTATGAGAAGCGGCACGAATCATTTCCATACAATCTGCTACAGAGGGCGCCATAGGTTTTTCACAAAACACCTGTTTTCCTGCATTGGCAGCACGAACTGAAAATTCTTTATGCATGGAAGGAGGTAAAACAACATAAACTATATCTATGTCCGGATTATTGGCTATGTCATCAAAATTCTGATAGTTATAGATGTTTTTTTCAGGTATATTATATTTTAGTTTCCAGCTTTCAGCTTTTGATGGCGTTCCGGTTACAATGCCAGCGAGGTAGCATTTTTCGGTTAATTGAAGGGCGGGAGCCAGTAAATCGGTGCTATAATACCCCAAACCTACTAAAGCAACACCCAATTTCTGTTTTTCAGGCCTTGTCGCACCCAATAGAGGAAGAGATGAAAAAAACGCAGAGGCACCGACAGCGGAGGAAGCAAGGAGAAAATCTCTTCTTTTCATAATTGAGGGATTATTATTTAAAACGCACTAAAAATGGCGTTGATTTAGCTAAAATAACATTTAATCTCCTCTTTTTTTAAAATAAATTGGAAACTATCCTTATGACACAATTATTTCTAAACATTTACCGACCTCTATTTGTATCCTTTACTAAAATATAAATATCATGAAAATGACCTATCTTTTTGTATTTGCATTACTCGTATTTTCTGGATTGTATGCTAAAAATTATCTTAAGATGGGAACAAAAACGGAGGAACAGCCCTACAAAGTGGTGCTAAAAAAGGATAAATTTGAAATCAGATATTATCCGGCAGCTATTTTTGCTCAGGTAAAATCACCGGCAAAAGGGTACAGGAATGAATCTGGAAATCAATTCAGGAAATTAGCCGGATTTATTTTTGGTGGTAATTCTGAATCTAAACAGATTGCCATGACGGCGCCTGTTCACATGGAAAAGTCAGAGGAAGGAAGTGTCATGCATTTTGTGATGCCTGAATCTTTCACAATGGAAAATCTTCCCAAGCCTTTGGACCCTAATGTGAAAATCTCAAAATCGGTACCAGGTTACTATGCTGCCTACGCTTTTGGTGGGTTTGCAGGTGAAGAAAAAATATTAAATGCGGAAGCTGAATTAAAAGCTTTATTGCAAAAGGAAAAAATTGTAACCAAAGGGAATTTCAAGTATTTAGGTTATAATGCACCTTATGAGGTACTTAATCGAAGAAATGAAATGATTGTGGCCGTGGATTATTCCCCGGAAAGTAAGTAAAGACTCAAAAAACAAAGTAGCGCAAAGGGTGGTGAAGGTCCTTTTCAAGAGCCTCCATCTCAGGGGTGAAGCGCTTACTTTTGTCTTCCCTAATGATGGATATTTGTTCTTTTGCCAATCTGCCGTTGCCTAGCCCTACATTGCTTAATATATGTAGCCAATTTGAAAAATATTGCAGCCTTTTATCACGCAAATTGAGCAAACTCTTCGCTAAATCTCTCGAATAAGTATATTTTCCCTGTTCGAAATAGATGAAGGTGGATAATAATCGGGCCTTGCCAAAAATGGGATCAAGGGGAAAAATGCTGTCTAAATGCAAAAGAGCCTGATCCCATTTTTTGACGCTGGCAAGATGCGCTGCTTTGGAGAGATACAAATTACTTGCATTTCCCCAGGCATCAATCTTATAATCGGGTCGAATATAATGTTTTTTTATAAGTGTTTCATTACCATAGTAGTAGCTTGCATATCTACTCAGAGCCAAAAAGACCAGAAGGCCGGTCATAGCCGCAACAACAGTCCAGTTTGGTTTTTTAGATGGCATCGGTAATAAAACTAAGGATTAATAAGACTTGGCAAATAAAACACGTTTAGTGGATGGTTTACCCGAGTAAATGCAAGTTCCTTCCTCCTCTTCCTGATCAAAAGGAATACAGCGAATAGTCGCTTTTGTAATTTCCTTGATGGCTATTTCTGTTTCACTGGTACCATCCCAATGGGCTGAAATAAATCCAGGAATATCTGAATCAACCAGAGCTTTAAAATCATCAAAGGTATCTACTTTAGTTGTTTTTTGACTTCTAAATGATTTTGCTCTCTGGAAGAGATTTTCTTGAATGTCAAGAAGTAATTGAGCAACGGTTTCTTCAATACCATCCAGACTTGCCGTAAATTTTTCTTTGGTATCCCGTCTGGCAACCTCGATTTCATTTTTCTCGAGATCGCGTTGCCCCAGGGCCAGACGAACAGGAATACCCTTCATTTCATGTTCCGCAAATTTAAAACCAGGACGGTTTTTCATATCCTGGTCATATTGAACGGTAATTCCCTTAGCTTTTAGGTTTTTCATGATTTTATGAACAACCTCGTCAATTTCGGGAGATGGTTTCGGAATGGGAATGATAACCACTTGAATTGGCGCCAGATTTGGCGGTAAAACCAATCCTTCGTCGTCAGAGTGAGTCATAATAAGACCCCCAATAAGTCGGGTGGAAACACCCCAGGAGGTAGCCCAGACAAATTCCTGATTATTATCTTCTGTTAAAAATTTAACATCGAACGCTTTGGCAAAATTCTGTCCCAAGAAATGGGAAGTGCCCGCTTGAAGCGCTTTTCCGTCCTGCATTAAGGCTTCAATACAATAGGTATCCACCGCTCCGGCAAATCGTTCATTGGCTGTTTTAACCCCTTTAATAACGGGCATGGCCATATAATTTTCTGCAAATTCTGCATATACATTCAGCATTCGTAGGGTTTCTTCAACCGCCTCACCTTTTGTAGCATGTGCCGTATGTCCTTCCTGCCATAGAAATTCTGTAGTTCTCAGGAATAAGCGGGTTCTCATCTCCCAACGAACCACGTTGGCCCACTGATTAATAAGTAGGGGAAGGTCCCGATAGGACTTTATCCAATCTCTGTAGGTATTCCAGATAATAGTTTCAGAAGTAGGACGAATAATCAGTTCTTCTTCTAATTTTGACGTAGGATCCACTATAACGCCACTGCCGTCGGGCGCGTTCATTAAGCGGTGATGCGTGACTACAGCACATTCTTTGGCAAAACCATCAACATGCTGCGCTTCTTTACTTAAAAAACTTTTAGGGATAAATAAAGGAAAATAAGCATTTACATGCCCTGTTTCCTTGAACATCCTATCTAATTGATCATGAATTTTTTCCCAAATTGCAAAGCCATAAGGTTTAATAACCATGCACCCTCTAACGGCAGAATTTTCAGCTAAATTTGCTTTTTTAACAATATCTTGGTACCACTGGGCGTAATCTGTCGATCTGGGCGTTATTTCTTTTGCCATACAATGCAGGATTAGGTGAAAAAAAGAGTAAAATGCCGAAATGTCAAAATAAATATTATAATTTACTAAACATTAACAACTTTATTGCGACAAAAGTAATAAATTAGATGTTCTATTTAAAAGATGATTTCATTAATTCCACGTTTAAAATAATTGTCATGAAATACGCCCTGATTATTACCCTGTTCACACTGCTGGCTATCAGTCCCGTGGGTGCACAAATGGATGATGTTTATTACAATCCTGACGAAGTGGTTAAATTAAAAAATAATCCATCTTCCTCTAACAGATTAGGTTCTTACAGACCAGAAGCCTATTCAGCAGATGAAACGAGTTTCTCTGACGGGGCAGATAGCTATTACGATGATTATGATTTTTATTACACCTCAAGAATTCGTCGTTTTCACAGACCTCTTCAAGGTTTCAGTTTCTTTGATCCATATTATATCGATATGGCTTATTATGATCCGTTTATGAGGTCTGCTACAACCATGTTGATTTACGATGATTTCTATTCTCAGAGAATGTTTAGCAGATTCAATCGCTGGAATAATTTCAATAGTTTTGGAAATTTCAACAGATGGAACAGCTTTGGTATGAATGATCCATTTAGTATGGGATGGAATTCACCGTTTTCAAGATTTGGTGGAATGGGAATGTCTATGAATAGTTTTGGTTGGGTCGGTTCTCCAATGATGTTTATGCCTTCTTATAATTTTTATAATTTCATACCTACCTGGGGTAATGGCTACGGTTACAATAATTTTGGCCAGAACAACAATAACAATAATCCAGTATCACCAGTAGATGCTTCTAATGGATATTATGGCCCAAGAAGAGGGGGAGGATCTGTAGGTCCGGTGCCTGGTGCGCGTAATCCTGAAATTGGAACTATTGAGAGTTCACCAAGAACAAGTCCTGCTGCCGGAAGAAATGTAGCCACAGAAAGAGGTTCCAGAATACCTTCTACTTCGCAGGGAACTACGGGAACAGATATGCCAAGATATGCTCCTTCTGTACAAGGCGCCGGTAGATATCCAACCAGTGAGAGTAGCAGAATACCATCTACAGGGTATTCCCCAAGAACGAGTGATCCTTCTACGGAATATAGCCGTCAACGTCCAAGTACTACCGTTCAGCCTAGAACTTCTTCTGATATTAGAAATAATACAGAAAGAATCAATAGCTCTACCAGAAGTACATCACCTTCAAGAGGTTTTGAATCGCCTTCATCTTCTCCAAGTTGGTCAACACCAAGAAGTTCCCCATCAAATTCTGGGTCTTCTTCGTCACCTTCAAGCAGCAGTCCATCAAGTGGCGGCAGATCTACATCTTCTGGAGGAAGAGTTATTAATTAACCATTAAATAACAAACTATTGTTATTTTAACATAATTGAACGGGTGGAATATTACGTTGTTATATTCCACTCGTTTTTTTTATTCATTTTCTAAATAAAATAGGTATGAATACCCTCTCAATTAAATGGTCTGTTATTTTAATAATTTCCCTTTTGCCCTTCTTTTCAGTTGGACAAACTATTGCAGATGTTATAAGATTTAGTTATCAGGAACCTGGAGGAACGGCCCGATATTCTGCTACGGGTGGGTCAATGGGTGCCATTGGTCCCGATCTTAGTGCGGTGAACAGTAATCCAGCTGGCATAGCACTGTACCGTAAATCGGAATTTTCCTTTTCCCCCTCCTTTATCTCAACCAGAACAACGTCCAGACTCATTTCGGATAGAAACGGTTCTGCATTGTCCGAAAGTAAACTAGGTATCAATGTCCAGAACTTAGGAATGGTTTTTACTTCCCAGCCTATTTCTGAAAAGTGGAAGCAGATGAATTTTGCCATTACCTTAAATAATTTGAATCATTTTAGTAACACTACCCGATTTAGTGGAACTTCCCAGGGGACTCTTTTACAAAGATTCCAGGAAATTGCCAATTCTGATATTGGGTTGGACGATTTTGAAACGGGTATTGCCTCTGAAGCTGGCGCGCTATATGATCTGAATGGCGATGGTAAATATGATATTGATTACCAATTATCTCCCAAAGCCCTTTTACAAAGGGAACAGGAAATTCAAAATACAGGTTCCTTAAGTGAACTGGCTTTTTCTCTTGCTGGAAATTATAATGAAAAGGTATCTATAGGTCTTACCGTGGGCGTTCCTTTTATTTCCTATTATAATGTAAGGAATTATGCAGAGGTGGATCAGGTAAAAGCACCTGGCGGTGTTCCCTATTTTAAAGATTTGAGTTACAGGGAAGAATTGAGCACTACCGGAGGAGGAGCTAATGCTAAATTGGGCGTTATTGTGAAACCACAACCCAATATTCGTATTGGTATGGCTGTTCACACACCCACTTTCTTTAATGTTTCTGATATTTATCAAAATGAACTGACTTATAATTATTTTGAAAATGCGAATGAAACAGGTGCATTTTTAGGAAGTGAAGCTATTGCCGAAGGAAGTTTTGAATATAGGTTTAAAACCCCATGGAGGTACTTTGGAAACGTCGGTCTTGTTTTAGGTAAAAAGGGTTTTATTGGCGGGGAAGTGGAATATGTTAATTATGCCTCTAATAGATTCAAATATAATGGCTTTGAAGAGGCTGAAAATGAATCTAATATAGAAATTACTGGTAGATTGGGGCAAGCGGTGGCTATTAGAATGGGTGGAGAAGCGGTCATTAGTAATTTCTATCGTTTAAGGGCAGGACTACAGTTTTATACCTCTCCTTTTAAAGATGACGAAACCTCAAAAACCATTTTAAGTATAGGTGGAGGAAGAAGAGGCGAAAAATATTTCTTTGATGTCTGCTTTAGATATAACCAGTTCAATGAAGTATTTTTTCCTTATCTAACGCAAAATGCACCTCTTCAGGAGGTGGACAAAGCGATAATGAAGCAATCCTTGATTTTTACAGTGGGTTCTAAATTTTAAAATTTCCTCATTATTTTGCCCATAGACCCAAGGTTGGATAAGCGCCTTGTTCCGTTATCATTTTTAATGCTTCCTTGACAAAAGGCTTGTCTTCCTGATAGGTAACTCCAAACCATTGTGCTGCAGATGGTATGACTACTATTTTTGCCTTATCAGAGGCAATAAGCTGGTCTGCAACCAATGGTATGTAGTATTCTGCTTTTGGGTGGTCCTTGTTTTCTTCAACAAATTCAATAAAACCCAAACGCAGATATTCAAAAATGGAAGGATGAAAGCCCCAGAAATTCATGGAAACCAGGGTTTTTTCATTCAACGAAACCTTGGTACCATTTAAATCGCCCGTAATCTCCTGATCGTTTTTAATGATTTGATGGGTTTCAGCAATACTGGTTAAAAATCCAGATTCATTACTGGTGCAAACACCTCTGGAAACAGCCCCAAAATCGGAAAGGGTATTATTCAAATAATAGCCAATCATAGCATGTTTTTCCGGAGAACATTCCGTGGTTAGAAATTTTGCCATAATAGCAAAACTATCAAAGCCATAAAAATCATCTGCGTTAATAACAGCAAATGGTTCTTTAATGACATCTGCTGCGACCAGAACGGCATGTCCGGTACCCCAAGGTTTTTCCCTCTCGGGTATAGGAGGAAGTCCAGCTATTGGCGAGGATGACTCTTGAAAAACATATTCAACGGGGATAATATTTTCAAAAGTAATGCCTATTTTTTCCTTAAAAGGTTGCTCAATAGACCGGCGAATGATAAAAACTACTTTACCAAATCCAGCTTTGATGGCATCATACACCGAAAATTCCAGAATGGTTTCATCATTTAAACCAACAGGATCTATTTGTTTTAGTCCACCATAACGAGACCCCATGCCAGCGGCCAAGACCAATAAAGTAGGTTTCATTTTATATTTTTATTAATTTCTATAATCTAACGGAGGATTTCTATCGCCAAGGAGGGCTTCATATTTAAATTGATCACCACCTCTTCTCTTTAATAACTCCAGTTTAGCATTTTTCAACATTTCTGGGCTCACTAAGCAATCCATTATAGTGAGTGCCATGGTTTTAGCAGCTACCATCATTCCCTTGTGCCCTATGGACATACCGCCCGCAGCAACGGCCTGCCAGCTATGTGCAGCGGTACCAGGAACCCAGGTGGCACTTGAAATACCAGCAGTAGGAACAAGCCAGCTTATATCGCCAACGTCGGTAGAACCAAATGCTTCATCACTCTGGTCTGCATAAGGTTTTACCAAAGCTGCATCTGAAATATTTACGTCTTTTCTATTTAAGGAAGGAAAAATTTTAAGGGCAAAATCTTCCTCTGTTTTGTCGTAAGTAACTCCTCCTACCGTTTTTAAATTTTCATATAAGTTAGTAGATAGGATTTGGTTAGGTAGTAAATTATAAACCCCATGTATTACCTCATAATCCATCGTAGTTCCTGTTCCCAGTGCAGCTCCTTCAGCCGCTTTGGTAACTCTGTTGAAAAGGTCTTTGACGACATCCATTTCCGGATGACGTATATAATAATATACTTCGGCAAATGCGGGTACAACATTCGGTGCCTCTCCGCCTCTTGTAATCACATAGTGAACTCTTGATTTTTCCGGAATATGTTCCCTCATCATATTGACCATATAATTTAGGGCCTCCACGGCATCGAGGGCTGATCTACCACGTTCAGGAGAAGCGGCGGCATGAGAGGCAATGCCACGGAAACGAAATTTAGCCGACTTATTTGACAGGGAAGAGATGGGATTAGCATTGTTATCGTCTCCCGGGTGCCAATGAATGACGGCATCAACATCTTGAAATAAGCCTGCACGAACCATGTAAACCTTACCGGCGCCTCCTTCTTCAGCGGGTGTTCCATAAAAGCGGATAGTACCTTTTCGGCCTGTTGTTTTTAGCCAGTTTTTAACGGCAATAGCAGCAGCTGCAGAGGCAGATCCAAACAAATGATGACCGCAGGCATGGCCGTTGGTGTTACCTGCCAACTCCTTTTTAAAAGGCACTGCATCTTGTGAAAATCCAGGTAACGCGTCATATTCTCCAAGCACACCAATCACTGGGGTTCCGCTGCCAAAAGTAGCTGTAAATGCAGTGGGAATACCTGCCACGCCAGTTTCGATAGTAAAGCCTTCCTCTTTGAGCATAGATTGCAAGAGATTAGCACTTTTTCCCTCTTTATAACCTAATTCAGCCAGATTCCAGATATTGGTTGCCACATCTACATACTGTTGCTTTTTGGCTTCCAGAGATTGAATTACAGCCTTTTTTTCATTGGCTATCGACGATGGTAAGCTACTTTGTCCTATTGACCATTGAGCAGCCAAAAACAAAATAAATAGAGGATAAACTTTTTTCATACATCTTATTTATAGTCCGGCATTAGCCGAAATAGTTAACATTCTATCAATACATGATCTTCCTTTCTCAAGAACATAATCAGAGAGCGTAATCTCTGGTAGTTCATATTTAAGAGCAAGATATACTTTTTCCAACGTATTTAACCTCATGTGAGGGCACTCGTTACAGGCACAAGAATTTTCAGGAGGAGCGGGAATAAATATTTTATCGGGAGAATATTTTTCCATTTGATGAATAATGCCCGACTCAGTGGCTACAATAAAAGATGTTTTTTTACTTTTTATCGTGTAATTCAACAGGCCAGTGGTAGAGGCTATATAATGGGCTTTACGTAAAATAACTTCTTCGCATTCCGGGTGTGCAATAAGTTTAGCTTCAGGATATTGAGCCATCAGCTTGTCTATTTTTTCAGCGGAAAAAATTTCATGGACCATGCAGGCTCCATTCCACAATACCATGTTCCTTCCCGTTTTTTTATTTAAGTAAGCGCCTAAATTTTTATCGGGGGCGAATACTATTGGTTGATCCTTTGGAATAGATTCTATGACCTGTACCGCATTACTCGACGTACAGCAAATATCAGTTAATGTTTTCAATTCAGCCGTACAATTGATATAACTCACTACGGTATGACCTGGATATTTCTCCATAAATTTCTTGAACAATGGCGCGGGCGCGGAATCGGCAAGAGAGCAACCCGCTTTTAAATCAGGAAGAACCACTTTCTTATCCGGGCAGAGAATTTTAGCTGTTTCCGCCATAAAATGAACACCAGCAAAAACGATTAGATCAGCCTTTGTTCTTGCCGCTTCCTGTGACAATCCGAGACTATCTCCTATATAATCCGCGATATCCTGAATGTCAGGTTCTTGATAATAGTGAGCTAAAATGACAGCGTTCTTTTCCTTTTTCAGCTTGTTAATTTCCTCAAATAAATCGATGGTGGGATCTATGGCCAGATCGAGGAATCCTTTTTTTTGTAAATTTGGAAGGGCTGATAATATATCCATTGGCAATTTATAAAAGGTTTGTTTGGTAAAAATAAGTAAAAATTAGATAAGTTATCGCTGTGTTATTGCCCTATCAGAAATAAGGCGGGTTTTTTGTGGATATTCGGAAATCCTGTTTTTTTCCATTGCTGAATGGTTCTTGTCGAAATGAATTCATCGGGTAAGGTTAGGTCTGCAGCAATACATAATCGGGTATTATCGGGTAAATTTTGGAGTAAAACATCTAAACAAGCCTCATTCCTGTATGGCGTTTCGATAAAAAGAAAGGTAGTTGCATTTTTTGACATCTCAATGAGCATAACCTTAAGTTGAGCGACTAATTCAGGCTTTTTTACGGGCAAATATCCCATAAAGGTAAATCTTTGGCCATTCAAACCCGAGGCCATTAAAGCTAATAATATAGAAGAAGGGCCAACCATAGGAACCACCCTAATTTGCAAATGATGGGCCAGTTTTACTACTTCTGCGCCGGGATCGGCAATGCCCGGACAGCCAGCTTCAGAAAATAAACAAATATCGTTTCCCTTTAAGGCTGGTGCCAATAAAACTTCTATCGATTGAGCGGGTTGGTGCTTGGGAAGTTCCATAAAAGTTATTTTCTCCAGAGCCAGGTTGGGAAGTAATATTTTTAAATGCGCACGAGTGGTTTTTCCTCTCTCAGAAATGATGTAAGAACAATTTTCTATACGTTGTAAAAGATACGGAGCAATGGCATGTTCCCCTCCTTCTCCCAGGGGAGATGGCATTAAATATATGATTCCTTTAGACATAACAAACTAATACTAATTTTAATCTGTAAATCTAACTATATTTGAGTTTTTTAAAGCTATTTGGGTAAATCCTTCAGTATGTACGCTACGGCAGAAACTTATACGATTCATCTCCCCCAATTTGAAGGGCCTTTCGATCTGTTGCTCTTCTTTATTGAAAGAGATGAATTGGATATTAATGATATTCCGATATCAAAAGTTACTGAGGATTTTTTAACCTACATACATCAAATGGAAAGGTTAAATATTGATTTAGCCAGTGAATTTGTCGTTGTGGCCGCTACTCTTTGCCGCATTAAAGCCAGATTGTTACTCCCAAGAAAACCCGTTGATGAGGCTGGAAACGAAATAGACCCAAGAGAAGAATTAGTTAGCAGGCTGCTGGAGTATAAAAAATTTAAAGAAGTTTTAGATACTTTTCGCGATTGGGAAGAGGAGAGAGAAAAGAAATTTGAAAGGGGGAATCTCGAATCTGAAATAAAAATGCTCGCTAATCAGGCGCTGGCAGAAGCTTCCTTAGAAACAATCTCCTTGTTCAAACTGCTGCGGACGTTCGAATCGGTGATGCGTCGGTTAGAAGTCAAAAAACCTGCTGCCGTTCATGAAATTGTTCGAATTAATTATACTATTGAAGATCAACAGAATATTCTTGTTTCTGTGGTAAAAGAAAAGGGAAAAGCAGCTTTCACCGACGTTTTTCAACATTGTGTTGACAGATATCAGGCGATTGTTACCTTCCTTGCTTTGTTGGAACTTTTAAATCTTGAAGTTTTTAGATTAATTTCGGGCGACGGTTTAAATTCTTTTTGGATAGAACCCTGGGAAGAAGTAAATTACTGATTTAAATAAATTATTGTTATGGAAAAATATTATCAATTTCGAGTTTCTTTGAATGAGGTGAC
>CANMVX010000074.1:0-12500 GCA_947501115.1 Haliscomenobacteraceae bacterium
AGCGCGTTAAACTACCGCAAAAAAAAGAGGACCCTCAAGAGTCATCGACAAAAATTTAAAATCAATTCACGACAACCCCATAAAAACCGGTCACGTTCAACGGGAGTTTCATGGCATGCCCGCTGGGCGCCACGAAACTCTAGCTGTTAACTGCCGCAATAGCTAATGTGGAATCAGCAACATAACTTAGGGTTTTACGATGATCATTAAACCAAGAAAAATCATAGCTTAAAGGTGCTGATTCAAGATTTATAATCAAAGCATTCATACTTTCCATCCTATTCAACACAGTGTCTTTTCCTAACCAACTAAGCCAAAATACTCCTTTTGTTAATTTTTGAATTTTTCCAGGATTTTCTGGAAAACGGGTATTAACACTTTTCAATATTTTATTTGGTGAAGAGCAGGCAGAAAATAAAGCGATGATAATAATAATACATTGAATTAATTTCATAGAAAAATAATTTTATTTGGTTAGAAATCTAAATATAAAAGGGATGACCCTTTAAGACAATCAAAAACTGCCTAAAAAAGTCATCCCAATAGGAGTAAATTTAATAACCTTGATTCTGTGAAAACCCAGATGGATTATTGTAAATCTGAACCTGAGAATTTGGAATAGGGAAAAGTAAATTAAAATCCTGTATATTGATTCCAACAGTCTTTAAGGCATCCTTAGCTTTACCTGTACGAACCAAATCGTACCAACGGTGAAGTTCCAGTGGCAATTCCATGCGACGCTCCAACAAAATAGCCTCTCTGAATGAAGCCTGATTACTTAATTCTGCTGAAGTGTAAGGAATTGCTCCTGCCCTTGTTCTTACAGTGTTCAAGGATGTGAGGGCATCACCTGAAGATTGATATCCCACTTCATTTAGAGCTTCTGCATACATTAACAAGACATCTGCATAACGTAATACAGGAAAATCAGTACCGACAACGTTATTAGTTGGTTCTTCAAAAAACTTAAGTGCTGTTTGGTTTTGAGTACCAATAGGTTTTCTTAAATCGAGCATAGATTTTCTGGTATCCGTTATACTATATAAACTTCTTAAATTAGGATCTACAAAATCTCCAATTTGTGAGCTATAATATAAACCATGACTTTCCGAGTTATTAACCAATGAAAATCTCACTGCAAAAAGAATTTCTTTATTATATTCCTTTTTTGGATCAAAAACTTCCGCAACAGTGGGCATTAATTGAAAATCTCCTGAATTAATTACTTCCCTTAAAACAGGTATCGCATCATTATACTTCTTTTGAGTAAGATAAACTTTACCAAGCAAACCTTTTGCTGCACCAGACGTAACTCGTCCTAAATCAACTGCTGCATAAGATTTCGGTAAATTTGCTGCAGCAAGCTTCAAATCATTTTCAATAGCTGCATAAACCTCAGTCACACTATTGCGAATATTTAAACGTGACTCTTCCGTAGTTTGGACTTTCAAAACTAAAGGTACCGGACCCCAAAGTTGAACCAGATGAAAATAAGATAATGCTCTTATAAATTGAACCTCACCCTGGTATTGTTTGCTCAGCGTTGCATTCATAGTAACATTAGATATGTTATCTAAAACCATATTACACCGGTATATATTAAGGTAAAGTCTGCGCCAAACACTTTCAAAAATAGTATTATCTGAACCTGCTAGAAAGCGATCTACATTATATCTTAATCCGGAATTTGCAGAGGGATCATTATCAAATGTATTATCGCCTCTATACTCAGTCATATCCATAAAATCACGACCACCGTATAACGAACCACTTTGAAGGGAGGCATAAGCTGCATTTACCCCATTTAGAATATCACCAGGATTTTTATAAAAATCATTTACATTGGCCTGAGATTCTGGAGTTAAATCTAGAAAACCATTTTCACAGCTACTCAAACAAAAAAATATTAGGAGAAAAGAAAGAATTTGTTTCATCGTAAAAAATTTAAAATCTGAAAAATTAATTATTCCGCACCAAATTTGGTTAAAATGTCATGTTTATACCAAAAGTGTAAGTGCGAGCCAGAGGGTAAGAACCATAATCTTCTCCAGGATTCAATGCACTATCAGGTCGGCTGTTAACTTCTGGATTATATCCTATATAATTGGTAAACATAAAAGGATTTAATACACTAACATAGGCACGTACATTGCTTATTCCTACCTTTTTCAACATAACTTTAGGTAAGGAATAACCTAAGGAAATATTACGAATTCGCATAAAAGATCCATCATCCAAATGCCAGTTAGACGTTTGACCATTTGAACCGGTAGCTAATCTATTTGCTCTGTTTGTTTGACCATCGCCAGGTTGAGATTCAGAAATCCAACGGTTAAGAGCTGGTCTGACTAAATTCATATTGCCCTCAATATTATAGATATAACGGCTCATTAAGTGTAGAATTTCTGCGCCTTGAGAGCCCTGTAAAGAGATATTAAAATCAATTCCTTTGTAATCTAGATTGAGAGATGAACCATAAGTGAAGTCAGGAAAATAACTTCCTTGTATTTGACGGTCCGTTGAAAAATCAATTTTACCATCTCCATTTACATCCACAAAACGGAAATCACCTGGTTTGGCATTGGCAACGCGAGGATATTTATCAATTTCCGCTTGATTATTAAAAACACCATCATAAACCGGATTATAATATGAACCAATTTCCTCTCCTGGCTTGGTAATCCATAAGGTAACCCCGGTACCACCCGCTGTTAATATTTGCGGAACGCCATCTGCTAAACTGATAACCTTATTATTATTTGTTGAGAAATTAGCAGAAAAAGAAAAACCAAAATCCTTTGTTCTTTTCTTTACAGTCAAAGATGCTTCAAATCCTTTATTTTCTACCTCACCAATATTGCGTAATTCTGTGCTAAAACCTGAAGCCAAGGGAACGGGTACGTTAAGAAGTAAATCCGTAGTATTCTCCTTATAATAGTCTAGTTCCAGATACAAAGCATCCTGGAAAAGCCCTATTTCAACACCAAAATCTATACTTCTTGTTTTTTCCCAACTAAGATTAGGGTTTGAAGAATTACTTGGTGCGAGACCGCTACTCAATGCGGTACCCCCGAGAATATAGTCGTCATAACTAAGTAAACCAACAGACCCATAATTTGGTATTTGGAAGTTACCTGTTATTCCGTAGCTTGCTCTTAACTTTAAATTACTTATAGTTTTGATATCAGCCATAAAAGGCTCTCCAGAAATTCTCCAACCTGCCGATGCTGATGGAAAGTACCCCCACTTATTATTTTTTCCAAATCGGGAAGAACCGTCTGCACGCATGGAGGCCGTAGCATAATACTTATTTGCATAATCATATTGAACTCTTCCAAAACCAGAAAGTAAAGACCATGCCTCTTTAAAGGTACGCGCTGCTGTGATTTGTCCAGCAGCATTTATAGTCTGCACTAAATCGTTTGGATAGTTTGTAGCTTCGATATAACTGGAGGAAAAGTTTTCCATTTGACTGGAAAAGCCTGCTATGGCGGAGAAAGTGTTTTTTCCTAAAACTGTGTTGTAATTTAGGGTATTTTCAACTAACCAATTGGTTGAAAATCTAGTTTGCGAAGTACCAATAGGTGCTGAAAAACCTTTCCGACCTACCGTTTCAACCGTTGAAGGGCGATAAAAATCACGATTGAAATTATTAATATCACCCCCAACAGACATTTTATAACTTAGATTTTTAAGTAAATCATAGCTTGCATACATATTTCCCAATACTCTGTTATGGTCCATATTATCTTGAATTTCGTTAGCAATAGCTACAGGATTCAAGAAATCTGTCATGGCGAATCCCCAGGCATTTCCACCATAGTTATACGAGCCGTTTTCGTTGTAAACTGGCCAAATAGGAGAAATACTTAAGGCTAAACCTATCACACCCTGGTCGAACCAAGGCCCCTCCGAATTAACCAAATCGTGTTTTGTCAAGGTAGGATTAAGTCCAAAACCTGCCTTAAACTTTCCTGAATTTATGTCCATGTTAAAACGACCACTGTAGCGTTTAAATCCAGAACTAATAACAATACCCTCTTGATTCATGTATTCTCCTGATGCATAATATTTTACAACATCATTTCCACCACTAATAGAAACGGAATGATTTTGTATTGGTGCTTCTCTAAAAATTTCGTCTTGCCAATCTGTATTTGTCAACCCGCTCGTATTACTTAAATATGGCTTTACCTGGTCAGGAATTAAAATGCCCGGTTGATTGGGAACATTCTTTGCTCTGGTGGCATTATCATCTGTATCTTTTCCTGCTGGGAACCTATCCCTATAAGCATTATTTCTTCCCTCAGCATTGATTAAGGACCATTCGTAAGCATTTAACATATCATATCGCTTAAGCGTCTCCTGTCTTCCAAAATATGTATTGTAAGACACAACAGGTTTACCTGAATTACCCTTTTTAGTAGTAATTATGACTACGCCATTGGAACCTCTTGAACCATAAATAGCAGCAGCTGATGCATCTTTCAACACTTGAATAGATTCAATATCAGTCGGATTTATCGTACTTAGAATATTTACGGGTTGTTCCGCATAACTACTTCCAGGGTTATTAGCACCAAAGCCTCTATTATTGTCATTTGAAATGGGAACACCATCAATAACATATAATGGATCGTTTCCTGCAGTGATAGAACCAACGCCGCGCACGCGAACTGATAATCCAGCACCAGGAGAACCTGATGTTTGCTGTACCAGGACACCTGCTAATTTTCCTGTTAAAATCTGGTCAATACTGTTTACGGGTACATTTTTAATTTCATTTGCTGATAAAATAGAAACCGCTGTGGTTAAATCCTTCTTTTGTTGTTGTCCATAGCCAATAACGACAACTTCCTCAAAGAGAGAGATATTCTCATCCAGTAAAACACTAATTTCTGTTCTACCTCCAATATTTTCCTCCTTATTTAAATAACCAATGTAAGAAAATACAATAACGGTTACCTCTTCAGATATCGCAAGGGTGTACTTACCGTTTATATCTGTAACCGCACCTATGGAAGTACCTTTTGCCTGAATATTTACGCCAACAAGAGGTTCATTTGTATTTCCATCGCTGACAGTTCCTGAAATAGTTCTTTGCGCGAGAACCATTGAACTAGAAAAAATAAAAAAGAAAAGAATTAAATTCAGTCCTTTACTAACTCTAAAAAATCTAATTAACTTCATAGTAAAATAATTTGGGTTAAAGTAAAACCCAAAATTATCCGTACAATGTTATCACCCTAATGGAAAAATATTAAGTTTAGGTTAACCTTATCGAAATTTTATTTATTTAAGTTAAGTTTATGAAAAGCTCTATTTTTATTCCTAACATATATTTTTTTATAAAATTAAATGCATATTTCCAATTTAGTCAAAAATGCAAAAGAACAAAATTATTAATTATATCTCTGAAGTAGATGATTATTGATTCGATTCAAATATTTTATTAAAAACCTCTAAAAATCATCCTTGAGCTAAATAACTTACCAAATTTATATAGAAAAAGAGATACGTGCTAAAAAATAGGGTGAAAAATCGCTTCTAAACCTTAGTTACGATTTAAAACCTTGATTTAAGAAAAAATTAATACTAAATTTATTTTAGTTCATAACAGAGAAGTAATTTGCGTATTTTAAAGCTAATTAATTCTAAATGCTCTTTTATGACCTCATTTAAACCTTATTTATTTCTCTTTCTATGGTTATCTGGTGTTCAAATAGTCTTCGGACAATCCATTTCAGAAAAATTTCTTGTTAAGCCTTATTTACAATATGGTTCACAAACTGGCATGTTTGTTTTATGGGAAACTAGTGAGCCCGCCACCACCCAAGTTGAATTTGGAGAAGCCCGATATCTTGCAAAAAAAGTGGAACTAGATCAACAGGTATCCCTTCAAGGATTTCGCCAAATGCATGAAGTGTCCCTGGCAAATCTCAAAACAGAAACAAATTACTTTTGGCGTACCAAGTCTATCACTGGAACTGGTGATACCATTTTATCTGAAATATATACTTTCAAGACGAACGTAAAAAATAGTAGTGCCTTTATGTTTGGATTAGTGGGAGATACGCAAAAAAATAACCGAACGCCATGGGCATGGGGAAAAGTAGCTGAAAAATTATGGGGTGACCGTCCAAATTTCGTCGTTCATGCTGGAGATGTTGTTGAAAAAGGTCGTCGAAAAAGTGACTGGTTACAAGATTTTTTTCCAAATGGTCATATTTTAATGAGTCGCGTTCCAGTATATACCGTCTTGGGGAATCACGAAGAAGATTCTCCTTTATACTATCAATATATGGTTGCTCCGCCACCCGAGTATTTTTATACCTTTAAATATGGTAATGCTCAATTTTTCATGATTGACAGTAATCGGGATTTAAAGGAAGGATCAGAACAATATGAATGGTTAGAATGGGAATTGGCAAAATCAGATGCGACATGGAAAATAGCCATTCACCATCATCCTCCTTACTCTTCTGATTCAGATGACCATGGAAATACTGCAACCGCACTTTCTACGCTTGGGGTGTCGAATGTTAGAAATTTGGTTCCCCTTTACGAAAAATATGGTTTAGATTTTTGTCTGTTTGGTCACACTCATTTATATGAAAGAAGTTGGCCTATCTTAGAGCAAATGGTTAATACAAAAAAAGGAGTTATTTATATCAATTCTGGGGGTGCCGGAGGAGGCCTTGAAGCATTTGCACCTACTAGAAGCTGGTTTACCTCAGAGCTTGAAGTTACGCATCATTATTGTACATTCTCTATTTTTGGTAATCAATTGATTTTTAAGGCTATTGATCACGATGGTCGTCTTTTCGATACTTTTCAAATGCAAAAAGATGAATCTGAAAATACACAAGCCAGCGTAATTCAACCCCCAGCAGTTAAAATTTCAGCCTCAGCCACTCTTTTTGAGGATATATCAACAGTTTCCATGAGTTCAGCCTTTGAAAATTTAGAGATAAGATATACCCTTGACGGAAGCGAACCAAATAAGTCCAGTTTGCTTTATTCAGCGCCTTTCACTATTAATAAAAGTGTGTTAATACATGCCAAAGCTTATACTAAGGAAGGTTTTTCAAGTAGAAAAAGTAGTTTAAGCTTAAAAAAATCTGGTCTTCAACCACCAATTTCAGTTAAAAGCGAAGTCAAAGGATTAAAATTCAAATATTACGAAGGAGAATGGAACAACATACCAGATTATACTTCCTTATTACCTGTATTTGAAGGAATAGCAAGTCAGGCAAAGTTATCGGATATTAAACACAGGGAAGACTATTTTTCATGTACTTATGAGGGCTTTGTGAACATTCCCTCTTCAGGTTTACATACTTTTTACCTCAACTCAGATGATGGCTCTAAGTTATATCTGAATGGGGCATTACTTATCGACCACGATGGAGATCATAGTAGTATGGATAAAAAAGGAGAAGCTTTACTGCAAGCGGGAAAACATAAGATAAGAATAGAATATTTTGAAAAAAGTGGTTCACAAGATTTAGAAGTAGGTTTGATTGATTCAAAACTTGGTCCGATACCATTTACACCATTTCAATTAAGCCATCAGAAATAATATACTTATGTTTATGAGCCGTGTATAATTTGAATTGAGTTACTTCTCCGATTAATATAAAAAGAGGCTGTTTAAAAAATAGCCTCTTTTTCTTATGCTACCATATACATTTGGCTAACAGCCCTTATTAGTGATTGCAAAGGATAAAGAATGGACGATTTCCTAAGATTATGCCCGATGGATAATAAAATTTTATGATAGGTTTTATAGGTGAAATTCACACCTAACAATTGGTTCTGAATCAGGATTTACAGAATTTTGAGGATTACATGGTGAGTCTTCGGTTTATAGGTAATGTTTATTCATAGATGTATTCTTTAGTAACTTGTTTATTTAAAAACTAAAATTAAGAGCGAGGTTGAAAATATCCAACCTCGCTCTTTCTTTAATATAAAATGGTAGGGAAAAAATACTAAACTTAAAATCTCACCTATTTCATCAATCAATAAGTTCTACTTCCACGTGAAATAAACTCATTTGCCTCCGGATAATTTGGGACGGTCATCTTTTCAGCGTCCCATAATAAGCGAATTCTACCTGGATAATCATAGGGGGCCCAGGAATCAGGTGTTTTACCGGCTTGTAATTTCTTTACATCATAGCATCTGATAGCCAAATTAGCTATAAGCAAAGTTTCAGTGAGAGGGACAGCATCTTCGAAAGGAGATGAGGCCTTTCCAAGACCTTTACAAGCATTTACCCATACCATTTGGTGTGAACCAGTATAGCGGGGTAAAAATGGTTCAGGTTTCGCTACTTTTTTCTGTTTATCCTTGAAAAGCAGTACTGGGTTTTCACCATACATATCACAAAGAATTTTACCTTTTTCCCCTTCAAAAAGAGCGCCACCATCCCATGAGCCAAAGGGTTCATTTTCACCCAATTCTTCAGGTCTCATTGGTTTAATTCCTCCATCATACCAGAAAATATCTACTCCAGGAAAGGTAAATTTAACCATGGAAGAAGGGGGGCAACTATCGGGATAATTAGCCTCAACAAAATCTCCGGACCAAACCGTTGTTGCACTGGCTTCAATAGCCGTTGGATATTTCAAATTCAATGCACGATATGGAACTTGAAAGATATGGCAACCCATGTCCCCGAGAGAACCTGTACCAAAATCCCACCAGCCTCTCCATTTAAAGGGAAGATAAGCCTTATTATATTCCCGGTATGGAGCAGGACCTAACCATAAATTCCAATCTAAAGTATTTGGAACGGTTTCTTTTTGTACTGGAGTGGGAACACCTTGCGGCCAAACAGGACGATTTGTCCAAACATGCACTTCTTTTACCTTCCCAATGACACCCGACTGAATATACTCAGCAATAATAGCATTGCAGTCCATTGAAGCACCTTGATTTCCCATTTGGGTAACCACTTTACTTTTTTGGGCAGCGACGAGTAATTGCCTGGCTTCTCCAATATTATGAGTTAACGGTTTTTCAACATAAACATGCTTACCTAAATCCATCGCTAAAAGAGCTGCCGGAGTATGTGTATGATCAGGCGTTGCAATCATTACCGCATCAATATTCTTATGTTCAGCTTCAAACAATTTTCGAAAATCCTTATAGAGGGGAACCTTTGGAAATTCCTTCAAGGTATTTTCCGCTCTTTTAGTATCCACATCACAGAAAGCGACTAAATTTTCAGTGCCTTTGGTACTTCTGATATGGTCTTCGGCACGTCCACCAATCCCAATATAAGCAATATTGAGTTTATCACTTGGTGCTTTGTAACCCTTTCCCCCTAAAACATATCGAGGAACGATGGTAAAGCCAATTGCAGCCGCCGAAGCCTGTTTAATAAAAGTTCTTCTGGAATTATTCTGTTTATTTTTCATATTATAGATTATGTATTAAATGTACAAAAATTGATGTAAATATCAAATAAATGTTTGTGCGGAAATGGATCCCCGATGGGAAAAATAGTACAAGGAAACAGTTTGTACCGCCAGGGGCCAAAAGGCAAGAGACATGTGACCCCTCCGGGGTCAGGATATTTTGAAAATCGACCCTGAAGGGGTCGCATGTTTATAGAATTTGTGCCGCCAGGGACATAATGGTATAATAAAACATTTATCCCGCCGGGGTCAAATTTTGATAGAAAGTTGACCTTTGGGTCAGGTATGGGCAAAAAAAAAGACCCTACAAGTTAATGCAGGATCTTTTTAATTTAGGTTGGCGGCGACTTACTCTCCCACCGTAAGGCAGTACCATCAGCGCTGAGGAGCTTAACTTCTCTGTTCGGAATGGGAAGAGGTGAACCCCCTCGCTATAACCACCAACAACTTTTATCGTCTTTTCCCCGTTGGGTAATAGACCGTATTTCTTTGACAAAGTTGGGAGAAAGAAGCATTCAGATTGTACTTTTTGAGGCAAGCAGATTATAAAAAAAAATTGAGGAAGCGATCGGGCAATTAGTACTACTCGGCTCCATACATCACTATACTTCCACCTGTAGCCTATCAACCTAGTCATCTTCTAGGGCCCTCAATGGAGTACTCATCTTGGAGTTGGCTTCGCACTTAGATGCTTTCAGTGCTTATCCGTTCCGCACATAGCTACCCAGCGATGCAGCTGGCGCCACAACTGGTACACTAGCGGTGCGTCCAACCCGGTCCTCTCGTACTAGAGTCAGATCTCCGCAATACTCCTACGCCCACAACAGATAGGGACCGAACTGTCTTGCGACGTTCTGAACCCAGCTCGCGTGCCGCTTTAATGGGCGAACAGCCCAACCCTTGGGACCTTCTCCAGCCCCAGGATGCGACGAGCCGACATCGAGGTGCCAAACCTCCCCGTCGATGTGAGCTCTTGGGGGAGATCAGCCTGTTATCCCCGGAGTACCTTTTATCCTTTGAGCGATGGCCCTTCCATGCGGAACCACCGGATCACTTAAGCCGACTTTCGTCCCTGCTCGACGCGTCCGTCTCTCAGTCAAGCACCCTTATACTTATACGCTCTGCGCATGATTACCGACCATGCTGAGGGTACCTTTGCGAGCCTCCGTTACTCTTTTGGAGGCGACCACCCCAGTCAAACTACCCACCACACGATGTCCCTGTATACAGGTTAGAACCTAAGCATAA
This sequence comes from Haliscomenobacteraceae bacterium, assembly GCA_947501115.1. Classification (GTDB taxonomy): domain Bacteria; phylum Bacteroidota; class Bacteroidia; order Chitinophagales; family Saprospiraceae; genus BJGN01. The sequence continues at coordinate 10,677 of CANMVX010000074.1, forward strand.
AAAGGGTGGTATTTCAAGGACGACTCCAACAGGACTAGCGTCCCACCTTCATTGTCTCCCACCTATCCTACACATCTTATGCTCAAGCTCAACGTGAAGCTGCAGTAAAGGTTCACGGGGTCTTTCCGTCCCGTTGCGGGTAACCGGTATCTTCACCGATACTTCAATTTCACCGAGCTCGTGGTTGAGACAGTGCCCAAATCGTTACACCATTCGTGCAGGTCGGAACTTACCCGACAAGGAATTTCGCTACCTTAGGACCGTTATAGTTACGGCCGCCGTTTACTGGGGCTTCAGTCAAGAGCTTCGCCGAAACTAACTCCCTTCCTTAACCTTCCAGCACCGGGCAGGTGTCAGACCCTATACTTCATCTTTCGATTTTGCAGAGTCCTGTGTTTTTGTTAAACAGTCGCTTGGGCCTTTTCACTGCGGCTCCTCTTGCAAGGAGCGCCCCTTCTCCCGAAGTTACGGGGCTATTTTGCCTAGTTCCTTAACCACGATTCACTCGAGCGCCTTAGGATACTCTCCTCGACTACCTGTGTCGGTTTACGGTACGGGTTGCATCATTCGGCTTTTCTTGGAAGCTCATTTTTCGTCTCGAATTCCCCGAAGGTCCTCCTCAAAGGCACATTTCCGTCAGTACCTGACAAATCCTTCGCTCCGTCACCTTTTTAGTTGATGCAAGTACAGGAATATTAACCTGTTGTCCATTAACTACCCCTCTCGGGTTCGCCTTAGGCCCCGACTAACCCTGTTCTGATTAACATCGATCCAGGAAACCTTAGTCTTACGGCGTTCCGGTTTCTCACCGGAATTATCGTTACTCATGCCTACATTTTCTTTTCTAGAAACTCCACCATACCTCACAGTACAGCTTCAGCGTCACTAGAATGCTCCCCTACCACTCCGTAGAGTCCATAGCTTCGGTACTAAACTTGATGCCCGATCATTTTCCGCGCAGGAACGCTCGACTAGTGAGCTGTTACGCACTCTTTAAATGAATTGCTGCTTCCAAGCAAACATCCTAGCTGTCACTGCATCCCCACATCGTTTGTTCAACTTAGTTTAGATTTTGGGACCTTAGCTGATGGTCTGGGTTCTTTCCCTCTCGGCCACGGACCTTAGCACCCGTAGCCTCACTGCTGGTGCAATGTCATGGCATTCGGAGTTCATCAGGGGTTGGTAGGCGGTGAAGCCCCCTAGCCCTATTGGTAGCTCTACCTCCATGACACTCTTCCCAACGCTGCACCTAAATGCATTTCGGGGAGTACGAGCTATCTCCAAGTTTGATTAGCCTTTCACCCCTACCCACAGGTCATCCGAAAACTTTTCAACGTTTACCGGTTCGGTCCTCCATGTGGAGACTATCCACACTTCAACCTGCCCATGGGTAGATCACTTGGTTTCGCGTCTATCCCCCCTAGCTAGCGCCCTATTCAGACTCGCTTTCGCTGCGCCTACGCACCTGAAGTGCTTAAACTTGCTAGAGAGGTATAACTCGTAGGCTCATTATGCAAAAGGCACGCCGTCGATCCTAAAATCTTCGACCGCTTGTAGACGTACGGTTTCAGGGTCTTTTCACTCCCCTGCTCGGGGTTCTTTTCACCTTTCCCTCACGGTACTGGTTCACTATCGGTCTCTCAGGAGTATTTAGCCTTACCAGATGGTGCTGGTATATTCAGACAGAATTTCTCCAGTTCCGCCCTACTCAATTCATTATAAATACCTTGTCGTGTACGGGACTTTCACCCTCTTCGGTTAATCTTTCCATAAATATTCCACTAAAATATAAATAACTTAATGGGCTCGTCCCTTTTCGCTCGC
>CANMVX010000075.1 GCA_947501115.1 Haliscomenobacteraceae bacterium
ACGTTTGAAAATGATACGCCATTTGATGTGATGATTCACCCCTATTTTTTGAAACAATACAATAATAGGTGGTTTTTATTTGGCTATAATCCAGAAAAAGAAAAGTATGACTGGAATTTAGCTATCGATAGAATTATTTCATTTAAAGAAATGCAACATCCTTTTTTGGAAAATACCGTTATAGATTGGAATGAATATTTTGATGATATCATTGGGGTAACTAAACCAGCAGGTGCGGAGGTAGAAAAGGTTGTTCTTCAATTTACAGGATTAACAGCGAAATACATAGAAACGAAGCCAATTCATGGTTCTCAAAAACCTAAGTGGCTAGATAAGAACACCTTGGAAATACGGTTAAAGATCATTTTGAACTATGAATTTGAAAGATTTGTCCTTTCTTATGCCGATAATGTTCAGGTGATAGAACCAGAGAAACTTAAAAATACCGTGGCAGATAGGCTGAAAAAGGCGTTAGGGTACTACGAAATGTAAAGAAACAGTAGATGGAAAAGGTCAATTTATGCCAATACTATTTTTTAGATTTGCTTTATCGAATATACAATTTGTAGTAATTGCATCAGAAAAATCTGCTTCTTCTAAATTAGCATTGGTGAAATTTGCGCCCGTTAAATTTGCATTGTTGAAAAAAACAGAAACAGAATTTCCCATTCCCAAATTAGTTCCGTTGGCTTCAGTTAGATTAGCATAAGTTAAATTTGCTTCTCTAAAATTAGCTCCATGAATTCTTGATTTTAATAGAATAGCTCCAGTGAGATTAGCTCTCTGGAAATTAGCACGATACAATGAGGCTTCTGACAAATCTACGTCTGTAAGATTAGCACCAATAAAAATGGAATCAGTTAGAACTGTTGCACGAATTCCAATTTTGGTAAATTTTGCTCCTGTCAAATTTGCATTACTTAAATTAGCACCCTTCATATTTGCGCCAATGAAAATAGTATTGGTTAAATATGCACCAGAAAAATCTGCGCCTTCTATATTAGCACTTTCAAAGTTTTCCCCAGTTAAATCAAATCCACGAAAATCTCGGCGCACAAGATTTTCCTCCGAAAAATTAAACTTGACCCCTGAGGCCTTTAGTGCATTGTACTCCTCTAAACTAAAGTTTTCCATAATTAACATGTTTGAGTAATTAATAATAAATTATAAGTATAATATCCAGGAAAGCTACTATTGATTAATTAGAGAGGTTATTCTGGGTTAAAGTGGTAGCCACTAAATCCGGAATTTCATTTTTGTATTTTTTATTTAACTAACATACTCTTCATACTGTGAAAAGATTTTTCTAAAGCTACGAATAAAATTCATGTATTAAGGGAATAATTCAGCTTCCAAACCAAACCTTAATCGGGCTTTTTAACCCCATTTACTACGCTTATCATCCATTTGGCTACGGTTAATAAGTCGCGTATTTTTTGTCATTTTAATGTTTTACCTTGCATTTGTTCTCGATAAAACGTAAAAATCTAACATCATGTACTCAAGAATTTTATTATTGATTTTATTGCCCATTTTTGGTTTCTCGCAGGCACCACAAAAGATAAATTTCCAATCCATTTTGAGGAATACCAATGGGGAGGTTGTTGCCAATAAAGCGGTCAGTTTAAGAATTTCCATTCTTTCCGGGTCGATAAATAGTATTTCTGTTTATAGTGAAACTCATACCAAAACATCAGATGCGTCAGGATTAATCAGCTTGCAAATTGGTAATGGAACGGTAATAAGTGGGGTATTTTCTGCTATTTTATGGGGAAATGCGGCTTATTTTATCAAATTAGAGGCCGATTTTAATGGGGGAAGCAATTATGTATTGCTCGGTACACAGGAATTAATGAGCGTTCCCTATGCGTTATATGCGAGTAAAACTGATACTTCGGTGTTGAATCTTGAGAATAGGTTTAATTCAAAGGTTAATATATCTGAAATGGAAGGTTTGCTTGAACCATATTTGAGAAAATCTGATGATATTATTGCAGAATTACAAAAGCAAGTGTCGCTGTTATCCTCTTATACTTCTTTATTGGCAAGTGGTTTAGTGGATATAGATGGTAATAATTATTCAGTTGTTAAAATTGGAAATCAAATATGGATGAAAGAAAATTTAAGGGTTTCAAGATATAGAAATGGAGAAAGCATACCTATTATAACGGATAATACATTATGGGGTAACCTAAAGACTGGTGCACGTAGCTGGTATAATAATGACAGTACTACTTATGAAAATCCTTATGGTAATCTTTATAATTGGTATTCAGTCGAGGACAATAGAGGAATTTGCCCAACGGGATGGTATGTTCCTAGTGACGAAGAATGGACCAAACTTAATAATTTTCTTGGAGGTTCAAATGAAGCAGGTGGCAAGTTGAAGGCGACTGGTATCACATATTGGGGTTCACCAAATATAGGAGCAACCAATGAAGTTGGGTTTACAGCTTATCCTGGAGGTGTCAGAGGTTTTGGTTTTGAAGATATTGGTGTATCTTCTTATTTTTGGAGTAAAACAGATTATAATGGATTTGCTGCTTATAATAGAGTTTTAAAAGTTAACTTAACAACTCTTTTAAGACAACCAAGTGAACATGTATATGCTGCTTGGCATCAAACTGGCGCATCTGTGCGTTGTTTAAAGGACTCGAGTGCAACCGTATATTTACCTGCGCTAAGTACAACAGTGATTTCAGCATTAACTAGCACAGAATGTACTTTAGGAGGTAATATTTCCTTTGAGGGTGGTTCTTCTGTAACTGCCAGAGGTGTTATTTGGTCTACAATTACCAACCCAACCATTGCACTTTCAACTAAAACATCGAATGGAACTGGAACTGGTTCCTTTACTACTTCAATAACCAACTTAACACCCAAAACAATCTATTATGTTCGTGCTTATGCTACCAATAGCGCAGGAACAGCTTATGGAAATGAAATAACTTTCACTACTAACGATGAATATTTTAAAGGAATTGCAGGAAATTCAAATGCGTCTGTTCCTATTGATACAAATCAATGGCAATATATTGCGATTATTAAAGAAAATAATATTGCAAAAATTTATAAGAATGGACAATTAATAAAAACTGGAGTATATGAGAATTTTACTTATTCTTGGTCAAGGTTAGATTTAGGAGCAGTTTTTTATACTAGTTATTTTAGTTGGTTTCAGGGTTACATTGACGAAATTAGAATTTCTAACATTGTAAGAAGTGATGTTGAAATTTTAAATAATTTTTCAGCTAATGCTCCCCTTAGTTTGGATGCAAATACCATTGGGCTTTGGCATTTTGATCAAAATGATGGAAATCAAATTAATGCATCAGCTGGGACGAATGGTTCTACAATCAATACAAATTGGGTAGAGGGAAAATTTGGAAATTGTTTATATTTTAATGGTATAGATTCAAGATCTGAATTTCTTCAAAACCTGCCAGTTTCAATTATTTCTTTTGAATTTTGGATTAAGCCAGAAACTTCGAAAAGTAGTTGGCCAATTTCTTGGTATGGTTATAATACATCAGGGTTACTACTTGGGTATTAGTTTTTATGGATTTATCTAAAATGATTGCTGATAAATATTTAATAAATTGAAATCTTTTAAATCAAATTTAGAGGCTGTGACTTAAAAGTAGATGCTTTTATTCATCGCACCCAATCTCTCAATTCACCCATACCTCCCGCATTTGATAAAACCTCTCCAACCTGCACCGATCAGAAAAAAACTTACACATTTTTAAACGATAACTTATATCACACCCACAGTTCAGACAAGTTCTTCCATCTTACTTGACTTGGTTTGCGTTGACTCAAGACCAACTTTTCCAACCGTTAAAATTATGTTGAAGGTGAAAGGAGGGGAATTGCTAAGGGATAAAATATTTTTTAGAGGATAAGGGGTTATGATTTTTACAAGTTTTGGTAAGATTTCATTACGGTTAATCAGTAAAATGCTACGTTAAATAAAAATAACCCCAATTTAAGGGGTAAATTTTGACTTTAGGTTAACCAAAAAGGATGGGTGAAATTTCATTTTATTGAAATACGAATGAGTCCGTTTATGTTAATGTTTCAAAATAATTGAATTAATTATCAGTTATATACAACCTATTTTGTTAGATTTGAAAAATGAATTAAATCCATTATTGAAATGAATATAATCCGCTTCATCTATTCTGTTTTAGCACTATCCTTAGTTTCTTCACCGTCTATTTTACATGGGCAACAAACTCCCAAAACGAATTATTACGGCTATACCTATGAGGAGGATGTGGATTGTTTTAGTAACACCAAACCTTCTGCTGATGACCTTAAATTGGAAAGGTTTATTACGGAAATGTTGGAAAAAATTGGGACTAAAAATAGGATTACTATTAAAAGTTGTCAAAGTGAACAGAATTGTGCCGCAACCATAAAGGATGGTGTGCCTTATATCCTCTATAATCCTAACTTCCTAAAAAATACAAATCTTAATTTTACTACCAAAAGCATTGATAAGCAAATTTTTAGCGCCGAATCAAAGTATTCTCCCAGCGAATGGGAATTGTTAACCATATTAGCTCATGAGGTAGGTCATCACAACCAGTCTCATCTGATGAACCAAACGCAAAATATATCCAATAAGCAAAAGGAATTGGAGGCCGATGAGTTTTCTGGCTTTATGATTTATCTGATGGGTGGTTCTCTGGAAGATGCCCAAAGGGTCATGTATAAATCTATTGTTCCTCTCGATGGTAATTCTTCTTATCCTTCCCGTAAAGAAAGGTTGGCAGCTATCAAAAAGGGTTTTGATAATGCCTTCTCCAAATATAGTAGTCTGACTGAAAATGAATCAAATAAAACGGCCATAGCCAGAGATGTAGAAGGAAGAAATTATAAGGTGGTCAAAATTGGTAACCAAACCTGGATGGCTGAAAATCTTAAGACGTCAAAATATGCCAATGGTGATCCTATTCCAAATGTGGCAGACGCCGATCAATGGAAGGATTTTTCTAAAGGTGGTTGGTCTTGGTTTAAAAATGATAAGGGTTTCGATGCCGCTGCCGGGAAATTATATAACGGTTATGCTGTCCTCGATCCACGAGGATTGTGTCCTTACGGGTGGAGAGTGCCAACAGATCAGGATTGGCAAAATATGATTGATTTTCTTGGTGGTGAGCAAACAGTAGGCGCTAAAATTAAGGCTAATTTTGGCTGGAGTTGGGGTGGAAATGGAACAAATACCAGCGGTTTTAATGCCCTGCCAGGTGGTAGCAGGAAAAATAATGGTACTGATGATGGTGCAGGAGAATTTGGCGATTGGTGGTCTTCCACTCAATCAAAAACAGGCAAAGGATGGAGTCGGAATCTTGCAGCACAGCATAATATGGTTTACAGGGGAGAATTTTCGTATAAATTTGGCTTTTCTGTCAGATGTGTAAAAGAATAGCGCTAAATCATAAATATTTGTTAATTAATAATTTATTAACAATATTTAATTAGGGCAACAAGTTATCCCGCTCGAAAGCACAAAGGGCTACGGCTCATTTTTACAAACTTAAATCTAAAATTAAATGTCAACCTTACGCTTTGGAATTATTTCGTTCGTTCTCTTTTTAGCTTCCTCTATGTATGCCCAAAGGGTTACCGGACTTGTTTTCGATGACAAACTTTACCAAAATGCAGCCCGATTATCGCCGTCCCTTAAATTTACGGCGAATGATATTCCTGTATATTCTTTGAAAAAATTCTGTCCAACGCCTGGTAATCAAGGAAATATGGGTTCTTGCGTTGGTTGGGCCACTTCTTATGCAGCGCTGACTATTGCTCAGGCTATCAGAGAGAATCAAACGAACAAGACGGTAATTACTGAAAAGGCGAAATCGGCACTTTATGTATATAACCAAATTAAAATTAGTGGTTGCACGCCTGGTGGTGCCATTATCGACGAAGCACTCGAATTGATTAAGGAGCAGGGAGCCTGCGAAATGAAAGATTTTAATCCGACTACCTGTGAAATTATTCCAGGGAATTTAGAAAATGTTAAGGCAAAGGATACCAGAATTAAGGATTATTTTACCCTTTTTGACCTGAGTGCCAATGAGGAGAAAAAAGTAAGTGCAACTATTAATAGCCTTTTAGCCAAAAGACCTGTTGTCATAGGTATGAATGTTACCAACTCATTTGATAAGGTTTCTGCAGCGGGACATTGGTCGCCAATTCCTGGGGAGTCCATCATGGGTGGACACGCAATGTGCGTCATTGGTTTTGACCAAATCACAAAAAGATTTGAAATCATGAATTCCTGGGGAACTACTTGGGGAAATGCTGGATTTTTCACTATTTCTTTTGCTGATTTTGCAAAATATTGTAAGTATGGCTATCAGTTTTCTATCGTCGATAAACCTAATCCAAATAATAGCTTCACCTTCAAAGGTACGTTTGAAATAAATAAGTTGAAAGGGTATGACAGCAATACCGATAAGTTCAACTATGAAAAAATAAAGGCAATAAAAGGTACTGATGAGTACAAAATTGAAGGAGGTACAATTGTTAAAAACGATTTCTTCAAGATTTTCGCAAGGAACCTTAAAATTGATAATTATTTGTATATTTTCTCTATCAAACCTGACAAAACCACCGAATTACTTTTCCCTTCAGCTGATTTGGTAGATGGTGCAACGGTTAAGGATATTCCCATCATACCAAGTGATAACGCCTATGTAGAAATACCAAGTAATGAACGTAAGGCGATTACAGCCGATCAGGCAGGGGCAGATTACCTGGTTTTCTTATACTCGGTAAAGCAAATAAAAGATATTGATACTTTAGTGAAAGCCGTTCAGAATCAAAGTGGTACTGTTTTAGGCCGTTTACAGAATATATTTACTACCGGTTTAGTTCCAAGTTCTTCCATTAATTACAGCCCTGATTATATTGGGTTTAGTGGGGAGGCAACCACCGGATTTATCGTGCCACTTATCATCAATGTTTCAGTCACTGAATAAACCATGAAAATGAAAAAATTAATCTTATTCGGTGTATTCCTCTTCTCATTGAACGCAGGGTTTGGACAAAAAATTAGTAAGCTGGAGGACTTTGTTGATCCAGATAGTATGGTCATCCGCGTTGATAAAATTCAAGTTGGTAAGGAGAATAAAGAACTGGCAACTGAACTTAGTTACGACTTTAAGCACCAGTATCCCTATTTTATTCTGTCAAAAAATATCACGACAGGAGATACTATTAAATTTTCTGTACAAACCTTTCCTGATACAGGCATGATTTACGTGTATCACCTCGATGCTGTAAACAGTATTCGCTTATTGGATACGTTGGTGATAGATGATGCCATGCACCATTTACCTGATTCGTTGAAACCTGCTTACCAAATGGTTGCCTCAACAGCAGGCTTGGAACGGTTTGTATTTCTATATGCAAAAGAGGAAGTTCCCAATATTGCCCGCACATTAAAAGGGATTGAATTGACCTACGGCTCCTTCATTTTAAGGCATAATGGCTTGTTTGGAGATCAAATTCTTGAACCTAAAATGGATTGGCGCATGATGGAAAAAATGCCTGGCTTTTCCTTTGAAAAAAAGCTATTTAAAATGGAAAATAAATGGCTGTTACCTTTAATCATAGGGTATGAAGTAAAGGATAAATAGGATTCATTCAAATGTTGGAGGAAGTGCATGAAATCTCAATTTAGCGCACTTCCTTCCACTTAGACATTCAAATAACAGGTTATCAAATACATGGAGATAAGATTTACAAAAAAAATAGGTTCGATTTTTTTAATCATGATTAGCCTGACCATAAAAACGATGGCCCAGACTATTCCTTCTTATGTTCCCACTAATGGTCTGGTTGGTTGGTGGCCATTCAATGGAAATGCTAACGATGAAAGTGGAAATGGTAATCATGGAACTGTAAATGGGGCCACTTTGACGAGCGATAGATTTCAAAAAATCAATTCGGCTTATGCATTTGATGGAATAGATGATTTTATAAAAACATTAAAGACTAATATATCCGGAACGGGAAGTCGTACTTACAGTATTTGGTTTTTATCAGAGAAAAATGTTGGAAACTCAAATAAGGTTTTAGTTGATGAAGGTGGAACCGCATGTGGAAGTGGTTTTGCCACATTACTATATCCAAACAATAATCTTGTTTTTGATAATACCTGTAATCCAAAGGTTTTTAATCAATCAACTGGTGAGAATATTTGGAATCAAGTTGTGATTATTTTTGATGAGCAAAGCTCTCCAAATTTAAACGGAATAAAATGTTTTTTAAATGGTGCTTTAGTCTCAAATGCTTCAATTTCAAATAATTCAAATATAATAACTGGTAATTCGGTTCCACTTACTATAGGTAAATCAAGATTAGAATCTGAACATTTTTTTGTTGGTAACATTGACGATATTGCCATTTGGAACCGTGCACTTTCTGAAAATGAGATAAAAGCACTGTATGATGCTGGCGCTTTGGCCGCAAACCCTTGTCAGGCAAAGGATTCCCTGGAATTGGTACGTTTCAAGGGAAGTGTCCAGAATCTTACATGGAATGTAAATGATCCTATGAATAGTTGGGAGGGCGTTAAGGTGAATGCGTCAGGTTGTGTCACTAAGTTGCTCTTGAACGATTTGGGGTTGGGTGGTACGTTAACAGATATTACATTAGATTCTCTAGAGGAACTAGAACTGATTGGAAATAAGTTTACAGGTAGTGTTCCTGCCTTTTCTAATTTAAAAAAACTAAAGACAATTTGGCTTTCGAATAATCAATTTAGTGGCAGTATTCCTAATTTTCAACTGCCAGAACTTCAGTCCATTGACTTGGCAAATAATAATCTTTCCGGCGCTATTCCCGCTTTCAATCTCAGTAATTTGATGGAGTTAGGATTGGCAAATAATAAACTTACAGGGACTATCCCTACATTAAACACGCCTAAGTTAGCCTGGTTACGACTTAACAATAATGCACTGACCGGAAATATTCCGAATTGGACTTTTCAGGATCTACAAGGCATTTACCTTCAGAGTAATAATTTATCAGGTACCTTGCCTGACCTGAAATTAAACGATTTAAGGCATTTTAATATCGATTCAAACGCTTTACAAGGTAGCCTTAAACACAACTTCCCCAACCTCTGGGAAATTAATCTGGCAAACAACAAATTTTCCAGCCTGACCGATTTGGTGAGCCCCTCTCTGGGACATGCGATATTTTATAGTAACCAATTTTCAGGAAAACTAAACTCCGGTTTTTCCCAATATGTAAACCTGGAAAAACTCCGCTTTGAGAATAATAAATGGACATTTGATGCTTTATTACCTATTTCCACTTATCTGAATGACAAAAAAGGCAGTTATTCTCCCCAGGAATTGATTTATCCTGACACTATCATAAAAGCAAATGCCGGAAAATCCCTTGAGATTGATTTGGTTATTGATGCCAGTGTGAAAGATAATACCTACACCTGGTTTAAAGAAGGAAAGCCTTTTAAGAACCTAACGGGTAATAATAAATTGTTATTTTCCACTTTACAGCTTTCGGATACGGGAAATTATCAGGTTTTTATTACCCATCCCAATTTGAAAAACCTGACGCTATCCAGTAGGAATATCAAAATACAAATACCCTGTTTACCCACACAATCGGTTAGAAATGATACTATTTGTGCGGGAACAAGTTTAAGTTTTGCTGGTCAGACAATATCAAAAGAAGGACCTTACACAGGTCGTTTTAGCAGTGTACAAGGTTGTGACAGTACTGTTACTTTAAATTTGGTAGTGAGACCAGCAATAAATGCAGTACCCATGTCATTTATCGAGGAATGTAGGATATTTGCTTCGGTGGATGTGTCAGGAGGTATTTCACCTATTCAATATGCCTGGAGCAATGGACGAAAGGAAGCGGAAATCAGTGATTTAAGCCCGGAAACTAATTATACCCTAACCTTGACGGATGCTAAAGGTTGTAAAAAGGAAATATCCCTGAAAACGCCTGCTCTTAAGCGATTGTCTATTATTCCTTCCTACAAAACCGCCAATTGTGAAAAGGAAAATGGAGAAATAAAACTTGCTATCACAGGAACAGCTCCGTTCCTTATTGACTGGGGCAAGAACACATTGGGTAGTGGTGATACCCTAAGAACGGGGCTTGTTAGTGGTAGTTATACCGTTTATGTCAAAGATGCAAATGATTGTAAAGACTCTTTACCTATGTATCTGGAAAAGCCAACGGACTGTAAGCCAAGCTATAAGGTGTTTACTTCTTTTTCGCCCAATGGTGATGGAGTGAATGATATATTTACCATAGATCCTTTGTATTGCACCTCAGAAGATTTGGCTACTTGTTTCCCAAATAATGAGCTGATTATCTTTAACCGATGGTCTGATGTCGTATTCAAAGCCTCACCTTACAATAATACCTGGGAAGGGGAGGGCTTACCTGAAGGTACCTATTATTATATTTTTACAGCCGATCTCGAAATTAAAAAATCGGAAAAGGGCTACATCACTTTAATCAAAAGACAATGAGGAAAATCTATACCTTTTTTAAGATACTACCCTTGTTTTTTGGTCTGACGGGCTCCTTTTTCTTTACTATTAAGCCATTGCAGGCACAACAGGTGCCATACTTTGCCGTTTTCAGAGAAAATTGGGTGTTATTAAATCCAGCCTTCCTGAATCATTTTTATCTGGAGGACAAGAACAGGACCATGATGATAAATGTCTCCCATAGGGAACAATGGTTCGGATTCAATGGAGGTCCCCAACAGAGTAATGCCAGAATTGAAAATATTGTAGTAGGAAGAAAAAAGGCATTAAACAATGTGCCACGCATGAAATGGGGATTGGGTATGGAAAATGAGACCTTAGGTGATTACGCATCGTCGGGAATATTTGCCAATTATGCCTATCTGTTCAATATAAGCAACACCACTTTTATATCTGCAGGCTTAAACTTTTCCTTTTCAAATAATCGTTATAGGTTAGATCCCTTAACTTTTAAAGAATGGGGAAGGGATATTCCCTCTCAATTATTGGAAAATGAGGTTAGGTGGCTTGGAAAGGCAGATGCGGGCGTATTCCTAAAACATAAGTCGCAGGGGAGGTATTCCAAGATAGATCACTGGTATATAGGACTTTCCACTATACAGATGGCATCGGTTGACGTAGCAGGGAGCGGCGGCGTATTAGACGTAGTTAAAAAGCCACACTTCAATTTTTTAGCAGGCATGTTGATAGGAGAATCAAACAAAGGGGGAAGTTTTGGGACGTATTGGGAACCAACCATCTGGATTCGCTATTTACCCGGTGCAACCTATAGGGCCCTTGATTTAAAGTCCCCCATAAGTACGGATGTATCTTTGCGTTTTTTTGTGAAAGAGAAAATCTGGGGAGGAGGTGGCTTTGGAACGTCGGGGAATATCAGTTTGGAAACAGGGTATATTTTCCATAATGCGAAAAAGAGCAGGAACATGATGGTTCCAAAAATTAAGACAGGCGTTTTATGCAATATCCCTGTTTTGGGAACTACGTTTGGATATTCGGTGGAAGCATTTATGGGCATTGGTCTTGCTTCCTATTAAACAAGAAAAAATGAAAGGAATACATCTAATATTTATTTTTAGTATCATCAGTCAAACTTTCCTATTTTCACAGGTTATTGTAAAAAGGAATAATCAGGTAAGTAAGGAATTAGCTAATGTAAACTGGAGCAAGGAATACACTCTATTTGACTACACTACAGACGAACCCATATTTCCTTTGATTCGAAACGGGCAGTCTGTTTATAAGATATATTATGCCAGCAAAGAGGATCCAAGACCTAACTATGGAGAATTTAGCATAGCACAAGTGGAAGGCCTGAAGTATTATAAATTCAAAAATCGGGAGACCTGCTTTAAGTTTTGTCTGGCAAATAAATTGAATGCCGTTCCAACGCTAACCACAACAAGTATAGCTTCAATAACTAATACCTCCGCTACTTCAGGAGGCAATATCACGGCTGACGGTGGAACATCCATAACAGCCAGAGGAGTAGTTTGGTCAACAAGTAACAATCCAACTATTTCCTTATCCACCAAAACATCAAATGGTACTGGAACTGGTTCTTTTACTTCAACTTTAACCAACTTAACACCAAAAACGACCTATTACGTTCGTGCTTATGCAACCAATACAGCAGGAACAGCTTATGGGAATGAAATAACCCTTACAACAACTGATTCTTCCAGTGTAATGGGAATTCCTTGCCCAGGTACACCCACGGTGAAAGATATTGACGGAAATACTTACAACACCGTGCAAATAGGCACGCAATGTTGGACAAAAGAAAATTTACGAGTTACAAAATATAGGGATGGTACGGTTATTCCTTTGGATGAATCTGGTGGGACAGTAGGGAATGGGACAGGTCAAACATATAGTTCCAGAACAACGGGTGCAAGAACAGTGTATGGTCATAGTGCTGCAAATCTTACAACTTATGGATATTTGTATAACTGGTATGCAGTTGCAGATACGAAAGGACTTTGTCCATTTGGATGGCATGTGCCAAGTGATGGTGAATGGACAACTCTGACCACTTATCTTGGGGGAGAGATTGTGGCAGGTGGTAAAATGAAAACAACAGGTACTACATATTGGAATACTCCAAATACTGGAGCGACCAATGAGAGTGGTTTTTCTGGCCTTCCAGGAGGAGCTCGTCTTGGTATTAACATTGGTTTCTCTGGTGTTAAGAACGATGCTCTCTTCTGGAGTGCTACAGAGAGCGACTTCCTTTTCTTGTTCCGCGGCCTGTTGTTCAACAGTGGCAGTGTGAACAGGAGCGACTACTTTAAGCAAGGTGGGTTTTCCGTTCGTTGCCTTAAAGACACATCCTCCATCGTTTCCATACTCACACTTACCACCACTGCCATAACTGCAATTACTACCACCACCGCCACTTCAGGAGGTATTATCACTTCTGATGGTGGAGCTTCCATAACAGCCAGAGGGGTAGTTTGGTCAACAAGTACCAACCCAACTATTTCCCTAACAACCAAAACATCAAATGGAACTGGAACAGGTTCTTTTTCATCCACTTTAACCAACTTAACACCTAAAACCACCTATTACGTTCGCGCTTATGCTACCAATAACGCTGGAACAGCTTACGGAAATGAAATAACCTTTACCACCTCTGATTCAACAAATGTGATGGGAATACCTTGCTCTGGCACACCCACTGTTAAGGATATTGACGGGAATGTTTATAACACAGTGCAAATAGGAACTCAGTGTTGGACAAAGGAAAATTTACGAGTTACCAAGTATAGGGATGGTACGGTTATTCCATTGGATGAGTCCGGTGGGACAAATGGAGATGGAACAGGTCAAACATGGAGTTCCAGAATTACAGGGGCAAGAACAGTTTATGGTCATAGTGCAGCTAATTTGGCAACTTATGGTTATTTGTATAACTGGTATGCGGTTGCAGATTCAAAAGGTCTATGTCCAATTGGTTGGTACTTACCAAGTGATTCTGAGTGGACAACCTTAACCACTTCTCTTGGTGGGGAAAGTGTTGCAGGAGGAAAGATGAAATCCACTGGCACCACCTTCTGGAATAGTCCCAATACTGGAGCAACCAATGAAAGCGGTTTTTCAGCACTTCCAAGTGGTTCTCGCAATAGCGATGGTAGTTTCAACGATATTATGAACTTTGCTTTGTTCTGGAGTGCTACTGAGTTCGACGTCAACTACGCCTGGAGCCGCTTCCTGTACACCAGCAGTGGCAATGTGTACAGGTCCAGCGGCAACTTCAAGCAAAGTGGGTTTTCAATTCGTTGCCTAAAAGACACATTCTCCATTGTTACCATACCCACACTAACCACCACAACTATAAACGCAATCACAACCATTTCAGCTACTTCAGGAGGAAATATCAGCGCTGACGGTGGATCTTCTATATCAGCCAGAGGAGTAGTTTGGTCAACAACTGCCAACCCAACTATTAATTTAACTACCAAAACATCTGATGGCACTGGAACTGGTTCTTTTACATCCTCTTTAACCAACTTAGCACCCAAAACCACCTATTACGTTCGCGCTTATGCTATAAATAGCGCTGGAACAGCTTATGGGAATGAAATCTC
>CANMVX010000076.1 GCA_947501115.1 Haliscomenobacteraceae bacterium
CTACCGGCATATTGGTACTGCATTAAATCATTCTTTGCACATTCGATGGCCAATGCTCTAAGTTTACTTTCGTGCAGGCATAGCGCATTTACCCCAATATTGTTCCAAATAAAATCACCTCTGTCGCCATTGAGGTAAGCTAGTAAAAATGCAAAACAAGCGGTACGATAGGTTATCTCAGGCTGAATTCTGATATTCTTCACTTTACCCTCAATAAACCCTGCCTGCTTCCAAGAGCTTGCCAGGTTTTGAGCCGTTGACCTAAGAGTATTTGCTGCATATTGGTTAGGATGATACTTTTCGACGATTTCCTCAAAATGTTCAACTGCCACCTTTGTTCCCGGCTTCACATTTTGTAAAACCTGAACACTTTCAGCCAGAATATTATCCTGGTTAACTGCATAAAGGAAAGCTATTAACGGTTTTTCATTTGGCTCGGACATTTTCCAAAAGTAGATAAAAGCGGCAAAGGGCGGGTATTGAGAATCAAAACCATAGAGTCTTTTCAAGAAGCCCTTTGTTTGTTTGACGCCATCAGAAGATTTTTTTCCAAAGACATTATCGGCCATGGCATCCAGGTATTGACCTGAATCCATGGAAAAAGACATAACCTTTTCTAATTCTGAAAACATGATAGTTCTTGCTCCGTGTATCGATTTAGCTTTCTTCACTTATTTTTCAGTTTAGGTATAATCCGTTACCAGCTATAATTGATCGCTGATTCAAAGCGAAATTAATTAATCTTTCAATGCTTCAAACATTGGCTAATGTACGGAATAAAAATTAGTCTTGGGTGTAGGCTTGAAAAAAATGTACTTTCAGGAAGGGGAAAGGTCGGCTTGTAAATTGCCTTTTAGGTATTGTAAAATTTGAATGGTTAATTGGATGATTGTTCTTTGATAAAGGGATTGAAACTCTCAAGGAAATAGAAACCTTAGAACAATTATTCTAAATAAGAATGTACTATAACCGATGTAAATTTCTTTTGGGGAATTTAGTACCTTGAATTCAAATATAAATGAAAGAAAAATTTTATAAAACTAAATTAACCTAAACTAAGCACGGGTAAACAATTTGACCTGGATAGGAGCTGCATTATTAATCATTATTGTGTTTTTCTTGTGTAGTTATTATATGAAATGGTTCAACTTTTGATTCTTCTAACAATCTATTAAAGGTTTCCACACAATCTGTGTATAAGGAACCAATTTTAACGAAAGGTTCCATTTCTCCCGGTGTAAATTCGTATATCCTTCTTATTAAACCACTTGCAAACTCTTCGGAAATCATTTCTTGAAATCTATAATCAACACTGTAAACTAAATTATATCTCCCCATTTGATCACATCCAAGTGAAACCTTACAAAAAGGTGTTGTGCATTGAAGCATTGTTGCTTGTATTCCGAGCTTTTTTCGAAAATCACTCTCAATTCTTATTCTCAGTCTCTCATCGTCAAACCATCCTTGCATTCTCTCAATGGTATTTATAATAGACTGATATGCGCTAAATAGCCTTTTATTTCTTTCTTTAACAAATTCAGGTGCCACAGCCTCTATTTTCGAATTGTGAAATTTAGCTATAAAAATGGACACAAACTCATTGCGTTTCAGTGAGTTATTTTTCAATTTCATTTTTTCCCAATCTGAAATAATAATTTCTTCAATATTATCAATAAAACCTGTAACCTCTAGCGCTTGTCCTATTAATTTTTCGTCATCCTCATTTAAAGCCTTACCATTCAATGATTTATTTCCATCTAAATCAATACCATAATTTTCAAGATAAGTATGAATCAACATCTCAAACGTAAGTTTTCTTGTGTCTGTATGTGTATCCCCAACTTCTGATGGATTATTCTCTCCTTTTTTTCTATTGAATAATCTGTCAAACATAGTCTGCGTTTTATTTAAATTTTGTACTTACCATAATCAAAAGTCAGAAAATTAAGGGGCTAAACCAAGAAGATCCAAGCTTGAATAGGATCTACTCACTTGAAAAAGAATAAATCTATCTAAACTGATTATTTTTAATCAAATAGTAAATTATTTGAAAATGATAACGAACTAACTTTTTACTTTTTCAGGATTATTTTGATACCACCGTTTAAACCCTCTTCAGAATTTATCTGTACTTCTTGAGTTGTTAAACCGTCATTTATTTCAATAGTCAGCGTATTAGGGGGAATTGACCCTAAATTCCATGCTTTAGACACTAAATAATTAGAATCACCATCCTTAAGAGTAAATTTAATCATAGCTTTGGGCGTTGGTGGGTTTATTTTCTTTTTAAGAGTATAGCGCTCTAAAACCCAAACCCCATTAATATTTATTGATACTATGTCCCCATCCTCTTTTTCATTATCAAATGCATAAATAGTAATATTCTGACCTTTTACTTCAACAGTTTTTTGATAATTAACAGGAACTCCAACAATCTCAGTTGGAAGGCTTGCATAGGAATTATTCTGATTTACTTGTGTATTATTGTTATTTGAATTAGAAGATCCAGTATTATCCAAAGGTTGGGATCCTGATAACAATATTACAGGCTGATTAGATGATGGTGAATTATTTTGATTAGTAGCTATAGTTTGATTAATACAGTAATCTTTGTTTGAAGCACCAGTCTTATCTAAATAAAGTTTGGATAGTTCAACATCATTTAACGCGACATCATAAATGCTGAGATCATCCATAACACCATTAAAATATTCAATTGCACCAGGTGAATCACGACCAATTTCCAGTGGACTATCATTCATTGTTAAAACACCATTATATAAAGTTTCGAAAACATTATTGCCATTTAAAAACACTTTTACGCTTTTACCATCAAAGACATAACAATAAAAGTACCACGTTTCATATTTTAACTGTGGTATGAAAGATTCATTGAATTCGGTATTAATTGAAATAGTCTGGGCAGTTGCCTGCATGCGATATTGTGGACTTTCATAACTTTCGATGGACTGGTCGCCTTTACAACATATTGTAATCCATTCCCTAAAAAAATCCGCACCTTGATTAAGCTTAAACCAGACTGAAATAGTAATAGCTTTTTGTGGTTTTTGTAAATACCTACTATTTGGAACTAATACAAAAGTACCACCGTCAAATAACAGCGCACCGCATCCATTTCCAAATCTATCTTCAGCATATTCAATATTCCCATTAATTCTTCCATGATTTTTATTTCCGCTTTTGTCATAAATGACATCTTTATCCTTTTGTAAATCTAAGTTAAAATCATACCGAGCCAATAGACCAGATGATGATTGAGAAAGAAGATTATAACAAAAGAATAAAAAGATAAAAAAAGTAAACTTGATTTTCATATTTATTATTTGACTATTCCAATAATTGGACCAAAATCACCACCATTCTGAAACCGTGACAATTCAGGCAAAAACATTTCTGAAATAGCACCATCTAAGTAAATTGCATCTGAACAATTTAGTTTTTCTTTAAATATAGATGCAAAGTCATAAAAATTAATTTTTTGATTTGAAATAACAAAAACTATATTATTAGAATCAATTATACCAACTCCACTTCGAATATTTAGACTTGGTGCATTTTTGACAAACTTTTGGTTAATCACTCCATTAAGAAGTACAATGGGGCCTGACTGTGTTGCAAATTTCACTCCATCAGAACTAAAATCATCTGTTGTCATAATTTTACCCGTATTGTTGGAGTCTATGGAGAAAACGCCATTAGGTTGCATATAAAAATTACCGTATTCTTCCTTTTTTTTATCAAGTTGAACTAACGTTTTTCCATTTTGTATAAAAAGACCTTGAGGTGAATGATCACTTAAATACATTCCTGCATTCGTTGCAAATACTAAGGATTTTTTATCTTTATCAATTACTTCTTCAAGTTTTTTAATGCTTCGAATTGGCTTGTTTTCGTATTTCCAATAAAATTTTATTTCTGAATTCTTTAAATTTACAAAGTAACAATCATAAGTATTATTATTGTGGGTAAACCGCTTCGCCATATTTCCATCAATATGAAACAAATCATACATTTTTCTTTTAAGAAGATTTAAAGAATCTCTTATTTTTATATTTTTACTTGATAACACTTTATTTTCAACACTTAGATTTGCAATTTTATAATTTAGATGTTTTAATGAATCTATTAAATCTCCGCTAAAAGCGTTCTTAAAATAAAGGTTTTCCTTTCTTAGAGAGTCAATTATATTATTAAATTTAAAAGCATCTTCGTAATTCTTTAAGTTTAATGAATCCTTTAATCTATTATAAAGAAGATTATACGATTTTCTATTATCAGTTATCTTCTGATTTAATTCATCTTTAGTTTGACCTTGTGAAATATTTAAAGTCAAAAATAACATTAATGGTAGAATCATTATTTTAATTTCCATAAAATCTATTTGAAATAGTAAGTAAGAAGGTTAACTGCCTTTCTTGAATCTAATTGACCTTTAATAGAGCTATTTGGGCTACAATTACTATTATATAACTCAAAAACATCTTGTGCACCTGTATCAAGATTAATCATGAATGTTATATCTAGATGCTTGGCGGTTGTTAAAAAATCCAAAACCTTTTTACTTCCTTCATAAAGCGTAGAATATTGTGGGCAATGCACTATAGAATGAACTATTTTTCCATCCTCATTTTTCCCAACAGCTAAAAACCGTCTTTCCCTCTCATCTTTATTTGATGTATATGAATCAATTTTTAATTGATTTTTATAAACAAGCAAATGTGTTTGAAAAACCGTTGCTCTTTGACTAGTAGCCCATTCTATAAAATCATCCAAATCATTTGAACTTTTTATAATATCTAGTACTCGATTTGTTCCATTAATATTAATTCTCAAATCCCCATCCTTCAGATTTGAAACAGCAATCCCACCAGAAGCATAAACAACAACTAATGCATCCATCTTATTATAGATTAGCGTCTGATTTACGATTGTTCCATTATCGATGGTCAGCCCTTGAGGATTTCCTCTGTCATCCATATACGTTCCACTTGAAAGTAAAACAACATTGGGATTGTATTTTTTCCATTCAAGATACCTATTATACACATTATTTCCATTGAAATCTTGAGCAGCAAAATATTTAGCTTTAATTCGTTCACCTTCCCTTAGCATTGTTATAACATAATATTTTTCTTGTTTGAATGTTACGCCAGAAATTTCAACTAAATCTTGTGAGTAACATTGTTGTGAGCTTAGTTTGACGTTAAAACTTGAAAAAATTAAACATAAAAGGGAAAATACTCTAATAATTTTCATAATAATGTTATTTAAAAATGAATCATCAACTTATTTGAAATTGACTTTATAAACGCAATGAAGTGAATAAAAACATAAACCTATGCCAAATAAGATAATAAGTTTAAAAAATATATTTGTACCGTACCACAAACGTTGAAATAAATAAGAATATTTTCCCTCTAGAAAATAATTCAAAACTTTTTCACTATTTGAATTTCCAATTGGAGGATAAAACATTCTGGCACGACAAAGTTCTACCATATATTTAAATTTTACATTATATTTAATGCTTGGGTCAGTTTCTGCAAATTGTCCTAATTTATTAGAAATAAGGTTGAACCAAAAACGATTAACTCTTCTATAAAATCTTTCATTCTTACTATCTACCTTTTGAAAATGATAAAAGCCATCTGCCCACTGTAATAAATAAATTAAAGAGTCAGGATTATATAGGATTAAAGAATTTTCAATTTTGTTTTCTAATTTTTCAGTCAATAGACTGGTAAACAAATCTCTGTTTAATGATGAATCCTGTGTAAATTTATCCATTGAATCTAAATCTTTTAATACATTTTTTATATTAAAAATATCAGCTGAATCAATATATGAATTATAGGGAAATAATTTAGTTATATTATTTTTAAATTCTGGAGCTAGATACTGTTTAATTTCAAAACCCGTATTAATATGACCAGATTTATCTGAAAGGATACTAAACTCAAAATCTGTGCTAAGAATTTTATAAATTAAGCTTACGATTACAAATAAAATGGTAACGAAAAAAAAAATGTAACCATATCTTAAAATTAATTTCATATAGATATTATTTAAAATTATTGTTTGAATATAAAACCAGTAATATTATACCTTAAAGAAAACTGAAGCACAGAATTATCTATTGTAAAATCCATCCATTTATCCAAAGGTTTTACCATCCGTAAATCAACACTGATAGCATAACTATTGTTTTGATTATATGAAATATTGAAGCCGTGAATTCTAAAAGGCACTGTTAATCTTGAAATAAAATCATCAGTTTTAAGCTCTCTATTAAAAGTATACAAAAGGTCCAAGTTTGCTCCATTCTTTCTTTTTGTGTAGTTACCTAATCTCAGACCTATGCCCAAATTATCCCACAATAAGTTATCATTAAAATATATATCTTCAATAGTATTATATTGAGTATTTAAAACTGCTTTAAAATTATTTTTCTGTAAAAAACTATTGAACATACCAACTATTTTTATTGGTTTTGCGCCAATTGCAAGCTCAATACCATAATTCAGCCTTTTGTAAGAATAGGACTCAAATAAAACTCCTTCATTTTTTGTTCGATACAATTTTTCCAATTCATAAGGTGTTGATCCCACAGCCCCACCAATCAGTATTCCTAAAGTAAAAAAATTCTTATAAATTGGATTAAAACGTAATCCTCCGTTAAAACCCACACCTACTAGTTGGATTGGAAAGTTTTTATATGATCCGGTTGCAACAGAATATTTTTGAGTATTAGCCATAAAACTTCGATATTCTACTCCTAATCCAAAACCAAAATTCATGTTTCGATAAAGGTTTAAATTTTTAATAGTTCTTTTTTTAATTGGAAATATATTTGTAAACAAGCATTTAGTTGTACCGCATCTTCCGATACCCCTAGCATAGTATGTAGTATTAGTCTTAGGACGTACGACTATAAAGGATCCATAACCTAATAAATTCTCATTTGTACAACTACCTTCATACCACCCAATGTTTAGTTTAGGAGTTATTTTCCAGTTTGGAACATTAAGTGTTATTTTCTTCCCCCTTAATACTTGATCTGGTGCTTCAATAACAGTCAATTCTGGTGGCTTTGGTATTACTGTAACTGTCTTTTCAATACAATTATCTGTTAAGCAAACACTTTCTGCTTTAACGAAATACGTCGTCGTTTTTGTAGCTTTCACATAAAGATTTTCTCCTTCACCTACCTTTTTAAATCCACATGAACCCTCATACCAAGTCCATTGGGATCCAGCACTTAATTTACCCCCAATTACACTTAATGCGAAGTTACTTCCTTCACAAATTTCATTCCTTCCAGAAACATTAATTATAGAATATGGCTCTACATATCTTTCATAAACCTTTATTTCCAAATAAACACAAGCCGTACTATTTAAATTACCTTCCGCTCGAACAAAATAAGTAGTATTTTGTAATGGATTAACAGTGATGGAATTTCCAATTCCAACCCTTTTGTTACCACAACCTCCTTCATACCATACCCATTTTCCACCCAAACCAAGTGCCCCCCCCTTAACTGTTAAATTTACTCTAGATCCTTTACAAATTTTGTCTTCACCTTCAATTTTATCAGGTTTTAAAGAATTATTGTCAATATCAATTATTGTTGAAACACATTCAGTTTTATTAAATTTACTCTCAGCTCTAACAAATAACTTAACTTTATTATCAATAGCAATTCTTATTACCTTTCCTCTGCCGATTTCTTTATACCCGCAAGAATCCTGGTACCAAATCCATTCTGCACCTAGTCCTAAACTTCCACCATTTACATTTACCTCAAATGGTTCTTTTATTCTAGCCTTTCTTAAACCATCTATTCCTAAAGGAGGAGAAGAATTTTTATTAGGTTTCTTACCAGAGTTATACTTCCCAGAATTTGATACCTCCTCTTCATAATGTTTAGTCTCAATTCTTGATGCATCAAACTCATAATCTAAAGATTCAATTGAGACCCAATCACTGATATCTTCAGGAATTTGCCTGGATCCTATATTTAATGCATAGGTTTGAAAGTACAAAATTCCATTACAATCGTAATAATCTAACTTCCAATTTAAAAAAGATGGATAATTTCTATAACTACCCATAACTCTATATTTAAATCTAAATTTTTTACCATTAGTGCCTAGACATGTGCTCTGGGCTGGAATGTAAAATTGAATTTGAACTCGAATAAAATTATCGGCGTATAAATCTTCCCAGTTTGTTGAACCAGATTTCTGAGCATTTACACTCATTAAAATAGATATTTTTAGAAATAATAAAATATAATATTTTAGCATACGTAACACAAAGTTTTTTCGAAACATTGTCTATTAAAAATAATATTTTATTAGTCTCGGGTAATAAATTAATGTAAATTTAGCTTAAAAATTCAATAAAAAAGGCCTTTAATTTTAATAAAAAATAGAGGCAATAAAAAATAAATTGATTCGCATTTTACTATTCATTCAAAAGCACAAAGGACATTCATGTCCTCTAATATTACTGATGTACTTTTGATAAAAATTAATATAATCATTTACCGATGATTCCTTTTTAACTAAAGTATCATTTAAAGAAAGTTCATTATTAAGTTTAGAAAAAGAATCAATATGTTCAATTACTCTATTTGCATTAACTTCTGTTATGATAATTAAATTAATCATAAATAAAAAACTTAAATATTTTCTCATAATATTTCTTCCAAAATGACCACGAATAAATAATTACGTTTCATCTAAATAATTTTATAAATTTTTTAAAAACTCCTTTGCAAACTTATCTTTCCGCCGGTGCGAAACCGCCAGTTTCTTACCATTCCTCAATACGACAAAGCTGTTACCCTCCTTGGAATACTCCTTGATTTGTGAAACATTGACCAGGTACGATTTATGAATACGATAAAAGGTGGAACCCACAATTTCTTCCAAATCCTTTAAGGTCTTGGCAATCAAATAATCCTTTCCCACGTGCAAATGTATGCGGCTGTAATTGATCGCTCCCTCAAAATATAAAATGTTATCCCTGTTTTCCATCACAAAGCCATGGTGCGTGGGGATAAACAGTTCCTTCCTGGCATTTTGATAAGCAATGGGAAACTCTTTCCATTTTTTTTCCAATCGTGCGATAGCCAAAGCCAGATCCCTGCCACCTATTGGATGTACCATATAATCGAATGCACCCAATCGGATGGCTTCCAGCGCGTTATTTTGGTCGGAGGAGGTGATAATGATCTCAAAAGGATACGGTGCCTTGAATTTCTCCAGAAATTTGAACGGCTTGCGTTTATAAATTTCCAGGATAACCAAATCAGGTACATCCTTTTTAATGAGTATAATTCCTTTCTTTATCGTTCTCGATGTGCCAATGACCTCCAATTTATCGCCTAAATATTCCTTGATTTGATGCGATATATTTGATATCTCTCTCTCCGTTCTTCCAATGATAATTGTTCTTAACATAATTTTTAAATTATTAAAAGGCTTCGCCGCCGATAAGTCGCAAAGATTTATCTACTTTAATTTTTTCTTGAATTCTAAACCCCAATTTAACTTAATTACCCTACATTAGGTAGTAATCAGTTGGTTATAATGCCCTATAATTGCTTAACGTGGCATTAAATTTATTAACCGTATGCTTATTTGAATTAAGCGTAGGTTTTTTCACTTCTTTAAAATCATTTTCCAATATAATAAGGGGGTCTAATAGCTCGTAGGTCAATCCGTTCTCTTCAAAAATGGCCTTATTTCCCTTGTTACTAACCAAAAACCGTATATCGAGCGGTTCCTCTGCCGATAACGCCGCACTATCCACCTTCAAGTATCTCCCACAGGTAACGACGATAGCTCCCTTATTTCTATTTTTCTTTATGTCCTGAGCGATAAGCGAAAGGTTTTTCGACTCCGTTCTTTCTAAAGCTAATCGACCCTCCGGAAATACCGCAGGTTTCACTTTTTCAGGAGTCAATACCAATATGGGCAAATCAAGTCTGTTTTTAAACTTATCCAAGAGGGGAATCATCAAATTCAGCTCGTCTTCCATGAAAACGTCAGCATCAAAATACACCCGGATCCACTTATTATTTTCAGCACTATATTTTCGGGATATACTGAAAATCATTTCCCTTAAACGATGTAAAGTTCGCTTCTCCCATTCTTTAACATGTCGCATCTGATGCCCATGCTGCTCAATATACTCCAGGTCCTCATTGGACGTAAAAGACCTGTTCCTAATGTCATCGGGATTCATATTTTCCAGAATATGCCGACAGATTGGCACATATTTGTCGGAAATCCTGGGTTTTTCATGATTTCCGAGCAATATTATATCCGTTAAATATTCCTCCTTTAAAATCTCCCCAAAATGACTGAGTAGCTTGTTAAAACGATGCTCCGTTTCATTTCCCCTTAGAAATTTAGCCGCACCTTTATTTGGATAAAATCGGGAGAAAAAAGAGTCAGACTGACCAAAATGATCTCTCTGATAATATGGAACCTGTCTGCAAATGGCCGCATTAATGATGACATCCAAGGTCAAATGAGACAGTGGAGAATCCATATTATATTTCAGGCCATATAACAAATGCAGATATTCGTGTAATATAATGACTTTAAAATCAGCTTCATTATGAATATGCTGCTCTAAAAAAGCTGGATTTAATAAAAGTTCCGGCCTGTCCTCCAGGGAAATGAACAGGGTATTAACCTCGTCGGTAAACGAAATAGAAAGGTCAGATAAAAGCGTATGACAAGCAAACAGATTCTCATCTGTTAGATCGCTTATTAGATATTTAATTCGTTGTTCAGTCCAGATCATAAAATTCATTTAATTCGATTCGTTTTAATTCTATTTGCCTATTCATACGCTTGTCTGAAAAAATGAGCGGCTGCTCAGGATGGTAGATATTTTCTCCACTGCCAGCCAGCACCAACATATTTCTAATCACTAATTTTTCATTGATACCTGAGAAAACAAACCCCACCTTTTCCTTACAATCTACCACAATATGACTTTCCGTTGGCAGATCTACCATTGATTTTGCTTCCTCTAAACTATGCCAGCCCTGTTTAACAATTAAAGAAAACAGATATTCCTCATAAGAGGAAAATGGCTCAGAAGACTTGAAATAATATTTGACCCTACTTGGCAAAGGCACTTCATTTGGGAAATAAACGTTTGAGACATGTAAACTTTTGGGGAAACCGTTTTCAGAATGATCCATCCAAGGTCTATAAATAATATTCATCATATTAGCTTAGTTTTTCCTGTTTCCTAAATTTCAAAATCATCTGGCATTTTTCAAAGCAATCATTTAAAGCCTCTTCAACAAATGCGGGATCGATAATTAACTTATCGTGCGTCATGAGATATATAAAAAACTGATAGGCTCGTTTATATCTCTTCGACGTCTGTCCCCCTGGCAAAGTGAGCAGATAGACCTGACAATTGGACCAGACCAGATTTCCCTTTTCCATATTTCTGGAAAATTCCAGCCATTTAATTT
Source organism: Haliscomenobacteraceae bacterium (assembly GCA_947501115.1). Classification (GTDB taxonomy): domain Bacteria; phylum Bacteroidota; class Bacteroidia; order Chitinophagales; family Saprospiraceae; genus BJGN01. Next base: position 11,534 of record CANMVX010000076.1, read on the forward strand.
CCCCATCGACATGAAGTATCTCCTTAAAGCATTTCGTCAGCATATTGAAAGCCTCTTCATTCAGTATGTCGAACCGATGAAGGATAGGTTGCGCCGAAAAAACCAGCATGGCTCTTTCGGTAATCGTGGAGTGATTAAAAAAGTGAATAAACGCTAAGCTTTTAAGATCTTTATCCACCGTGTTATCGAAAAGCATGTCTATTTTTTCTGTTAACCCTGCTTTCATAAAAATACCAATCCAGTCGTTTTCCTGCCGCTCATTAAACAGCTGTTGCATCATATTTCGGTGAATGGCCTGTATTAATCTGTCGGGAATCTTTTCATGGAATGCTTTCTGGATGAGGGTATTTGTCAAGCCCAACAACAACGTATCGCCGATTTTATCCTTATTTTCTTCCCCATTCCAATGCTCATGAACCAGGTCCAATGCGACAAGATTCCGGAGTAGCTGCAAGGACCTTTGCACGGAAACATAGACACCACCTTCATTCAACAAGGAAGTAACCAAACAGGCATAAGCGGCAAGTTTAGGTTTTGGAAAAAGCAATTGCTCTTCATACAGGGGTTTGAGTTTGCTAATAAACGCTATCAATTCGTTATTTAGCTCTTTAACAGGATGAGTGAAACCAGATATAAATCCTTCTAATTTTTCTTCGACACTAAAATGGTCCCAGGTAGGCGCTTCGATAATAAAAGCGAAATTTTCCACCAATTCCTCTTCCAAATAAATATTCCGGCGTTTAAAAGCGGTCATATCGCTATTAAATAAATCTGTATTCTCCATGGTAGCCCATCTGTATTGAAGCGTTTCCATAGGATAGCCATTTATCTGCTTTTCGAAAAGAATGGAACTGATAACACTCATACATATAGGTTTAGCCTCATTTAAGAGATCAAAAACCAGGGCTTGTTTCTTCCATACACTATATGGCGCTGAAATAAACGTGATTTTATCGTCATTATTCTTAACCACCGGCATTCCGGTGATTTCCAGCTTACTGGTCATAGCAGCATTTACCTTTTTAAAGGAAAGCCCTAACGCCTGAGAAATATAAACCAGCAGATTGGCCTTATCGGTACCCGGGCGACCGATAATAAGTATTGGTTCTTCGGTCACTAACGCTGCGAGAATTACTTTTTCCAATGGATCGAAACCAAGAACACCGATATTTTTTAGAAACATAATGAGGTATTTATGAACAACAGGACAAATTTATACTCAATTACTGATGGGATTGATTTTGACAAGGTTGTTAATTATTTACCGTACCTCTTTATTTATTAACCGTATAGCAATTTTTCTTAAATTTTCTCCCTACCCAGCTTCTCCCTTTTCCGGCATAATAAACAGCACTTCTGTACCTTTCCCTTTTCCTTGCCTGGAATTATCTGTCAGTCCCAGAAAATAGGCATCGCGTCCCAGAGAGGTGTTCAATAGGGCTATCCTTTCTTCGATAAGTTGAATGCCTCTCGATACATGTCCACTCACTTTCTTGCCTGATTCATAGCCCATCCCATTGTCGCTGATCCTTATTTCCAACCCTCGTTCTGTCTTGTCAATCCTAAATTCAATGACCGGCAGTTTTTCATTCCCTTCCCCAAAAGCATGCTCAAATATGTTTTCTATGAAGGGTTGTAAAATCATAGGCGGCAAAAAGGTTTTATGGATATCCACCTCGTCACTAATTTCCCACAACAACTTTATTTCAGGAAACCGTAATTGCTGTATAGCAATATATTGTCTGATATAATCGAGTTCCTCTTCCAGCAATATACTTTCCTTCGAGGCATTTTCATTCGTCTGACGTATTAATTTTGAAAAACTGGTAAGGAAATGTAGTCCCTCCTGCACGTTATTTTTTAAGAAATAATATTGAATGGAATTCAGCGCATTAAAAGTAAAATGTGGATTCATCTGCGATCGCAATGCTTCCATTTTTGTTTCTAAAATCTTTTGCTGCAGTTCGTTTTTTTCATACTCTTCCGCTCTGATTCTTTTAATCCTATTTCTGGCAAATAAAAAGATACCTCCAATAAGAAGCAGCAACATTAAAAGTCTGAACCATAAACTTGCCCAAAATGGAGGTAATATTTCAAGATACAATGGAGTGGATGTATAAAATTTCCCCGTTGACAGATTCTTACCCTGCAATGTAATCTGATATTTACCAGGAGCCCAGGTAATGACCTTAATGACCCCCTCAGGTTCAAAATTGGACCAACCATTATCTCTTCCATTTACCAGATACCGATACGATGCCTTTCCACCTTTGTAAATGTCATTAGCATAAAATTTGATTTCCAGTGCTGCCAAATTATGAGGAATCTTAATGTAGGAATTTTCCTTCAGGTTCAACAAATCATTCCCCTCCCTGACCGTATTCGATTTTAAATATTCAATA
>CANMVX010000077.1 GCA_947501115.1 Haliscomenobacteraceae bacterium
GAACCACCCTCTACACCTTGAAACATAAAACTCAAATCAAAAGCCTTATATTTAAAATTGTTTGAAACGCCCCAGGTAAAATCAGGATAAGGACTACCTATAACCGTGCGATCGTCCGCATTAAGGATACCATTTCCGTCTAAATCGACTAATTTCAATCCACCAGGTACCAGCGCATTACTTAAATTACTTTTGATACCAGACTCTGTAATTTGAGCTTGCGATAACCAAACACCATCGGTTTTGAAGCCAAAAAACTGCACTAAAGGATCTCCCACTTTATTTCTGTAAATTTCAGTCCTTTCGCCTTGATTAAATAAAAAAGCCTCGGTACCTAGCTCCAGAATTTTATTCCGTGTCCGGGAAATATTTGCAGAAGTTGTCCAGGTAAAATTCTCTGTGACCACATTATTACTGCTTATTTCAAGTTCGACGCCATCATTTTGAAGACTTCCAATATTATTCCAGGTTTGGGGAACGCCAGCAAAGCCCATGATTGCTTGTCTGAGTAAAAGCCGATCTGTTTTTGAACGATAAATATCAAGACCAATGGTAATTGTATTTTCGAGGATGGATAAATCTAAGCCCCCGTTAAATTGAAAAGTTTGTTCCCAAGTAATATCAGCATTTGATAAAATATCTCTGGAAGGCACCTGACCTGTTGTTACTGTACCTGTTCCAGGTCCGAGGGGATAATTGGAAGCATATAATAAATCGACAAAGGCAAAATCAACAATACGGTTATTACCGGTAACCCCATAACTTCCTCTGAACTTTAGCTGGCTTAACCAGGAAATATCTTTAAGCAATTTTTCCTCACTGGCTATCCAACCGACAGATAAAGAAGGGAATTTACCCCATTTTTTACCTGGTGCAAAATAGGAACTACCGTCCGCTCTATAGCTGGCTGAGAATAAATATTTATTTTGATACCCATAAGTCACACGTCCCAGATAAGACAATAATCCAATTTGATTTTTTGTATTAAAGGTACCTACCTGGTCTTTTGTCAACGCCGTATTTAAGGTAGAAATATTATCATCTGCAAAGTTAAGACCTACTGCCTGATCGGAATTTATATTCGTTTTCTGAGCGGTAAAACCTGCGAGAAGACCGATCGTATGTTTATTGATCACCTTTTTAAAATTCAGGGTATTTTCATTTAGAAGGTCAAGAAAAAAGCGATTACTATAAACACCTCTACTCACATCACCTGCTCTGTTTGAGTTCTTTTTTGCAAAATCCTGATTGGTTGTATAGGTGACATAAGCACTTGCCAAGGTTTTAAAATCAAGCCCTGGAAGTAAGTTTATCGTTAAATCTGCTGCATTCTGAACCCTGTAATCATTTCCTGTCAATGTTCTTGTTTCTGACACCGACCTTGGGCTATTTTGAGCACTACCAAAAGGGTCAACCAATGCGGCATTTGTCCAGGGAGTGCCATCGGGCATAATACCGCTGTAAGTTCTTTGGTTAAAATGGCGGGGCTGGGCATAATCACCCGCTTTAATATCTGCATATAATGGATTACCCCTAACAAATTCAGCCGTTTTTTCCGTGTGTCGAACTGGCAGCCAGGAAGGGAAGCGGAGAAAATCCTGAAGCTGTTCCGATGAACGTTGTCTTTGGCTAAAACTTGGTGCAATATTAACGGAAAGTTTCATGCGTTTATTCAATTGAGCATCTAACCTACTTCTAATATTATACCTTTTATATTCATTGGCAAAGATCATACCCTGATCATCCTGATAACCCGCAGAGAAGAAATATTTCAAATCTTTACTTCCACCTGCTACACTCAGCTGAATATTTTTCACGTTAGCGTCTCTAACTAATTCTTTTTGCCAATCGGTGGTTTGTCCGTCTCTTAAAACCTGTTCAATGGCATAAGCTGCTTTATCAACATCTGTTGCCGGAGCAGCTTGCGTAACAATACTTGGATCTTTCGCTCTTTGAGCTGCTTCATCATAAAGAAATTCAAGATATTCCGTACTTGTCATTCTGGAATATAACTTGTAAGGTTCTTTAAATCCATTTGAAACTTTAAGATTATATTTAGGTTTCTCTGCTTTTCCTGTTTTAGTGGTAATTAAAATAACCCCACTGGAGCCTCTTGACCCATAAATCGCAGCAGAAGCAGCATCTTTCAACACCTCTACTGATTCGACATCACCCATATTCACAAAAGCCAATCCGTCTGGAACAGGATGACCATCGACTACTACTAAGGGACTTGAACCCGCATTGATTGAACTAACCCCCCTGATAACCACTTTGGGATCGGTACCTGACTCACCCGATGTATTTTGAATTTGAACACCCGCCATTTTACCTTGTAAAGCCTGGTCCAAACGGGAGACTGGCAATTCTGCCAGATTTTCATTTTTAAATTTTGCCACTGAACCTGTTACATCACTTCTTTTTTGCGAACCATAACCAACAATCACCACTTCACTCAAGGTACCCGCGTCTTTTAAACTGATATTTATCAGTGTTTTATTTTGTATGTCAACTATTTGTGTTTCATAACCAACAAAGCTAAAGCTTAGTTTTCCATTTTTTTCAGTATCTTCCAAGGTAAGAGAATAATAACCATTTTCGTCTGTAAAGGTTCCCTTACCGCTACCTTCAAGGGCAACGGTTGCACCAACTAAAGCTTCTCCTGCTTCATCGGTAATAGTACCTGAAACTATAAAAGTAGCGGCGCCTTTTACCAAGCTAAATTTCTCATTTGGTAAAGTTTCAATAAAGGATGTTTTTGTGCCTTCCAATCTTTTCAAAATAATCATATTATCGACTACCTCAAAGGACAACTGCCTTGGAGTTAGTAGATTATCCAAAACAAAGGACAAAGGTTTATCCACAAATGTGGCATTTACCTTTTGATTGGATTGAATCAATTTTGAACTAAATACAAAGGACAATCTGACTTGCTTCTCTATCTGTTTCAGAACTTTTGCCAAACTTTCATCCTGGACATTCAGGTAGATTTTATGATTCAAATCTGTTTGGGCATCTGCTTCATTAGCATAATTAATTCCAACAATACAAAAAGCAAGAATAAACTGGATAATGGTTTTCTTCATTTCCTTAATAACGAATTCCTTGAGTCTCTTTTTTTTCATAAAATCTGGTGTTTATAAAAGTGGGTGAAATAGTATAAATAAACTGGTGTACAAAAGCATACGAAAATGAATTGATCTAAAAAGGGCTAATCATTTACATCCTTTACTTTGAATGATAATTTGACCGTCTATCAATTCATATTGGGCTTCTATGGCCTTACAAATTATTTTTAGTTTTTTATAGAGATTCTGATCTGACAAAGGCGCCGTAACCGGACAATTTTTCAATAAATCAGCATCATAAATAATATGAATCCCATACGCATTTTCCAACACCTCAAATACCTCATTGGCAGGGGTATCATCAAAATTGAAGTCCATCTTTTGCTCCTCCTTCTCTTGAAAAATGATGATAGGCTCAGCGACCAGAGACTTGGTCAACTGAGCAACCTCTCTGTCATAAACCACTTTTTGATTGGGCGTCAGTATTAAGCCTTTAAATTTATCGGCTTTCTCATTGATCCCTTTTTGGGCTGAAACTGAAACTTTTCCCGTTTTAACCTCAACGACCACCTGCTTATCAAATTTATTTGCCTTAACTGAAAAGCTTGTACCTAAAACCTTAGTGACCAACTCATTGGCATAAACTAAAAATGGTTTTTGAGGATTTCTCACTACGTCGAAAAAGGCTTCCCCTGTTAAGTAAACCACTCGATTATTTCCGGAAAAGGAAGCTTCATAACTGATGCGACTTCCTGCATTCAGCGTAACCTTACTGCCATCATTTAACAGTACAACTTGAGGATTGATGCCATTATTTATGACTTCAATTAATTTTGATTTATTATCGGTAACAAATTTATCATACAAATTATCGGTTTGATACCTTTCATACGCCAACCAACCCAAGCCAGATAAAAGAAGGAATGATGCGGCTAACCTGAACCAGGTCTGACGGAAAAAGGCGATTTTTAATGGTTTTATTCCCGCTGAAAGAGCGCCTGTACCAGCTTCTTTTTTCTGCTGTATTTGATTAACCGTATGTTGAATTAAGCTTCTGATTTCCTGATCGCTAATACTTGGCTCCTCCACTTTAATAGCCTTCACGATGAGGCTGGCATCTTGAATGACATCCCATCTTTCAGGATTTTCGGAAAGAAATTGATGCCATTTTGCATTCAACTCAGGGGTAGGTGCCAAGACCCATTCCCGAAAAAAATCATCCAAAACCAAATCTTGAAGACTGCAATACTTATAATACTCCATGTTGAAATAATAGGTTATTTATTCCACACAGAGAGGTATGTTACTATTTACATACCATTGATTTTAAAACTATTTTCAAATAAATTTCAATTCAGCACGAAATGAAAGAATAATAGTCCGAAATATTCTGTTTTCCAATTTTTCCTAATAGACTTAAAAGCCATTTGCAAAATATTAGAAACCGTTTGAGGTGTGATACATAGCACTTCAGCTATTTGATCGCGATGTAAGTTTTGAAAAAAACGGAGATATATAACTTCTTTTTGTCTTTGAGGAATATGGGTTAGCGTATTCTTTATTTGATTCGACAGGCGCTGCAGGTATTCATTTTCAATGAAGGCATCTTCTACAGAAAAGGCAACCTGGAACAAGGGGCTTTCACTGGCAGGCATTACATCGAAAGAGACGATATTTTTATTTAGATGAATACGTCTTCGCAAGGAGGACATTAAATAAGCCTTTACTGATACATTTTTTGACAGGTGTTCCTTATGTTCCCAAAGGTATAGGAACAGATCCTGAATACAATCCTTAACAATTTCCGAATTTTTGGAAAATTTTGATCCATATTGGTATAACGTTGGGAATTGTTCCAACATAATGGCTTCGAAAGCTGAAATATCACCTTCCGTAAAAGCTTGCCATAATTCCAGTTCCCTTTGTTGTTCCATGATTAAAAGTAAGTTTTTTTTTATTCTTTTTAAAATAAATCCAGCCAAGTGACATGTGTATCTTTTTTAGTGGCATCTTTAAAGAATGGAAAGGAAGTTGTTACCTATTGGTCGTCAATCATTCCGCGATTTACGCGAAGAAAACTGTATCTACGTGGATAAGACTGCCTACATTTACAATTTTTGCACACAGGGTAAAATGTATTTTCTTTCAAGGCCGCGCCGATTCGGAAAATCATTGTTGCTTTCAACCCTTGAAGCCTTATATAGCGGATACAACGATCTTTTTGAAGGAACCTGGATTGAGGACAAATGGGACTGGACAAAAAAATATCCAATTATTCATATCTCATTTAACTTGGTTGATTATGAGGAAAATGGTTTAAATACGGCCATTAAACGTACCTTATTAAAGTTTTATAACGAATACGATTTGATTCCCTCTGAAGATGCAAGTATCAAAATATTACTTGCAGACTTATTGGAACAACTATATAAAAAACAGGGTCAGGTAGTTCTATTAATCGATGAATATGATAAACCTATCATTGATTATATGGAAAACAATGACCTGGAACAGGCAAAAGCCAATCAGAAAGTCCTGGAGTTGTTTTATGGTGCTATAAAAGATTCCGAGAGGTTCATCCGTCTGTTTTTTATTACCGGCGTTTCCAAATTCACCAAGGTCTCCCTATTTTCAACATTAAATAATCTAATTGACCTCACTCTTCACCCTTCTTATAGCACTCTTTTAGGCTATACCCAAGAAGAATTTGAAAGTAATTTTGAATCTTATATTGACGATGCGTTAAACATATTTTATGAATATTCGAGGGAATCCCTTTTGAATGAAATAAAAAATTGGTATAACGGTTACAGTTGGGACGGAAAAAAAACAGTATATAACCCATTTAGCATCTTATTATTTTTAAGCAACACTGATTTTCAAAGCTATTGGTTTGCTACAGGAACCCCATCGTTTTTAATTAAAAAAATGGAAGAACATCATTTTTTCCATTTTGAAAATATAGAAGCCGACTTAAACTTTTTAGACCAATATAGTCTGGATAATATAGAAATCACCTCCCTCCTTTTCCAAACAGGATACCTTACGATAAAGGAGAAATCAAAATTTGGCGAAGTAGTTTTATCGTTCCCAAACAAAGAAGTACAACTGGCAACATATACTTTTTTAATTGATGATATGGGAAATACGACCGGTGGGGGTGGCGTAACCGTTCGACATTTACATAAAGCATTTATGCACAATGATTTAAATAAGGTAATGTCTATTTTAATCTCCCTTTTTTCAAGCTTAGCTTATGACGTTTACACGCATCAAAAAGTAAAACAAATTGAAGGATTTTATCATGGATTAATTCATATTCTTTTCAAATGCCTCGGCATATATATGCAAAGTGAGGTTCACACATTGAAAGGGCGCGCTGACGGCATTGTAGAAACTCCCACTCATATTTATATATTAGAATTTAAAATCAATAACAATGCTTCAACGGCATTACAACAAATCATTCATCAGAAATATGCATTGCCTTACCTCGCGGACCGACGGATAAAAATAGGGGTCGGTATTAATTTTGATACTCTCACCAGGGAACTGAATGGTTGGGAAACGGGTGTTTTATTAACAAATCTGGAAGTTTAGACTACTCTTATCCTTACATTCCCACTTAGCTTTCATGAGGAAAAATCTTGTTCTTTCCTTTTGACTAAAGTATTTTTCAAATATTCCTTATTATAATAGAAAATAATGGTGCCCTGTTTTTTTGGTACAAGGGTTATTACCTATATTACGATGATGAACCTTCATTTGAAAATTAAAGTATGATGATGTCTTATAAATTTTTCTGCATTCTTTTGGGAATTATTCTTTCCATTTCCGGGTTTTCCCAGTCTAAAATGGATAGCCTCCTGATTGATAAAAAGGTACAATCCAGTACGAAAAAGATAAATCTTCCTAACGGAAATATCTTATATGATTTTGAAAAAGATTTTTTTGGAAAATTAAGGGTTGATATTTCTATGCTTTCAGCGGGTGATACCGCTGTCATTTATATTGGAGAAAAATTAGATGAATCAGGTAAAATTGACAGGAAACCGGGTGGAAATATTCGCTTTTACCGTTATATGGTGACCAAAAATACAGCAGATATCCTTTTTCTCCCCAATGTGCCTGATAAGAAAAACACCTCGGGAAATGCTATCCGTCTTCCCATTTCTATGGGGATTGTGGCGCCATTCAGGTATGCAGAAATTGAAAAAAGCCCTTATGCAGGTAAAATAAACCTGTCCAGAGAATATTTTCATTACCGGTTTAACGAGCAGGCTTCTTCCTTCCAAAGTAATGACAAGGCTTTGAATGCCATTTGGGATTTGTGTAAACACACCATTAAAGCGACCTCTTTTATGGGTTTATATATCGATGGGGATAGGGAAAGGATACCTTATGAGGCAGATGCCCTGATCAATCAACTGTCCCATTATGCGTTGGACACGGAATATAGTCTTGCCCGAAATACCTTCGAACACCTCATGATTCACCCAACCTGGCCCACCGAATGGCATTTGCAAATGCATCAGATTGCCTGGTATGACTATCTATATTCAGGAAATACGGCTTTAATTAAAAAATACTATGATCTGCTTAAACTTAAAACACTGGAGGCTTTTGAACAACCCAATGGACTTATTAGCACTACTGCAAAGCCGCAGCGAAAATCATTCCTCGATTCAATCCATTATATAACTTTTGATAGAAAAGAAAGTCTTCTGGATATTACAGACTGGCCACAAAGGGGAAATAAGGTAGCAGGGCCAGAATACATCGGTGAATCTGATAATTTTGTTTTTTGCGATTATAACAGTGTGATCAACGCCTATTATTACCAATCGATAGTGCTGATGAAAAAATTTGCCGAAATAACCGGTCATCAGGATGACGTAAAATATTATGATCAAAAAGTAAAAAATTTATTCCAAAACTATAATAATCAGTTTGTTGACCCTTCAACAGGCCTGATGAAGGACGGGGACACCACCTCTCACAGTTCTTTCCATGCCAATTTCTTTGCGCTCTGTTTTGGATTGGTAAAAGAGGAAAATAAAGAGCGCGTGAAAGAATTTATTAAGTCAAAAGATATGGCTTGCAGTGTTTATGCATCACAATTTTTTATGGATGCTTTATACAATGAAGGCATGGGCGATTATGCCTTGGAAATGCTTACAAAAAAAGATGAGAGAGGTTGGTATCACATGATCGAAGTCGGTGCAGGTATGACCATGGAGGCCTGGGATTTGAAATTTAAGCCCAATCTGGACTGGAATCATGCCTGGGGTGCTGCCCCTTCCAATCTTATTGCCTTCCGTTTGATGGGCATTCAACCGTCTGCTCCCGGATTTGCTGAGGCATCTATCAAACCTGAAATTGGCACCTTAACCCTGGCAGAGATTCGTGTTCCTTCTGCCCTTGGTTCCATTTATGAGAAAATCACACAGGATGAAAAGAATTATCAGGTAGATATGGAGCTGCCCAAAGGAATGAAAGCACGGGTGGAACTACCTGTTTTTCAAAAAGGAATAGGTAGTCTTCAAATAGCAGGGACCTCTATTTCTCCGACCTTAAAAAATGGGAAATGGGTTTTTGAAAATATTCAGGGGAAAATACGGGTTACATTAAAAAAATAATATCATGAAAAAGGCTATTCTATGTATCAGTCTCTTCCTATTTGTGGTAGTTCAGGTAATGGCACAATCCGACACGGAAATACCTGTCTGCCCTTTAGGAAATGAGTGGAAATGGGTACCTGCCTTCAGTGATGAATTTGAAGGCACAACACTGAATAATGAAAAATGGTGGGATTTTAATCCTGCCTGGGTAGGTAGAAAACCTGCTTATTTTGATAGGAACAATGTGGCAGTGAAAAATGGTCATCTTGAATTATCAGCTAAAAGCCTTGATCCATCAGAAGTGAGTGTGGAGAACAAAGCGCGGGGGCTGGATAAGTTTTCTACCGCCATAGTAAAAAGTAAGCACCGGATTTTGTATGGTTATTTCGAAGCCCGCAGCCGGTCCATGCGTTCCGGGGTTTGTAATGCTTTCTGGTTATACGATCCGCTTGATGCCGATAAAAAATATCGGGAGGGGGATGCTTCTGAGGAAATTGATATTTTTGAACTTTTTGGCAAACTGCCTGATCCTCAGCTTCAACGTACTTTTTGGGCCACCATTCACCGATATGAAACACCTTATGTAGAATCGGTGGTTAATAAGAAGAAGACCAAATTGCCCAATTATTCATTTAAGCAATTAATGCCTTACGATTTTTACGCCGATTTTCATGTTTACGGTTTTCTTTGGACGCCGGAAAAATTAGTCTGGTATATCGATGGGAAAGAAGTTTTTCAACGAATCAACGATTATTTCCATAGGCCCCTTCATATTGTTTTTGATGCAGAAATTATGGAAGACTGGGTTGGACTTCCCGACGTGGCCGATCTCCCCTCTGTTTTTTCAACTGATTATGTCCGGGTTTGGCAGTTGAAATAGAAATATGTTAGAATATTCAACGATTCGTTTTTTTTCTCAGACATTTTTCAGTTCTTTCCAAAACTGAGCTGACGAAATTACATTTCCTTTCTTAATATCATTCATTCCATTTTGTAATTTTTTTTGCTCATTATCTGACAGTTCATCCCACCAATCATCTTTCGATGTTGCACTTTTCAGATTATCAAGAAGCTCAATCGTATTTTTATCTGAGAGCTGATTAATCCAGTCAATCAAATCAAGTTTTTTTTTGTTGAGTTCAGATATTTGCATTTCTTCCATTGGTTTATTACAAATATAAGCGTTTATTAAATCTATTTCAATTTATCATTCTACCAGAACCAGTCTTATACCAATGAAGTCCGATTTATTATTTGGATTCAGGTGATTTCTATAAGCGCTGCGGGAAACTTCGGCGTCACTGCCCCAGCTTCCGCCTCTATAAATTTTTACCTGTCCCTCCGACGGACCTTGCGGATTATTAGCGGGAGCATTGGGATAATCACCATACCAGTTACTGCACCATTCCCAAACATTGCCATGCATGTCGTACAAACCCCATGCATTAGGGGCAAAACTTCCAACTGGTGAAGTTTTCTGTCTATATAGGCCTGTTGCATTTCCATTGTAGGGATAATTTCCGTCATAATTAGCCTGATCGGTAGTCAGATTATTTCCGGTATTAAAAGGCGTATCACTTCCTGCTTTACAAGCATATTCCCACTCTGCTTCAGTAGGCAATCTGCAACCCAACCATTTGGCAAAAGCATCGGCATCCACCCAGTTTACATTGATAACGGGTCTGTTTTCCCTGCCCCAGGTATTATCCTTAGGTTTAGCTTTACCTGTTTCCTCACAAAAAAGATCATATTGGGCAAAAGTAATCTCGTATGTTGACATTTTAAACGGGCTGATAGTTATCTGAATCTGATCTTCATCGCCCTGCCTGCCAGGTTCCTTTGCGGGGCTACCCAATAAAAAAGTGCCTCCAGGAATTTCCACCCATTCAATGGAAGGTTTAGTTGTAGGAGAAGAAACCTGAACAGGAACCTGAACGTCTATCACCTTCGGTGTATCAATAATTAGTTTTTTGACCTCATTTGGCACTAAAAAAGAATTGGATTCCCCGTAAAAAACTTCATTTTCTGCTATGGCATACACATTATAAAATACCTCTTTCCCGGGATTAAGGTCTGTAATATTTAAGAATAGCAGATCAATTGAATTGATAGCAGGCATTTTAAAATCTTTATAGGAAGGATTGGGGAGATAACTCCAAACGATACCTGTTTCAGTGATGGCACTTGGGCGATTTGCCATAATATTTCCAGAAAAACCTATCTTCCCATCTTCAAGAAAAGTGGCTATCCCCGTCATTATTTGTATGTCAAAAGGAGCTAAAACAATTGGTTTTACACAGGTTGCCGAGGCAAAAATTTCAGGAAATACAGACGAAATAATATAATTAATTTTTACTTTTCCATCATCGCCTATTTTTAAATTAAATATCTCCCTGGCAGATAAAATCTTATTTGTCATTTTATTTACGACAAATTTGTTAATTCTTACCGCATAAAAATGATCCTCTTTGAAAGTACAATCTAAAATATCTATTTGATTTATTTCGTATTGTAAAATGATAGATTCATTTTTCATACTTGTCAAATAATCCCTGATCAGATAATTTTGCTGATGTTGTATATCAGGAAAATCGAGCACCACATTTCCCTCGCCTTCATACAGGAAGTATTCTTTTTCAATATTTATCCGCTCCTCTGTCGGATAATTATTTTGGGCATAATTATTCAGGGAATTCACATAATTGATGATAAACTGAGAAATTCTTATAGAATCCCTATGACTCAGGGTTACCTCATTTTGAGCATTTATCTGTGAGAATGATACTATAGTCAGGATAAAACATAGTCCTTTTAACCTCATCTTTTTTTAATTTTTGAATTGTTGGTAATATCGTCTATTTAGATGCAAAGTAAGATTTTTCAGGCATACTCATATCAAATTCGAGAAAAAGAATCCATGGTACAAAAAAGTAAACGATTAGCCTCAGAACATTGCCCTTCATTTTACGTTGCCTTGTCAGAAATCATTTAATATGAATACGTCGGGCATAAATATCGTTTGGCTCAAGAGAGATATTCGAACGCAGGACCACCAGCCCCTTCAACGGGCAGAAGAAGCGGGTTTGCCCTATATTATTATATTTATCATTGAACCTGAACATATTAACTATGGCGATGTAAGCGACAGGCATTTGCAATTTCAGTATTACTCCTTACAAGACTTCAATAAAACGCTGGAACCATTTCATAAGAAAGCACATATTTTTTATGGAGAAGCCATGGACGTATTTAACCATTTAGCCGCTAATTTTTCCATAAAAAACCTTTTCAGTTATCAGGAGTCCGGTATTACTCTAACTTATGAGAGAGATAATAACATAGCTACATTTTGCAAATCCCAACAAATAATCTGGCATGAATACCAGCGGGATGGCGTGGTTAGGGGAATAAAAAACAGGGACAACTGGGATAAAAACTGGTTCATCACCATGCATACGCCTGTCATAGAGAACATTTACCACATTGGCACTGAAATTAAGGTTGAACATCCTTTTATTATTCCTAAGGAACTAATGGACAGGTTATTAGTTTATCCTTCCACATTTCAGCCCGCGGGAGAGCGGTATGCGTGGAAATATTTGCAAAGTTTTGTGTTGGAAAGGGGGAAAACCTACAGTAAATCGATTAGTAAACCATTGGCCAGCCGAACTTCCTGCGGCAGAATAAGTCCATATCTCAGTTGGGGGAATATTTCCATAAGGCAGGTTTATCAGTTTGTGTCTGAACAAACTAAAGGCAAACCTTATCGGGGCTCCTATCTGAATTTCATGACCAGACTGAAATGGCATTGTCATTTCATCCAAAAATTTGAAGTGGACTGTAGTTACGAAAACCAATGTATCAATGCTGGTTATGAGCTACTTGAGCACGAAAAGAACGAAGTATTTATAGCCGCTTGGGAAAAGGGTGAAACAGGTTATCCATTAGTGGATGCCTGCATGCGTTGTTTGCAAAAAACGGGATGGATTAACTTCAGGATGAGAGCCATGTTGGTAAGTTTTCTTTGCCATCATTTATATCAGGACTGGCGATCTGGTACAAAGCATTTAGCCCGATTATTTTTAGATTATGAGCCCGGCATTCATTATCCACAATTTCAAATGCAGGCAGGTACAACGGCTATTAACATTGTGAGAATGTATAATCCAGTTAAACAGAGTAAAGACCATGACCCAGATGGTATTTTCATAAAGCAATGGGTACCTGAGCTTTCAAATTTACCCAGTGAGTTAATTCACGAACCGCACAAAATGACATTAATAGAGCAATCCATTTATCGGGTAAACATAGGTTGCGACTACCCATTTCCCATTGTGGACGTAGAAAAAGCGGGAAAAATGGCGAGAGAACAAATATGGTCTCACCGAAAACATGCGTTGGTTGAGCAAGAGAGCCGCAAAATATTAGGCATACATACGCGAAGAAAAAAAGCCAACCGGGGCGGCCTATAAATTTTTAGATAATGGGTGAAGCGATCCTTTTTTAAGTTAGTAAATAGCCAAACTCGGCAAGGCGACGTTTCAAAGGAGGGATATTACTTTTTGGTACAATAATCAAATATCCTTCCGCCTTAAAAACAAGTTTTTTGATGACCGTATCCTGGGCAAGAATTTGAATAAATGCCTTATTATCAGATGGAATACGAAAAACGGCACAATCACCATATAAGTCCATGGGATCTACCTTTTTAAACAAGCCATTAAAAAAGTC
>CANMVX010000078.1 GCA_947501115.1 Haliscomenobacteraceae bacterium
GGATCACCAAGTTCAATAGTCTCTGCATGCCTGTGATTTTTAAAGGGAGACATCAATTTTGTGGTTGGCCTGTCGATGCGCCTGTTATAGGCTATCCTTAAAGATTGAGCATTTTCGAAGGATCTCAAAAATTGAATGGATGGAAAAAGGTTCAATTTCTCATAAACAAAAGGCCCTTTTCCCAGACGATGAGTTAACAATCTGTCCATATACTCGGCTCTAAGTCCAACATTATAGTTCCATTTTGATAAAGCGCCGTTCAAATTTACATACCAGGCGAAAATTTGTTGCCTCAAATCCATCTTATCATTAAATTCAGGATTTAATTCCCATGATTTACTCTTTAAGTTAAGATTTTCAAAAATAAAATCCCCCGAATGATGAACAGATCTGAATTGATACCCCAGTTCCAGTTTTTTGTTATCCCCTAATGGTTTTTGATAATCCATCTGCCAACGAATGGCTGTTAATGGACTCCTTTCCTCTGAGCGTTCGTGCAATGAAATCTGATTATTATCTTCATTTTCATCGACATTATTTAATGGCCCTCCTAAAACAGAGTACTCAAAAACACCCAACATAGTTATTTTACCCTTGTTAGCAAAACTTCTGGTATAATCAGCATTTACTGTTTGAAAATTTCCTTTCCTTACATACAGATTCTGGTTGAAAAATCGGCGAAAAGGAGAACCAAAAGAAGGGTCTAACAGACGAATAGAACTACCCGTTTTCACAAATTCCTCATAATGCAAATTTGCCGTACGGTCTGTTTGTTTTTCGCCCATATACCAATTTACATTTAAAACCTCCCTTTTGGTTGGCATATAAGTAAAACCCGATCTGATGCCAAATTGATAATCTTTATAATTTCTAATGCCTTCAGAAGGAAGGAAAGTAAGGGAATCTTTTAGTAAAGTTCGTATTTCCCCAATTCTAAATCCCTCAATATCAAAGCGCCTATAATCAGCACCCACAAAAAAACTAGCCTTAGAACCCGTATAATTGACTGAAAAATCAGACCCATAACGCAAAGGTTCCTGACCGCCCGTCATACCATTGGCCACAAAGCTCCAGCCAATGATCTGATCTTTTTTGGTAATAATATTGACAATTCCAGCCTTGCCATCTGCATCGTATTTTGGGGAGGGCGAAGTGATTAATTCTATTTTTTCAATAACATTAGCGGGTAATTGAGCCAGCGCTTCCGACGCAGTTCTTTGGGTAGGTTTCCCATCTATTAGCACCAGGAAACTGGCACTTCCTCTTAATAATATCTCTCCCTCCACATTCACCGTTACTGAGGGAAGCCTGGAAATAAGGTCTAATCCAGTTCCGTTAGCTGCATTTTGAAATTGTTTGGTATCAAATACCTGTTTATCAATTTGAATAGTCTGCGTTTTTCGTTCCCCATTGACGGTAATTTCGTTTAAGGTACTAACCGATGCCGTAAGATAAATAGCGGGAATATTTCCTGATTTCTCCCCAGGTTTGAAGTCAAGTGATTCATAACCCATGAATTGAAAGCGTAAAACACTACTATTTCCTCGTTCAGATTTAACTTGAAATTTACCATTCTCATCTGTCACCGTTCCTGCAACAATAGAAGAGTCTTTTCCTAAAACCGATACCGAGGCAAACTCAATAGGTTTCTTGGTTTCACTGTCAAATACAAAGCCTTGGTATTGTGATAGTTGACCATAAACATTGTTTAATGTCACGAGTGACATTAACAAAAAAAGAGGTGATTTCAGCATATATTCATTTAACTAAACAAATATACCCTATTTTACAGTATTACTATTCCACCGTTAACCACGTATAACTTTCCGCAGGAATAGTAACCACTAAGTCCGCTTCATAATTTCTATTTAACTTTAAAGTTATAGGTTTTCTCTCCTTTTCCCTAAACACAGCTGTGTCTGTCAGACCTGTATAATAAAGAGGCACCGGAATGGTTCTGGTGATGTCCTTTTTGGTAGGATTGTACAACATGAGCATACCTTTGTATTTACCCGATGGATCGGCATGTAACAAGCCATCCCAATCCCTTCCATCGGCTCTTCGCAGATGAATCATATCTGCATTCAGGATATCCCGGTATTTTTTATACCACGCAACCGTTTTTAAAACCAATTGCCTGGTTTCCTCTGTGTCATATAATCGGGGTCCCCGATAACAGGCTTGCACTCCTGCACCATAATATTGCATCATCAAATTTTCATAATCCTTTAAATGCTCACTTAAAGGTTCAAGAATAGCTTCCTGTCCACCCCCTTGATATTTTGTTAAAGGAACAAAGCCCCAGCTCATTGAGCCCATTTTTTCCAGGGTACCGTCGTGAATATTTTGCCTGTTTAAGACCCTTTGTTGCTCCCGGGAAAGAGAAAAATTAACCTCCCTGTAACCTATGGCAATCTTATGTGTACCGTCTAAAAAATACCAATCCGGCGCATTGATATAAACCCCCTTTTCATTCAACCAACGATAAAGTTCCTTTTGAATTTCCATCTGCCTCCATTGAGAATCCTCTAGTCCCTCATGACCGGGATGAGAAGTTGAAGCGCATACATCACCCGGATAAGGACCATCATTTTCCCAAATATCAAATCCAGTTTTTTCAAAAAAATACTTGATTTTATCCCTGAAATCCAGTCCCCAGGTACTTCCAAAACAAGGAGCATTGCCAAAAAGGGCACCGCCGGGTTTTCCTGTTTTAGGATCGATAACATCATGTTCATCGCTAATCCGACGACTGCTGAACAGGGCATAACCGCCAAGTAAAATACCCTTGCTATGAGCATAATCTGCTAATTTCTTCCAACGCGTAATATTGATATTCGAAGTGTCCTCCATCTTCAGATGACTACCAAAACTCAATATTACGGCTTCATAACCTGTCTGAACACATTGATCGATGCAACGCAACACCTCATCATCGGTTTTACTCACCAAATGCATAAAAATAGGATTCTGGGTAGTCCAGGGCGCTATGGTTCTATACATTTTTTTCAACATCAATCCCCTCCTTTGTCTGTCATAACTGTCCATCAAGAGTTCATTGGTTTTGACTGAAGTAAAAATTTCACCCCTTTTAAGCGTGATTCCCGGTGCTTTTTCTGGATAAATTTCAAGTAAACAAGGGGTTTGAAAATTATAATTTACCTGAGAAGTATAAACACTATCTGTTTTCCAATGAGTAGTCTGATCACTAATATCATAACGCATGGCATTATTGAAAGCATAATTGGTCTCAAAATAGATTCCATGCTGTTTTTTCATTTCATCAGGAGAACCGACGACCGCACTTTCCTCTTCCACTAAACCCAGCACTTCATTTACCACACGATGTAATTTCACCTCTTTGGATGATTCATTGAGAATAGTCAACCATTTTACTATTAAAGGGATACCATCATATAGCGCATAATGAACCTCCACTTTTAATCCTTTCAACTCATTTACAGGAGATTCAAACTTCAGCACCAGTTCTTTCCCAGTTGCTGCCAAGAATTTACCTGTCCAGGTATTCGATTTCCATTGAATGCCAGGTTTAATATCTGAGACCTGATAACTGGTAAACATAAAATCATTTTCCCCTTTTGTCAGGGAAGGAAGCCATTCTGGTAGAAAATATCCATTTTCCTTTTGACCCACCAAGCCGCCAATATGGTATTCCTTATGATCAATAATCAAGCGAGCTTCTGGCTTTATGGCTCTTATCAGTTGCTGTTGATTTGTCAGATTCACGAAATCAAAGCATCCTATATTTTTTCCTACATAAAAGGATCTTCTCAATAATCCATTTTGGATAACCAGTGTATTATCCTCTTCTGTGACGGTTGTTTTTTGAGGAACGGAATGAATTAGCCAATCAGACTTAGATGATTGAGCGTTTAAACCGGAAGAAAAAAGGATAGCCAGAAACCAAAAGTATTTCATCATTTTAAATTTGATACTAAAATTAAAAAAGGGAATGATAAAATTTTCATTCCCCTTCAATTAAATATAGTTTATAAATACATTAAAGTTAACTCTTTCTTGTCCCTGCAAAAACGAGGGCGCCTCCAGCTATGGCAATATCTTTCAATAGACTGGCAGTTGCAGATTGGTCACCGGCCATTGCACCCTTTAAATGAATAACCAACACAAACACTAATAACAAAGCGGCTAGTAAAACAGAGGCTAATTTTGCCATTTTATCCGTGAGTATTGCGACCGCAGCGGCAATCAAAGCAATACCCGTCAAATAAACCCAAAGAACACCACCGGGGATAGCCGCTGGAACCATCCCTGCCATGGCCGGACCGCTAATGAAATGAAATAGTCCGAAAATAGCCATTGGAATGGCTAATAAGTACTTTCCTGATTTGATAAAAGCATTCATTTTAAATAGTTTAATTGTTAAGAAAATATGCGACTTATCAATTTAGCCATTTTTATGGACAAATGCGTACTACCTACCTTTTTTGTTGTTTATTCTCAGAAATCCCTTTATCCCTTTTGAAAAACTTTTATATAATCCACAACAAACCAACGGGGGAAAACGGTTCTGGCGTCGGGTGAGCCAGGAAAATTACCACCGATGGCCAAATTGATGATAAAAAAGAAAGATTGATTAAACGGGTAGGGTTGCCCGTTCAAATCGGCAGGGGTTAATTGATGATATGGTACATTATTTACCAGCCATTGAATCTTATTTTCTTCCCAGATGATAGAAAACACATTAAATGAGGTATTAAAATCATATTCACCGGAGGAAAAGGTAGCGCCGGTTCTAAACCGATGCTGTGCCAAAGTGGCACCAAAATGAGCGGTACCCACCACTCGGTTGATTTTATCACCACTCGTTTCCATAATATCTATTTCACCGCAAGCGGGCCAGGGAACCTGAGGTATATTATCCCCTAACATCCAGAGCGCCGGCCAATAACCCTTTCCTTCGGGAACAGCAGCCCTGATATCGATACGTCCATATTTGAACGATTTCTTTCTTTGCGTTGTCAGTCTGGAGGAGGTATAATTTTTACCCCCTACTGATTCCTTTTTTCCCTCAATGATTAAATATCCGTCGGAAAGCTGGGCATTTTTTTCCTGATAAAATTGTAACTCATTATTTCCCCAGTTACAATTTCCCGGACAACCATCGCCCAGTTCGTAGTTCCAAACCGCACTATTCAGATTAGTTCCCTGAAAACCCTCTTCCCAGACTTTGGTAAAGCCGGTATAACTATCGGGGGAGATATATCCAGTTTTAGGGATATTTATCTTGTCAATCAAACTAAAATCATCGTTAACCAGGGTAATTGTTATGCGAGTAGTTTCACTTAAGTTAGCATTTAAGGCTTGAATGAGTACAATATCTATTTTCTCGTCAGTCTCCTTAACGGCATCGCCAAATATTTTAATAGGAATGAACACGGTAAGTTCTCCCGGTTTTATAAATATTTTGCCCTCTGTAATCTCTTCATAATCAGACCCTGGTGTAGCTGTTAATCCATTAACCTGATATTTAACCATCACTTGGGTTCTGTTTTCCCCTTTAAGTTGAATACCTAACTGTATGGTGGTGTCTTTATTACCCTCTGGAATGGAGAGTGCTTGAGCAATGAAAGAAACCTGTGGGGCATTATAATCTGGCAACTCAGCGATATCGCCCTCCTTAAAACACCCTTGAAGCAAAAGTAAAAAGGGTAAAAATTTAAATATATATCCTACGTTTTTCATTTAGTCCTTTTTTTGATAAACTCTCACATAATCGATAGAAAATCGGGCGGGAAAAGCTGTTGCATCAACCCCCATTTTACCACCGAGGTTACCCCCAACGGCAAGGTTCAAAATGACATGAAAAGGTTGATCAAAAGGCCATTGTTTACTATTTGCCAATGCCTCCTTATAGAAAGTAAAATAAATTTTCCCGTCAAATAAAAAATCCATTTTTTCAGGCGTCCAGTCTATGGCATATAAATGATAGTCCTCGTGTGGCTTTATTTTACCAACGCCTCCTCCCTTTTGCGTACCAATCATGTGATTGAAAGCTTCCGTATGAACGGTGCCGAAAATAGAATCCTGAGCAAACCCTACGTGTTCCAACAAATCAATTTCTCCACTTCCCGGCCATTCTCCATAGTTGTTTTTCTCTGGCAAGAGCCAGATAGCAGCCCAGGTACCTAAGCCAACGGGTGTTTTTGCTCTCATTTCAAAATAGCCATATTTCCAGGAAGCCCTATTTCGGGTAAGCATCCTGGCAGAAGTATATTCCTTCCCTCCCATTTTTTCAGGTCGGGCCTCAATGGTTAATTTTCCATCTTTTACAGAGGCATTGTCGATATCTGCCTCGGTGTAATATTGCCACTCGTTATTTCCCCAACCACAGATTCGGGGACAACCATCACCCACATCATAAGTCCATTTACTGGCATCCGGTAATCCCTCTGTCGAAAATTCATCAGACCAGACGAGTTTGTACTTTTTGGGCGGTTTTGACATGGAAAACAACAAAAAAGCACACAGAATTGAATAAAAAGTTAAGTATTTCAAAATTAAAACGTTTATCTAGCTTCAAAATATAATTCAAACCAACCACCTCCTTTTAAAAACGGAGTTCTTACAATCATCTCTTTTTCCGTTAATCTCACGATGTCATAGACATTTGAGGCATCCCAAACCCCCATGAAGGCACCCTCTGGAAGTTCAATACGAGGAACACCTGCGGGACCAATAGGAATAAGTTGCCATTGAGGTTTCCCAGGCAAAGAAAAAGGTACCGGCTTATATCCATTCCAAGGATCAACGGTTAATCCATTATTTTCATAAATAAATTTGTTTTCTGCCCAGGCAAAACAAAAATTATCATCGTACTGCTCATTCTGGAGACCATTTAGCGGAGAAGTAAACCATTCGGCAGAACCTGGCGTTGGACCAACGGCTACCGCCCCCGCTTTTTTACTGAAAGTCCAGCATTTTCGACTGGTTGGGTCACACCCACCTGCTAAAAGGGTTGCCAAACCAGTACAAGGAGTAACGGCATCTTTAGGTATAACCACGGAGATACTTTGCTGACCGGTGCCAGAGCCACCTTTAAATGAACCTGACCATAATATGTTATACCGACCGGCTTTAGGAAAATAAAAAGTATCTAATCCCTTTTTTGTCCTGTCAGGACTGGCTCCTACGGCCGACCATAAACGATCAAAGATTACATCACTTTTCTCACTAACCACCACCCGATTAGAATCTGTTTTCAACTGAACAACCGAAAGGGTAGGTAAATCTGGTGATTTTCCTAATTGAATATCAGGTTCCTGATAAGATTCACATCGTAAGAACAGAGTCCCGATGAGTATAAAAAAGGGTAATCCCCTGGATAATGTATAAAAAATTGGTTTCATAATCTTTAGCTTTTATGTAGATTAATAGCCCTGATTTTGGGTAACAGCGCCATTACTTGCCTGAATTTGAGATTGAGGTATAGGAAACACTTTATGAATATTTTCCTTAAATCCTAAAGGGCCCAGAAAACTTACCGCTCTCCCGGTTCTCACAAGATCAAAAAACCGATGTCCTTCCAATGCGAGTTCCAGTCTTCTTTCATTATAAACAGCCTCTAACAATGTATTTCCTGAAGAAGTTATTTCCGGCAATTTAACCCTTGCTCTTACTTGATTCAATGCATTTCTGGCGCTGGTCTGATCGCCTGACTGGAAAGATGCTTCAGCAAAAAGAAGCAAAACATCAGCGTATCTGATTACACGGTCATTCGTTCCACCATTGGGATTTGGATCTCCGAAAGTAGCTTGTTCACTTCTGTTATTAAAGTACTTTTTACCATAATAATCATGTGGATAACCGCCTGTTGCCTCTTTTGTAAAAATTCCGCGATCGCCCATGGGCTCTCCCACTCTAAAAACGGTAGCTTTTAACCGGGGATCTTCTGTGCCTGTAGCTAGAAAAGCGTCAACCAGACTTTTGGTAGGAATATTAAACCCATACCCATCGAATTGTCCTCTCGCCCGAGTAAAAACATTGGTAAAGGTTCCTTCATTATTATTGTTGTTCCCCCAATTTCCCCCTGATTCGGTCATATATTGAATTTCAAATACCGATTCCACGCCATTTTCACCTGCTTTTGTAAAAATACGATTGAAATCGGGCTCTAATTTGTACTCTCCGGACGAAATTAAGGCTTCACCCACCTTTTTAGCTTCCGCCCACTTTTTACGCCACACTAACGATTTTAAAAGTAAGCCCTGAGCGGCTCCTTTTGTAATTCTTCCCAAATCAGCTTGTGTATATTGGCTTCGAAGGGGAAGATTTGAAACAGCAATAGTCAAATCACTTTCAATTAAATTCCAAATACTTTCAGCGGAAGAACGGGGCATCTTATATTCTGAGGGAGACAAAAGGCGATCCACTTTAGGGACGTCGCCGAAGATAGTGACCAGATTATAAAAAAACCAGGCTCTGAGAAAATAGGCTTCGCCCAATATCCTTTTCTTTAATTTTTCGTCCATGACAATGGCGGGAACTTTTTCCAGCACAATATTCGCCCTGTTAATTCCCTCGTAATCAGCAGCCCATTCGGCCGCCAGATAGCCAGTATTAACAGGACCTTGAAATTGTTCTAACGCAGCCAAAAGAGGCTGATCATTATCACCTGAACCACCTTTTACCGCGTCATCAGACATAATATCGCCCCAAAACCATCGAAAATGCCCTTCAGGCGACATTTCAAATTGTAAAGTAGCATAAGCTGCATGAATAGCGGAAACTGCGTCGGCTTCTGTCTGATAGAAATTGTCAAGGGTTGTACCAACCAGCGGTTTTTTATCTAACAATAGTTCTTCACAACTGCTGAAAGAAAATAAAAACAGAAGTACAAACCATTTATTAATACTAAGATTCTTCATTTGCTTAATTTTTAAAATCCAAGTTGTAAACCCATTGAGGCCATTCTTGCTTGTGGATAGAAACCCTGATCAATTCCTAATTCAAGAGAACCACCCACAGTTCCAATTTCAGGATCTAAACCGGAATATTTTGTCAGTGTCCATAAATTTTGACCACTGAAATAAATTCTGGCCTTATCGATTTTCCATTTTTTCAACAACTTATGCTTCAAATCGTACCCCAATTGAATATTCTTTAATCGCACAAAGGACCCGTCTTCAATAAATCGGTCCGACACCCTGGCATTTTTATTAGGGTCATTCAAATTGACTCTAGGCTCCGAGTTTGAAGTACCCGCACCGGTCCATCTGTTTAAGGCAGATTGAGGTCTGTTCGAATAGAAAAAGTCATACCTGAATATGCCATTATAAATATCATTTCCCTGAGTTCCCTGAATAAAAACACTTAAATCAAAGCCCTTCCATTGAACCTGGGAAGTAACACCGTAGGTGAAAGAAGGGGTAGGATTTCCGATATAAGTTTGATCTACCTCATTAATGATACCGTCTCCATTCAAGTCTTTAAAACGAATATCTCCAGGCGCTGTTTTTTCATTTTGAAATGCATGAGCTTTAATTTCCTCCTGCGATTGGAAAATACCATCTGTCACATAGCCATAAAAGGAAGCGACGGGGTACCCCACATCAGTTCGGGACACATTACCGGCAGAAAAAACATTTCCCGTGATAATAGGTTCTCCACCAAGACCCAAACTTAGAACCTCTGACTTAACGAAACCAATATTTGCCCCCACACTGTAATTCAATGCTTTCTTTTTCCCCTGATAAAGCAAGGATAATTCCAGGCCATTATTTGCCATAGTACCCACATTCTGAAAAGGAGCCCTTAATCCAACCAGAGTAGGAATGGGTATCCTTGCGAGCATGTCTCTGGTCGTCTTTTTATAGTAATCTGCCGTAAAATGAAATTTTCCATTGAACAATTCAAGATCGAGACCCGCATTAATTTGCTCCCCCGTTTCCCATTTCAAATCGGGATTACTGGCCTCTAAAGGAGTACTTCCACTGGTAATGGTTTCAGACGAACCAAAAGTATAATTCTGACCTGCATAAACAATGGTTGTATAACTATATTCTCCAATTCTGTCATTACCATTTTGCCCCCAGCTAGCTCTCAGTTTCAGGAAATTTAGGGCTTCTAATCCCCAGAAATCCTCTCTGCTTACGACCCAACCAGCCGAAACGGAAGGGAAGTAACCATACCTGTTATTTTTACCAAATCTGGAAGATCCATCCCTTCTAAGGGTGGTAGATAATAGATATTTATTATCGTAATCATATTGAAAACGGGTGAAAAAAGAAAGCATGCCCGAGGCCGACGCGAAATCACCAGAGCCTTGCGATTCTCTGGGTGCAATGGTATTTCCAAGAAAAGCATCCTTCACCTGATTCGATGGCAGATTGGTATTTGAGCCCGTTAAAAAATAATAACTATTTGCCAGTGCCGTTGAGCCCAGCAAAGCGTTTAACTTATGTTTGCCTTTGGAATAATCCCAGGTAAGCACGTTTTCCCATTGCCAGTTTTGCCATGAGAAATCGTTTTTTATGACGGTATTAACTGGGTTTCGTTCACTGGCAGGGGCGTCATTGCTCGCAGGATCAAGACTTAGGTTGAAAATTGGGATAAAGACAGACTGGCTGGCAAACGTCTCATCCCTATTGAAGGAAGACCTGAAAACTAAGCCTTTTCTTATATTTACATCCGCTTGAATACTACTCAAAACACGATTACTCTGCCAGGTATTATGTTGATTTTCAATAGCATTAACCGGGTTTGCCAAATCGGTGTCCACATAAATAGAATAATTGTAAGTTCCATCAAATTTACGGATGGAAGTCACCGGATCTATATTTAAAGCCCTTACTAATGGCGTATTAAATTCATTATTCTCAGGAAGTCCATTTCTATTCAGATTGGTATAAAGAATATTTCCACTCATTTTTAGCCAGGGTTTTAGTTGTTGGCTAATATTAAGTCTGGCCGTATATCTCTCAAAACCCGATTTTGGACCACCAACTACGCCTGCCTGATTAAAATAACTACCGCTAAGAGCGAAGGTTGACAATGCAGAGCCACCCGTCAGAGATAACTGATGACTTTGAATGGGTGCAATCTGGAAGATGGCCTCTTGCCAATCTGTACCTTTTCCCAGAGCATCCGGATTTGAAAAAGCAGCTAAAGGCGTTTTTCCTCCGGCAATGTGGGCTTCATTTGATAGGATGGCATATTCTCTGGCATCGAGTAAATTCATTTTTTTCCAGGCTTGTTGCTGCCCAAAATAATTTTCATATTGAATAGAACCGTACTGCTTGTCAGCCATTTTTCCCGTTTTCGTTGTTATGACCACAACGCCATTAGCACCTCTTGAACCATAAATGGCCGCTGATGCTGCATCTTTCAATACATTTATGGTAGCAATATCTCCCGGATTCAAAAAATCAATGCCTGAAACGGGAACACCATCCACCAGGTAAAGCGGCTCACTATCATTTATAGTACCCGTTCCCCTAATTCTTACAGACAGAGTACTTCCTGGCGAACCAGAATTTTGAGTTACCTGCACACCCGCCGTTTTTCCCTGAATGGCTTGTTCCGCCCTTAATAAAGGAACACCCTCTAAATCTTTTGACGAAACCGTTGATACGGCACCAGATATAGAACTTCTAATCTGAGTGCCGTAACCAACTACTACAATTTCATCCATAACTGAGGAGGAAGGATTTAATATTATTTGAAAAATGCGTGTATTTCCAACTAAAATTTCCCTTGTTTCCATGCCCAGATAGGAAATAACTAAAACACTTTTTTCATTAGGAACGGTTAATTCAAAGGTTCCATCCAATTCGGTGACAACGCCGTCTTGCGTATTTTTAATCAAAACGGTGACACCAGTAAGTTTTTCATTACTTCCACTTTCCGAAACGGTCCCCGTAATTTTTATTTGTCCAAAGACTGCATTACTTCCTACAATGGAGGCAAGAATCAATAAGCATTTTAAAAGCCTCATTCCCATCAATTTGTTAGTTTATTTATGGATTTATCACCAATTTGCGTACATCTCTCTTTTCACCCTGATATATTACGGCCCAATAAACGCCTGGTTGAAGACCTGATACATCAATGTTTAACGATTGTGTAGCTTTGGGTAAAGTATAGGATTGGCAAATACGTCCAAGGGCGTCCATCAACATCCACCGAGCTGATTCTGAGCCAGCTAATTTTAAATTCAACTGAATCTCATCGGTGGCAGGATTTGGAAAAATGCTGAACAGCGGCGCGAAGTTAATGTCTCTGGCATCTGTTGTAGTGCAATTTGTACATGCATTAAAACAGGCTACACTTAAAACGCTATCCTTACTTACGGTTAAAACCCTGTTTGTAAATCCACCTGATGTTACAGTACAAGATTCTCCACCTTTGAATTCTTCCTGTGCTGTCCATCCGTCAATTTGATATTTAAATTCAAATTTTCCATCTGGTAAGCTAATTTCCGCCGTCCAGATTTTATCATTATCATCATCCTTCAGAGGATTTTTATTAGCTGACCATTCATTAAATTGTCCACTCACATAAACCCCAACAAACGACTTGGTATAAGATTTCATATTCACCCTGAAAGTTACTTTCCTGGTTACCTGAACACCACAACTTGCCGTAGTAGTACATTGACCGAAGCAGGTATTTAAAATGGTATCTTTAGTAAAAGGTCCCATTTTTCTATCATTATAATTATCCGCATTGGCACAAGCCTGACCGCTGATAATTTCTTTACAACTGTAATCGGCACAAGCACCATTAGTAAAAGTATAATAAGAGGTAAAACCGATAGGTCTTTCAAAAGTAATGGAGTAAATACCGTCTTTGTCGGCATCTTTTAGGGGGAAGTTTCCTGGTACGCCAAAATTTCCACCACCTGCTATGAATATACCTGTTGGAGCAACGGTGATATGCTGTGTACCAAGATTAACCGTAAACTTAATGGCTTTTCCACAAGCATAACAGCTATTAAAACAAAAAGTATCCTTTTTAACGCCTGAGGCAGGTATAACCAGATTTCTGTTGGTAAAACCTCCATCAGTAACAGTACATGTTTCCGTTCCTGTAAACTCTTCTTGTTTTGCCCATTTATCGAGTTGAAACTTATATTGAATAGTTCCTGGATCAAGGGATAATCGCGTAGTCCATATACCATCCTTGTCCGTGTCTTGAAGTGGATTGGAACTATCAGACCAGTTATTGAATGTACCACTGATATAAACCGTTTGAAAAGCGCCGGTGTATTTCTTCATATCAACGGCAAAATCAACATCAACTTTAGTTGGTGCAGCGGCTGTGCACACCTTTATATCATCTATATAATTCGTATCAGAGGAAGCGGCACCTGTTTTTCCAAAATCAGGAAAAAGGAC
>CANMVX010000079.1 GCA_947501115.1 Haliscomenobacteraceae bacterium
TATTGAAGGAAAAAAGACTACATTAAGCAGCGGGTACTTCTACCACTTTTTTAGCTCTTTTACCAGGTCTTGAATTACCAAAAGAACCCTGGAAAATTTTTCCTTTTTTAGTGCGTTTATCGCCTTTTCCCATTTTAGTTGGTTTTTTTACATTATGAACACAAAAGTACACTTTTTTATGGTAATGTCACCTTCATATCTTCCAATGCTGATACTATTTTTCTATCGTTTGATAATCGTGGTACTTTATTTTGCCCTCCAAGCTTTCCCTGAGCCTTCATGTAAGCCCTAAAACTATCTCTTTTCAATACCCGGATAACTAAAGGTTTTAAAACAGACCCTTGAATAAGATCATCGTAATAAATATTTTGCTTAACCATTTCCCGATCTAAAAACTGGGCAAACCGATCAAGGTCTGCGGGTATTTCATCAAACTCAACCCACCACTCATGATACGGCAACCCTCCTTCTACAGGTGTAACCTGGGGAGCTACGGTAAATTCAACGACTCTGGCGCCCAGTGCCTGGCAGGTTAACTGCATAGCTTCATCTACCTCTTTTCCT
Source organism: Haliscomenobacteraceae bacterium (assembly GCA_947501115.1). Taxonomy (GTDB): domain Bacteria; phylum Bacteroidota; class Bacteroidia; order Chitinophagales; family Saprospiraceae; genus BJGN01. The sequence goes on from CANMVX010000079.1 coordinate 565, forward strand.
ATGACATGTTCACCGAAGGCTGAAATAAAGTGCTTGACCCTACCCGTTACAATAATTCTGTAAGGATTTATAGAAACAAACTCAACGGTGTCGCCAATATTATACCCCCAAAGGCCTGCATTGGTGTTTAAAATAAGTAAATAGTTGACGCCACATTGCACATCATGTAACCTTAATCGGGTTGGGTTTTCATTTCCCAATTCGTTTACAGGAATAAACTCAAAAAATAATCCCGATGCTACATTTAAAAACATTCCCCGCTCGCCCGGGATATCCTGGAAAGCCAGAAAACCTTCTGACGCAGGATATATTTCAACGCTATCTACCTGACCACCAACAAGTTCTTCCAGTTTTGCCCTATATGGCTCGTAGTTTACCCCTCCATAAACGAACATACTAAAATCGGGAAATATTTCTTTGATGGTACTTTTTCCAGAAACTTCCAATAATCGTTCATAATACATTTGCACCCAGGGTGGAATACCACTGATCAGCGTCATTTTCTGATGAAGGGTTTCCTCCACAATTTTATCTAGCTTTTCTTCCCATGAATCAATACAATTTGTCTCATAAGAAGGCATTTGGCTTCTTTTAACCCAGGCGGGAACGAGATGATTAGATATACCAGACAACCGTCCGGTAGGCACCCCATTGGTATCATCGAGTGAAGGACTACCTGATAAAAAAATTATCTTGCCGTCTAGCCATTTCCCCCTTCCTGTTTGACCAAAATAATGAAAAAGGGCGTTTCTTGCCGAACCAAAATGATTGGGTAAGCTATCAGAGGTAATGGGAATATACTTTACCCCAGAGGTAGTACCAGATGTTTTTGCAAAATATCTGGGTCTTCCAGGCCATAAAACATTAGATTCTCCGGCAACAACGCGGTCAAAATAGGTCTTTAGACCTTCATAATCCCTGACTGGAACCCTTTGCTTATAATCTTCATAAGATTTTACATTAGCAAAATCGTGATCATTTCCAAACTGAGTGTCACAGCCCTGTCGTATAATTTGAGTAAAAATATTTTCCTGTTCCTTTAGCGCATTCGCTGACCACTGTCCAATTTGTTTAGATACCTGATTTGCCCAAGGGCGAAGAAAGAGAGATTTAAAACCCATATTTATTCCATTGAAGGTAGATAAGGGTACGAAAATACTAAATTTATCAGATTTTCAACTTCTTAAATCTTCTACATAAAAAGTAGGATAGTCAGACTTTTTATACTGAAAAAAAACATCGGGAATAGATTGATTAACTTTTGGAGTACCAAAGCGAAATAAAAAACGGGAACCATCCTTTGCAAAGGCTTTAAAAGATATAATTTCCCCCGTTTTTTTATCGAGAATCAATTCCAATTTGGAATAATCAGCCATTTTATCTATAGGCTTGAACCCTATTTGTTGAAGTGATTTTCCCTTTTCAACAAACTCCTTCAGCACAACGTAACTTAAATCTTTTCTTTTATAAATGCTAAATAATGCTTCCGGTGATAAAACATCCTCATTTTGCTGAAGATCGGGCATATCATTTATTTGGACTTCCTTTTCTTTTGGCAAAATAACCCACAAAGATTTACCGTCACAAAGAACGGTTTGTTGGTTCATAACTAATTTATACTTCATTCCTTTACGGGTAAACTGACCTTTTTGAACTTGTTTTGGTTGATCGGGAATTTCCAGATCGAGCGTAAAAGGAATATCAAGAGAAGTGTATGATTCATATCGCTTCTTCATTAGGTCGAGCGTTGCCTTTGCTTTTGGGTCCTTTTCTGAACGGGAAGAAACCTGCCCATTTAAGGAATTAATATTAAAGCACAGAGACAAAAGAAAAAGAACTGATGAAAATAAGGTTTTGAAGGTCATTCCGAATGGTTATTTTATGACTAACGAAAAATGAATGGTTTTAATTACGCTAACGCTCAATTACTCTGTATTTTTCAACACGGCGGGAAGTTTAATAAACCCATATTCTATGTCTTTATTTTTTTTCGTAATGGTATTTAAAAGCATTTCTGCGGCTATTTTTCCCATGTCAAAAGCAGGTTGAACAATTGCGCTCAGCTTAGGTCTTAACAAATGGGCAAAAGGGGCATTAGTGAATCCTACTATTTTCACTTCTGAGGCGCGAGGTTCCGGAAGCTTTTGCACCGCCTCATAGCAATAAAAAGAGAGGCGGTCACTGGAGGCGAAATAAGCATCAGGTTGATATTTTTCTTCTAAATCTCTTAGGTTATCCCATGCTTCCCGCGCCAAAAAATTGGAATACCTGATTAAGTTAGGATCTACGGAAATACCTGCATTCAATAAAGCAGCACTATACCCTGCCAATCTTTCGATGGAAATAGATATTCCGCTGGGACCCGCCATGTGAGCAATACGTCTTTTTCCCTGTTTTATCAACCAGGTGGTAGCATCAAAAGCAGCCTGGTAATTGTCACAGACCACCTTATGACAATAGTTATCGGAGGGCACTCTGTCGAAATAAACCACGGGTAATTTTGCTCCTATGCTTTTCATTACCTCATTCACTTCTGTTTGATTAGTAGATGGGGACAGAAGTAAACCATCTGCTTTCCGGCGGGCTACATCTCTGATAATATTGATTTCCCTCTCGGTGGAGTCGTGTGTTTGGTAGATAACCACGTGATAACCCTGGTTATTTGCCACAAATTCAACCCCATTAACAATTTCAGCAAAAAAGGAATTAGATATTTCAGGAACAATTATAGCAATGTACCTCGTATTCATTTCCTTCAAGCTCTGGGCTATAAGATTGGGTCTGTAATTTACCCTGGCAGCATAAGATTGAACTATTCTTTTTGTTTCTTCTCCTATTTCGTGGCTATCATTCAATGCTCTCGAAACCGTTGAAACAGATAAATTAAGTGCCTTTGAGATATCGCTCAGTTTGACTGGTCTTTCTTGATCCATCCCCGATTTTTTATCAAAGGTAAGTGAATTAAAGTATTACCTCACAAATTTCATACATTCCCTTTTTCTTTCGTTTGAACACCATTTTACGCAATCGTTTGCGTAAATTAATCTCATAAAACAAAATAAGATATTGTATTTAATTACGAGATTAGACTAAACATTAATAATCTGACCCGCAAAACACCTTTACATTAAAAACTCTTTGATTTATTTTAATCAATTTAAACCTTGGAAAAACCATCTTCTGAAAGATGGTTTTTCCAGTTTTTAGATACCAAAACTTTTTATCATGCTAAAAAACCTTTTTACAACCTTAGCCTTTTGGTGTATGTTAACGATACCTTTAATGGCTCAATCAATAGAAACCCAGGTGGATATTCTTCGTCAAAACATGTTGAATCCTAATATTTCTGCCCTTAATCTCATCCTGTCTCCCGACCTTGTATATGGTCATTCTAATGGTCATCTTGAGGACAAAGCAACATTCATCGATAATTTAACCAATGGGAATTACGATTTTACGGAAATAATATGGACAGATCAGTCTATTAAATTAAGTAAACAAATCGCTGTAGTGCGACATACGCTAAAAGCGAAAACAAACGATAAGGGAATTCCCGCAGAAATAAATTTAAAAATTTTATTGGTTTGGAAGAAAGAGGGTAAAACCTGGCAGCTTTGGGAAAGACAATCTGCTAAAATTGTTCCTCATTAACTCCTGATGTATGCCTCTTCTATCACTTAAAAATGTAAGACAAGTGTCGGTCCATCCTTCCTTGTCTATCCCCCGCGATGCTCAGTTTCAGCTGCCTGATAAAGTATTACAATTTGGGACAGGGGTTTTATTGAGGGGACTTCCCGATTACTTTATCGAAAAAGCTAACCAAAAGGGTGTTTTTAATGGTCGTATTGTCGTGGTAAAATCTACTGACACCGGCGATGTCTCTTCGTTTCAGGAGCAGGATAACCTATACACCCTAAGTATTCGGGGAATCAAAAATGGTCAAAACATTGATGAAAATATCATTTGCAGCGCCATTAGTAAAATATTACATGCAAATTCTGAGTGGTCTGATGTACTAAATTATGCTGCTAACCCAAGCATTCAGATTATTATTTCAAATACTACAGAAGCGGGATTACAATACGTAGAAGAGAAACTTACCCATGAACCTTCCATCTCCTTTCCCGGCAAATTAACTCAATGTCTTTATCACCGGTATGTTAAACTGGGTCATGCACCAGAAAGTAAAATAGTTGTTTTACCCACTGAATTATTAACCAATAATGGAAACATTTTAAAGAATATAATAGAAAAACTGATTCATTTTAATGACTATCCCAAATCCTTCGGTGATTGGATCAATGAAAAGGTGATTTTCAGCAATACGCTTGTTGATAGAATTGTTCCGGGGAAATTATCAAATGAGGCTCAGCAAATTCTTTTTGAAAAATATGGCTACACAGATTCTAATGCCATTATGTGCGAACCTTATGCCCTCTGGGCGATTGAAGGTGGACAAGAAGTACATGATTTATTAACTTTTTCAAGCGCCAATGATGAAATAAAAATCGTTCCTGATATTTCTCAATTCAAAGAATTGAAGCTGCGCATTCTTAATGGTTCACATACTCTTTTATGTGCCAAGGCCATAGCGGAGGGGTTTGAAACGGTTTATCTGGCAATGAGTGATCCGATATTTAAAAGATATGCTGAGGAACTCATTTTTGAAGAGATTCTACCTTCACTACCAAAAGATATAAAAAATGAAGATAAATTATCTTTTGCAAAAGACGTCATAGATAGATTCTCTAACCCCAATATAGAGCATAAATGGACATCCATTGCTGTCCAATATCCTATGAAACTTACTATTCGGGTATTGCTTTTGCTAAAATCATATTGGCAAACAACAGGTATTTCTCCTACAAAAATGGTGGAATGTATTAAAGAAGCTTTGTACTTTCTTTTAAACAATGAAGACACGCCAATGGATGATATATCAAAAGCTGCTATAAACAAGATTAATTTGTCGTCCTCTTCAACAGAGGAAAAAGTAAAATTATTACTGCAGCATGAAACGATATGGGGAGAAGATTTTACCCAATGGATAAAATTTTAAATAAGGTTTTTTAATTTTTGGATGGATGCTGAGGCAGTTAGCTTAAAAAAGGAGCACCTGTTTTGATATTTCCAGGCACTGGATTCCGATATTGGTTAGGAATCTTACTGGCTTTAGCCTCTTTAATTAACCCGTCAATATCCTCTTTTGTTAAGTTATCTTTTCCTTCGGGAAATGCTTTTGCTTTTTCCAGGGCGATAATTGCCTCTTTAAAATTTTCGTCCCCTAAATGAGCCTGACCCAAATTGAACCAAACCTTCCTTTGCCATCCAAAGTTATTATCTTCCTCTTGAAAAACTCTTTTTGAGACAGGAATTAACTCTAAAATCGCCATTTTATACTCACCCAAAATCAAGTGACATTCGCCCTTTATGCGCTTAGTTTTCCAAAAAATAGGTTGATGAGGAATAGAATTTTTCAGTGTAATATCAAAATCTTTGATAGCCGACACATAATCTTTTTCAATAATACGTACAAAAGCCCTGCCGAAGTGAGCTTCTTCGCTATGCGGATTAACTACAATACTTTTGTTAAAATCATAAAGGGCGTCTTTAAAGTTTTTCAATCTAAAGTTTACGTAACCCCTTCTTTCATAAGCTTTAGCATGTCTTTCGCATTTTTGAATAGCCTGATCTAACGCCTCTTTTGCAGCCTTGTCTTCCCCCTTTCCAACTAACCTTTTACCCAATAAATAAGACTGAATGGCAGATTTATCACCATTTGGTTCAATTTCCCTATACTCAATAATTTTACCATTTTCCAGTTTCCATGCACTGAGGCTACCTGCAATAGCATATTCGCAAACGGTTTCAAGAGCAGACACTGTATTTCTCCAGGTTCTATCGGTAATTTCAGGCTCGACATGCCTTGGAATATTCACGCAATTTTGTTCTACATCGAATATATTTTCACTTCTGAGAAATACATCGTATTTGAAATGAATTTCAACACGCTGATTATACTGCGCCAGTGCCATTTCGAAACTGCGTTGGTTATTAAAGATGAACTGACCGGCCAGAATAATACGATAATTTGACATTTCTAAGGAAAATATTAGAACAGACTTGTTTAACTTAATTGCAGCGAAAGGTACGCTTTTATTTGCAGCTAACAAATATTTAACAATAGATTTACGATAAACAACCTACGTTTACCTTTTCAAATGAAAGGCAACTTCGTCCTAAATATATTTAAAAAAAATTCATAAGGTGTTGGATATTAACCAAATTTGTCTAAAAGTCTTTCAACCTTTTTCGCTGGTTTATCCTCTGGTTTGGATTTATTTATTATTTTAAGAAATTGTGGATCAACATGCATTCGCATAGAAAAACCCATTTGTTCGAGCTCAATCACCACATTTTTATCGTTATGATGATCTACTAATTTCCCTTTCAGGCCATAAAGGCTACCGAAGCAAATCTCGATATCGTCACCGATTTCAGGTTTCAGTGCAACAGCTTCGATCTCAATTTTTTGACCAGTAATAGCCTTTAAAATACTAATTTCTCTTTCCGGAATAGCGAGTAATTCGTGGCTAAACTTTACAAATTTCACAACATCCTGTGTAGATGCAACAGCAAAGTATTCCGATTGGACAATTTTAACAAAAACGTAACAACTGATGAGAGGTAATTGAATTATTTTAATTTTCCGAGTATAAACCCTTTTGTGAGTACTCAAGGGTAAATAGGCTTCCACCCCCTTTTCCGTCAACTGTTTGAGCACCATTTTTTCCCTCTTAAATCGAGTATAGATAGCGAACCATTTTTTCTCTATACTATCAAGGTGCAAATTATGGTACGTTGGTTTTTCTAAGACAACCAAATCATTATTAGATAATAAATCAACTTCTTCCATTAGCTATTTTTATAATTCAATTAAAGTAACTATACCATTTTCCATAATATACTTCTCCCCTGATTCTGGGCAGACAGCCTGTCCTTCAGCTGAAAAAACAAGTTTATGCCCCATTCGGCTCATAAAATACTTTACTTTGGCCGGGTTTCCTATAACCAGCGCAAAGTCAGGGACCTCTTTAGTAACCACAGCTCCTGCACCAATAAATGCATATTGGCCAATTTTATTACCACACACGAGCGTCGTATTTGCTCCTATACTTGCCCCTTTTCCTATGATGGTCTGTTTATAATCAGCTTTCCTGTTTACGGCACTCCGGGGATTAATCACATTGGTAAAAACAGCGGAAGGGCCTAAAAACACATCGTCTTCGCAAATAACGCCCGTGTAAAGAGAAACATTATTCTGGATCTTAACATTATTACCAAGAATTACCCCGTTGGCTATAAATACATTTTGGCCTAAATTACATTGCTGACCTAATACAGCACCCGACATAACATGGGTAAAGTGCCAGATTTTTGTACCTGAACCAATGACAGCGCCTTCGTCAACAATAGCAGAGGGGTGTATAAAAATATCTTCCATTTATTTAAAAAATTGACTAACCGTATTCGTAATAAAAGCTATTTGTTCCTCACTCATTTCTGTGTGGATAGGCAAAGATAATACAGACTTACATAATTTATCTGTAACAGGAAGAAATTGAACATTAGCGTCCTTTTTAAATGCCTCCTGTTCGTAAAGTGGCAGCGGATAATAGATGATAGACGGAATGCCCTTTTCCTTCAGGAAAGATTGCAATTCATCTCGTTTCCCGTTATTTATTTTTAAAGTATATTGATGAAAAACATGACTTGAAAAAGCTACTCTGAATGGGATTTGGATTTGCTCAATGGATTTGAACGCTGCGTCATACGCATCGGCCACCGCTATTCTTTCTGCTGCAAATTGATCTAAATATTTCAATTTCACGTTTAGAATAGCCGCCTGAATAGAATCTAACCTTGAGTTAACCCCCACCATGTCATGATAGTAACGTTTAGTCTGGCCATGATTGGCAATTTTATGCAGGGTCATTCCCAGGTTTTCATCTTGTGTATAAAGTGCACCGCCATCGCCGTAAGCTCCCAGGTTTTTTGAGGGATAAAAACTAGTGGAACCGATATGCCCTAGGGTACCTGATTTAACTTTTACACCGCTTTGCATAAAATAATCTGCGCCTATAGCCTGGGCATTATCTTCAATCATGAATAAGCCCCTTTCGTCGCACAGTTTTCTAATTCCTTCCAGATCAGCACATTGACCATAAAGGTTCACGGGAACTACGGCGCGGGTTTTATCAGTTATGGCTCTTTCAATGATTTCTGGTGTAATATTAAACGAATCGATATCGACATCGACCATCACTGGTTTCAAGTTCAGTAGAGCAATTACCTCCGCGGTGGCAACGTAAGTAAATGCTGGTACAATAACCTCATCGCCAGGTTTAAGCCCCAGAGCCATCATGGCGATTTGAAGAGCATCGGTACCATTTGCACAGGGAATCACCCTCTTTGCCCCCAGATATTTCTCCAGATTATTCTTAAATAAGGTTACCTGAGGTCCGTTGATGTAGGAAGTTTCGGTTAAAACCTCCATAATTCCCTCATCTACATGCGATTTAATTCTTAGGTATTGACCTTTAAGATCAACCATTTGTATAGCTTCCATATCCCATTTTAAATCATAAAATATCTAATGCTTTTGATGCAATCGTTTTACCAATAGCGAGAGATGCGGTAGCTGCCGGCGAAGGCGCATTGCACACATTGACAATTTGGTTATCGGCAAATATAAGAAAATCGTCACTCATATTTCCAAGATTATCGGTTGCCATCGCTCTGACACCAGCGCCACCACGAACTAAATCCTCCTCATTAATTTCAGGAATCAAGTGACGAAGCGCTTTTACAAAAGCAGCGGAGGAGAAGGATCTGTGTAATTCTCCCAAACCGTGCTGCCAGTGTTTGGTAGCTAAACGACGGAACCCGGGAAAAAATATAGTTTCTGCCAATTCTTTTGCGTCAACGTCCCAGCGGGAGTACCCCTCCCTTTTAAAAGCAAGCACTGCATTGGGCCCTGCTTCAATACCTCCACCGATCATTCTGGTAAAATGAACTCCAAGGAAAGGAAAATCAGGATTTGGAACGGGATAAATCAAGTGATTCACCAAATACTGTTTTTCAGGTTTCAGGTCATAATATTCTCCTCTAAAAGGGATAATTTGAAGGGGAGGTAAGGGCATTCCAGTCATTTGAGCCACCTTATCAGAATATAAACCGGCACAATTAATTAAAATACGCCCCGAAATTTCTCTGGCATCGGAAGATCTGAGTATTATTTCACTATTAGATCTTATAATTTGGTTTACCTTAAAGTTCGTTAGAATTTCTCCGCCTAAGGCTCTTATTTTTTCTGCATATTTCAATGAAACCGTGGTATAATCGACAATGCCCGCCTGAGGAACCAAAATAGCCTCTTTAACATGAATATGAGGTTCTCTTTCCAGGGCTTCCTCCTTTGAAATACGGCGAATACCTGTCAGGCCGTTTTGTAGTCCATTTTGCCATATTTTTTCCATGCTGGGAATATCCTGATCTGAGGTGGCAACAATCAATTTACCACAAATATCGAAAGGAATATCTTCTGCGGTACAAAATCCAAGCAATTCCTTGTAACCGGTAATACAATTATTTGCCCTGAGGCTTCCCGGGCGGTAATAGATACCCGAATGAATAACGCCACTATTGTGTCCCGTCTGATGTTTTGCTAACCCCGCTTCTTTTTCTACCAGCGTGAGGGATAATTCAGGTTTTTCCAACAAAAGTCTGTATGCTGTAGCAAGTCCAACAATTCCACCTCCTATAATTAAAACATCTTTTTTCATAGTATAAAAATTAGGTATATTTAAGTAGATTGACTAACAAATTTTTGTCATTTTTAAACAGTAAAATCAGCCACTGGTATAGGTTTAGGACATATAACGATTTTTTGCTATGGTATCCTTTTTGCTTAACAACTATAAAAACAAATACCCGAGTGAAACTTGAACCTACTCCCCAACTACATCGCGACCTTAGATTTTGGCTTATTGTAAGCTGCATGTTTTTCACATTAATTCTTTTAGTGGATAAATTTCCACCTTAAGAAATTATTTTAAGACTCAGGTCTAAACTTCCTGCGGAATGCGTCAGGGCACCTAAGGAAATAAAATCGACCCCAGTTTCCGCATATTCCCTCAAATTATCCTCATTAATACCTCCTGATGCCTCAATTTCCATTTTTTTTCCAATGAGAGCTATAGCTTCTTTAATTTCAGCGGGAGAAAAATTATCCAACATAATCCGCTGACAACCTCCAACGGCTAAAACCTCTTCAATTTCCTTCTTATTCCTTACTTCAACGGTAATTTCAAGCTGAAGTTCATGAAAATTAAGATAGTTATGTACTTGTTTTAAGGCCTGGGTTATACTTCCTGAAGCATCGATATGATTATCTTTTATCATTATACGGTCAAAAAGCCCGAAGCGATAATTTTCACAACCACCCAGCAACACAGCCCATTTTTCCAATGGACGAAGAAGAGGAGTCGTTTTCCGGGTGTCAATTAAACGGACGGGCAGATCGGCCACTTTATTTGCCAACCTATGACTTAGGGTAGCAATACCACTCATCCTCTGCATAGTATTCAAAGCCAGTCTTTCCCCCTTTAAAATAACCCGTGTATTTGCCTCTATAACAGCAGCTATTTGCCCTGGAAAAACATATTCACCTTCATTTTTTAAAGATTTCCAGGAAGAAGAAGGATCAAGGTAATGAAAAATAGCCTCCGCGATAGTGAGGCCGGCAATAACACCTTCCTGTTTCACGATAAGTCTGGCCGATTTTCGGTCGTCAGAAGGAATACAAGCCAGGGCGGTGTGATCTCCGTCTCCAACATCTTCCGCAATACCTCTGCGAATAAAATCGTTTAACCAATTTTCAGTTATTGGGTTATTCATTTATTTCAAATAGTGGTGAACAATAATTTAAAATTAACTTTGTTTACATTTTTTAGAAAACAATACGACAACTAATGGTTCAAAAAAGCGGGTTATTATTTTCGTTAAGCCTATTCCTTATGTATTTTTCAATGTCTTGTTCAGAAGAGAACATTGAAAAAACGCCAGATATAAGTAATATCTCCATTGATTTTAAAGTAAGGCGATTTGAAAAAGAACTTTTCGAAGCGGATACATTAAATTTCGGCAAAGAGTTGGCACAAATTAAAGAAAAGGATACAGAATTTGCTGAAATATATTTCAACCAAATTTTGGGATCCAACGATTTGCAAATTGCTCCCCAGGGAGAAGAAAAATACCTGATTGGTTTCACCCATTTTAAGGAAGTGCGAAAATTGTATGATACTATCCAAAATATCTATGCCATTTTCGATCCCATTGAATCTGATTTTCAAACTTCATTTAAATACTTTAAATACTATTTTCCAGAAAAACCAACCCCTAAAGTGACTACTTTTATTTCAGAGTTCTCTTTAGGAAATTTTATTTACGGCGAAAATAATCTTGCGGTTGGACTTGATTTTTATTTAGGTTCAAATTTTCCCTATCAACAAAAAAATCCACAAAATCCAAATTTTTCTGCCTATTTGACAAGGTCTTTTAATGCAGATCATTTAGTTTCCAAAACCCTCCAACCGTTGGTAGATGATTTAATTCCGCCACCAGAGACAGATCATTTATTGGCTTTAATGATTCGGGAAGGAAAAAAACTGTACATTCAGGATAAATTACTTCCTTCAACGCACGATTCAATTATAATGGAAGTTTCCGCCCAACAATGGGATTGGTTGGTTGATAATGAAAAAGAGATTTTTTCATTCTTCCTTCAAGAATCCCTTTTTTATGATAGTAATTGGCAAAAAATTCGTAAATATGTAGAGTATAGTCCAAATTCACCTGGAATGCCCATAGAAGCACCCGGTAGAACGGGCGCCTGGTTAGGTTGGCAAATAGTTAAAGCATTGATGAAAAAAAATCCTTCGTTAACGCTTACTGAAATGATTCAGCGGGTTGATTCTAAACAATTTCTAACAGATTCAGGGTACAAACCACCACGTAAATAAAATTTTATTTCAATGAGAACCATTCCATTAATTGATTTATCCCAATTTGAAAAGGGAGATGTAGGGGAGAAAAATATTTTTATTGAAACCTTGGGGAATGCCTTCCATACGGTAGGTTTTGTTGGGGTGATTAATCATGGAATTCCCTCCGATTTGATACAATCATTTTATAGAGAAGCCCATGCCTTTTTTGCTTTATCGGAAAGTGAAAAATTAAAATATAAAATACCCGGAGCCAACGGACAAAGAGGATATACGGCTTTTGGAACAGAGCATGCCAAACAGTCAAAAGTAGCTGA
>CANMVX010000080.1 GCA_947501115.1 Haliscomenobacteraceae bacterium
TCTAAATGAAACATTTGAACATTCTCCCATTTAATTTCCTTGTCGGAAATTAAATATTGAATCGTTTCAAACTGGCTGGTCCCAGTAGCCAGAATAATATTGGCAAAGCCTTTTTCTTGAATGGCTTTTTTAATGAGCGAGGCGCCCATTTTACCAGCAGCCTGTCCCAGTTCTTTGGGCGTATTAAAAAGGTGTAAATTCAAAATAGTAAGAGTTAAATGCGTAAAAATATTTTATAATGATACAGAATTCGAAGAAATAACTATTTGATGATTAAAATAGACATTGGAATCATTAGCATAGACCAGGAATCTCCGACCCATTGATAGGCCCATTCAAAAAACTTACGCGCTGTAAAACTCCAGTCTATAAATTTCACAGACATATAAATTAAAATGGCATTCACACCAATAACCCGAAAGAATACAGCCCATTTTTGGTAGCCTAAAACATCTATGATATAATAAAACAGAGAGAAAAGGAGAAGACTGAGTCCTACTGTTTGTAATACAAAGGAACTTGACCACAAATTTTTATTAATGGGAAAATCTACATTCCATAATTGAGCCAAAAGCAAAGATAACAGTCCCAAACCAGCGAGATATAGCGTCTTTTTTATACCTGAAAATTCATTTCTTTTTATGAAAATTCCTACCATAATTCCTGCCAGGGAATTACTAATGGCAGGAATGTTGTTGAAAAAACCGACGGTATCATGAATCTTTAAACTTAACTTTCCTGGTAATAATAAACGGTCTATATAAGAGGCGAAATTTCCTTCCATCGTCAGATCCCCTGATTCAAAATTAGGTGCAGAAAAGAATTTTAATAAGAAATAATAGCTTAGTAAAAGGCCAGCAAACCAGGTTAAAAACCAACGGGGTTTTACATATAAATAGATGATATTTGCAAAAACATAAGTAATTCCAATTCTTCCTAAAACACTGGAAAAACGGATTTCCTCCAAAGGTTTTAAGGTTAATCCATTATTATAAATGATACCCAATATTATTAAGATGATACCACGTTGAAAAACACGAATTAATAATTTTTCTTTTGAATTTCCCTCCTCCAATGCTTTTCCAATAGAAAATGGGGTTGAAACACCTGCCAGAAAAATAAAAAGAGGAAATATTAAGTCGTACATCGTGAAACCATTCCACTGTGGATGGCGCAACTGGGAGGAGAAATTTTCCCAAAATGAAGTTTTCGTCATTTTGGCCATTCCGTGGACAATATCATCTGCACCAATGATCCAGAACATATCAAAACCACGCAACACATCGAGTGAAACCAAGCGGTTATTCAGAAAGGTCGCATTTGTTTTGTTAACATTACTTAGACCTTGCATCCCTTAAAATTTAGGCTCCCAACCTGGCTGATATTCTCTTGTCCAATAGGACATGGCTTGTTTATCATTTAAAATATGACCATTTTTAGGATTAATATCTAAGGTTCTGCCTACACGTTGAGAAATATTACCTAATTGCACCAAAAGCGTACTTTGATGACCACTTAGAATATCTGAATTTAGTTTAACACCTAAACGGATACCATCGAAAAAATTTAGAATATGCAAAGCGTCCAGATTTTGGGAGGGAACAGCAATATTTCGGGCATCAACGGCAAAATTATTTTTAACCTCCTTCACCAGATTATTTTTTAGGTCATAAATCTTATAGGAATTCCCACTTTCGATGACCATACTTCCATTTTCTGCATAAAAAATAACCCCCACACTATTTGCTTCCAGCGCTTTCCCATTGCAACTTCTTCCTTCCCAGGAAATCATAGACTTATTATCAAATTCCAGATTGATAATTTGGGTATCGGGCGTTTCCCAATCATCTTTATACATATATCTGCCACCTGAAGAACTCACTTTTGTAGGATATTCCACATTAAGACCCCAACGAGCCAGATCGACCATGTGTGTTCCATTATTTAGCGCTTCACCTGTTCCCCAATGCCAAAACCAATGCCAGTTATAGTGAATAAGATTATCCTTAAACTTTTTCCTGGGAGCAGGGCCTTGCCATAAATCATAATTTAGCCAGGAAGGCACCTCTGTTTCCTTTCCAACACCTATAGATGCGCGATTATTTGTGTACCAGGTTTTGGCAAAATAAGGGCGACCAATCACCCCTGCATGTAATTCTGCGATGGCAGCAGCAACATTTGGCCAGGAACGACGCTGATTACCCATTTGCAACACACGTTTATGCTTTTCAGCCGATTTAATAAGCATTTCACCTTCCCAAGGATTGTGACTACAAGGTTTCTCCAAATAGACATGCTTTCCAGCTGAACAAGCCAATAAAGTGGCAGGTGCATGCCAATGATCGGGAGCGGTGACAATGAGTGCATCCAAATTTTTATCTTCCAGAGCAACTCTGAAATCGGGTGTTGCCTGGGGCATAAAAGCCTGAATTTTACCCAATTCATTGATACAGTTTTCAGCAGCACGAGAATCAACATCACAGACATGTATCACTTCACAGTTCTTCTGATTTGCAAAATTTTTACTAACTGCCAGGCCTCTACTATTCACCCCCATAACAGCCACACGTATTTTTTCATTGGCTCCCACGATTTGGCGATAACTTTTAGCCGAAAAGACGGGTACCAAGCCACCTATTCCTAAGACAATACCACCAGAGATAGCATTTTTAATAAAAGTTCTGCGTGTATTTTTCATTCTCATACTGATAATTAACTATATTTCAAATATAACTTTTTCAAAATGAAATTTTCAAGGAAAAGGATAATTATATTTTGGTAATTGGTTATTGGTACCTTCAAAATTAGTTCTCTCGCTGTATTCTTTGTTTTGAATATTAGGTTTTGGTTAGATGTATAATATTGCTTTAATCCGCGTATAATACTTTGCAGCTAGTAAAAGCACTTATTGGTATACCAAATACCAAATAAATGATTAGATTAAATGTATGTTTACGAGAAAAATAAGTATTTTAGCCATTTAACTTCATTTTAAATCGATTCAATTTGATATTCTTATATTTTAAACCTCTTTCATTATGATAAAATTAAAGCAGTTATTCAATCAGATTGAAGAAAAGATTTTGTTTCCATTCGGAAGGAAAACATGGCAAATATTGTCTGTAATTTCTATTTTAGTTGTTTTATTAGGTATCATTTGGTTTATTATTAATTCTCGCCCAAGTATGCCCGTTAGAGTCACGGTAGATAGGTGGGAGGTGCTTGAAAACGAAATAGATACATCAGAATATGTAGCACAAAACATATCCAATTGTAAAAAAGAAATGATCCAAAAATCTTTGGATACACTTAAAAAATCGCTTCCGATGTTGGAATGGGATAGTTTAGGGCGTATTGAAACAAAATCCTATAACCTTAAAGATAGATATGGTAATAATATATATATAAAAAATTCCTGGATTCCACAAAAAGGACAAAAACAAGTATATGTAATAAATGAAAATGCAGTTCCTAATTTGTTAAATAAAATTTATTTGAGTAGATACATTGATTCTTCAAACTATTGTGAACGTTTGCAGATCCTTTCTACTATTCAATTGCTTGTGAACCTATACGACCCCAAATTTCTTCAAACTGAAAAAAGATTTAAGGATTTATGTACTCAATTTGAATATTACAGAAAATTGGATGAACACACAGTTTTGACTGCCCTTAGCATCTATAAGATGATAGACAATCGATTTCTTTTAATATCTGATAATGAATCCCTTAGAAGATTTTATCAGATATTAAAATATGTATTAACAAGAAATATAAATGACGAAAAACTTGTACTGGCAAATGAAGTAATCACTGCACATAGAAATTTGGGATTCTACGACGAAAATACTGAAGAGGAATATTACATGACGATAAAATTAATTCAATCTTCAGCTATTAATGAACCTAACATTATTGAACGAGCCATTAATGATTTTAATTCTGAAATTAAATTTTACCACGATATTGGATTTTTAAAATCTTTTCGCCGATATCTTAATTTATATGAAAATAAATTAGCCTGGAAAGAGAATCAAAAAATTATGCACCAACAATTAAAGGCAGAAAACAGGATTTTAGCCCTTTCAATAACGGGCATTTCATTACTCATAATATGTGTTTTGACTGTGATACTTTTATTATTCTCCATTCAAAATATATTGCAAAAAAACGGTATAGCAAAATAATCACCACTAATAAACATAAGACTGGTTTTATATAATAGAGTATTAAAAACTCAACGATATATTTCAAAATATGGCTGAACCTTTAGTTTAAAGCAGCGAACTTTTAAAACAACGCATTCATGTCTAGCACATTATCAATTAATCCCAGTGATTCTTTGTTTTGAATATTTGGTTTTGGTTGCAGATGAATCCTTTGAGTTACCCTATTATGTAAGCCTCCTTTATCATTGATTATTTTTTGAATCATCCAGGCGGTTGCAGACCCACAAATTATTATAAGAATATTTGATTTAGAGGCATAGGAATTCCAAAAATAACTAAATCCAGCTATGAAATCTGATTTTCCACTTGCCAGCCAAGGTACTTCATTCAAAAACACAACCATTCTTCTATCTTGTTTTTCCAAAGATTCAAAGAATAATTTTAACTGATAAAAGGCATCTAACCAATCCTTTGGAGGTTTAGGTAGCTCATCTAAATTTTGAGCATCTTTCAAACTAAAAGAGAAATTTCTTAATTGTTGCCCCTTTGAAATATTTTTCAATCCTGACAATTCAAAATCTATTTTTCCTTTAAAAAAGGATCGAATCAAAAACGTCTTTCCTACCCTTCTTCTTCCAAATACGGCAAGAAGTTCAGGCTTATCTGATGAATAAATTTTCGATAATAATTCAATTTCCTTTTCTCGACCTACCATAATATTGCTTTAATCCGCGGAATGTAGGTAAAAATACATAGATTCCGCGGACAATGCTTTTTATTTGTAAAGATCACTTGATTGTATTATCTAATTTGAGCGTCAAAAGGCTCTTTGTATGTCCACTCATACATGGTTGTATCATACTGAGACATGATTCCTGGAAATTCTATAAAATCCTCACGTAGAGACGTCATTGGAATTGACCCTTTATTTTTAATCAGATCGTCGAAGATTAATTTCCCGAAATTTACGACCTCCGTCTCAGGAATCATTTTAGTAACGAAAAATTCCCTAAACAAGCTAATCTCCCCTTTTTCATCCAGGGTAAACATGCCGGCAACCCCTCTTTTATAATCATTTATATTTCTGGCCGGTCTGAGCAGATAAAAATAATAACGGGAATTCTCGTCTTTGAAGAAACGTATCACCTGAAATTTGAGACTTTCCTTCAGATAAAACGGGCGATGTTTGGCTAAGAACCTATCCTCTTTGGACACATTTGGTGGAGCAATATAAACGTAGGAAGTTATTTTGGCGAGTACCTCCCTTTGCTCGTCTGCAGAAAAGTAATAAGCAAAATCGAGCGTTGAAGGAGCATCTGTCTTGCAGCCACAAAATAGAATAATGCCAAGAAAGCAGGTGAGTAAAATTTTCATCACAAAAGGCTTATGTTTAAAATAAACAAGGGGATAAAATACCCCCTTGTTCACTATACTATAAAAAATATAATTACTATCCTTTAGAGTAGTTTTTCAATTCAGGAGACCATTCAGCCCAACCTTGAGCCCAGTTGGTAGTACCAAAGGCACCTTTATGAGGAACTACTGAGAAGAAAGAAGGCATACCAGTAAATACCGCGCCATTCAATAAAGAAGAACCTGTGTTTGGCGTAGTTTTAGGATTAATAGTACCGAAGATTGACGCATCGATACCAGCATCTGACCATTTAGAAAGGATTGCATTGCTTTCTAAAAACCAATCTTCAGCAGCTTTGTCTTTAATAGTAAGTGCCGTAAGCGTATAGATACCATTAGAGAAAGCACCCGTTCCAGCACCTATACGGAAACCTCTTGGAGCATTTGGATGATTCGCGCCGTTAGCAGGTGCACCCGTAAATACCGTCCCTGCCGATCCGAAACCATTTCCTCCCCAGTTGTCCACACCTGCTACCACATTGTCTTTTAATACCAATTCATTGGCAGCTGCATTGGCAGCGGTATTAGCACCATCGATGAATATACCATTTGGGTAACCAGTGAAGAAAGAGTTGTGAATTTTCAACTTATTATTTCTTCTAAGTTGAGCTGCAGATTGAAACTGTAAAGAAATAGGCGTCTCTCTCGTTGCTTTTGGACCAATAATGGTCATATTTGAGAAAGTACCTGATGTAAACGGAGCTGCATCTGAACCCTGACCATTGTTATCTACTTCAAAGCCATTAGAACCTGACTGATCTGCCAAGGTAGCACCACGAACACCTAATCCAAATTGTACAAATCCTGAGAAACCAAAGTCAACATCAAAGTCATCATCCAAACCTTTATAAGCAATTAGATACTTTGCATTTACTGTACCACCAAACCACTCAAATGAATCGTCTAATCCATAGGTACACATTACATATTCTATTTTAGTTTCGCTACCAACAGCGCCTAAAGTTAGGGAGTTAACTTCCTGATTAGGATTGACTGGCACCCCTGCATATTCAATACGGACGTACTTTAAAGAACCCGAGTTGTCTGCATTATCAGGAGAAGTTCCGCCACCGGAGAATGCCTTATAGCCACCTTCAAGTTCAAAAACACCCCCTGGTTGGTTATTTGAAGCTCTTCCGCAAATCACTAAACCACCCCAATCACCTGGCTCCTTAGTACCCACAGCAGACTCAGAAGTAAATACAATAGGACTGGTAGCAGTACCTTCAGCAATAATTTTAGCACCTCTCTGAATGATCAATGTGCCTTTGGTTGCTTTTTCACCATAGATGACAGTACCTGGCTGAATAGTCAATGTAGGACCAGAGTTCTTTGCAGGAACATCAGTTACCGTAGGATCATTGCCCACTCTTACAAAACCTTTCAATTTGTAAATTTTGTCAGCTGTCCAGGTTGTATTCGCAGTAATTACTCCTGTCACCTCAACAATAGGCTTGTTAGGGATCGCTGCAGTAGAGATAATTACAGACGCATCAGAAGAAGTAAGACCTCCCTTATCGACTGAAGTAAAAATGAACGCCACGTTATCTCCTTCTCTTGAAGTAGCAGGAATAGTATATTTAAATTCATACTTACCTGAAGTTACAATACCATCAAAAACCACATCTGGAGTTGAGGCATCTACTAAACCATTTTTCCTAATTCTGATTAAAGATAGCCCACCCGTAGCTTCCGCACTCACTGTAGCAGTAAGTTGCGCACCTGGAGCACCACTTAGCGTGCTCGCTGAAACAGATATTACAGGAGGTAATACAACTTCTTCTTTCTTGCAAGATAATACTCCAAGGGAGAAAATCGCCAATAGTGCAAGGCTTAGCCAACTACCGGACAAGAGATTTTTTAGACTGTTTTTCATAAAATTAAGCATTTAAAATTGGTTATTTTCTTAAAATATCGTAACTGAAACCTAGGCTAAACACAGCGCCAGGTTGAAATTCCTGAATAATATTATCTGTTTTTACATCGAACTTACCGTCTAAATTAGCGTCTTGAAGAAAGATATTCTTTTGGTTAAGAATGTCTGAGACACCTAATTTGAGCTTGAATCGATCTGAAACTCTTTTCACTACGGTAAAATCTAATATACCTCTTGGCATCTGGTAAATATCCGGATAGGAATCAAATCCAACAAAAATGATATTTTTTCCTACCACATTATACAGCGCATTAATTTGTAAACCTTTCTCATCGTCCTTGTAAGAAATCGTTGAGTTCACTATGTAAGGAGCCTGACCTTGTAAAGGTCTATTGGAGGACTGACCAATGGCAATGGCTCCCAAAGAAACTTCTGATTTTATAAGCGCCACATTGAAAATAAGATTGATTCTATCGAGGAAAGCAGAATTTGTCAATCCATTAAGAGACTTTTTCACTTCCACCTCTACCCCATACGTTGTTGCCGACGCTGCATTACCAAAAGTAAATGCCTTAGCACCCTGCGACCCAGCTCCAGGAATAAATACGGTCTCTATAGGATTAATGAAGTACTTGTAAAATAATGCAAGACTGACTGTTTCCGTAGCCTTAGGATAAGTTTCAAATCTGAAGTCTGCATTGTGAATGGTAGGCGTCTCAAGGAATGGATTACCTCTATTAGTAAAGTTGGTGTTAAAGTCGTAAAATCCGAAAGGAGCAAGTTCTCTGAATTCCGGGCGATTCAATGTTTCGCCATAGGCAAGTCTGAATAATGATTTTTCGGTAACGTTGTAACTGATATTGGCAGAAGGAAGAATTCTACTTACCGGATAATTGACATTAATAAGTTGATTGGTGAAGGTCGCAGAGTTCAGTATTTGAATGTTGTTTTCATAGCGGGCACCAACTACTGCACTTATTTTTTTAGTCACAGGAATATTTACCATTCCGTAAAATGCGAGCAACTCATTAGACGCTGTGTAGCTGTCTGAGGGATTTGATTGCTCATCGATTCTAATGCCTGATTCAAAATTAATATTTTGAGTAGCAAACAGTTCCCAAATATCTAGGCGTCCAAGTGTATTGTTAAATCCGATAACTGGTCTCACATAACCAATATTTCTTGCAGCAAAGGATCTTTCCTTTTTCTCATAAAATCCACCTGCTTTTATCTCAGGGGCGAAATCAGGCAGACCCTTTATTTTTAGTATTTTAGATAACCCAAAAGAACCTGTTAACGCATTTTCAGTCATTTCTGAATAAAATCTACCTAAAAAGTCTGATACAGCCTGTCCTGGTGGAATGTACAATTGTGCCTCTTTATTAGACACATCAATGTCCTTTCTATATCTTTTATAATCGGGTTGATCCCTGTTGGAGGTATTGTAACCAACCATCCATTCTACCTTCATGGTCTCATCCTTGAAAGTATGATTTCCCAATAATTGTCCCGAGTAAATACCTCGATAAACCTGATCGTAAGATCCAAAAGCTAAGTCTGCAAACTGCTGCGCTTCAAGATTAGTTCCATACCTGTCAACGTATTGAGAGATAGCATTTTGATTAAATAAATTCTTAAACTCCAGTTGATGGTTATCTCCGAATTTAAAAGCCCAGTTATGAAGCAATCCTGATCTTATAGACTGGGTATATTGCTGATCATTATAATTGAAAATGATAGAACGATTACCTGTTAATTTGTCTTGTTCATTATAATCGGCACGGGCAATGCCGAAGTTAGAAAAGGAATTACTGTAATTAAGAGAAGTAATGTTGCCAATCTTAATTTTGTCACCTATGTTGAAACGGAAGGCACCGGTAACACCAATTCTTTGATCCAGTCCAGCATCTCTTGTTTCTGGCTCCCAGGTATTAATTAATGAACGACCCGCTTGAACAATCTCATTTCTTGTTAACCTACTGTCTCTAAGCGTTTTGGGAAAATTGGTGGGTAAATCTAACATTCCATTATTAAAGCCAGTCCAATGGGAAGAAGATCTTTCCTGATTTATAAATGTATTAAAAGTGGTATTTTGCCTGAATTGAGTAGAATAATCAAGAGAAATTGAATTTTCCTCAGGAATACTTTTTGTGAAAATCTTCACAAGGCCTCCGGAAAATTCTCCGGAAATATCTGGAGAAGGAGATTTATAGACCAATATTCTGTCTAGTTGAGAACTTGGAAGAATATTGAAATTGAATGATTTAACATCTGCTTCTACGGAAGGAGCAAACGCATTGTGTAATTGAACAGGATTATATCTGGGGGCTAAACCCCTGATTTGAACGAAATTATTATCTGTAATGGTAATACCAGGCACCCGCTTAACTACCTGAGCGGCATCTCTATCTAAGGAAAGAGAAATTTGCTCGGCAGACAAGCCGCTAACCACTTGAAATGATCTGCGGATATCTGAAATAATGGCTATGTTTGTATTAGTCTCCCTGGCAGCAACGATGGTTACTTCACCAAGGTTTACTAAATCTTCCTCGAGATCGAGATTAATTAAGGTAGTTTTGTCAGAAATAACTTCAAGATCAGTAATCTTGATGGTTTTATAGGAAACATAACTGATAGTCAATGCATAAAAGCCAGGGTTAATTTCCTTCATTTCAAATTGGCCGTTAATATCTGTAACTGCGCCCAAATCGGAGCCATCAATCATGATATTCGCACCAATGATGGTTTCCTTAGTTAATTTATCAAGGATAGTTCCACGAATGGTACCCTTTTGGGCAGAAACAAAACTAATGGTAGCTAAAGATATAAACAATGCAAAATAAAATCCTTTCATAAAAATAGATTATGTTAATTTTGGGCGAAATTAATTCAGGAGTATTAATTGATTATTTTCTCAAGATTAACATTAGGTTAATTACCACATATTTATGTATCTATTCTTTTGGTAAAAATTTTATTTTTACCAAAAAACAAGGGATTTCTTTATTATTTAAGCTATTTTCCAGCTTCAATGTTAACTAAATGTTAATTAAATGTGTCTGAATTATGAAAGGCGAATACGATATTTACGTAAATAGGGAAATTTATCTGTATCATGGGAGAGGCGAATTCAATTCGCCCCTACACCAAATGGGAAAAATTATCCGTTGATTAAACTGACAATATTAACTTTAAATCACTGTCAATTTTAACATTATTGTATGATGGTTCACGTAGGGGCGAATTGAATTCGCCCTGTTTTAACCAGTACCTATTTTTTTTCATTCCCCCATTTCCTATAATTATCCATTTAATTTATGTGCAAATACAACTTTTGTAAATGCGGAGAAATATATTTTTCCGTAAATAGGGAAATTTATCTGTAGCATGGGAGGGCGAATTCAATTCGCCCCTACACCAAATGGGAAATTTATCCGTTTTATAGCCATAGATAACGAATCAGATATAATAATTACCCGAAATAAGAAAGATTTTAAAAATTCTAAAATTCCTGTAATAACCGCTGGTGAATATATTAGAAGGTAAACAACTTCCAAAACAGGCATTTTATGTAATTTTAGAAACCAGAAAATCGCAAAAGCCGCAACCCTTGCGATATACTATTATGCGTAAAACGACTTATTAAAATAGTTCACAAATACATTGTCATTATAATTCAAGTAGCGGTGCCATGGGGCATTCTTATCCAGCTCGGTTGTGCTGAATGGGGGAAATTATCTGAATCCTGAAGTTCTTATAAGCAAAACAAGAGGTGAATTTAAATACTGCCAGATATCGAAATGGCGAAGCCAGGAAATAATTGTTAGTTAAAAAAAAATCCCCAATACTACTGTAAAGGGGATTTTTTTAATCTGCTGAAGTTTTATGGAAGCCTCAAAATATTTTTCCACATAAAAAATTATAAAATAATTATGAAAGAACGACAGCCATTTGAATATCAGGATTCATATTAAATTGGGTTCCATTTAGGTTAATTAGTAGTGGTAAATGTTTGTTGATTACCATAGGTTGTTCCCGCACTATTTGTGGCATAGGCCCTAACATAATAAATTGTATTTGAAGACAATCCTGAAATTGTGCCTGAAAAGGTACCTAATCCCGAACCAATAGTAAAAACTGAATTGGAAAGGGTTGGATTAGGAGAGGTTCCATAAACCAAACCCCGAGCTGTCACGGAGACTCCCCCATCGTAAATAACATTACCTCCAGAAACAGCTGAGTTGGCAGAAACACTTGTAATGTTGTCCGTTGTAATTATTGTTGGAACTACTAATCCAGTCCAAGCAGGTACTCCATCAATCAAAGTTAGTACTTGCCCATTTTGACCTTTAGGTAAGCTGACCCATTTATCTCCAGAGTAATAAAGAATGTCACCATTAGCAGGAGTTTGCGGAAAACTTTCTTTTTTGAGATATGGGGTAAGCATAGCGGCCGTATCCGTTTTATTCAATTTTGCATCGATACCTGTGCGATAATTCGCCAGCATATTGGTCGTGTCTGCGTCACGCAAATACGGTAATAACATACTGGTTGTATCTGCATGCTTCAGATATGGCGTAAGCATAGCAGCCGTATCAGTTTTGTTCAATTTTGCATCAATGCCCGTCCGGTAACTAGCCAGCATATTGGTCGTATCCGCATCCCGCAGATACGGTACTAACATATTGGTGGTATCAGCGTCTCGCAGATACGGTACCAGCATATTGGTGGTATCAGCGTCTCGCAGATACGGTACCAGCATATTGGTGGTGTCAGCGTCTCGCAGATAAGGTACCAGCATATTGGTGGTGTCAGCGTCTCGCAGATAAGGTACCAGCATATTCGTCGTATCAGCGTCTCGCAGATACGGTACCAACATATTTGTAGTGTCAGCATGGCGCAGATATGGTACCAACATATTAGTGGTGTCCGCATCGCGCAGATACGGTATTAACATATTGGTGGAGTCAGCGTCTCGCAGATAAGGTACTAACATATTCGTCGTGTCCGCATGTCGCAGATATGGTACCAGCATATTTGTGGTATCCGCATGTCGCAGATATGGTACCAGCATATTCGTAGTGTCAGCATCGCGTAAATACGGTGCCAACATATTTGTAGTGTCAGCATCTCGCAGATACGGTACCAGCATATTTGTAGTGTCTGCATGTCGCAGATACGGTACCAGCATATTCGTCGTATCCGCATCTCGTAAATACGGGACTAGCATATTTGTCGTGTCAGCATGTCGTAAATATGGTACTAACATATTCGTCGTATCTGCATCTCGCAAATACGGTACTAACATATTGGTGGTATCTGCATCTCGCAGA
>CANMVX010000081.1 GCA_947501115.1 Haliscomenobacteraceae bacterium
GTGCTTCCACCGCCTGTACTTCCTCCACCGCCAGTGCTTCCTCCACCAGTGCCTGTACCTCCTGCTCCAATGATGATAACAGGGGCGTTTACTGAACTGGGTACCAAAGCCTCTGAAAGATTTATGATTTCAATATTATTTACTCTAATAGTGTCTTGTGCATCAGCATTCACCGCGGTAAAGCAAACTTGAAACAAAGTACTTGCAGCAGGTATTGTGATTCCCTTTAATTGATCGTCAAACCAAGCCATATTTAGCTTAGCAGATTTACCATCAGGTGCCACAACATTATTAAAAGCCCCTGACAGACCTGATGCTGCAGGATTAAATCCCTGCACCTTACTATAGGTTAATTTTGAGGGATTATAATTTAAGGATAACTGAACGCCAATTAAACTGGTAAAATTAGTTACCGTCACATTTGAGCAAAAAGCAGCTCCTTTAGCCACTGTAGTATCTTTAATAGCTATGTTTAACGTTTGCGCGTTTAAGAAATGACTGAAAATTAAAAGCCCAAAAATAAGAACCCGGCTAATTGTTAACTTCATAAAAATCGGTTTTGGAATGAATGCTTAAATAAAAATGCAGCAAAAAAGCATCAATATGCTGGCATATATATGATTTGTTGATTTGACTGAAAATTTCCTTGTTTAATTTGCAAGTTATAGTAGCCTCTTGCTGGAAAATCAGAAACAGGCATTTGTAAAAATTGAACACCAGAGCCAATTTTATTTAACCATCTTTTTATTACACTCCCTTTAACGTCAGTTAAGGTATATTCCACAGTACCCGGAACAGACGAAAACCAGTTGACCGAAACTTCACCAGAGGATACTGGATTGGGATAAACTTTATCAATTCTTAACTGGTCTGAATCAATGCCTGCTGCGGAAGAAGTTGCCCCCATTTTTAGAACCACGAAACCATCCACATAGAATGCAGTTATTGCTTTGTAAGAGCTATCAGCCGTTTCTCTTATATTGGTAGGTGTGTCAACGAAAGTAATAGGAGATTTTAGACCTCTCAGACCTTTCACCTTAAAATAAAGAGAAAAAATAGATTTTTTATCTGGCAAAGTCACCCCTTTCAACGACTCGTCAAACCATTGGAAGCTGAGAACCCCTTTCGATTTTGAAACCAAGCCAAAATGATCATCTAATTTAAGTGGTAGCCCAAAATTTCCGACGCTATCTAAAATAAGTAACGTTGAATCCCAAGCCACATTAAATTGTGTGCCCACAATAAATTTAAAATTACTTACTTGAATATCAGCTTTATACACATCAACGTTTGACATAATTGAATCTTTTGGCGCCCAATAAGAAACATTCTGCGCCACCATGTGATTCAGACCTACAAAACTCAATAATAAACCAACATAAAGAGATAACAACTTACTCATTTTCTAAATTTTAATTTAACACAATGAACCAAAACCATTACAAAATTAAGGAAATAAGTTAATAAATATGACCATTTGTGCGTCACTCAAATTTGACCATTTTTAGCATCCTTTTATACTCTGCAGATTCTATGGTAAAATAATAAATACCCGGTGAATGAAAGGTATTTTTTTGAAAATCCAACACATGTTCCCCGGCACTAAACCATTGATTTGACTGCCTTATCAGCCTGCCTGTAACATCAGTAATACTCCATTTCACCAAACTTTGGAAAGGGATTTGAAACCATACACTGGTAGATTCTGTAAAAGGATTTGGGAAATTTTGCTTTACTTCCGTAAAATCAATCGATTTACTTTTTTCTAACCAATCTAACTCTAAACGCAACAAACCATTATTTATATATGCCTCTGGTGACATAAATCTGGTATTTAAAGAAATAGCATCTTTTATAAAACCATCTTTTTTAGATTTTAGCACAATGGTGGTTAAAGCGGTATCGGTAGTGCTACCATTCCAGCTGGCTGTTACCAAACCATCCTGAGGGAAAATCCCAAAAAATTCGGTCGACGCTGCACCCTGTTTCATTTCAACCCAATCAAACACTTCTTCATCGAATTGCAGAGCAAATTGCAATCCCTCCAGGCCCTTTGTATTTTTAAGAAAAATTGGAATTTCAACTAACTGATCTGATTCAAAAAATTCATTTTCTAAAAACAAATGCCAGGTACCTGTTTCCTCCACACTTCTTATCCCGGGAGAAACCGGACCATTAATTTGTGCTGAACCATTTACATCACCTATTTTAATACCTATAAAATCGGCTCTTTTGTGCCCATCAATAGGATTAAAAGAAACCTCTTCGGGAAAAGCTGTTTTCCAGGGATTATTTGGATCTGGAAAAACAAAAGAGGAGCTAACGAACCGCCAGCTTTCATTTAACTGGAAAGCTAAATCAACCCCGAGAATCAACTTTCTTAACTGAATCAAATCGATGGTACTTAGCGTTTTAGAATTATTTACATCGGCCGCTATGATTTTATAGGGAGAATCAAATGGCTGTACATTTAAAATATGCTTGCTTATCAGCACCAAATCAAAAGTAGTTATCCCATTTAAAAAGCCTCTGTTAAGAGAAGGCTTAACGGTATAATTTCTATTTAAGGTCAGCGATGGAACGGAATATCTTCCGTCGATGGCGGTATTCACTGTCCCGGTAGAAGTACCTGATAGTCTTACTGTAACACCTTCAAGTCTTGCTTGATTTTCATTTGTGATAACCCCTGAAATTGAGGCAGAGCCACTACCTTTGCAAATATTAATATTATCCTCCACATTGATATAGGTGGTACAAAAGCTGTGGTTTCCCTTTTTATCCCAGGCATGAATTTCGACAAAAACCAAATCGGCTGTATCTGAACACATTAATGTAATTGAAGTAGAATCTCTATTAAATGGCTTACCTACTCTATTGATTGAATAATAAGTTATTTGATTTTGCTTATTATTCTGGGCATTGACAGCCCCCTGACCATTACAATCAAACACCGCAGCACTTATAAAATCTGAAGCCCAGACAACCATCATACCCTCCCCATTTAGTCCCGGCATTAAACCGGTTACTACTCCATTTAAACACAGGGGTGTGGTGGCTATTTTATCGGCAACAACGAAAGGAATCCTGCTGAGCGCAACATTTCCACAACCATCTCTCACAGACACCAACAGATCATGCTTTCCTTCAGGTAAATTTCTCAATTTCACACTTCCCGTTGCCAAAGAATCGGTAGTCATACTGGTATTTGCAGCTAAGGTCCAATCCGATTGGAAGGTGATAGGTGCAGCCACTGCTGTTCCCTGATTTAGAGCTACACTTACAGCGGTTATCGTTAAATTACTTGGACACAGATCAGCTGCTTTGAAACGTACATCAATATTTGCTAAACAAGTATTGGGAAAAGTGGGAAAAGTATCTGGCACAGGTACAGTTACAATAGGCGGCGTCGCATCAAATATTTTAACTATCTGCGTGTATTGGTAAGAAAATGCCGGCGTGGAGTCCCTGCTAAAAGTTGGCCATATTGGATTAGGCAGAAAGCACGATTTGTTATCATTTTTAAATACAAAAGGCGTACCCAATGGTTTAGGTGAGTTATCCTGAGTAGCGGGAAAAATTCTTTCTCTATAGTTAAAGGCAGAATAATTAGTTGGTACTCTGTCCTTTGAAATGAAGAACTCTTCCACCCCATTTGTCCCGGGAGAGGTACCTCTTGTAAAGGTGGTATTATTCAATTCCCTATCCCTGACAAGCAAAAAATATCCTGACCCTTCCGATACATCATATTGGTCAGAAAAATTCCCATTCCCATTTTGATCCCATTTCCGGGGAATCACTTGGGTAAATTTGGCCGGATCTAAAGTATTGGGGCATGAACTGGCCCATTCGCCCAATTCACACCAATTAATAACGGTATAAGTTCTATACTCTTTGGAACAAACATTAGTTTCGGAACTATCCGCGGCAAATTTAGTAATAGACAGATTCACTGCTAAAATATCGCAGGCCACCTCATACGTTTCCATAACTGGAATAGTCATAGGCACCTGACAATTTAAATTGATGTCGGCGGGCAATAAAATATCATATTCGTGAACAGGTAATACTCTTACTCTTTGTGTACAAAGATTGGTACGAACAACCTGTCCCTTTATGGTCTTAACGGCCACCCATTTCCTGATATAGAAACCAGCGCCACATGTCAAACTTGAATCTAATGAATACTCCACCGTACCAGAACATTCCAAACCACCTATAATAGGCGTTCCAAAACGTGCATTGGCCGTTTGAACATTATAGAGTATAAAACGATCTTCAGGTTTATTACAATAAAAGTAAGATTCTGCAGGTGCTTGACAGAACGGAGTAGTCTTGTCTTCTATATTTAACATCAACCAGCAAAAAGAGGTATTACCCTGTATATCAGTCCCGTGTAATTCAACCATTACAGGATTAAAAACATCGCAACAAAAAAACTCGGCAAAATCTACTAAAGGTGTGTAGTAATTACCCGCCATGTCACCTGTTGTAATCAATGTAAAATGTTCCCTTATATCCCCATCTAAATCTAAATCGTACTTAGTATTGGTAAGAAAATTATCCAGGCAATCGGCCTTAACCGTCCTCCTTACTTTTAATTGAGCCACGGTACAATTATCCCTGGACCCTTCATTTATATCACTTACTGAAATTTTAGCATACGATAATCCAGCATTATCGCCATCGTAGTAACTACTTCCCGAAGGTGTTGTTAAGGTAACATTTAACTGATTATCACAAATCATGGTAGGAGGCACCCTATCCACGACATTAAAATAAAAGGTATCACGTGTAATATTCTGACAATTGTCATATACATCCAAAATCAGACGGTGTCTTCCAAAAGTTATACCCGTATAAAAGATTTTACCATTTCTGGTAACAGCCGGATAAACACCATCGAACCAGGTAGTGCTGGGTTGAGGAAAACCATTGGTTATTCTGTCTAATGACTGAATTCTGTATCCAAAAGTTAATTTTGTAGCACAATTATCTGTAATTTTCATTCCCCATAAGAACGCTAAATTCGTAGTATCTACGTTTAATTCCGCTTCGCAAGATGAAGTGCTTGTTGATATATCCACGGTATCTTTGAGCGTCGTAATAATAGGTTTTTCGATATCGTAGGCTTTAATCATCATGGTATCTTTAAAACGATACCCCGTACACCAATCCCAAATTTCTACCTGAACCAATACTTTCTCACCCGATTGACACACGGGGATGGTATTTTTCACTACAGAAGTGGTATAAGCGCAGGTCAAATCAAACAAACTGACATCGCGACCTGTTCTTGGGTGTACCGCTCTATAATTTGCTCTAATAACACTATCGATACCACCCTGAACCTGAGAAGATGAACATACATTATAAATGAGGGTATCTCTGGAAGGTGGTGGTAAAAATAAAGCAGAGGAAGGTCGCTTAAATCTTATGATTTGATTGATTGTTGTATCATTTGACCGGGAGTCTATGGCTTGGAACGACCTTCTTAGGGTAGCAAAAATACTATCAGTTGAACAATTTGTTTGAGACAAAAAATCAGTTACTTTAATCTGTATTTGTCCTCCACAAAGATCTGTAAAAGTGGGCATACCCATATAATATCTATAGCCGGGAACACGCCAGCTACCATCGACATTATTAACCAGACTAACATCATTACACCATAGGTCTATAGTATCGATTAAAGCAAAAGCCGCAGCATTTAATACAGGAGGTGCCTCATCTGTGGCCGTTATGGTACCTTGACAGACAACGAGCGATCCTTTAAAAACACCATAAGTCCAACCGACTGCCTGTGGACTAATACCATCAATAATATTATTATTAGTAGAATTTAAGTCGGCAATTTTAAGAACCATTCCTGTGGTATCACAAGTCCCGGCTGTATTCCCAGCGTTCGGAAATATATTTTTAAGGAACAAGGTACGCTGGCAATTATCATCTAAAGTGACGTTTAAATCGGTACAACCACAGGGATTATTTTGTCCCTTTAAAGCATTCAGATTAATCAATATTAATCCTAAAATCATCAAAAAAGAAGGAAGCTCTAGAGAAACCTTTTTTATGAATTGCTGGATGGTTACAATGGCGTTAAAATTTGTCTTCATTTCGTATCATATATATTATCAGGTCTGATTGTCAATTCAAAAAGCATACCATTTTTTTATTATACATAGTATTTTTAGAAATAAACTATCAGCGTGTTTCATCACGTACTACCGATATACACATACCAAATATGTGAAGCAGGTTATTTAACTAACCGAGACACCTAAAATATAGGTTTTTTGAGAGAGACTATCTTATATCGGCAAATTGCCGTTGAAGTATTATTTGAAAAAACGCTCAAAAAAGATAAAAATTATTTGTGCGTTAAAAAAAATACTTCGTGCAAATATATAAATAGAAATAATATACAACTACATTAGAATGTATTTTTTACAAATTTATTTTTGTGATACTATGAATATCAGATAGAAGCGGCTAAGATAGCTGCGTCTTTGATTGCTTTTTTTGCGTCTAATTCTTTTGCCTCCTTCACGCCACCAATCCAATGAATTTTACCGGAAAAGTCAGGTATAGAAAGAGAAGGTTCAAAAACAGGAAGTTGACCGGCGCAAATTACAATTTGATCTACCTTTAAGCATTCCTGATCGCCATTTTCCCTTTTAAGATGGAGGCCGTCATCATCTATTTTTTCATAAACCACACCGGAAATACTTTGTACACCTCTTTTTTGCAATTCCTTTTTATGAATCCAGCCTGTTGTTTTACCCAATGATTTACCCTGTTTACCCTTACTTCTTTGCAATAAAAAAATGGAGCGATGTATTTTATGATTACCCTTCTCTGTTAGTAAACCTCCCGGCACATTAAAAGACTTATCTACTTGCCATGAAGACAAAAAACTATCAATGTTATATGCATTATCATGTGCGAGGAAAGTGGCTACATCGAAACCCACACCACCCGCGCCAATAATTGCTACGTTATTTCCTTTGGGCACTTTACCTAGTATTAAATCGGCATAAGAGACGACGGAAGGATGATTAATGCCTGGAATAGCAGAAATAGATTTGGGCTTGACTCCAGCAGCAAGGACTACTTCATCAAATCCTTGATCACTAACAGATTGAAAATCAAAAGAAGTATTTAGATACACTTTGACATGGTTCAGCTTTAGTTGAACGGCAAAATATCTTAGGGTTTCCTTAAACTCCTCTTTTCCAGGAATATTGGCTGCCAACTTAAATTGTCCTCCAATTTCGGCTTCTTTTTCGAACAAATGAATGTCATGTCCCCGTTCAGCGGCATGTATGGCAAAAGTGATACCCGCTGGTCCCGCACCTATCACGGCTATTTTTTTGCTTTTTGATACTTTTTTAAAAATTAATTCTGTTTCAGCGCAGGCTCTTGGATTAACCAAACATCCAGCTGGTTTTCCTTCAAAAACGTGATCTAAACAAGCTTGATTACAAGCAATACAGGTATTGATTTCATCCACTCTGCCTTGTTTAGCTTTTACAGGCCAGGCAGGGTCCGCTAAAAAAGGACGAGCCATAGAAATCATATCTGCTTGTCCCTTTGCAATAATAGTTTCCGCCTCTTCAGGCATATTGATTCTATTGGTAGCAATTATGGGGATATCGAGTTCTTTTTTAAGTTCTGCGGTAAGCCAGGTAAAAGTTCCCCTTGGCACTTGTGTGGCGATGGTAGGAACCCTGGCTTCGTGCCAGCCTATACCAGAATTAATAATATTTATACCTTCTCTTTCAAGATTTTTCGCCAATAAAACGACCTCTTCCCAGGTGGAACCGTTGGGAATCAGGTCGGTAAGAGACAATCTGAAAATAAGAATAAAATCGTTACCTACCGCTGCTCTGACCTGTCTTACTATTTCCAGAGGGAAGGCCATTCTATTTTGATAGGATCCTCCCCATTTATCCTTTCTATGATTGGTATGCGTTACTAAAAACTGATTAATCAAATAACCTTCGGAGCCCATTATTTCGATACCATCGTAACCCGCGTCCTGTGCCAAACGTGCGGTGTGTGAAAAATCAGATATTGTTTTTTTAATGGTAGATTCGCTGAGAGCCCAGGGTTTAAAGGGACTTATCGGAGATTTTATGGCCGACGGCGCCACACAAATTGGGTGATAACCATACCTACCGGAGTGAAGGATTTGCATACAAATTTTGCCACCTTCAGCATGAACAGCGTCGGTAATCATTTGATGTTTAACAACGGCTCTTTTATTTGTAAGTCTGGCGGAAAATGGAGCAACCCATCCAGCTCTATTAGGTGCTATTCCGCCGGTTACCATTAACCCTACCTGTCCAGCTGCTCTTTCTGCAAAATAAGCAGCTAAGCGTTCAAAACCATTTTTTGCCTCTTCCAGCCCTGTGTGCATAGAACCCATAAGTATTCTATTTTTAAGCTGGGTAAAACCTAGATCTAAAGGTTTAAAAAGATGAGGAAAATGCTCGGAGTTCATACTTAGCGAATTTTCGCTGTAAATTGCAAATTATTTTTGCAGCAACCAAATTTTGCCGGCACTTTTATGTCCTGAATCTGTGACTATATCGTAAAAATAAATGCCACTATGAGAAAGTCTATTACTGGAAATAAGCCAGTTTCCCTTTCCTGATGCCATTAATCTTCTTTCCTGGAAAACCAATTTCCCTGTTAAGTCATACACGTTTAATACCCCAAAAGTAGATGCATCCAGGGTATAAGGGATGTTAGATTCCTCTACAAATGGATTAGGAAAAGGTGAATAGGTAGTAAAATTGCTAATTTGGTTTGGCAAAACAGTCCTATTTATCTTTCCCGACGTTGCATCAGGCTGATAAATTTCCGGAGAAAGACCATCTTTTGCAAAGGTTACCGCCTCACTAAAATACCCTTGTTTTTTTGCTTTTAATTTCAGGTTGAATAATAGCTGATTTTTTTCAAAAAAGGGAACATTTACTCCAGAAAAATTCCACGAAACGTGAACCACGTTGCCCTCTTTGTTCCAATTAAGATTTGCCTCAAACAAATCAGGTAAATTTGAGCGTTGAATACTTTCCAGTTCAACCAAATCTGAATTTATGGCTAACGAAAATTGAAAACCAGCCCAACGTCCTCCTTCTAAAAATTGAATGGGATAATTTACCTCCTGACCAGCGATAAAATCATTTTCACCGATAACCAAGGAAGCGGCCACCGACTCAGATGGGGCAACACTATACCAATCACCATCAACATCACCCTTTTTGACTAGGTAAAAATCCTGCCGGGTTCCATAAGGATTACTCTCCAAAAATTTAACCTTATTTGGAAATACCCCCATATCAGAAGCCGATGAATTGACGTATTGCCAGCTATTTTCAACCACAAAATTTGAGGTATAACCAAGAATTATTTTTCGCAACATAATGATATCCAAGGAAGAAACTACGCCAGAATTATCAACATCTGCGGCGACTAATGAAGGTATAGATTTAATTCTATTATTTCCGAGAATGTGATTTTGAATCAAAAGAATATCCTTTGTGGACAGACCCACTAATGGATTGGCCAAATCGGTGGCGAGAACAAATTCATAAGATTTACACGCCGATAAATTTTTTACTGAAAATTCCCCTAATGCATTCGTCGAACGAACCACCTGATTTGAAAAATACACGCCCATATTGGAAATAGGCACTTCGTTTACGTTTCTAAAACTAAAGGAAGCTTCCATGTCCATTTTTTCACAAATCTCAGGATAGTTCACCTGATTAAAAACCAGCGACTGCATTTTTTTAATAGCTGTATTAGATAAGACCAATTGGCTAAACTTCACTTCACCGATTAATTTTTTGTCATCGGCACTTAAAACAGGATCTGCTTCATAATAGAATCTGTCGCCGTCTCTTAAATTTGTGAAGGTAAAGAGTAAAAAATGCTTCATTGTTTCTCCAAAAATAGTGCCTTCCGACTTCCTTTCTGAGAGCAAGGCCACCCATAAGTCAATAGATTCAATATCCCTGAAAAGAACCTCTAACTTTCTGGTCAGCGTTACATTATCTGGATTTATATCGGCGACAGATTTATAAAGAGGTAATTGTAAAGCCTTTCTCAATTCATTTATGGAAGGCAGACCCCTTTCTCTTCCTCTTTGAATATTTATTGCAGCCAAATCGAAACCGCCCTGTCCTGGTTTACCGAACAAAAAATTACGAATATCGTCCACTATTTTTGAATCA
Organism: Haliscomenobacteraceae bacterium; assembly: GCA_947501115.1. Classification (GTDB taxonomy): domain Bacteria; phylum Bacteroidota; class Bacteroidia; order Chitinophagales; family Saprospiraceae; genus BJGN01. The sequence continues at coordinate 10,242 of CANMVX010000081.1, forward strand.
AAACGCTGTTGAACCTGTGACCCCATGCCCTGAAGGAAGGGCTCAACACCACCACTTTCTCTTATCGCCGACACTTTAAAGAAAACATCTCTCAGTTTAAGATCAAGCGCACTTTGAAAAGGAGTACCATCTGGATTCAATCTTCTTATTTTACTACTCAACAGGGTGTGACCTAATCGAAAACCTGCCCCGGTAAACTCATTACTTACTGTTGGATTAATATTATTTTTGTAACCTGAATACGCAGGCAAATGAATACCTACCGACGGCAACCATTCATTAAAAAGTATTTGCTGAATAAAGCCACCTACCATTTTTCTGGCATATTGATAAATTTCTTCATCGGACCAGGATGGATTTTTTAATTTAATTAAATCACATTGTCTGTTATGTTCCCGGACAAAAAGGGTATGAACTGAGGCTAAAAGCGGATTTTCATTGGCACGAACATCACCTGCGACGAACAATTTAGACTCTACTCCGGTATCATTTCCCATCTCTGGAGCCAGAGGATCTATTGGAGAATCTAATTCTCCGGTTATTGTATTATAAGGTAATAAATTACCTTCAGACACCTTAAGTTTTCCATTTTTAAATGATCTCAACCAGTTTGCCCTCAATATATCTGAGCCATAGACAGCGGAACCATCAATAAAAGAAGTAACCATATTGATATGCTGCCGGGGATTTGATGCGGAATTTCCAGAATTTTTATCAAACAAATTGCGTTTCATTTGAATAACCTTATTCCCCTCATCATTTGGATCAAACCAAATATCTCCCGGAGGCACGGCAATATCAAATCTTTCTATATTATTTGGTGTTAGTCCAAATTCATGATCTATAAACTGTCCAAAAACCCAGCAAAAATCACTTAAATTTGATGGATCTTTTATATCAATTTCATCTTGTGCAAAAATTTCATTACTTATAACCCTACCACTGATTCTACCTGTGAAAGGTTGAAAAATACCATCCTGGTAAGCAGCTTTTCCGAGTCTGATCAGATTTGAACCCGTTGCGCCCCAGGAAGGGTTTGAGAGGTTATTAAAAGTACCGTCAATAGTTCTACATTTGTTATCCAGGGACGTCTGTGAAAATCCCAGTTCAAATAATAGTCCATTCACTAAAATTAATAGTAATAATTTTTGATACATGGTCATATTGATTAACTTAAAATAAAAAAAGAAAAAAACAAAAATAGGGTTTTTTTCGATAAAATGTTTGAAAAACAAGTTAAAATAAAGGGGAGACCTATTGAAATATCAAGTTTTCAACCAGCAAGCTCCACGACGAAAAGTTTGAAAATAAAAATAGGTATGCCTAAATGGTATTTTTTAATGTGTTTATTCCTTTCATTCAATGTTATGTCACAAAACATGACAGATTGGGGAAACATGCATGAAAAAAAGATCATATTCCAGGAGGAAGACTTATTATTGGACAGTTTACCAATTTTTTCATCCTCTGTCAGTATTTTTCAAATCAATCCACTTATTCCAGTGCCGGACAGCCTGTATTTTATGGTTTCCGGAATTTTAAAATGGCGAAACGGTCTATTATTTAAAAAAGGTACTCCCCTACTTATTCGATACAGGACATTTCCAAAGGAATGGACAAGCACCAAATCATCTGATTTCCTGCTTATTCCCGACACCCTTGAAACCTTTTTTTTGATGGGAAAATCTGAATTAGCGTCTTTTTCTATGGCCGAGGAATTTCGACGAATTGAATATAGCGGTGGCTTTATGAGAGGAATATCTATTGGAAACAGACAAGATCTTGTCCTTAATTCCCAATTAAATCTGCAGCTTACTGGCGAGATTGCGCCCGGCTTCACTATCAGAGCTGCCATAACAGATGAAAATTTGCCTATTCAAGCCTTCGGTAATACCCTGCAACTACAAGAATTTGATAAAGTGTTTATTTCCCTGGAAAAAGATCAGTTTCATTTTACTGCCGGGGATTTTGAAATTCAAAGAGATCAAAGTCATTTTAATAATTTTTATAAGAAAGTGCAGGGTCTGAAATTACATTTTTTTGACAAAGAAAACAAATGGGAGACGACAGGAAGTGCCTCCTTTTCAAGAGGACAATTTCAACGGATTACCTTAGATGTGTCGGAGGGAAACCAGGGGCCATACAGACTTTCTACGCCTGCCACAGGAGCCATCACCGTTATTCTGGCGGGTACTGAAAAGGTCTTTATCAATGGAAAAAAAGCCATCAGGGGTACTTCAGGAGATTATGTTATTGACTATAACAGGGGTGAACTCATTTTTACCCCCAACCAATTGATGTTAAGAGAAACTCGGGTGGTCGTAGAATTTGAATATGCAAATACCGGGCAAAACAGATCCATCCTGGCATTCAACAGTCAATATCAGCATAAGCATGGCACCTTTTTTATAAACGGACTCACGCAACAAGA
>CANMVX010000082.1 GCA_947501115.1 Haliscomenobacteraceae bacterium
AAAATATCTGCGGAGGTTTTGTCCCAGGGCAGTTCAGTAAGCAAATCGAGGTAGGTAATCTGCATACTATAATCTGGCGAATGCGGATTAATTCTTTTCAGTCTGGCCAACTCCTTTTGAAAATGCTTAGCCGTTTTTTCGGACCATTTAATATTTTCCGCTTTGGCAGAAATCCTTGTTATTTCCTCTTCTTGTGGATTTTGCCCTAGTTCATCTTGAATCGTTTTCAGTTGTTGATTCAAGAAATAATCTCTTTGTTGTTTATCGATATCGACACGAACTTTAGTTTCAATCTGGTCTTTAAATTCGAGTAATTGTAACTGTTTAGAAATTTCCCCCAGGATAAGCTCAGCCTTACCCGCCTGATCATCTGTTTCCAGGATTAGCTGTTTAACTTCAATGGTTGAATTTAAATTTGAGGCAATAAAATTGAGTAAAAAGGTATTATCCTCAATACTTTTTAACATAGCGATAGCCTCGGAAGGAATATTTGGCGAAAGCTCAATAATCTTTTTCGCCATATCCATAATGGTAGAAATGAGCGCAGTAAATTCAAGACTTCCGCTTTTTTTCTGCTCCTCAAGAAGAGAAATTGATCCCTCTAAATAAGGTTTTTGCTTTGTAAGTTCGTCTAATCTAAACCGTTTCTGACCTCTTAGAATAGCTGTGGTCGTTCCGTCGGGCATACGAAGTAACTTCATTATTTTAGCGACGGTACCAATTTCATATAAGTCTGCTTTTCCCGGATCTTCTTTTTGAATATCTCGTTGAGAGAGTACACCGATAGCCCTGCTGCTGGTATCAAAAGCCTTTTTTATTGATTTGATTGATTTATCTCTACCAACGGTTATTGGAATGATAACGCCGGGGTAAAGCACGGTATTTTTGAGTGCTAAGATTGGCATGTGTCCAGGAATTTTACCCATCTTCCCCATAGAGCCATCGTCTTCCATGGGAATTATAGGCATGAATTCAGTATCATCATCGTTTTCCTGATTTCCAAAAAATGTTTCGAACATGGTATTATTTAATAAATAAATCAATATGACAATATGTCAGATAAATACCCCAAAGGCATTCTTTTGTATTGGGGTGAATACATTGGCAATATTTATGCCATTGCGAAGATGTCAGATAAATGACTTAGGGAAACGAAATACTCCTTTAAAATTCGGACATAATTACTAATCAAATGCCTGCAATTTCAAGGATGTCATTTTTTTCAAAGCGAAGATTCCCGATAATAAATTCCTGTCTTAAAGGGGTATTTTTGCCCATATAATAGGCCAGAATCTCATCAATATCTGTTTCATCATTAAGAAAAACTGGATCCAGTTTGATATCTGAGCCAATAAAGCTACTAAATTCACCGGGAGAAATTTCCCCAAGACCTTTAAATCGGGTAATTTCAGGTTTACCTTTTAATTTTGCTATTGCCTCTTGTTTTTCCTTTTCGGAGTAACAATAAAACTTTTGATTCTTATCTCTCACCCTAAAAAGCGGGGTATCTAAAATATAAACATGCCCACTTCGAACAAGATCAGGGAAGAATTGCAGAAAAAAGGTAAGCAGAAGCAATCTGATGTGCATTCCATCGACATCGGCATCCGTTGCGACGACAATTTGATTATAGCGAAGATCCTCAATACCATCTTCAATATTTAGCGCATGCTGCAATAGATTAAACTCCTCATTTTCATAAACGACCTTTTTAGTCATTCCAAAACAATTCAGTGGTTTTCCACGTAAGCTGAAAACAGCTTGAAACTGAACATTTCTCGCTTTAGTAATAGATCCACTGGCAGAGTCTCCTTCTGTTATGAAGAGGGTTGTTTTATGTCGATCTTCATCGCTCACCTTTTTAGGAGGATCATTAAAATGAATGCGACAATCTCTCAATTTTTTATTGTGGAGATTTGCCTTTTTTGCCCTTTGATTAGCGAGTTTTTTAATGTCCGCAATTTCTGTTCTTTCTCTTTCAGATTGCAAGATTCGCTTTTCAATTAACTTGGCTATTTCAGGATTCTTATGTAGGTAATTGTCCAGTTGTTCTTTAACAAAATTCCCAATAAACGTTCGTACAGACGGAGCATCGGGCCCCATGTGAGAAGACCCAAGTTTTGTCTTAGTTTGTGACTCAAAGACAGGTTCTTCCACCCGAATACTTACGGCGGCCATGATAGAGCTTAAAACATCTCTTCTATCGTAGTTCTTTTTAAAGAACTCAGCCACGGTTTTAGCGATAGCATCTTTAAATGCCAGTAAATGCGTCCCACCCTGTGTAGTATTCTGACCATTTACGAAAGAATAATACAATTCGCCATACTGATTTCCGTGGGTTATAGCCAACTCGATATCCTCCCCTTTCAGATGAATAATCGGGTATCGCAACTCATCATTTTTAGTTTTACGCTCTAAAAGATCTAACAAACCATTTTTAGATACGATAGTAGTGCCATTGAAAATGAGTTTTAAGCCTGCATTTAAATAGGCATAATTCCAGAGTTGATTTTCGATAAATTCCTTTCTGAAACGAAAATTCCTAAATATGTCAGGATCAGGTTCAAAATAAACCCAGGTACCATTTGATTCAGAAGCATCGAGAAGAGCAGATTCATCGACCAGCATACCCTGATTGAATGCTGCCTTTTTTTGTTTCCCATCGCGGTAGGAAGTAACCATAAATTTAGAGGAAAGGGCGTTAACCGCTTTAGTACCTACGCCGTTTAGACCTACCGATTTTTTAAAAGCCTTTGAGTCATATTTTCCACCCGTATTTATCTGGGAAACGCATTCAATTACTTTTCCTAACGGAATACCCCGCCCAAAATCTCTGATTTCAATGGAGTGCTCATCCATTTTTAGAAGCACTTGTTTTCCAAAACCCATGACAAATTCGTCGATAGTATTATCTATAACCTCCTTTATGAGGATATAAATACCGTCATCAGGGGTAGAACCATCTCCCAATTTACCGATATACATACCGGGTCTCAGACGAATATGTTCACGCCAGTCGAGTGAAATGATATTATCTTCGGAGTAATTATTTTCCAGCATTTTTTTAATTATTTTAGGATCTGAATCATCAAATCATTTCATCTAATAAGGACGCTATTTTTTGAGTTAAACCCAAACGACTATATTTTTCAATATTTTTATTTTGAAATGAAAAAATAGATTGGTCTAAATACTGATTAAAGAAAATAGTGATAGCCTTCTCCATACTTCCTTCATCGTTATAATCTGCCAACAAACCCGAAGAAGTATTGGTTATTTCGGCAGACAAATCTCCCCCTATTGGACCAAGGGCCAAAATAGGTCTATTTGAAGCTAAATATTCAAAAAACTTTCCTGTCAGCACCCATTTGGCACCTTCAAAATTATCAACAAAAAGTAAAAGAACCGTAGCTTCCATTTGCCTTTTCACCACTTCATCAAATGGAATAAAGTCAACAATATCTATAAAAGATTCAAGATTATATTTTTTAATATCCTCTGATACAGAACTATCAACTTTACCAACTAACTGAATATTTAATTTCGAAGCAAATAAATCATTGGCATCAATAAGGCTTTTAATAACCTTCCAAAACAAAGAATTATTTCTTCTTTGAGAGAGCGTACCAGCATAGAGCAAGGTAAATTTATCTTTCTTAACGAGAGGTTTTTCTAAGCGCTGATAATCATCTATATCAAAACCATTCATTACAATATCAGAGTGAATACCTGCATTTTCAAAATTCTGCATTTGCATATTCCTACCGATGACCACTACTTTATCGGCAGTTTGCAAAATTCTTTTTTCTAGTGTAGTATGTTTATTAACAGCCCATTTTGTCAACATCAGGGATGAAAAATATTCAGACCAGGGATCTCGAAAATCAGCCATCCACGGAATATTAAATTTTAACTTTAACTCTAAGGCAATCAAATGTAAAGAATGAGGTGGACCAGATGAGATAACAGCTTGAAACTTGTTTTTGTTATAATAATCAGAAAGAAAACGAAAAGAAGGATTTACCCAAAATACCCTGGAATCAGGAATAAAAAAATTTCCCCGAATCCAGATAGCTAATCTTTCTTTCCAACCCTTTTGAATATAGGTTTTGACATTAACCAAATGCCCGAAATCCATTTTTGTATCCCTTTTCTTTCCTGTAAATTTTCTGTAAAGAGAAAAGGGTTCCCAAATTGGTCTTTTAATAATTTCAATATCCGATGGAATTTCATCCAGACGGTTTGAATCAATGATGGGATAATCCGGATTTGAGGGGACATAAACAATAGGTTCCCAACCAAAGTTTCTTAAGTATTTAACAAATTTCAACCATCTGTGTACACCTGCTCCACCTGAAGGTGGCCAATAGTATAGAATGATTAAAACACGTTTTAAATGCCCGGACTCCTTATTCATATTCATTTATATATAAAAACAAGCACTGAATCAATTCTGCTTTAATTTCCCACAAAATAACTACTTTTGAATAACACTTACCGATTTAATACAAAATTATGAATAGGAGAGATTTTCATGAGCTTGCTTCAATGGGGATAATTGGCTCATTATTAGCGTCCACATCAAAGCGTCCTGGTGCTTCTTTGAAGGCAGATAGTGACATTATCAAGCCACAGAGACTCCTTCCCGGTGATAAAGTTGGCTTAATCACCCCCGGAAGTTATGTTCCCGATGCCGGTTACGAAAAAGCAGTGAATAATCTCACCCAATTAGGCCTGCAAGTGGTTCCTGGCAAGTATGTCAGAGAAAAACGAGGCTTCACGGCAGGAACAGACCAACAAAGACTGGAAGACCTTCATACTTTTTTTGAAGATCCTTCCATTAAAGCTATTTGGTGTGCCCGGGGTGGTTATGGTTGTTCCAGGCTTTTACCCAACATCAATTATGAACTCATCAGGAATAATCCTAAAATACTCATTGGTTACAGTGATATAACGGCCTTACTTCAAGCCATTTTCCTTCGAACTGGCCTGGTAGGGTTTCACGGCCCGGTGGCTGCGGCTACCTGGACTCCCTATACGGTTCAACATATTAAAGGCGTTCTCTTTGATTCTTTTACAAAACCTTATGTTATTGATTTAGCAACAGAGGAATTAACCCCTGAAAGAGAGCATTTTAAACCTTACAGCATACAGGCTGGAAAAGTTTCGGGAAGGCTAATGGGTGGTAATGTAAGTCTTCTTGCCGCTCTTGCGGGAACGCCCTTTGCTTTTGATGCTACCGATAAATTATTGTTCATGGAAGATATTGACGAACGTCCTTATAGTCTGGATAGAATGTTTACCCAATTGAGGCAATCAGCAAATCTTCATAAAGCTAAAGGCTTGATTTTAGGTGTTTTCGAAGGGTGTAATCCTAAAAAAGATGAAGAATCACTATCCCTGAAAGAAACTATTTTTGACCGGCTTAGCGATCTTAATGTTCCAGCGGTGTATGGTCTATCCTTTGGTCATGTTCCTAATAATTTTACATTACCCGTAGGTATATTAGCCGAACTTGATACGGAGAATAAAACGTTAACCTATCTGGAGTCTCCCACTGCTTAACCCTTTCTAACGATAATGCTTACCTTAAATGTCCATCCTTTTCAGTTAAAACTGCGTCATACTTTTAGAATCACCCATGGTTCCAGAGATTATCAGCCCACGGTTATTATCTCCCTTTCCAACGGTATTTATACGGGATATGGCGAAGCTACCGCCACTAAATATTATGGACTTGATCAAGATGAAATGATCCAGCGCTTTAATGCCTGGAAGCCCATTATTGAATCTACGCCTCTGGTAACGGCAGAGCAATATTGGGAACTGCTTCATCCTCTTCTTCAAAATCATCCCTTTGAACATTGTGCACTGGATGAGGCAGCGCACGATCTTTTAGCCCAGATGGAAGGATTACCTCTTTATAAAAAATGGGGGCTGCAATACCAAAATAATCCTTTGACAGATTATACGCTTGGCTTTGGTCCAACAGAGGAAATGGTTGCTAAAATGAATGAAATGCCTTGGCCAATCTATAAAATTAAGTTGGGAACAAAAGATGATTTAAATATCATAAGACATCTTCGAAAGCATACTACCGCTGTTTTTCGTGTGGATGCCAATACTGCCTGGACCGCGGAGGAAACATTAGCTTATGCTCCAGAATTGAAAGATTTGGGCGTTGAATTTATAGAACAACCCCTGAAACCTGAAGATTGGGAAGGACAAAGGCTTTTATTTGAAAAATGCGTTTTACCTGTGATTGCCGACGAGAGCTGTCAAAAGGAAGAAGATGTAAAACGCTGCGCCGGATATTTTCATGGGGTAAATATAAAACTAATGAAATGTGGCGGACTTACCCCCGCGCTTCGGATGATACAAGAAGCTAAAGAACTGAATATGAAAGTTATGGTTGGTTGTATGACAGAGTCGTCCGTTGGCATTACCGCCATTGCCCATCTATTGCCTTTGTTAGATTATGTCGATATGGATGGCGCTCTTTTATTGTCTAATGACCCTGCTGAAGGGGCTATCATAGAACATGGAGAGGTAGTTCTTCCCCATCGAAATGGTATCGGCGCCAAACTTATTTGATTATTCTATTAGCTTGAAAAATATTCATTTATGATATATAACCTGAGTCATCAACCAGGCAGATGGATGTTTTGTGAAGGGTCCGCCCTTTTATATTTTAGTGGAACAAGCTATTTGGGCATAGCGAATGACCCCGTTTTTCATGAAAGATTAGCCTCCTCCATAAGTCAATATGGCAGTAATTTTGGAAGTTCCAGAGTAGGTTTCATGCGCCTTTCCATTTATGAAGAAACGGAGGAATTATTAGCCAGGTACCTTGGACAAGAAGCAGCATTAACGGTTTCCTCTGGCACTTTAGCAGGAATTTTAGCCTATAAAATTTTTACCACTGTCGGCGAATTAATATTTGCCCCCAATGCTCATCCTGCCCTGTGGTTAGATATCCCCGAAAGTTTTAGCAGCAGAAGCGAGTGGGAGGACAATTGTATTTTTAAAAGTCATCAGTCCGGTCCACCTCTTTTTATTTACAGTAATGCCATTGATTCCTTACAAGTTATAGAATATGATTTTAACTGGCTTCATAGACTGGGAAATAAGAGAGAAATTATATTGGTTCTAGACGAATCCCATACACTGGGTATCCGGGGAAAGGATGGAAGGGGTATTTTGTCGTCCCTGACCTTGCCTGAACAGGTTCAAGGTGTCGTTATAGGAAGTATGGGTAAAGGATTGGGCATTCCCGCCGGTGTCATTGCAGGTAATAAATATTGGATAGATAAAATATGGAATAGCCCTCATTTTGGTGGAGCTTCTCCTGCTTCGCCCGCATATTTAGATACCTGGATTCAAATGCAAGACCATTATACAACTTTGCGTACCGTTTTATTTCAAAATTTACACCAATTTGAAAATCTTATTGGAACTGATAATAAAATATTAAGAAGTGTCCCTGAATACCCCGTACATTTTTCAACAATAAAAACGCTATCAAATCATTTACTTCTTCATCAAATGTACGTCTCCCATTTCCCCTACCCAACGTCACTGGACGAGCCCATCACCAGAATAGTTTTGAGTGCGCTTCACTTGCCTGAAGATATTCAAAGACTTGCCACGGCCATATTAAGTTACGACCCTACGTTGTAGTTTGCTTTGAATGCTCTAAAAACAACTTATGGCTATCATCTGGAAATAGCAGACTGCCCATTACAACGAAAAAAAGACTTATTCCACCTCCGATTAGAATACTTGGAATCTGACTGTGCATGACGAATTCTGATAATGTCCAGGCAAATAATCCACTAATCATACTCAAAATAGCCCCAATTCTTGACGTTGATTTCCAAAATAGTCCTGCGGTTAACGGAAAAAACAAAGAGACTAAACTTAAAGACGAGGACATTCCTACTAACTCGTATATGTTTGATTTACTTGTTGCCAGAAATGCGGCACAAATGGCTACACCTAACACAGAAAGCCTCATAGTGTGAAGCATCAATTTATCGGAATTATTCCTCAACATTGGCTTTAAAATATTCTCTCCAATGACCGTTGCAGGAGCTAAAATGGCCCCGGAGGTAGTGCTTAAAATAGCAGACAGAAGAGCACCAAAAAAGACGATTTGTAAAAATAATGAACCATGTTCCAAAACGATGATTGGAATTATCATCTGGGTATCCGCGGGATTGGATGTTGGGTATAAATAGTTAGCGCATAATCCTATGAATAATGGAATTAAACCAATGGTCACATACATTAATCCAGCAATAATACCAGATTTAACCGCTGTGTTTTCCGATTTTGCAGCCATAACCCTCTGAAAAACGTCTTGTTGAGGTATTGAACCCAGTCCAATGGTAATCCATGCGGCGAAATATTCCATCACAGCCATTGGTTTTGCTTCGGGTAAGAAACGAAAAAAGCCTTCGGGTTGAGCGTCTAAAACCACCTGAATGCCACCCGCCTGATCAGATAAGGAATAAGCCAGTAGTAACAGGCCAATGATAATCATGATAGACTGAACCGCGTCCGTAATGGAAACAGCCCACATTCCGCCAAAATAAGTATAAAATACGACCACAATAGTGCATAAGATAATCCCATAAATGAGTGGAACGCCAATAATTGTTTTCAGCACAATGGCCAAAGCGACCAACTGAGCTGCAATCCATCCAAAATAAGAGGGGATCATAAAAACAGCTGAGGTGATTTCAGCCATTCGTCCAAATCTCATTTTAAAAAAATCATTAAAGGTTAAAATATTTAGTCTGTACAAAGGCCTGGCATAAATGAGCCCCACCAATACCAGGCAAAGACCTGCGCCAAAAGGATCTTCAATAATACCTAGAACTCCGTTTTCTGCAAATTCTGCCGGCGCACCCAGTATGGTTTCAGAGCCAAACCAGGTGGCGAATAAAGCGCAAGCTGCCAGACTTGTGGGTAATCGACGCCCGGCGATAACAAAATCTTTGGTGGTTTTAACTTTACTTGAAGCCCACCATCCGATAAGAACAGTCCCAAACAAATATAGACCGATGAAAACCAATAAATATCCATGTATCATAATCCCCAGCTTACCATACCATATTGAACAAACTGATAAGGAAGGACCTTACCCCCAATTTTTTCTAACGAACGAATAACATTAAACTTATGATTTTCAGGGGCATAAAAAATCATAAAGCCCCCACCACCAGCGCCTGAAATTTTCCCACCGGTAGCGCCTGCGTTTATAGCCGTTTCATAATAAAGATCGATAGAATCATTGGTAATTCCCTGCGCCATTGCCTTTTTCTGCTGCCAACCAAAATGAAGAATTTCTCCGATCTGATTGACTTCACCTTTCAAGAGTGCTTCTTTCATTAATATGGCCTGCTCCTTTAACTGGTGCATGGCATCAATGGAAGATAAAACATTATTATTTACATTGTCTTGTTGCTTTTGAATAATAGAAGATGAAAGCCTGGAGGTTTCTGTAAAAAATAACACCAGATTATTCTCCAATTCAAAAAGCACTTTTTCCTTAATTCTTAAAGGATTGACAATCACCTTGTCATTGGCACCAAACTCCATGAAATTAAAACCGCCAAAAGTAGCAGCATATTGATCTTGTCTTCCACCGGCCATTTTCAAATCTTCCCGTTCAATGGAATAGGCTAAATGAGCTATATCATATTCTCCGAGAGGAAGCTTAAATGCCTCTACAAAAGCGCCTAAAATAGCGACTACTAAGGTAGAAGAGGAACCTAATCCTGAACCAGGAGGAGCATCTACATAAGTGGTCAGTTCAAAACCCCGAATGGGAATATTGAAATCCTTTACCAACCGATTAAAAACACCCTTTGCCAAATCTAAATTGCCATCAAGCCTTAAAATGGGACTCACCTCAATATTCACCTCTTCCTGCTTGTCCATGGCTTTTAAAACCACGTGGTGGTCATCTCTCAGCTTTAGAAAAGCGTAGGCAAATAAACTAATCGTCGCGTTTAAAATGGCACCGCCATATTGATCTGTGTAAGGACTAACATCTGTTCCACCACCTGCTAACCCAATGCGCAGGGGTGCTTTACAGCGAACCATCATATTCAATAATTTTGAGATAAGTCAATCAAATTTTTAGTCATAACTGACCAAAGATATTTCTTTTTTTCCTGACGTAAGCCCTTTTCTAATATTTGGACCTGCCCAGGATTCTCATAAAAATAATCTATTTTCGCTGCAATGTCCTCTGCATTTGGCGAAACCAAATAACCAGAAATTCCATCGGGAACAATTTCAGCTAAACCACCAACATCTGTTACAATCATTGGTTTTTCGAAATGATAGGCAATTTGAGTGACGCCACTTTGCGTTGCATGTTTATAAGGCTGAACGACAAGATCGGCGGCACAAAAGTAAAGTCCAACCTCCTCATTTGAAATAAAATGATTTTTCCAGATCAATTTATCCTTAATCCCCCATTGTTTTGCCAGATCGAAATAAGGTTTTTCGTCTGTGTAAAACTCTCCGGCTATAATTAATTTTACGTTTTCACTTTTTGTTTTTGCCAATCCTTCTATTAGTAAATCAAGCCCTTTGTAGGGTCTGATAAATCCGAAGAACAACAGAACTTTTTCATCTTCATTTAATCCAAAATAATTCCTCGCAACCATTTTATCTATAGGAGGTCCAAAATTATCAAACAATGGATGAGGGCTTAGAACACATTTCTTTTTAAGAGTAAAACGCTTTACATCGGAAGCCACAGAATGGCTCATTGCTAAAAAAGCATCTATATTCCAAACGAAGAATGAAGTAAGCAAAGCGTCTAAAAACCTTTTTTCATGAGGAATGATGTTATCTAAAATGGCCAGTCTTTTGATCGATTTCCTCCACCCGGCTATCATTGAAATAACGCCAAAACAAGGGGCCATAAAAGGAAGCCAATATTTAAAAAGAATGATATCAGGCTTTTGAGATAGTAAGAACAAACCGTTCCGAATCCAGGAAAATGGATTTATGGCATTAACCTGTCTTGTAATATGCAAATTTTCAGGTGCAGGACTATCACTGAATTGTGTTTTCCCTGGAAATAAAAAAGAAGGGTATTGTAGCGTAAAGTTTAAAATCATTACTTCATTACCTTCCTCTTGAAATTGAGTCATTAACCGTTCATTGAATGAAGCAAGTCCGCCTCTGAATGGGTGCGCTGTGCCGATCAAAATTATTTTCACGCCATATCTTATTGATGAACCTCAAAAATAATCTATTTTATGTACTTTTGAGGAATTTTCCATTGGTTTACCAACAATACAATCATGCAAGAAATTATTACTAAAAGATTTAAAGAGTCTGTTGAAAGTAAACAAGCCCTTTTAAATAATACGGGATTAACCATTCTAATGAGTGAAATGGCTCAACGGATGATTACCGCTCTTCGCAATGGCAATAAAATAATGTTTTGTGGAAATGGCGGCAGTGCTGTCGATGCCATGCATCTTGCTGCTGAACTCTCCGGCAGATATTATTTTGACAGAAAACCCTTGAATGCTGAGGCATTAAGTGCTGATAATGCTTTTTTAACAGCCGTAGCTAACGATTATGGTTACGAAAAGGTCTTTTCCCGTTTACTTACCGCCAAAGGGAAACCTGATGATATTCTGGTGGGGCTTTCAACCTCCGGCAACTCACAAAATGTTATCAATGCTTTTGAATATGCCAGGGAAAACGATATCATTACCATAGGTTTTACTGGACAAAATACATGCAAAATGGACCCATTAAGTAATTATCTTTTTAAGGCTCCATCTACTGATACCCCAAGAATTCAAGAATGTCACATGCTGGTAGGACATATTTTATGCGAATTAGTGGAAATTGATTTTTTAAGAGATACCGCAATAGCTTAGATTCCAACCTTTATGACAACGGAGGAATATAAGGAATTGGCAGAAACCATTCCTAAAACACCAGGCGTTTACCGATTTTGTAAACAGGATGGTACCATTCTTTATGTAGGGAAAGCTAAAAACCTTAGGAATAGGGTTTCTTCTTATTTCGGAGAGAGACGGGATCGGCTTTTTCGAACCCGAATCATGGTTAAAAATGCTGATTTCCTCAATTTTACCATGGTCGAATCTGAAACTGATGCGCTGCTTTTAGAAAGTGCACTTATAAAGGAGCATCAGCCAAGGTATAATGTTTCCCTTAAAGATGATAAATCCTACTCCTATATTTGCATTAAAAATGAACGATTCCCAAGGGTAATCATTACCCGCAGAGTCATAAGAGATGGATCTGTTTATTTTGGACCTTATACCTCAAAAGGCAGACTAAAAATAATATTAGAATTAATCAGACAATTATTTCCTCTAAGAACCTGTGTTTTTAATCTGAGTGAGGAAAATATTAGAGATGGAAAAGTTAAGCTTTGCCTCGAATACCATATAAAAAATTGCATGGGCCCCTGTGCAGGATTAGAATCAGAGCTTATCTACAATGAAAAAATAGAACAAATTAAAAATATTCTTAAAGGTCATTTTAGCTCCGTTTTACAGCATTTTAAAAAAATAATGAACCAATATGCTGAAGAACTGGCTTTTGAAAAAGCACAGGCTATTAAAGAAAAATTAGCTGCTTTTGA
>CANMVX010000083.1 GCA_947501115.1 Haliscomenobacteraceae bacterium
GCATTCAAATCGATAGATACTTTTCAAAGAGATGCAAATCCTAAGGCATGGTTGTTTTCCATTTTAAAAAATAGCTATATTAATGCCTATCGAAAAAAGAAGCGACTCCCAAAGGAAGTTAATTTTGAAGATAAAATTGAGCTTCCCGATGCCACCGACTTAAGGGAAGAAATATTTGATTCTTTACTGGACGACGAGGTTACCCGAGCCATTTATCAGTTGAGCGACACTTACCGGATAACGCTTTTACTTAGTGATTTGGAAGGTTTCAGTTATGAGGAAATAGCTGAAATTTTAAAATTACCGATGGGGACGATTCGTTCCAGACTATTCAGAGCACGAAAAATGTTAAGAGAAAATTTAAAAAAATATGCCTTAAGTAAAGGCATAAAAGATAAATCGACTTAATATTCCTTTTTAATTCCGCTTATCGTAAGAATTTGATAACTTCGTGTCATACCCAATCAACATGATAAAATCAGTCTCGCCGGAGGAGGAAGCAAAATTAAGCAGAACTTTAACCCCCCTAATGCTTTGGGGATTGGGGGTAGGCTATGTTATTTCTGGCATGTATTTCGGGTGGAATCTGGGCCTGGAGAAAGGGGGAACCCTGGGATTGGCCATAGCTACTTTTTTCATTATTATTTTATATATCACCTTTACTTTTAGTTATGCCGAACTAGCATCGGCTATTCCCAAAGCTGGAGGCGGTTTCGATTATACAAGAAGAGCGTTTGGCGACACCTGGGGATTTGTTGCTGGGATGGCCCAAAATATAGAATTTATATTTGCCCCACCAGCGATTGCTTTTGCTATTGGCGCTTATTTTAATTTATTTTTCCCTTCCGTACCCATTATTGTCATATCGATCATTAGCTATATTCTGTTCACGGCGCTTAACATACGAGGCGTTAAAATTTCCGCTCTTTTTGAACTGGGTATCACTCTTTTTGCCGTTGGTGAATTGTTACTTTTTGCCGGCATTACCCTTCCCCACTTTTCTTCCGACGCCTTCTTCGAAAATTCGTTGCCTAATGGTATCTCTGGCATATTTGCAGCCCTTCCCTTTGCCATTTGGTTTTTTTTAGGCCTTGAAGGGGTTGCTAATGTTGCTGAGGAGACTATAAATCCTCAGCGAACCATAAAAGTAGGCTTTAGCTCTGCTTTAATTACTTTAATCGTCTTGTGTCTATTAGTTTTTGCTGGCGCCGTGGGTGTAGGTGGCTGGGAAAATATTGTATATAGAGCTGACGGATCCACCTCTGATTCTCCCCTACCATTAGCCTTAATAAATATTGTAGGTGAAAATAATTTCCTTTACCATTTGCTGATAACGGTAGGTTTATTTGGACTTATTGCTTCTTTCCACGGACTCATTCTTGCGGCGGGAAGAGCTAGCTATGAATTTGGTAAGGTGCGTTTTGCCCCGCCTGTTTTTGGTAAAATACATCCGACATTTCACACGCCTGCCAATGCCTTATTATTAAATATGGGCATCGGAATTTTAGCGTTATTAACGGGAAAAACAGCGGAAATAATTACTATCGCTGTCTTTGGTGCCCTCTTTTTGTATTTCTTTTCCATGATCTCCCTCATAAAATTGAGAATGAGTGAACCGGAACTGCATAGACCGTTTAAAGTTCCATTTTATCCTCTTTTTCCTTATACTGCGCTCATCATCACCCTGGTAGCATTGATTGCTATGATCGTATTTAATTTCGTTTTGTTCCTGTTATTTTTCAGCATCATGCTAATCAGCGTATTTATATTTTTAAGGCTTAAAAAAAACATATTATAAATCATGGACATAGCCAGCATTTTAAAATACGTTGCCAATCATCCTGCCAAAAGGGTAAAAATAGCCGTTGCCGATATAGACGGCATTTTAAGAGGTAAATATATTTCCTCGGAAAAATTTGTCTCCATCATTGAAAAAGGCATGGGATTTTGTGACGTTATCTTTGGTTGGGACGTGGAAGATGCGCTGTATGATAAAGGTAAAATAAGTGGCTGGCATGCAGGTTTTCCCGATAGTCCCGCCGTGTTGGACGTACAAACTTTCAGGAAAATTCCCTGGGAAAATGACCTTCCATTTTTCCTTGGTGAAATGGATCCCCTATCCAGTCATGCAGCAGCGGTCTGTCCAAGGCAATTACTTAAAAATACGCGCGTTGCCTCAAATAATATGGGTTTTACCCCCATTTTCGCCCAAGAATTTGAATGGTTTAATTTTTCGGAAACTCCCCATTCTGCCAACGATAAACAGTATAAAAATCTACGACCTTTGACCCCGGGTATGTTTGGTTATTCTGTTTTACGAACTTCGTTACACCAGGATTATTTTAATGCCTTGTTTGATGGCCTGACTCAGTTCGGCATTCCCATTGAAGGCTTGCATACAGAAACAGGACCAGGTACTTATGAGGCCGCCATTGAATATTCGGGAATTTTAGAAGCCGCTGATCGGGCAGTCTTATTTAAAACGGCTGTTAAGGAAATAGCTTACAGACATGGTATTATGGCCACTTTTATGGCGAAAATAGATGAAAATCTCCCAGGTTGCGGTGGACATGTTCATCAAAGTCTCTGGAATACTGAAGGGGGAAGAAATTTGTTTTATTCGGAAAATGATCCACAAAAACTTAGTGAGCTCGCCCGTTCTTATCTGGCTGGGCAACTCTATTGCCTTCCTCATATTTTACCCATGTTCGCCCCGACTATAAATAGCTATAAGCGCTTAGTGGAAGGTGCCTGGGCGCCAACTACCCTTACCTGGGGCATCGATAACCGGACCGTCGCTCTTCGTGTGTTGGCTGGCAGTGCCACTGCTACAAGAATTGAAACGAGGGTTATTGGCAGTGACGTGAATCCCTATTTAGCTATGGCAGCCTGTCTGGCTTCCGGACTATATGGCATCAAAAATCAACTGCATTTACATCAGCCTCAAACCGTTGGCAATGGCTACAAGGAAACGGGGAATGAAAATATTCCAGGCACATTGATTGAGGCCACCCAGAAAATGAAAGACTCTCCCGTGGCCAGGGAATTATTTGGAGATACCTTCGTTGACCATTTTACTATGACCAGGGAATGGGAATGGAAACAACATCTCAAAGCAGTCACTGACTGGGAATATAAACGTTATTTTGAAATTATATAAAGACAGAACTGAAGTTAAATCTTATGGTGCAATTTAATTTTCCAACCATTATTCGATTCGGTGCAGGTGCCGTTACTGAACTTGCTGACTATCTCAAAAGTAAAGATATTAAGCACCCTTTATTGGTGACTGACCCAATCATCGCTACCCTCGATTTTACCCATACATTGATTCGCGATGTTCAGCAAAAAGGAATTTCTATCGCCGTTTTTCATGATATCCATAAGAATCCCGTCAAATCTGATGTGCTCAAAGGTCGCGATGCTTTTGATTCAAATAAATGTGATGCTATCATTGGATTAGGCGGCGGTGCTGCCATTGATGTTGCCAGAGCCATTGTCCTGAGTATAAATCATAGGGAAGATTTATTCAAATATGATGATCTTATTGGGGGTGACGTTTTTGTCACCAATGAAGTTCCTCCCTTTATAACTATTCCCACCACAGCTGGTACGGGAAGCGAAGTGGGCCGAAGCGCCATTATTGCCGACGATGAAACGCATCAGAAACGCATTCTTTTTTCCCCCAAATTATTGGCAAATATTGTCTTTGCAGATCCTTTATTAACCATGGATTTGCCTGCTGCCGTTACTGCGGCTACTGGTATGGACGCGCTGACCCATAATATGGAAGCATTTCTGGCTAAAATGAGTCATCCTATTTGTGAAGGAATTGCCCTGGAAGGTATCTTGAAAATTAAAAATGCTATTGAAAATGCAGTCCATAAACCCGACGTATCGTCGAGAAGTGATATGTTAATAGCTTCCATGATGGGTGCCATTGCCTTTCAGAAGGGTTTAGGGGTGGTTCATTCCCTGGCACATCCTCTTTCTTCTCTTCTCGACACACATCACGGACTGGCCAATGCAGTGAATCTACCTTATGGCATGGAATTTAATGTGCCCGCTTGCGAGGAGAAATTTCGACGCATTGCCCGTACTTTAGAACTTAAAGAGGAAAATGGTGCTGCTGTCGTGCAATGGCTGAAAGAATTAAATGAAAAACTCGGTATTCCAGGAAAATTAAGTGCCATTGGTGTGAAAGAAGAACACATTGATACCCTTGCCGATCTGGCTTTCGCCGATTTTGCTCATCCAAATAATCCTATTCCAGTAAGTCGCGACGATTTTAAACATTTATATACCAAGGCTTTTTAAAAAATGAAGAGATTAGGGATAACGCAAACGTTGACAAACTACGATTTTTACCCTAAGTGGTTTACCACAAATGATTTAGGGGAAGATATCCAATTGGTTCATCTTTCATTTGAACATTTTGACCTCCCTTTATTAGCGACCCTCGATGGGGTTTTGCTAACCGGTGGCATCGACATTTATCCAGCTTGTTATACCCATTTTGCTCCCTATCCTAATGCTCCTTCTGACTTTCAACACCAAAGAGATCTCTTTGAATCCTTGGTTTATCATCATGCAAAAAGAATGAAAATTCCCATATTGGGTATTTGTCGCGGACATCAATTGATTAATATTTTAGAGGGTGGGAAACTCATTCAGGATTTAGGTTTGCCTGGAAATCATAAACATCGAGCCGACGGAAAGGATAAAGAACATGATATAAAGGTATTGGAAGGAAGTTATTTTCATTCTATAACGAAGCAGTTAAATGGAAAAGTGAATAGCGCCCACCACCAAGCTATTGATCCTGAACATATTGGTAAAAATTTAATCCCTGTTGCCTGGTCTGAAGAGGACGGGGTGATTGAGGCTATTGAATATAAAGATACATCAGATACGGGTTACTTATTGGCTGTTCAATATCACCCAGAAAGAATGTCAGAATCCTGCACCCATTCTTTTTCTGAGAACATAAAAAAAGATTTTTTAACCGCCATCAGGCAAACTAATTTTATGACATTGGACATAAAAAATCCAGCTACAGGTCAAATATTGACCTCCTTACATGTTGACCAGCCTGCGAGCATTAAGAAGAAATATGACCTGCTTTTGGACGGTCAGAAGGAATGGGCAAAAGTTCCATTGGGCGAAAGAATAAGTAAAATAAAAGCATTTGCCGACTTATTGGAAGCGGAAAAAGAAAGACTGGCAGAAATTCTTACCTCAGAAGTTGGAAAGCCTTTGCAACAATCCCGAAATGAGATCAATGGGGCCATTTCAAGAATTAACTGGTTATCGGGAAATGCTTTAAAGTATTTGTCCGACGAAGTCATGTTTCAAGACGAGAATATTACCGAAGTGATTCGTTATGAACCATTGGGCGTCATTGCCAATATTTCTGCCTGGAATTATCCCTATCTGGTTGGTGTCAACGTATTCATTCCAGCACTTTTGTCGGGAAATGCGGTGGCTTACAAACCATCGGAATACGCCAGTCTGACGGGTCTTGAAATAGAGCGGTTATTGGTAAAGGCTGGCATTCCCACTAATGTATTTCAGGTGATGCTTGGTGGAGCTGAAACGGGTGAAGAACTGCTACGCTTACCTTTAGATGGCTATTTCTTCACAGGTTCATACAAAACAGGGCAATATATTTATACCAAAGTGGCGCCTAAAATGGTCATCTGCCAATGTGAACTGGGCGGAAAAGATCCATTATATGTTACCGATGATGTTGAAAATGTGGAGGCTGTTGCAGCAGGAACGGCAGATGGTGCCTTTTACAATAATGGACAAAGTTGTTGCGCTGTGGAACGCATTTATGTCCATGAAAAAGTTTACGATGCTTATCTGGATGCATTTGTGAAAGAAGTTTCGTCCTGGAAAATAGGTGACCCGAAAAAGGATGGCGTTTATCTTGGTGCATTAACTCGTGAAAGTCAACTCAATTTTCTGGAAAATCAAGTGAAGGATGCCCTCCAAAAAGGAGCGGTGCTATTAGCCGGTGGAAAAAGATTGGACAGACCAGGTTATTATTTTGAACCTACCGTCCTGGCCAATGTGACCCATGAAATGATGGTTATGAAAGAGGAATCTTTCGGCCCAATCATAGGCATCATGTCTGTTAAAAATGATGCAGAAGCCTTATATTTAATGGCAGATACGGTATATGGACTTACCGCCGCAGTTTATAGTGTTCAAAGGGATCGGGCAGAAAATTTGCTGTCCCAGTTGAATACAGGTACAGGATATTGGAACTGTTGCGATCGGGTGAGTGCTGCTTTACCCTGGAGTGGGAGGCAACAATCGGGCTTTGGCTCAACCCTTTCTCATGCCGGAATCAGAACTTTTACCAAGGTAAAAGGTTATCATTTGAGAGGATAATATTAACCTGCTTTTTATCTGAATTTATAATGAAAACCGCTATATTACATTTATTCGTCCTTTTTACATCGTTGACATTGGATGCTCAAAAGGCATTGTCCATTTCATTTGTTCCAACCATTGACCATGCATCCATTGTGTTAGATAGTAACTACCAATATGGAGATATTTCATTGTCCATCAGTAACTTAAAATTTTATATTTCTGAATTAGCTTTATTTAACGATGATACTTTTGTTGCCAACGTAGGGAAACAACATCATCTTTTTGATGCAGGGTTACCCACAAGCGGACTCATTTCTCAAGAAATGACAGAACCAGGTGCATTTAACAATATTCGTTTTAATATAGGCATAGACAGTTTAACGCATTCCGCAGGGGTATTTGAAGGAGATTTAGACCCTATTCATGGCATGTACTGGTCTTGGCAAAGCGGTTATATTCATTTTAAACTGGAGGGTACCTCACCAGCTTGTCCAACCCGACAAAATAAATTTCAAATTCACGTGGGAGGTTATCAGGCACCGAACAATACCCTTAGAAAGATAATCCTACCTGTAGTCACAAGCAGTACCTTGAATATTGAGATTGCGTTGGATAAAATCATCCAGCGAATATTCGGGCAAAAGATTTTCCAAATGATGAGTCCTGGCCCCACTGCGGTAGCATTGGCAGATATATTCCCTCAAATATTTCAAATTAAAAAATGACCTTAAAGTCCATTATATTCCTAACCTTTATGATTGGATTAATGTCATTTACAGACATTAAAGATATCAGGCTTCCATACCCTGATCATTTTCCAAATCCTACCTTTGATTTTCAAAAGACCCCTTTGGACAGCACAAAGATTTTACTAGGGAGAATCCTCTTTTATGACCCTATTTTATCAAAAGATAATAGTATTTCCTGTGCTTCCTGCCATTCGCCCTACAATGCATTTGCCCATACAGATCACGATTTGAGTCACGGAATTTTCGATGCCATAGGCACCAGAAATGCGCCCGCTTTATTTAATTTGGCCTGGCAAAAGGAATTTATGTGGGACGGAGCCATCAACCATATTGACATGCAGGCATTGGCGCCCATTTCTCACCCTGGTGAAATGGGTAGTAGCATTAATGAAGTGGTTTCTACATTGAATGCATCGAATGCATATAAAGAGCTATTTCAAAAAGCATTTGGTGAAAAAACCATTACTGGAGCCAAGGTATTAAAAGCATTAACACAATTTCAGCTGACCTTAGTTTCAGCCAATGCAAAATATGATAAGGTCAAAATGGGAAAGGATTCATTTACCTTACAGGAGAATAATGGATATTTGTTATTTAAAAAAAATTGCAACACCTGCCACCAGGAGCCCTTATTTTCCAGTTATCAATTTGCTAATAACGGCCTTCCAGTGGACACCACGCTTAATGATTTTGGACGATGGCAAGTTACAGGCCAAACGAAAGACAGTTTACATTTTAAAATACCCAGTGTAAGGAATCTCTCCTACAGTTATCCGTATATGCACGATGGCAGATTCAAGACCCTTCGGGAAGTATTGAACCATTATACGGAACAAAAAATACCATTGACTTCAAATGAAAAGGCAGATATCATCGCTTTTTTACTTACTTTAAATGATGCTGATTTTGTATTTGATAAGAATAATAAATACTATAAAATAAAATAAATATTATTTTTGCAAAATCGCAAATTAAATCCTTGTTATGAAATTACTTTTTCCTTTGTTTTCTATATTTTTATTTGTCGCAACCCTATATTCTAAAGGATATGCGCAAACTAATCCTGTGATAACATCTTGGTTACAAAATACGACCAAAACGGGTAGCTATTATGTTTCCGGAAATTCAACCGCTATTTCAAATGGGATATTAGTTAATTGTCAACAAGTCAGATATTCAACTAACTGGGTGTATATAAACGCCACAGGAATACCCTCCTATCCCGTAGGCCCCTTCAATGGGGATGGAAATCCTAATCAGGCAGGTGATCAAAAAGTTATCTATAAATTACCTTTAAATCCAGTGGAAAATAAGGGAACAAAAACGTCATTAGGATTTAATACCATGGCTATTTTCATTAATGGAATCAGTATGTTTGACTATCGGGATGGCGTTGCATGGAATATCAGTACGAATTCTTTTTGCGGTGGTCCAGGAAGGACTGCTTGTCCTGGTGGCCCTAATACAACGCAGGCATGGAACCGGGATGCTATCGTTTATGAGCGATTAGGGTTTGATTGCTCAAAGGGACACCCGGCAGGAACTAATTATCATGTCCATCAAAATCCGAGTGCCTTCAAGCTCGATTTAAAGGTTTTATCTACTATTTGTAATCTTTATGCCTCCGATGGCTTATATACTATTGACCCTACAAAACATTCTCCCCTAATAGGTTATGCTATTGACGGATTTCCCATTTACGGAGCTTATGGTTTCGCCAATGCAGATGGCACGGGTGGAATAAAACGAATTAAATCGGGTTACCAACTCCGAAATATCACGGTGAGAACACATCATGCCAATGGCACCGATGTTTCTGATGGACCGCCAGTAAGCACCACTTATCCTTTAGGTTCTTTTGCCGAAGACTATGAGTGGGTTTCACGCCCGACAGACCCAAGTTATCTGGATATCCATAATGGCCGGTTTTGTGTAACCCCTGAATATCCTAAAGGCATTTATTGTTATTTCACTACCGTCGATGCAAATCATAACTCTGCATTTCCTTATGTTATTGGCCCCTCCTTTTATGGCGTAAAGTCAGGAAGTACGGTTACCAGTGTAACAGAAACAACGACCACTTATACTAAGACAACTACGGCTATTTCTGAAAATGAACTAAAAAAATTATCGATAGAAGTATTCCCGAACCCTTCTCAAGATCTCATTGCCATACAGGTCAACGGATTAGTTCCCTCTGATTTGGAAGTCACCCTACTGGATGCAAATGGAAGAAAGATTTACCAGACAGAAATAAGTAAAGGTCAGACCATAGCTTATTTTGACATACAAACCCTTTATTCGGGCATTTATTATGTAACCATAGCCTCGAATGAAGCCATTGAGACAAGAAAGGTAATGATAACGAAATAGTAGGGACGCGATGCTTCGCGTCTTCTTCTCGACGGGTTTTATTGGATTTTGAGGATTAAAGAGGACGTCTTCGTTTTTAGCGTAATGGTTATTCGTAGATGTTTACTTTCGTGTAAATACGCAGGGGCATAGCCCCGCCATCTTCGTAACACACGCTAGGTTACGAATCAATTTGTCTTATTTCCAAGATGTTAATTCTTAATCCTGCCATCGTCAATGTTTTTTTTGACGAGGATAAATAAATCATGCATAATTGGCACAATAGCGACTGGAATTAATAATTCAGCAGTTTGTCACTTAATGGCACAATAGCGACCGGAATTGGTCTAAAAATCAATCCGAAAACCATTTTTTTTAATTTAATAAACACTTAATAATGGCACAATATAAATGGAATAGGTGGCACCATATTCTGCTCTTCGTCAATTTTGGTGAATGCATTTATTTTAAGCTCACATTATTTTCAATATCACCCTTTTTATTGATGTTTCCAATTAATATCAGTCCGGATCTTAGTCATTTCTATTTTTCTTATTAATAATCAAATATAAAATTTCCATCAAAATTGACGAAGAACCCTTTATCACCGGAATAGGTGGCACTATAGCAATCACCGGAATATACAGTAACGCAAAATATCGTTGAAGGAAGTAGCGGAACATTTTGTTATTGATGTTTCCATCCTTAGCAAAATTGAATATGGAGATCAACCCTATTTAAAAGAATCACTTGAGAAATAATTAGAAGCTAAATTATACCGTGTGGAAAAGGAAACAATTATTAAATTAAATAAATCATTTGAAGAGTCAGCATACGAATAAGATGGGGTTGAATATTGGCTTGCCAGGGAACTTCAAATCCTCCTTGGCTATTCTGACTGGCGTAATTTTATCAATGAGGTAGAAAAGGCAAAGGAAAGCTGTAGCACCATAGGTGAAGCTGTTCTGGAACATTTCGTTGACGTCACCAAAATGATAGAAATTGGGAAAGGTGGGAAGCGTGAAGTTGATGATATCATGCTTACCAGGTATGCTTGCTATCTCATTGCCCAAAATGGGGATCCAAAAAAAGAACAAATCGCATTTGCACAAAGCTACTTTGCAATTCAAACTAGAAAGCAAGAGTTACTTGAAGAAAGAATTCGTTTGAATGAACGATTACAGGCTCGTGAAAAATTGGTGGCAACTGAAACCGAACTTTCAAAAAACATTTATGAAAGAGGGGTAGATAATAATGGTTTTGCAAACATTCGAAGTAAAGGAGACTGGGCAATATTTGGTGGATTGAATACAGGTAGTTTCGCTAAGTTCCCTAATTTTTTAAGGGCTAAACTTAATTTCACAGGATCTGCTTTGTAAACTTTTCTGATAATCCATGTAACAATGATTATCAGCATTTACTTTTTAATCATATTATTTTTACCTTTATAAAAATTAGCTTTTTATCCATAATAACTAATTCAACGTTATGAATACTGAATTTAAAGATATTGACAAGAGATACGATTTATTTTGGTTAGGAATGAAATATGAAAAAGAAAACAACT
This sequence comes from Haliscomenobacteraceae bacterium, assembly GCA_947501115.1. Taxonomy (GTDB): domain Bacteria; phylum Bacteroidota; class Bacteroidia; order Chitinophagales; family Saprospiraceae; genus BJGN01. The sequence goes on from CANMVX010000083.1 coordinate 11,053, forward strand.
TTCAGCAAGCGATAGAGACTTACCTCCTTTATTCTGAAGCTTTGGCTTTTGCAGACAGGTATATTCCTCACATTTAGATTTCAGTTCTTTATGATAAACTTAATCTGCCATCTAAAGCTATTTATCACATTGAACAGCATGTCAAAGGATATATAGAGTGGAAAGTTTCAATAGACAACAAGGATTTAAGCAAATCAAAAATAGGAGAACTGTATAAGGATATTGGTAAAAGATATTTGGTAATCAATGAATTGGAAAATGCAATTCACGCTTTTGAATTAGCATTAAGTTATGATGAAAATGTAAGTGTCAAAAAATTAATAGATAGTGCAAAAAATAAGGTAAATGGAAAATCTTGAAGATTTGGGTTATAGAAGATATACTTCAAAAGCTGTAGCACATAAAGCTTTCAATACTCTTTGCGGTATCGTGGAGGGTATAGCAATGGATAACAAAATAAATGATAATGAAATTAGGGAACTTGAAAGTTGGTGTGAAAATCATCAACATTTGATGCACTCTAATCCGTTTAGAGATGTAATAAGTAATATACAGTCTCTTTTGACAGATTCCGATGACTTTTGTTTAGAAACGATTGAAGATATTAAATGGCTTTGTGAAATTCATAAAGATGAATTTTCATATTATAAAACCTTTAGTTCAGACCTTCAGATACTAAATGGAATTTTGCATGGTATAATGGCTGATGGTGAACTGTTAGACTCTGAGATATACTCATTGGCTAATTGGCTTGAAAACAATCAACATTTGTCAACCTATTTTCCTTATGATAAAATAGTGAATATTTTAAGTGAAGTATTAGAAGATTCAAAGATTGATGAAGAGAGACTATTGTTGAAGAGTTATTTTAATGATTTTATCTTTATTAATAACGAGGACATCCAAACTCAGATAGATTCAGAAACTAAGGAAGTTTCAAGCAATCATTCCTATTATAGTAAGGTATTGAAAGTTGAAATCATTGAAAACCAATTTAGTTTTACAGGAAAATCTTCAAGAAACGTTTCACGAGATAAAATTATAGAAATTATTAATGAGCATGGTGGCAAATATGTAGATGGCGTATCACCCAAAACAAAATATTTGATGGTTGGTGACATGGGCAATCCTGCGTGGGCTTTTGCTTCTTATGGTAGAAAAATTGAAAAAGCTAAAAATTTAAATAATATTAAAAGTGCTGAAATACTTATCATTCACGAAGATGACTTTTGGAAAGAGCTAGACTTATAAATTTATTTAATTACCATTGGGATCTTGCTATTCTGAATCTCTTGAGTTTTTACTAATTCAATTTATAGGATTATTAATTCAAATTTCGTTAACATAAAAAAGTATGGATTTTATAGCTATTGACTTTGAAACTGCAACA